>USFB01000022.1 GCA_900553895.1 uncultured bacterium | reverse complement strand
GTCAAGTGGTTAAGACCTCGGATTGTGGTTCCGATATGCGTGGGTTCGAATCCCACTATCCGCCCCATTTTTAGAATTAGCACCTTCGGGTGCTTTTTTATTGGGAATGATGAGGGTTTTCAGGGTTCGAACGAAATTTTAAAAACATACTATCCCATAATGGATTTCGAACTCTTTAAAGTTGTTGTTTATATTCAAGATAATTATTGATTAGTTCTAGCAATTCTTTATAATTTTTTACTTCTTCTTTTGAAGCATTGTTTTTTACTAAACTATCAATATGACCTTCTATTAAAAATTTTAATAAGTTTATAAGAGCTAAAGTTTGTTCTTCTTTGGTTGATGTTCCATCCTCTACTTTAATATCAATAGTAATTCCATCAATTTCACATCTTTTTATTAACATATTTATTGTATAATTATTTTTACTAAGAAATCAATTTGAACTTTGAATAATTTAGCACAGGGTAAAAGATGCCTTTTCTATGGAAACTGACCAACACATTATAGTTAGACTTTCGGGTTAGTTCCCCGACTAGAAAGGGGGTCGATATGGATAATTTCAATATAACATTATTTTTAATCTTTTTGATTTTATACGTATTAAAAAACGGCTCTCATCATAAAAGATAAGAACCGTTAGACTTCCTACAAGGCATCCGGTAGCTTGAGAAACTACCACCCTGTGTTTTTATTATAAATTATCTATTTTTATTTTTCAACCCCACTTATATAATTTTCTATTTCAAAATATAACGGAAGAATTCTACCAGAGGTTAAAATCGGATGTAAAGTTTTATTAAAAAGTTCGAGCAGAAACCCACTATCCGCCCCATTTTTAAAAAGCACCCAAAGGTGCTTTTTTTATATAACAAAAAGATATTAACAAAGAAAATTCACTTCATCTGTGGAGAAAAACTAACTCTTTATTTTTTAAAAGAGGAAATTTCTATTTTGCTCTTACACACAAAAACATTTCTCTTGAAAAATTATTCAATTTATTGTAAACTTATGTTAAGTTACAATCCGAACTAGAACAATGCTATTAAGAAGAACCCCAAAGAAAGAAAAGAGAGTAAGTTTAAAAGGTGCTGTGCAAATTAATCGCAACAGCTATTTTGTTTATGCGGATGAAGGTGGAAAAACTTTTTTGAATACAGGTGAGCATATTCAAAAATATGCAGTTAAACGTATGATGTCGCTTAATCCTTCAATTGAGGCTCTTTTAAAACAATATAAAATTAAACCGGAAATTCATACAAAAACGTTAAAAGAATTAACCGGCGGGCATATGAATGAAACCTGCAACATTGCTGAAGGTGTTTTTTCCATGCTATCAGAGGACTTAAAAAGAGATTTAGATAAATCTATAATTAAGGAAGCATCTATGTTGCATGATTTGGGTAAAGTTCTTATCCCGTCAAAGATTTTAAATAAACCTGCAAAGCTAAATGTTAAAGAACGCGAGATTATGAATATCCACTCGACTTTGGGATATGAGTTGTTGAAAACACAAAATCTTTCTCCAAAAACGTTGGAACTAATAAGATACCATCACCAAAATTTGCAACATTCCGGCTATCCTGCAATTGAAACAACTATTACATCTGATATTGCAGTACAAATCGTTTCTATATCCGATAAATACAGTGCATTAAGAGAAGCTAGGGTTTATCGTCGTAGATTGAGCCGACTTGAGTCGCTTTTGATTCTATACAGGGAAGTGAGGGAAGGCAAAATTGCGCCTGAAATTTATGATGCGCTCGTTAAATATGCAACTAATTGTGATAAATAAAATCGGTCGAGTAATGTATGTTTTATGTTGAGAAGCTGTATATTAATTTTTAAGTAAATTTTTTTTACAATTAGCATGAAATCACGAGCAATTTTTTAGTATTTACTATACAATGGTAATAATGAACAAAGGATGGATGTATGGTGGAAACTTTTGAACTAACAAACTACAATTTTTATTCCAGTCGTTTGGATATGGAGCTTATATCTAACATTGTAGACACACTGAAAGAGATTCTTGAAGAAGATAAAAAAGAAGAGCAACCTTTGTTCTTAAAAGTTGCCGATGATTTTATTTTGAACATTGCGCGCAAAGTTGTTCAAGAAAAGAAAAAAACTTTTCTCATTGGAATTACCGGTGAAAGTGCATCAGGAAAGACCGTTTTTGTTGATAACACAATAGAAGCTGTTGTTCGTGACAAAAAAGAAGGTATCTATACTGTTATCCGTCAAGATGATTATTATAAAGATACATCAAAAGAGCTTAAAGATGCAGGAAGCTACGATGCTTTGTTTAAAACAGGTTTCAGCTTTGACACTCCGGAAGTTATCAACCTTGCTTTAATGAGAGAACATTTGTTAGGCTTAAAGAAAGGCGAAACAATTGTTTCACCTAAGTACGATTTTGTAACTTGTATTTCAAATCCGCAAGGTGATATTAAAAAGCCTGCAAAAGTCATTTTAACAGAAGGTTTATACGTTCTAAATGAAGAAGTTCGTGACATAATGGATGTAAAAGTTTATGTTTACACACCAATAGAAGTCATAAAGGAACGTTGGTACAAACGCGCGGTTTCTCGCGGTAAAACAGGCGAAGCTGCAGATTTGCAGTTTAAAGATGTAAACGCAACCGCTCAACAATACATCAGACCAACTTATCAAATTGCAGATTGTATTATTAACGGCATGGTTGACAAAGATTATATCAAAGTAATCACAGATAAAATTCTTGTTAGATTAGCTGAAGTTTGCTGCTAGTGCTACGCACGTAGACAGGCTTCTTGGTGAAGGATATAAGATGTGATAAAAACTACTAGCTACGCCTTTAGGTAGGGCTATCGGATTGGACGTAGTTGTAATGGAAAATTGAAAATGGAAAGTGGAAAATTGTATTAGGAATTGCTTTTTATTTTTGATGCTTGTTTAGATGAATATAGAATGTCGGTTGGGCATACTTGCCAAACAAAAATTTAATAAATGTAGGTCGTGTTGAACAATTTTCATTCAACGCGACAACAACTAAAAAGGAGAAAAAATGTTTGAACTAAAAGCGCAATTATATTTTTCAGCAGCACACCATTTATTAAACTATGATGGTGAATGTGAAAATCAACACGGACATAACTGGCTCGTAGAAGCTTATGTTAAAGGTGAAGCTTTAGATAAAAGTAATATTTTAGTGGACTATAAGGTTTTGAAAAAAGAATTAAAAACAGTTCTTGATTTGTTAGACCACAAAGACATAAACGAATTACCTTATTTCAAAAACGAAAGCCCTTCAAGCGAAATAATCGCAATGTTTATTTATAACAAATTAAAAGAAAAAATCGTTCAAGTTTCAAAAGTTTCAGTTTGGGAAACTGCGACATCTTGCGCCAGCTATTACGAAGAATAATCAACGAAAATCCTGTGCAAAAATGGATTGCTTCAGCCTAATCGCCTTCGTAATGACGTAGTGTGAAACTACAAGTTAGGCGTTATTTTGAGGTGTGATTAGCACCGAAAAATCCAGCTTTTTATTAATTATTTTCTTGAAAAATTGCATTTCTTAACTCTTGTGCGTCTTTAACATTGTTGGTTGCAAAAAGTTCTTCTGATGTGGTTTGTCTGTTGGGCATACTTGCCCAACAATAACTTAAAAAGTCATGATTTATTTTAATCATGGCTTTTTATTAATATTCCCCATTTAGGTAATACTGAATTGCCGACGTGTTGAATAGTGTAACAACCTCAATCGGAGTTAAATATAAGTATATTAAATCTTTTTCATACTTCCAGCTATTCTTAATTCTAAGAGCCGATTAGGCTCTTTTTTTTAATTGTTAAACAAATCCATTTTTGTAGAAAGACATTGTGTATCTTGTGCACAATTTTTTTCAATAAATCTTGAGAATTTGCCCCTTTCTCTAAAAAGGATTACATAAGGCAAGTTTGGATAAATATAATATTTTTGATTGTAAGCTTTTGCCTCTTCTGTTGCAATATTCATTGTTACAAAATTGTATTTAGTGCCATATTTTTGTTGCAAGCTGTTAAAACTTTGAAGCATTGTTGAATAACCATCTGCCCAAGGTGCATAAACAAAAATTGCTATTGGTTTAGACTGGTTAATTGCTTGGTCATATTTCATAGCTCTTACTTGTTGAGTGCCAACAAAAATTAATAACAATAAGAATAATGAAGACAAAAGTTTTTTCATAATAAATTCCTTTTCTTTTAAAAAGGCGGATTTGCAATAGCAAATCCGCCTTAAATACAAAACTATTCAGCTTGAGAAAGTACATCCATTTCTTCAGCTGAAGCGTAAGCTGAGTGGCAACCGCAGTCAACATAAATAACTTCACCTGTTGTACCGCTTGAAAGGTCAGAAGCTAAATATAAACCAGCTTTACCAACATCTTCTAAAGCTACGTTTCTCTTCATTGGAGCTCTCATAGCACCTGCTTTAAGCATTTTAGAGAAACCTGAAATACCCATTGAAGCCAATGTTTTAACCGGACCTGAAGACAAGCAGTTTACTCTAATGCCTTTAGGACCTAAGTCCACAGCTAGGAATCTCATTGCTGATTCTAATGCAGCTTTAGCAACGCCCATTACGTTGTAGCTTGGAACTGAAAGAACTGAGCCAAGATAAGTTAGAGCGAATATTGAGCTTCCTTCGTTCATTAAACGTTCTGCATGACGACAAATTGTAACAAGAGAATATGCGCTAACACCTAGAGCAATATCCCAACCTTGTTTAGAAGTGTCAACAAATCTGCCCATCAAATCTTCTTTTGGTGCAAATGCTACTGCGTGAACTACGAAATCTAATTTACCGTAGATTTTTTCACATTCTTTGAATACAGCTTCAACTTCTGCTTCGTTTGTAACATCACAGCTCATGATTAATTTTGCATCCATGCCTTCTGCGATTGGACGAACTCTTTTTTCCATAGCTTCGCCTGCATAAGTGAAAGCAATATCAGCACCTGCTTCGTGTAATTGTTTTGCAATACCGTAAGCAATACCGTGAGTGTTAGAAACACCAAAAATTATACCTTTTTTACCTTTCATTAAGTCCATAATAAAACTCCTCTTTACCTAATCTACATTTAGAGCTTAGCAAAAAAACAAAACTTAAGCAAGGATAAAGCATTTTTGTTACATTCTTAATCGAGAGTAATTTTATTTAGACTTATTTAGAACCAAAAACTTTTCTAAAAATAATGTTTATGGTATAAAAAATGTATGAACGAACAAAGAAAATGCGTCGGATGTGGAGAATTCAAAACTAGAGAAAATCTTATCAGAATTATGAAAACAGATAAAGATGGATTGGTTGTAAACCCAAATTCTAAAACATTTGGCAGATCAGCATATCTTTGTTATAATCAGAGTTGTATAGAATTGGCATTAAAAAAATCAAAATTAAATAAAGCGTTGAAAACCAACGTAACTCTTGAAAAAGCAATACTTTTAGATTTGCTGAAAAAAGAGAAATAAACTTGAAAGGGAATTTATGGATAATATTAGAGTTAGTGAATTAGCAAAAGAACTTGGAATGACCAGCAAAGAGGTTATTGAAAAGTTTAATGAAGTGGAAATTATGGTAAAATCGCACTCTAATACTGTAACTCCGACTCAAATCCGCAAACTTAAAGAACATTTAGGTCTTTTGCCTAAAAAATCTAATGCTAAGCCAAAAGCATTTATTGTTAAAAAGTCTAAAACTCCTGTAGCGGAAGTTAAACAAGAAGCGGAAACAAAAGAAGTTAAAAAGACAGAAGCTGTTAAAGTTGAGCGTGTAGAAAAATCTAAACCAGTAAGCAGAATTGAAGTTGTTAGAAAAGCCCCAAAATCCGCTGAAAAAGTAGAAAAGGTTGAAGAAGCAAAAAAAGAAAAAACTGAAATTAAAAAAGCTGAAAAACCTGTTGTAAGAGTTGAAAGAACAAAGATTGAATATCCTAAAAATCAATCAAGAATTGAAATAGTAAGACGCGCTCCTCAAAAGCCTGTTAAAAAAGAAGGCGAAAAAACAGACAAACCTGAAAGAGGAGAAAGAAAACCATTTAACAAAGGCGGACAAGAAAAGAAACTTGTGGAAAGAAGAATTATTCCTCAAGAAATTTATGAAGGAAAAAGTAACACCGCAGGTGGTAAGAAAAAAGTTGACGGCAAAAAGAAAGATAAAGATTTTAACTCTAAAAAAGAAGACCAAGAAATGATTTCTTTGGAAAAAGCAGCCGCTCAAAAACACAAAAAGAAATCACACAAAGAAGAAGAACTCGCAGAAGTTAAACAAATTGTCGTGAATCAGCCGATGACAATTAGTGAATTGGCTGATAAAATCCATAAATCACCGGCTGAAATTGTTAAGTTTTTGATGTTCCAAGGTGTTATGGCAACTGTAAACCAACTTATTGATGTTGATACAATCAAAAAAGTTTGTGCTGAATACGAATTGGAAGTTCTTGAAGAAGATATTGAAGCTTTTATGGAAGAAGAGCTTGAAAAAGAACAAAAACAAAAAGCACTTACTGAAGTTGATAAAAAATTATTAAAAAAACGTGCGCCTGTTGTAAGTATTATGGGTCACGTTGACCACGGTAAAACTACATTACTTGATAGTATTCGTGCTTCTAAACACAAAATCGTTGCAACTGAAGTTGGTGGTATCACACAATCTATTGGTGCTTACACTGTTTATCTTGATAATAAGCACGAAAAGAAAATCGTGTTCGTTGATACTCCGGGTCACGAAGCGTTCACAGAAATGCGTGCCAGAGGTGCGAAAGCAACCGATATTGCAATTTTGGTTGTTGCGGCTGATGATGGTATCATGCCTCAAACAATTGAAGCTATTAATCACGCAAAAGCTGCGGAAGTTCCAATTATCGTAGCTGTTAATAAGTGCGATAAACCAGGTGCAAACCCTGACAGAGTGTTGCAACAATTAACAGAACACGGACTTGTTCCTGAAGCTTGGGGCGGTGAAACAATTACAGTGAATGTTTCAGCTTTGCAAGGTACAGGTATTGACGAATTATTGGAATACATTTTGCTTGTAGCAGATTTACAAGACCTTAAAGCGAACCCTAAAGCAGAAGCTTCCGGTGTTGTAATTGAAGCTAACTTAGATAAAGGTAAAGGTCCAGTTGCGACACTTCTTGTTCAAAACGGTACTTTAAGAACAGGTAACTGTATTGTAGTTGGTACGGCTTGTGGTAGAGTTAGAGCATTACTTTCAGACTCAGGCGAAAGAATTGTTAAGGCTGAACCTTCAACTCCTGTTGAGATTTTAGGTTTGACAGAAGTTCCAAATGCCGGTGATTTCTTCGAAGTAGTTAAGAACGAAAAAGAAATGAAAGCAATTGTTGATAAGCGTAAAGAAAAAGAACGTAACAAACGTCTTGACGCAATGTTACCAGCTCACATGAGAAGAGAATCAGGAGACGCGGAAGGTGATATTCCTCAATTGAACTTGATTATCAAAGCTAACACCCATGGTTCAGCAGAAGCTGTTGCTCAAGCAATTGCTCAGTTTGAATCAAAAGAAATCGTTACAAAGATTATCCACGTTGGTGTTGGTGATATTTCAGAAGCCGATGTTATGTTGGCATCAGCTTCAAACGCTCTAATCCTAGGTTTCACAGTTAAAGAAGACTCAAACGCTTTAGCAGCTGCTGAAAGAGAAGGCGTAACAATCAAGAAATACGATATTATTTACCAAATTTTGGAAGATATTGAAAAAACAATGATTTCACTTCTTTCTCCTGAAGTTAAAGAAGTTGTTACAGGACAAGTTGAAATCAGACAAATCTTCACAATCGGTAAGACTCAAAAGATTGCAGGTTGCTACGTTACAGAAGGTAAAATTAGTAGAAACGACACCGCAACTATTTACCGTGACGGTAAAGAAATCTTCAAAGGTGCTGTTGATCAGCTTAAGAGATTTAAAGACGACGTTAAAGAAGTTGCTCAAGGTTTTGAATGTGGTTTATCATTTGTTAAATTTAATGATATTCAAGAAGGCGATATTGTTAAATTTACAACAGAAGAACAAATTGAACGTTCAGAGTTGGAATAACTACTAAATAAGAATAACTGTTAAAGTCTCAAAGGATTTAATCTTTTGAGACTTTGATTTTAATTTCACATACTAAACTTTAAGTCCAATATAACCTAAGTCTTCAACTTAGCTTCTTCTTCTGTTACACCTTTGGTAAGGCTAATTTTGACTTTATTTAAAACAATGCTATACTTGATTAGAATATAATGTTCAGCATAGAGTAAAAGATGCTCTTTCTAAACGGAACTGACTTACAAAGTATATTGAAGATTCTCGGGTTGGTTCTCGACTAGAAAGGAGAGTCATATGGATAAATTTAATATAAGTCTTTTATTGATTTTTATGATTTTATTTGTATCAAAAAACGGCTCTCAGTCAAGAGACTAAGAACCGTAAGATTCTCTAAAGAGCATTGGTAGTTTCGCAAGCTACCACTCTATGCTTTTATTATATATTATTCTTTTAGTTTTTTCAATAAAATCATTCAAAACGCATTGTTAATTGTAACAATTTAGATATAATACAAAAGTCATCGGATTTTGGATTTCCAAAATCCGATGACTTCTATTTATGTAGGTTGGGCTTTCAGCCCAACATTATCAATTAAGCGTTTAATTTAGCTTTATCTTCTTCGGTTACACCCTTGATTGTAAGGTTAATTCTACCCTTGTCATCAATCTTGATAACCTTAACAACAACTTCGTCGCCGATATTAACGTGTGGTTCAATTGTTTCAATTCTTTCTTGGCAAATTTGAGAAATGTGAACCATACCGTCTTTACCACCGCCAAGTTCAACAAACGCGCCAATAGGAATGATTCTTACAACTTTACCTTTGATAACCATACCAACTTCAGGTTTGAATGTAAGATCTTTAATCATCTTCTTAGCAATTGCTGCGCCTTCTTGGTCGTTAGAAGTAATTGTTACAACACCGCTGTCTTGAATATCAATTTCAGCACCTGAAGCGTCAATGATTGCTCTGATTTGTTTTCCACCAGGTCCGATAACTGTTCCGATATCTTCAGTAGGAATAGTCATTGTAGAAATGCTTGGTGCAAATGGTGAAAGTTGTTTTGCAGGTTCTGTAATAACTTTTCTCATTTCACCCAAGATATGCAATCTACCTTCTTTTGCTTGAGCTAGAGCTCTTCTCAATGTATCATTTGCAATACCTTTTGCCTTCATATCCATTTGAAGAGCTGTGATACCATCATCGTTACCTGTAACTTTGAAGTCCATATCACCTAAGAAGTCTTCAATACCTTGAATATCAGTTAATACAACAGGTTCTTTACCTTCTTCTGTAATCATACCCATTGCAACACCACCAATCATGCACTTAACAGGAACGCCTGCATTCATCAATGCCATTGAAGAACCGCAAGTTGAACCCATTGATGTAGAACCGTTTGATTCTAATACATCTGAAGTTACACGGATTGTATAACCGAATTCTTCTTGAGAAGGAAGTGCAGGAACATTAGCTCTTTCAGCCAAGTTGCCGTGACCAACTTCACGTCTGCCAGGGCCTCTTAGAGGTTTAACTTCACCAACTGAGAAACCAGGGAAGATGTATTTATGCATGTAAGTTTTTTCAGTTTCAGGATCAACGCCGTCTAATTCTTGTTTCATGCCAGGGCCTGCAAGTGTTGCAACTGACAAGATTTGAGTTTGACCTCTTGTAAATACGGCTGAACCGTGAGCGCGAGGAATAACGCCAACTTCACACCAAATAGGTCTAACTTCGGTTGGTTTACGTCCGTCTGCTCTAACACCTTCATCAAGAATCATAGCACGCATAATTTTCTTTTCAGCAGCTTTGAATTCTTCTGCAACAAAGTCAATGCCTGTTTCTTCAATGATTTTGTGAATATAATGGTCTTCTGGAAGAGCTTCAACTCTTTCTTTAACAAGCTTTTTAGCTTCTTCTAATTTTTCTTGTCTGTATTTTCTGTCAAAGTTGTGATATGCGTCAAAAATCATATCGTGAGCAACTTCGTTAATGATATTTTTAAGTTCTGTTGTATCGTAAGGGTTTACGAATTCTTCTTTAACAACGCCGCAAGCTTTTGCAAATTCAACTTGAGCTTCGCATTGTTTTCTGATTTCGCCTTGAGCAAATTCAACAGCTTCCATAATATCGTCTTCTGTAACGAATTTACAACCTGCTTCAACCATAATTACTGAATCGTGTGTACCTGCAACAACAATGTCTAAATCTGATTTATCAGCTTGTTGGTGAGTTGGGTTTGCAATAAGTTGACCATCAACTTTTGAAACTCTTACAGCACCTATAGGGCCTTCAAATGGTGCGCCTGAAAGCATCAATGCGCAAGATGCACCTAACATAGCCAAAGTATCAGGTTGGTTTTGTTGGTCATAGCTGAATAATTGAGCTACGATTTGAATATCGTTTCTATATCCTTTTGGGAATAGAGGTCTGATTGGTCTATCAATTAAACGTGAAACAAGGATAGCTTTATCGCTTGCTTTACCTTCTGAACGGTTGTAACCACCAGGGATACGTCCGATTGATGACATTCTTTCTTCATAATCAATAAGAAGTGGGAAAAAGTCTATCCCAACTCTAGGTTCTTTACTAACTACACAGTGTACAAATAACATTGTATCACCGCAACGAACAGTAACGCTTCCGTTAGTTGATTGTGCGTACTTACCTGTTTCAACAGTAACGGTTTTACCGCCAATTTCTAATTGAAAACTTTTTGTTTCAGGTACCATTTTTCCTTCTTTCTCCGGCTACTCGAAAGCCGAACGCTTCCATTAAGTTCTACTAATTTTCTTTTAAAATTTTCCATGCTGATTATACAATAAACATGCGATTTTCGCAAAATGGATAACTTTTTTATAAAATTTTAATTTGAGAAAATACAGCTCTTAATATATTTGGTGTATTGTAACTAATTGCAATATAAATTATAATTATAAAAAATAGGAGAATAGAGAGCATGTTACCAATCATAACCGAAGATATGTCATCTGAAATTTTTTCAGAAGTTTTTCAGGACGTGCAGGCTTGGAGAAAAAATATGGTTCAATATCTTAAGGAAGAAAATCCTGAAATCAATTCTGCGATTTTAGAAGTGGCAAAACACGATGAAAGCATTGATCTTAAAGCAGTTGCACTCGGCGCATACTTGTCTTACAGATTGTTAGAAGTTGCGACAGAAAACGACGGACTTTCTATCGAAGAATAATCTAATGTTTTAAAATGCTTTCTCCAGAAATTTTTTCACCTTTAATGGTGTATTTTGCATGCTCTGTTTTCATCAAATGATTATCAACCAAAGAAAAAGATTCTAATGTTAAATCGTTAATTCCTGAAAATTTATTATCAGAAAGTCTTAATGTTACGGTATCTGTTAAAACTTTGTTATCATAAGGTGCTTTTTTAGAGAAAACAACTAAATTTCCTTCAACTGCTCTAACTGAAATTTCTGCATTTGCACCCGTAAAAGGATTTGACAAAGTGATTTTATCACCGACTCTTGATAGGTTCCACATATCTGTGCTTACAGGCTTAAAAGTTCCATAACTGTTTGTGTCTGCAAGTTGCGCCGTAACTCTCCAACTTCCAAAAAATGCTTTTGGAATATCATTAATCGCAATTCCTGTGCTCAAAATAACTTCATCCGCAAAAATTGGAAGTGCAGATAATATAAATAGTAGTAAAGCTAAAATTCTCTTCATAAAATTATTATAACAATAATTTTTTTAAAGTCACGAATTTGAATGGTTTATTATATTTAAAAGAATTGTTTTATAATAATAATGAAGGAGAACATCATGTGCGAACACGAAGAAATTGATACATTTGTTATTCTAAGGATAATTACCGGGCTCTTTTTGTTCGGTCTGGGCTACATATATAAACCGTTCTTTTTTGTTGCTTATCTGATTGTTGGTGCGGATGTTCTATTTCGTGCAATAAAAAATATTTTTAAAGGTCAAATTTTTGACGAAAACTTTTTGATGTCACTCGCTACAGTCGGTGCGATTTGCATAAAAGAGTTCCCCGAAGCTGTTATGGTAATGATTTTGTACCAAATCGGCGAATACATGCAAGATAAGGCGGTTGATAAATCAAAAGACTCTATCGCAGCCCTTATGGATATTCGCCCTGATTATGCGAACTTAAATGGTAAAAAAGTTTCACCAACAGAAGTGAAAATTGGCGATATTATAACAGTAAAAACAGGTGAAAAAATACCGCTTGATGGCATAGTTGTTTCAGGAAAAGCCTCGCTTGATACTTCTGCTTTGACAGGCGAAGCTCTGCCCAAAATCGTTGAAGACGGAGATGAAGTAATTAGCGGATGTATAAATCTTAACGGAATTTTAGAAGTCAAAGTAACGAAACCGTTTGGCGAATCTACCGTTGCAAAGATTTTGGAACTTGTAGAAAACGCATCTTCTAAGAAAGCGAAAGCCGAAAACTTTATAACTAAATTTGCACGCTACTATACTCCGTCGGTTGTAATCATCGCTTGTATTATCGCTTGTATTCCTCCTTTTTATATTGAAAGAGCTTTGACCTTTTTAGTAATTTCTTGTCCTTGTGCGCTTGTAATTTCAATCCCTTTGAGCTTTTTTGCAGGAATTGGTGGCGCGTCTTCTAAGGGAATTTTAATAAAGGGTAGTAGCTACATAGAAATTTTATCAAAGGCAAAAGTTGCAGTTTTCGATAAAACAGGCACTTTAACAAAAGGTAATTTTAAAGTTGTTGAAATTTCTTCAGACAATCCTGATTTACTACGCTATGCAGCTCTAGCAGAAGCTGTTTCTCCACACCCTATAGCAGAAGCTATTAGAGAAGCGTACAAAGAAAAATATAATGCAGAAATTCCAACAAACAATGAGATAGAAGAAATTGCAGGATATGGAATTAGGGCTAAAATTGATGGTAAAGAAATTTTAGTCGGTAACGCAAAATTTGTAAACACAACTCCTGTTAATAAAGCCGGAACTGTTGCTTACGTCGTGGTTGACAGTGTTTATCAAGGCTACATCGTGATATCAGACACAATCAAAGATGACACAAAATCTGCGATAAAAACTCTTAAAAAGCTTGGATTAAAAACTGAAATGTTAACAGGAGATTCCAGAATAAATGCACAAAATGTTGCAACTGAAATCGGAATTGATGAATATTATGCAGAACTTTTGCCGAAAGATAAAGTTGAAAAATTAGAAAACACTATTATTTCAAGTAAAGGGAGCGTAATTTTCGTTGGTGATGGCATTAATGATGCGCCGGTTCTGACTCGTGCGGATGTCGGCATAGCAATGGGCGGTTTAGGTTCAGATGTTGCAATAGAAGCCGCCGATATTGTAATTATGGATGATAAGCCTTCAAAGGTAGCTTTGGCAATCAAAATGGCAAAAAATACAATGCTTATCGTAAAAGAAAACATTGTTTTTGCGCTCGGAGTTAAATTATTATTCCTAATTTTAGGCGGTTTAGGCTTTGTTTCAATGTGGGGTGCTGTTTTTGCAGATGTAGGAGTTTCAATAATTGCAATATTGAATTCAATAAGAGCATCCTATTTCCGAGAATGAATAATTAACAACAAATTTTTAGCACATATAATATTCATAGATATATTGAGGTTACTATGACAACGCTGGATAATTTGCCTGTTGGCAAAGAAGGATATATAAAATCAATTGAATGTGAAGATAAGGCTCTTCGAAATCACATTTTAAATATGGGCTTAACTCCAAATGTTGAAGTTAAGTTAATCAAAACTGCGCCGATGGGCGACCCATTAGAAATAAGAGTGCGCGGTTATGAATTGACACTTAGAAAGTCTGACGCGTCGAAAATTATCCTAAAAGATATTCACGATGCACATAATTATCCTCGTAAAAATAAGGTTTTTGAAGATATTGATCACTCAATGATTGGTGAAGAACAAATTGACGGCGCAAAAAGAATTAAATTAAAAGAAAATGTTCATTTTGCACTGGCAGGTAATCAGAATTGCGGTAAAACTACTTTATTCAACAAATTAACAGGTTCTCACCAACATGTCGGCAATTTCCCAGGGGTAACAGTTGATAGAACCGACGGTGTTATTAAAGAACACGAAAACGCAACAATAACTGACCTTCCTGGAATTTATTCGCTTTCACCTTATAGCAATGAAGAAGTAGTAACAAGAGATTTTATTCTGAAAGAAAAACCCGATGGAATTATTAACATCGTAGATGCTACCAATATTGAGCGTAATTTATTTTTGACAATGCAATTAATTGAACTTGATGTTCCAATGGTAATTGCATTGAATATGATGGATGAAGTCGTGGAAAGTGGCGGTAGTATTGATGTAAACGGCTTAGAATCTATGCTTGGTGTGCCTGTAATTCCAATTTCCGCATCAAGGGGCGAAGGTATTGGAGAGTTAATAGATCACGCAATTAATGTCGCACAATATGGCGATCATCCTCACCGTATAGACTTTTGTGCTGATGGTCCTGTCCATAGATGTATTCACTCAATTGAACACTTGATTGAAGATCATGCGCATGCAGTTCAAATTCCAACGCGTTTTGCAGCTACAAAATTGACAGAGAAAGACCAAATTACACTTGATGCGTTAGGACTTGATAAAAACGAAATTGATGCTTGTGACCACATTATAAAAGAACTAGAAGAAGATTCAGGATTGGATAGTGAAGCTGCTTTAGCAGATATGCGTTTTACTTTCATTGAAAACCTTTGTGCTAACTTTGTTTCAAAACCAACTGAAACTATCGGACAAAGAATTTCTACAAAAACAGATAAAATTTTAACTGGTAAATACACGGCAATTCCGGCTTTCTTAGCTATTATGGGATTTATTTTCTATATAACATTCGGTCCTTTGGGAACTTTATTAACAAGTCTGATGGACAGAATTATCGTATTGGTTACAAATATTGTAGATTGCGGATTAACCGCTTATGGCTTAAATCCTGTTGTACATTCACTTATAATTGACGGTATTTTTCAAGGTGTAGGGAGTATTTTGAGTTTCCTACCCGTTATCGTAACTCTGTTTTTCTTCTTATCAATTTTAGAAGACAGCGGTTATATGGCAAGAGTAGCCTTCTTTATGGATAAGCTACTCAGAAAAATCGGACTTTCAGGCAGAAGTTTTGTTCCTATGTTAATTGGTTTTGGATGTTCAGTTCCTGCAATTATGGCAACAAGAACTTTACCATCAGAACGCGATAGAAAAATGACAATTTTCTTGACTCCGTTTATGAGTTGTTCTGCAAAACTACCTGTCTACGCACTGTTTACAGCTGCATTTTTCAAACAACACCAAGCAATTGTAATCCTTTGTTTGTATTTATTAGGGATTTTTGTAGGTATTATTTTAGCCTACATTATGAAATACTTTTTCTTCAAAGGTGAGGCTGTTCCTTTTGTAATGGAACTTCCAAGCTACAGAATGCCAAGCTTTGTAAATGTTTACAGATTAATTTATATGAAGTCAAAAGACTTTGTAACAAAAGCTTTTACAATAATCTTTTGGGCAACAATCGTTATTTGGTTCTTGCAATCTTTTGATATCAAATTAAACTTGGTTTCACATCCTGCAGACAGCTTGCTTGCTATTTTAGGTAATATGCTTGTACCGTTATTTAAACCTTTGGGTATTGCTGATTGGAGAATTGCAACCGCATTTATTACAGGATTTATGGCAAAAGAGAGCGTTGTAAGTACATTGAGCATTTTAGTAGGCGACATAAAAGACTGTGGTTTGTTTAGCCAACTTACAGCATTTGTATTCTTAGTATTTTGTCTATTATACACACCTTGTGTAGCAGCAATTGCAACAGTTAGAAGAGAGTTGGGCAAAAGATATGCAACACTGGTTGTATTAATGCAATGTTCAATAGCTTGGCTTGTTGCGTTTGGTGTTTACTACTTAGGCAGTGCTTTGATGGGGCGGTAAATATTTACTATTTATTGCGTCGAAACAGAGTTTGAGTTATTATTAACCTATGAGAAAACAAGTTATAGCGTATTTGCATACGCACTGGGACAGAGAGTGGTATAGAGAATTTGAAGTCTTTAGAATGAGGCTTTTAAGGGTATTTGATAATATTTTAGACTTGCTCCAAGACGGCAAAATCCCTTGTTTTTATTTTGATGGACAAGTGAGCGCGTTAGAAGATTATCTTGAAATGCGCCCGGAAAAAGAAAAACTCATCCGTTCTCTGATTAAAGATAAAATGCTTTTTATTGGTCCTTTTTATTGTTTGGTCGATGAGTTTTTAACCGACAAAACTTGTTTTTCAAAAAACCTTGAAATCGGTATGAAGATTGCTCAAAGATACGGATGTAATGATTTTATAGGATATCTTCCGGATACTTTCGGGCACAGCCAAAATGTCGTTGATATTCTGCGAGATTTTGGGATAGATAAATGTGTTGTTTGGCGTGGCTGCGGAGATTTTCCTGCTGAATTTTCTTGGTGTGGCATGGATACTGTGAATCTTGTTAGAGGTTATTTTAATGATGTTTTTTCTATCAATGCACCAATTGAAAAAAAAGCGGAATTACTTAAAAACAACTTAGATTTATTGGCTGAAAAATCCGGCGATTACATTTTACTTCCGATAGGTGCTGATCATTTGGGTGTGGAAAGTGATATTGATGTTCAAATTGAATCAATAAACGAACTTTTAAAAGAGGATTACCAAATCAAATTAGGTTCTCCTTTTGAATACTTTAAGCATGTAGAAAATAACTTCAGACAATTTGAATGGAATGACGAACTTCGCGACAATTCTAAAACTTTTGTTTTGCAAGGCTGTTATTCTTCAAGATTAGATTTGAAACGCGAGAATGTGGAATCTACTTATTTGTTGGATTTGGCGACTCGTTTTACTAAACAGCAAAAAGAAACAAAATACGACAGTTTATTAGAATACGCTTATAAAATGCTTCTTCAAAATCAAGCACATGATAGTATTTGCGGATGTTCTACCGCAGATGTGCATAGAGAAAACTTTATCCGTTATATGAAAATCAAACAAATTGCAAATACAATTGTTGATGAATTGAAATTCAAAAACCATTTTGAAGAAAAGAAAATTTTAAATCTTTCAGACAGGGAGTTCTCAGGAATTGTAGAATTTGAAACCACACAAAAACTTGATGGATATGAAAAAATCAATTTCAGAAAAGGTTTTGATAAATATTTGCTTACTGACACCCAAAGAATACCGATTACAGAGGATTATACAAATATCTATACTTATTTGGCAGAAATCAAAAGTTTGGAAACAAGCGAAGTTGAATACATCATGCCTGCTGTTTCTGAGACTGATTTAAGAGTAGGGGATAATTTTATTGAAAACTCCAATATTTCACTAAAAATAGAAGGTGATAACATTTTTATAAACGGAATAAGATTCTCGCTTGTAGATTTTGTTGATTTTGGTGACAGTTACAATTGCGGTCCGAAAGAAGATGACAACGGAACTGAATTTAAAATTTTACGTTCTAAAGTTGTTTTGAATACTCCAACACGCGTTTCTTTAAAAATCGATTTTGAAGGCAAATGGGATATCGTTCCGCTAATCATAAGTTTAGATAAACACTCAGCTTGTTTAAAATTTATGTTTGATTGGATAAATACTCAAAAAAATCATTTGCTAACTGCAGGTTTTGAGTTGGCAAGACCGATTAAGGAAGTTTTTTCAGAAGATATGAACCAATTAATTAAAAGAAATTTTGAACCTGAGTATGATATCAGAAAGAATCTTCCAAAAATTCGCGGTATTGAAGCAAAAACCAATACCGCCCCAATGCAGAGAGGACTTTTGATAGACGAAGAAGAAAATAATATCGGCGTTGTTACAAAGGGGTTGACGCAATACGAGGTTGCAAAAAATCATCTTTATATTCCGATATTGCGTGCAACCGGCGTAATATCCAATCCGCAAAATCCCGCTCGTTCAACTCCTGCAGGTCCTCCGATTGAAGTTGAAACATTGCAAATGATAGGTAACAATAAAGCTGAATTTTATGTATTCTTTGGAAATCAAAATGCTTTTGTTGATACACTAAATCAGGTTTATAATTATATTATCGTATAAGGCAGACTAAACTCTGCCTTACGTTTCGAAGAGAATTAACTACTTTTTTACTTTCAATTTTCCATTGAAAAGCAGAAAAGTAGTTTGGGCTTTCCGCCCGACAATATCTTTAAGCTTTGATAAGATTGGATTTTTTAAAGTCAAAACCATGTTTTCTCAAAGAATCTACAACATTAGGTGCATAACTTCGAAATACTGAATTGTAATTTGCTAACGCAATTTTAATTGCAGTTTTGTTTTCTTGTTCGGAAAGTTTTATTGATTTATTTTTTAATTTTTCAATACTTTCTTTTAATGAAATATCTTTAAGTTTTGAAACAGCTTCAACGTATTTCATCTGGAAAATCAATAATCCTACTTTCATTCCGTATTCATCATCATTAGCACACGCGTTTCGTAAACTTTCTGTATTACTATATCTAAGTTTTTTCTGACCATTTTTATTGGTGTACAAAACTTCATCCAATAATTTGGGATTCAATAATTTGTATACTCCTATTCGATTTCCTTTTGCACCCGGGAAGAAGTCTTTAACGCTTGTTTCTACAACTTGCATTGGACCTGCGCCATTTTTTGAGTTTATATTTTTTTGAAAATTACCATGAGTTTCCTGACTAATTATTGAAATCAATAAAGAAGGCGGAAGATTGTTTGCTTTTGCAATTTTTTCAGTCTTTGTAGCCCAATATTCCGCCAATTGAGGAGATATTTCTACATCCCATTTTTTTGCTTCATTCACAACCATATTTACGTTTTTTTCATGAGCAGTTTGAGTTGAATTACTCTTCTTTGTTACATTTAAACTTCCGCTAATAATTGGTTTGTAATCCTTGATTGCATCTTGTTTCGCTACAAAAATTGAAGAATTTTTACCGGCTTTATTTGAGTTTGTATACTCAAGCCAATCTTTACAAAATAACGAATATTCTTTTGTATCTAATTTGTTATTGTTATCTTTGTCATATTTTTTTGCAAATTCTTTTTTTATTCCAGAAAAGATTTCTGAATATTTTATTGGTTCTGTCATAATTTTAATCCTTCTAAACTTTAATTTGTTCCGGGACTTTTGTCGGATAATCGTATTTGTAACTACCGCCACAATATGCTCTGACTGCACCTTTGACGCTACCACCATTTGCTCTGAGTTTTTGCTTAAAAATCAATATGCCAACTTGCAAACCAAGTTCAACATTGGTTTGTATTGCGTTATAAAGTACATTCGGCGTTTTGTATTTTGCTTTTAATTTCTGGATATATTGAGCATCAGAAGATTTTTCGTCATTATACAATGCACCTATAGTCTTTAAATCGGTTTGCATAGAACCTTTTGGTCCTCCAGGGCTTCCTTTTTTCTTTAAAACTTTTGCGCTAAAATTAAAACCTCCGGTTTCAACTCCAAGCATATTTGTAATTACAGGAACTAATTCCGGAACGTCATATTCCGTGCAGTGCTTCATTACCATATTTACAACATTGTTTGCAACTTGAAGATTCTTATTTACTAAGTTTGGATATTTTTTTCTAGCGATACTAATTCGCTTTGAGGCAGGGCTAATATTTCTTAGTTCAGGTGTCCTTTTTATACACTGATCCATAGCTATCAAATAAATGTCTTCTCTTGTATAAGTTACGGTGTGTTTTATACTTTTATTCTTTATTGGTATAAATTGCGGACGTTCATCTTTGATAGCATCTCTTGGTTCGGTTGTTTTAGTTTTGCCTATTTTTTCTAATTTTTTTTCATTTATGCCATTAAAATATGTGCTTATTTTGTTTTTTATTTTTTCAAGATTTTGGTGTAATAGGCTTTTAAATGTCATTTGTTCTTCGAAATCAAGTTCTCCGTTGTTATATTCTTCCTCATTCTCTTTATGAGTAGAAGTATCCGCCTGCGTAAAAATGCTTTCTAATGATTTTGTATCTTCATCAGACAATTTAACGCCATTTGCATTTAAATAATTTTCAATACCTTCTAAATTTGTTTTGATACCTGTAAAATCAAATCCCATTGTCTTTACCTGCTATCCATATTGTTTTACACAATTATTTACGGCATAATTTTTAAAAACTTTAGGCTTTTGGCTCAATTTTTTACAAAAATTTACAAACCTATAAAAATAACCTAAAAAGGTGCTTCATTGTATGCATTTTTTTTGATAGAATAAAAAAAATAGCAAAATAAGAGGATTTTTTATGAGCGTAAATCAATCTATAAAACCTATAACCCTAGAAGAAAAAGAACATATATATATTGGTGGCTGTGATACCGTAGGATTGGCAAAAAAATACGGAACACCACTCTATGTAATAGATGAAGCAACTTTGCGCGGAATTTGTCAAGACTACAAAAAGGCTTTTAAAAATTACACCAATATTAAGATGATGTACGCATCTAAAGCTCTTTGTACATCTGCAATCGCTAAAATTCTAGCAAGCGAAGATTTTGGATTCGATACTGTGTCAGCCGGAGAAATTTATACTGTATTTAAAGCCGGCGCAGATATGTCAAAAGTTTTGTTTAACGGCAATAACAAAACAAGAAGAGAAATTGAACTTGCGCTTGATTGCAAAGTCGGACGTTTTTCAGTTGATAATTTCTATGAAGCAGAATTGTTGAATAATATCGCAACAGAAAAAGGTATTAAGGCTGATATTTTATTAAGAATTACTCCCGGAATTGAATGTCACACGCACGATTACATCCAAACTGGACAGATAGATTCAAAATTCGGATTTGATTTGACTCAGGTTGATGAAATAATCACTCTTATACAAGAAAAATATACAAATCTGGTATTGCGCGGTTTACACGCACATATAGGTTCTCAAATTTTTGAAATACAATGTTACTATGACGAAGTTGAGATTTTGGTTAAAGAGATTTCAAGAATTAAAGAAAAATTTGGTTTAGTTTTAGATGAAATGAATATTGGCGGCGGTTTGGGTGTTAAATATACCGATTCTGATAATCCGCCTGAAGTTGAAGCTTTAGCTTCAGTTGTTACCGATGCGATGCATAAATACGCGGTTGAAATTCCTACAATTTATATAGAGCCGGGAAGGAGCATTATTTCTACAAGCGGTGTAACTCTTTATACGGTAGGAAGCTCAAAACAAGTTTCAAACGGACGCAAATATGTTGCTGTTGATGGCGGAATGGCTGATAATCCGCGTCCTAGTATGTATCAGGCAGAATATACTGCACAAGTGGCAAATAAACCGACATCTGAGAATTTAGAAAAAGTTACAATCGCAGGACGTTTTTGCGAAAGTGGCGATATATTGATTAACGAAATAGAACTTCCTAAATTGGAAAGCGGAGATATTCTTTGCGTATATAATACAGGTGCTTATAATTATTCTATGGCAAGCAATTATAATCGCGTAGAAAAACCTGCTATGGTACTTGTAAATAATTCACATTCTGATATTATAGTATATAGAGAGACGTTGGATGATTTAATCTCTAAAGATAACATTCCCGATAGGTTGAGATAATATGACAGATGCGCTGATTTCCTTAATTCAAGATATTTTGAGTCCACTTCAATGGTCATTGAACTGGATAAATATTTTGGAAATCGGTTTTATTGTTGTAATTCTTTTTGTATTTTATCAAAAATTTATCAAAGATACTCAATCCGAAAAACTTGTTAAGGGTCTTTTTATTCTGATTTTTGCTTGGATTTTGAGTGAAATTCTTATTCTTATAGATTTAAGAATTTTAGGCGTTTTCTTAAAATCACTTGTAACTTTGATATCTTTGAGCTTGATTGTAATTTTCCAACCGGAATTAAGAAGGTTTTTGGGTTATCTGGGACAACCGGGATTTATAAGAAAAGCATTTTTCACTCCGGGATCGTTTGCAAAAGCAGCAGAAAATGATGTTGATGTAATCAAAGAAATTATTGAAGCTGTTAAATATTTAACAAAAACAAAAACCGGCGCATTGATGGTTTTTCAAAAAGGAATGAACGCCGGAGTCTATAATGATGTGGGAACAAAACTTGATGCTTTGATTTCTACTGAATTAATTTTAACAATTTTTCATCCGAACACACCATTACACGATGGTGCTATGGTTATTGAAAATAATAAAATTCACTCTGCCGGCGTGCTTCTTCCTCTAACGGAAGATCCGAAATTAAGCTGGAGATATGGAACGCGCCACAGAGCTGCAATCGGTATGTCAGAAGTTTCTGATGCAGCTTGTCTTGTTGTTTCCGAAGAAACAGGCGATGTTTCTGTTTGTATGGATGGAATTTTAAAGAAATACGATGATTTGACGACCCTTAAAACAGACTTGGAATCAATTTTGGGAATAAAGCCAAAAGATTTGGCTGAAAATAAGCACAAAAATATTTTTGATATTTTAAAGGGAAAAGAATAAGGTATGCTTTTCGGTAAGAAAAAACCTGAAATAAAAAAGAAAACAAAAGGCGAACTGGTTAGAGAATACGTAGCAAAAGCGTTTTTCTTAACTCTTGGTTGCTTTATCGTTGCTGTCGGTTTGGAAATGTTTCTTTTACCAAACAACATTATTGATGGAGGCGTAATCGGTATTTCCATGATGGTTTCATATTTAACCAAATGGAACTTAGGTATACTGATTTTCTGCATCAATATTCCGTTTATTTTGATGGCATTAAAAAATTTGGGTCAAAAATTTGTTTTCCAAACGTTTTTTGCAACAGGCATGTTGGCAGTTGCGACTAACGTTTTACACGGTATGCAGGCAACAAATGATTTGTTACTTGCAACAGTTTTCGGTGGTATTATTTTAGGTTTTGGAGTTGGTTTAATCTTAAGAAACAATGCTTCTTTAGACGGTACTGAAATGGTTTCTATAAACCTTTCTAAGAAGCTTAAAATTATTTCAGTCGGAGAACTTTTGATGTTCATTAACCTGTTTATCTATATGGGTGCAGGATTTTTATACGGATGGGACAGAGCACTTTATTCGATTTTGACTTATTATATAGCTTCAAAAGTTATTGATTCCGTGCTGGAAGGTTTGGACAAAGCAAAATCTGTTAGAATTTTTTCAGAATATTATAAAGAAATCGGCAACGCTATAATGAAAGAACTTGATGTGAGTGTAACTTATATGAAGGCGATGGGCGGATATTCCAAACAGGAAAAAGTTCAAACTTATTGTGTTGTGAGCAAATTTGAAATGGCAAAATTAAAAGAACTCGTACATTCAATTGACCCGAGAGCATTTCTTGTAACAGAAGATGTTCACGAAGTTGAAGGCGTGAGGGTTAAAAAACATAAATAACTTTGGAGTTAAATTGTGACAATTTGTATTTTCCCCGGAACATTTAATCCAATCCACGAAGCGCATTTAAAAGTTGCAGAATTTGCTCTTGAGCATTATGGGTTTGAAAAGATAATATTCATTCCTGCATTTATACCGCCTCATAAGGAAATAAATCCTGAACTTGCAAATCACAGATTAGAAATGGTAAAAATCGCAACTGCACAAGAGCCGAGATTTGAAGTTTCTGATATAGAATATAAATTGTGCGAAAATGGTGAAAAATCATATTCATTAAATACTGTAAAAAAAATAAGAGAAATTTATAATATAAAAGAAAAATTAAATTTTCTTATAGGAACAGATGCTTTTGAAAAAATTGAAAGTTGGTATAAGGTAGAAGAATTAAGCAAATTGGTTCATTTTATAGTTTTTCCAAGAGGTGTAGAATTAACTCCAAAAGAAAAATTTGATTATGAGATGGCACCAATGGAATTTTATGATGTTTCATCAACAGATTTAAGAGAACATCATTCAAAAAATAATAAATTAGAGAAAGTAGAGGAATATATTAAAGAAAATGGTTTATACAATTGATTATATTAAAAATTGGCTTAAAGCAAATTTAAACGAAGAAAGATATGAACATTCTTTAGGAACTGCTGATTGTGCGAAAGAGTTAGCGGAAAAATTTGGTTTAGATAAAGATAAGGCATATTTTGCCGGACTTATACATGATTGTGCAAAGTGTATGCAAAAAGACGAAACGATGGCAATTTTAAAAACTTTACCGTTGGAAGATGGTGAATTATGTAATCCTAAAACCCATCATGCGCCTGTTGGTGCTTATGTCGCAAAAAAAGAATTTGGAGTTAATGATGAAGAAATTTTATCTGCAATAAGGTGGCATACTTTAGGAAAAGTTGACATGACACCTTTTGAAAAAATAATATTCTTGGCAGATAAAATTGAAGAAAGAACCAGACCAAGTGAACATTATGAACCTATTAAAAACGCTCTGAAAAAGGGTGGCATCGATTCTGCGCTTTTGGTTTGCTATGAAAATACTATTAAAAGTCTTGTGGATAGAAAACTTCGAATCTGTTTAGCTACCATCAATATTTACAACAGTCTGCTTGAAAAATAACGTACTAATTGTAATACTTGCTGCCTTGTCTTGTATCGCGCCTGATAAATTCTCTATCAATTTTATTTAGGCAATCAAGTTTTTTGCCAATCCAACGAGGAGCTACAAGTTCTGTCCTTAAACCATTTCCTGCAAGGCGATGAATTGTCGTTTGTGGTGGTAAATATTCCAAAAAATCACAAACTGTATTCACATACTCATCTTCTGACATAAAATCAATTTCGCCGTTTCTATACATTTCAGCGAGTTCAGTTCCTTCTAAAGCGCAAAGCATGTGAATCTTAACACCTTCAGGTTCAAGCTTCGCAATCGTTTTAGCTGTTTCCATCATTTCTTCGTGATTTTCAAACAGATTCAAAATTACATGAAGACAAGTGTTAATCCCATATTTTTTAGTTTTTTCGTACGCATCCAAAAAACATTTATAATCGTGTCCGCGATTAATTTTTTTCAAAGTCTTATCATGCACACTCTGCAAGCCGTATTCAACCCAAGTATAATAATCTTTTGTAAACGAAGAAATCAATTTTAATTTATCATCATCCACACAATCCGGACGAGTTCCGACTGAAAGCCCCACAATATCAGGGTGATTGAGTGATGCAGTATAGATTTTTTCCAATTCGTCAACCGGCTTATAAGTATTTGAAAAAGCTTGAAAATAAGACATGAATTTCTTTGCCTTAAATCTTCTAGCCAAAGTTTCCGCACCGACTTTAACCTGTTCTTCTATGCTCAAAAGATTTGAATGTGCTTGTGAAAAGCTTCCGCCATCATCACAAAAAATACAACCGAGATTTGAGATTTTACCGTCACGATTTGGACAGGAGAAACCTGCGTCTAAAGTTATTTTATAAACCTTTGCGCCAAATTTATCTTTGAGGTGTTTACTATATTGATTGTATCTTTTTTCTTCCATTTTTCTAATTATAAATTAATCAAATACCAAGTAACAAGAGTTAAATAAACCGCTAAGCCGATAACGTCAATTGTTGTTGCAATTACAGGACCTGATGCAACCGCAGGATCAATCTTCATTTTCTTTAAAACTAAAGGTGTGCAAGTTCCAATCATAGTTGCAATCGTCATATTCAAAGACATCGCAATACCGACAATCAAGCCCAATTCCAAATTATGTTGCCAACCCCAAGTTACAAAAGTTACCAACAAACCAAAAATCAAGCCGATACTAAGTCCGGTAACTGTTTCACGCATAATATGATGCCAACCTGAACTTAAAGAAATTTGTCCTGTTGACATACCACGAACCATAAGCGTAATACTTTGTGTACCGATATTTCCGCCCAAACCGGCAAGCAACGGCATAAATGCTGCAATAATCGGAAGAGCCGTAAATGTTTTATCATATTTATTTGTAATAGTAACTGCAATAAATTCACCTATCAAAGTAATGAATAGCCAAGGAATACGTGCTTTTATTGAATGTAAAAGACTACCTGTTAAAAGGTCATCATCCTCGTCACCCAAATCTGTTACGATACCTGAAGATGTCAAGATTTCGTCTGTAGTTTCTTCTTCCACAATGTCTTGAACGTCATCCCAAGTCACAATCCCCTTCAAGTGGTTGTACAAATCAACAACCGGCAAGGCATTGAATTGGTATTTCATAAAAATATCGGCTATATGGTCTTGATAGTCGTCTACATGCACTTTTACCAAATCTTTCGACATCAAATCCGAAATATTTAAATCAGTCGGTGCAGTAATCAAATTTCTTAATGACGCAACACCCACTAAGTGGTTATTCTTATCGACAACATAGACGTAATAAAGCTCCATGTTTTCTTTTTCAGCCTTGATTCGGATGGTATCAAGTGCTTCTTTTAC
This sequence comes from uncultured bacterium, assembly GCA_900553895.1. Classification (GTDB taxonomy): domain Bacteria; phylum Cyanobacteriota; class Vampirovibrionia; order Gastranaerophilales; family Gastranaerophilaceae; genus CAG-196. Next base: position 7,688 of record USFB01000022.1, on the reverse strand, counting down.
AGTCATATTGTCATATACAGTAAGCACGAGCGGTGTCATAATACCACCGGCAGTATCTTCGTTGTATGTCAAAAGTTCTCGGATTTCAGAAGAGAATTTTTGCGGTAATTTGTCCAAATACGCTTGTGACTCATCTTCTTCCATATCACCCAAAACGTCCGCAGCTTCATCATGCGGGAGTTTTGAAATCAGTCTTGACGCAAGTCCTTTATCAACATCGCCTAAAATCTCGACTTGAAGTTGCGGAGGAAGGTATTCAATTACATCGGCAGCTTTTTCTTCATCAATATGAGTAATGCACGCTAAGCGTTCTTCAGGCTTAAGTTTCTGAAATATATCTGCCAAATCCGCAGAGTGATAAGTTGCAAGCTCGTCACGAAGTTGCTGTTCTGCGTTTGTATCAATTAATTCTTGAATACGATCAATTGTATTTTCTATGTTTGGCATGATAAAGTCCTTCTAAGCCTAAGAATTTATAAAATTTCTACTAAACTTCTCAACTACTAAACTCAGTTCTTCCATTTTTATCTGTAATTCGTAAATTGCAACGGTGCATCATACTTTTCTTCATTCTTCCTCAAAAGCTGAATTACAGTCTGCAAATCATCTCTGCTTTTACCTGAAACTCTTACTTGTTCGCCTTGAATTGATGCTTGAACTTTTAATTTTGAGTCTTTAATATCAGCAACAATTTTTTTTGCTAATTCTTGAGTTAAGCCTTTTTTTAGGTTAAAAACTTGTCTAACGTTTCCGCCTAGCGCGTTTTCAATTGTTTGAGCGTCAAGAATTTTGATACTTAAACCACGTTTAACAAGCTTTGATTGAAGAATATCGTAAATATTTCTCAATTTCATTTCGTCGTTTGTTGTGATTGTTATTGACTTTTCACCTTCTAAATCAATTGAAGAATTAGAATTTTTCAAGTCAAAGCGTGACGTCAAATCTCTTTTCACTTGATCAACAGCATTTACAAGCTCTTGACGGTCAAATTCCGAAACAACATCAAAACTGCAATCTTTCGCCATAATGAACTCCTAATTTGTTATTACATACTTATAATATCATGAATAAAATAAATACAGGTGTTGTTAAAGCTTGTTTTTTCGATTTTTTCAATTAAACATATGAGGTTAATATAAACTCTCTAATGTATAATAAAATAGGGATTTTATATCTGATAACTCATTAACTACAAGGAAGAATTTATGCCAATCGAAGGTTTTGATTATAAAGGTTTTGCAGCATCTATGTCTGAACAAGCGAAAGAGCTTGTTCCAAAAGAGTTGGAAGACAGAGAAAAAGAATACATTGTAAAAACTCTCGGTAATTTTACACTACTTGCCGGAGAGGCTTTGTATAACGACCAACAACTTAATTTGAATGCTGATCAAGCGGTTTTTATAACTCAAATTATTGCAGAATGGTCTTTTCACAAATCAATTGACTTAATTCATTCCGGTATTCTTCCGCAATATTGGGATGGTATTATGCAAAAAATTGCATTTACTATTTTTGAAGTTGCAAAACAAGCAGTTATTAGAAAAATTCCGCAAGATCAATTATTACAAGCGGTAGAACACCATGTAGTTAAAGTTTATAACCAAAGCATTGAAGAACTTCAACAAAAAGGTGTTATTGACGAAGAAACTAAAAATCGTGCTGAAAATCAATCAAACATTGATGCTATGGCACAACAAGCTCAAGCAGAACAAGAACGACAAAAACAAGCGCAGGCTCAAGAAGCACAACAAAATGCTCAAGATGCCGAGCAACGTAGACAAGAACGTCAAAAACAAAGAGAACAGCGACGTCAAGCAAAACAAGCAAATGTTTCTATGCCACAAGGTATTACGAACAAGCAAATGAAGTTGATGTCTTTGGCTCTTGTTTTGAAACTTATGTCACAAGACAAGGTAATGACGATTCTTAACAAATTTGATTCTAACGATTCTTTAGCGATTTCTCAATATATGAATATGGCTGATTTAGAATCTCATCTTGATAGTGATCTGGTAACAGATTGTCTTAAAGAAATGAAAGAGTACCTTCCGATTAAGCGTAAGCTTACAAAGGAAAATGTCTTGGGTGATTTGTTAAGAATATATAGAGAAACTCCAAGAGAGCGAATTGAAAAAGTTATAAAAAACGAACGTCCGCTAGTGAAAAGGTTTATAGCGCAAGCTTATGACGGTGAGTATTCGGATTTGCCGTTAAAAGTTGCGGGAATTGTTGCACAATACATTGAAGAGAGTGTATAATACTTTTATATGATAATCAAAAAAAGAAATTTGAGGGGGAAGGTAGAAAAAGTAGAGCCTAAAAAAGTTGAGGCTCAACTTTCTGATGCTCAAATTTCTGAAATTGAAAATGTTGAGCAACATTCTGTCGTAGAGGAAGATATTATTCAAGAAGCTCCTCAACCTCAAGCTCCGCAAGAACCTGAAATTGATTTATTTGATATTGAAAATATTGATTTTACACAGCGTCAAGAACGCAGACGCGGTTCAAGAAGACGCGGATATCGCAGAATTGATGATAGAAATCTCGTTTCAAGAGCACAAGAAGAAGCTGAAAATATCAAAAAATCAGCATTTGAAGAAGGCTATAGAAAAGGTATGGAGCAAGCAAGCGCGGATATGGAAGCTTTTCGCAATAGTTTTTCAAAATTTATGAATGCTCCAAAAAATGTTTTTGAATATATCGCACCTGATATTTTAGAAATCAGTGTTGATATAGCCAAAAAGATTATTAAAAAAGAAGTTGAAAGCGATCCGCAAGTTTTAGTCAATACAATTGTGGATGTACTTAAAACGGTTTCAAAAAGCGAACCTAAAATTAATATTAGAGTAAAACCATCAGCAATGCAGTTTATTAAAGATACATTGCCTGATATTACTTATCAATATGGTATTGATGCTAAGGTTAATATTATAGCAGATCCTTCAATAGAAGAAGGCGGATGTGTTTTTCAGACAAATAACGGTATTGTTGATGCGTCAATTGACACACAATTAGAAATCATTAAAAAAGCAATAGAGGGAATCTAAAACCCCTCACCCTAACCCTCTCCCACAAGGGGCGAGGGAAGGAAGTTAAAGGACAAAATGGCAGCGGAAGGACAACAACAGAGCAAACCTATATCAGAAATATTTTTGGCACTCTTCGTAATGACTCTTGTTTTAATCTTAATTATGGAGATGCCAAATTGGGTTATCAATTTTTCAATAAGTTTGAATATCACGCTTGGTATTGTGCTTTTGATGATATCTTTGTATGTTCAAAAACCGTTAGAATTGGCTGCTTTTCCTTCAATTATTCTTTTGGGAACAATGTTCCGTTTGGTTCTTTCTATTGCCTCAACAAGACTTATTTTGGCTAAAGGTGATGCCGGAGAAGTTGTACACGCGTTCGGAACGTTTGTTACCGGCGGTAACATGATTGTAGGTGGTGTAATCTTCTTGATTATTACGGTTGTACAGTTCATGGTAATTACAAAAGGTGCTGAACGTATTGCCGAAGTATCTGCGCGTTTCGCCTTAGACGCTATGCCCGGTAAGCAAATGACGATTGATGCGGACTTTAACGCAGGATTGATTTCACCGGAAGAAGCAGTAAAAAGACGTGAAGACCTTCAAAGAGAATCAAGTTTATTTGGTTCTATGGATGGTTCTATGAAGTTTGTAAAAGGTGATACTATGGCAGGTATCATCATCGTTATAATCAACATTGTAGGTGGTTTGACAATTGGTTGTTTGGTTAACCAAATGCCAATAGCTGATGCCGTTGGTAAATACACCGTTTTAACAATTGGTGATGGTTTGGCGTCACAGCTTCCCTCACTTTTAATGTCAATTTCAGCCGGTATCGTAATGACACGTGCTTCAGCAACAAGCACTTCATTGGGTGGTGATTTGACTGCGCAAATTATGGCAAAGCCTTATTCATTGTTCTTTGCAGCATTGTTCTTAGGCTTAATTACAGTAAGTTCACCTATTACAGGTTTGCCATTCTTCCCATTTTTATGCTTTACAATAATCTTGGCTGTTGCAGGCTTCTCAGTATTAGTAAACGCCGATGTTCAATCTCAATTGGGTCAATTGGAAAGCGTACGTCAGAATATGCAAGATTTGGTTAACCCTAATAAGATGTACGAAAGACTTGGTGTTGATGTATTGAGCTTACAAGTTGGTGCGGGTTTGCTTGTAATTGCCGATCCTGATCAGGAAGGTCAATTGCTTGCAAAAATTGCTGCTTTACGTCAAAGAGTTACGGATGAATTGGGTTATATTTTGCCAAACATTCGTATTATGGACTCATCAGCATTGGAAGCTAACGAATATGTAATTTCTATTCGTAACAATGTTGTTGCGTCAGGTTATGTATATCCCGGTAAATACATGGTAATTGCCGACCAGTGGGACTCTGTTAAGAAAACAATTCCTGAAGATGCGATTGTAGGTGTTGACCCAACTTATCAAACTCAAGCGTATTGGATTTCTCAAGACGATGCAAGAGCAACAAAGAATGTTACAGCCGTTGATGCAACAGATGTTCTTGTTACACACTTACAAGAATGTGTAAGAAAACACGTTGATGAAGTTATGACAAAAACTGACGTTCTTAAGCTTATGGAACTTGTACGTTCTCAAGACCCAACTCTTGTAAACGATTTAGTACCTGCTATTATTTCTACTTCAGATTTGAGAAAGATTTTTGTAAACTTAATCAGAGAAAAGGTTTCTATCAAGGATATTATCTTTGTATTTGAACGTTTGTGCGATTACGCGAGATTTTCTAAAGAACCTGATATCTTGTCAGAACGTTTACGTGCAGCTTTAGGTCGTCAAATTTGTTTGAGTAATGTTGACCGCGATCACGTACTTTATGCACTGACTCTATCTCCTGAATGGGAAAAAACGCTTGATGACAGCTGTCAAAGAACAGAGCTTGGTACAATGTTCTTGCTTAACCCAATGCAAGTACAAGATTTGATTGAATCTACCGCAATGACTTTGATGAGAGCGCACCAATCAATAGGACAACAGCCGGTAATTTTATGTTCTCCAAGAATAAGGTTGCCGTTGTATCAATTATTAGAACGCCACATTCCAACAATTGTTGTAATCTCTTATTCAGAATTGATTACAGATATCAAGGTTGAAGCCGTTGATACAATCGGCGAAAATAGCGGATATTAATAAGGGCGGTTTTTCGTAATATAAGTTCAATCTTGAACGCATGAAAATTTTTAAAATTGTAGGGTGCAAATTTTTGCACCAATAATAAAAGCAGGTGTGAAAAGCTTATGCTTTTCCCACCTTTTTAATTATCAGTATTAAAAATGGTGTGCTCGCGAGCGCACCATTCTATATAAAACATTTTAAAACAATTTTCCATTTTCAATTGTACATTTAATCAGTATCTAAAAGCTTTTGTTTAAAAATGAACAAAAGCTTTTTTATAATCGTTATACTAACAAGAACGGAAATTCAAACTTCCGCAAAGCACATCAAAAGAAAGAGGTGTTAGTATGAAGAAAGTCTTGTCAGTTTTTAGTTTGTTGGCGTTATTGAGTTTGGCAATGCCTGCTAACGCGATGCCACCACCTCATGCCGGTGGACCAATGGGAAATGGTCAAATTGTTCATGCCGGTCCCGGGTTTAGAGGTCATTGCGGACCTCACAGAGGTGATTGGGGTGCACCACCTCCACCACCAAGAGCATATTATGGAAGGGGAAGCGTCGTAGTCGGCGGGGTGTTAGCCAGGCGCAGCTATTGGAGCTATCCTTACGGCTATGATTGTAGATTAGGTTGGTGTGATGATTTTTATCCGCCACCACTTCCTCCGATGTATAGACCATCAGGAGTGTATATTAATCTCGGCGTACCAATTAGGTTTTAATTGAAAAATGGCGGACTTTTTAAAGTCCGCCATTTTAGCTATTGATTTAGAATTTATTTCTTTTCTTGAGGTTTTGCTTCTACTTTTACAGTAGCTTTTTTAGGATCATATTTGTCATTCAAATATTCAACCTTAGCATTTTTCATCAAACCATCTGTTAGTTTTTTCAAAACTTCGATTTGTTTTTGAGTTTCTAAATAGAATTTGATTTCGTCTTTAACCTTAACATAAGGTGTTGTACCTGCTTCCATTCTGTCAGTAACCTTAATGATATGATAACCGTAAGGTGATTGAACAAGGTTTTCGCTTACTGTGTTAGGTTTCATAGCAAAAGCTGCTTTAGAAAACTCAGGTACCATAGCTTCTTTTGTGAAGAAACCTAATTCCCCGCCACGTTCTGCACTTGCTTTATCATCAGAATATTTTTCAGCAAATTTTGCAAAATCGTCAGGATTTTGTTTTACTTGAGTTAGAACCGTTTCAGCCTTTGCTTTTTGAGCTGCTACTTGTTCTTCAACTTTTGTGTTCAAATCTGTTGGGTTAATATCAGGATTTTTTTCTTTAATTTGTTGAATTAATTCAATTGTATTTGCAGAAAATAAAATGTGTGATGCTCTAACTTGTTCGCCGTGAGTAAATTCTGCTTTATGAGAATCGTAGTATTTTTTAGCATCATTATCTGAAATATTAATTTTTTCAATTGAATTTACTAATTTTTTTATTTTAATTTGAGTCTTCAAATCCTCAGTGAATTGTTCGTTAGAAACTCCTCTTTGTTTAAGAAGCTTGTTTAATTCTTCTTTAGAACCTACTTTATCAATAATAGTTTTTAATTCGGCTTGAACATCATCTGATGTCGCTGTAATACCACGTTTTTCTATTTCTTGATCTAAAAGAGATTTTACAATAAGTTCATTCACAATTTTATCTTTAAAAATTCCAAACATTGGATTATCGTCAGATTTTACCATGTTTTTAGAGCCACCGAATGCCTTCAAAAAAGATTTATCTACTGTTGAATCAAAAGCTTTATCAAAATCCGCTTGAGTAATCACAGAACCATTTACTTTAATAATACCTTCTGAGCTGTGCATCAGAGTGCAACCTGAAAATAACACAGTAGATAGAGCTAGACATGTTAATAGTTTTTTCATTAAAAATACTCCTTATATAAACTCTCTCACTTTTCTTATAATAAAACAAATTTGATTTAAAGTTAAACAATATTTACTATTCTTAATACTTTCTATTGTTTGCTGGATTATTGTTGAGAATTTAATCTATTTTAAGCTATCTGGTCCCTACTTTTAATAACACTGGTGCAACCAATATAAGATAATACTCGCTCTTCTTAACATTACTTAACCTCGCATGTTGACTAGTTACCTTGTTCATGTTTTTATAGAAACATAATATGTAAAATTAGCTGAAAAGGAAATAGAAAAATGAGACGTACATTAGAAGGAACAAAGATTAAAAGACAACACGTAAGCGGTTTCAGAGCTAGAATGTCAACTCCTGGTGGTCAAGAAGTTTTAAACAGAAGACGTGCTAAAGGAAGACACCAAATCGCAATTTCTGGTAGCAAACGTGCTTAAGATTTAAAAAAGATTTATTAATAAAAGGGCGACCGCAGGTCGCCCTTTTATTTGCTATTTAATAATACCCTCTCCCGCCTTCGGTGCTACTGTCTGAGATAAATTTATTTATAATTTACAAAAAGTAGTTGATTCAAGGCTTTTTAATAAAATTTGTACTGTATAGACTAAAAATAATAGTTAATAAA
>USFB01000021.1 GCA_900553895.1 uncultured bacterium | reverse complement strand
GTTTATAAGTTGAGGAGTTTAGTAGTTGAGAAGAAGTTATAAAATTTTCAATAGGTCAACTAGTTCAACAAAAAATAATAACTAAAATTTCTTCTAAACTACTAAACTCCTCAACTTCTCCACTAAATAAAGGTAAGTATATGAAAAAAGTTATATTAACAATAGCATTAATCTTAACCACAGCAACAATGGGTGTGCAAGCCGAATCTTTGTTCACGCTTGGTGCTAGTCAAAACTATGCAGGCGTTCCTCGTTCTTTGTTTGGCGGAGTTCAAGCGCACCAAATTGGCGATTTGTTATCAATAATTATGAGTGAAAATATCACAGTTAGTGATAATTTAACATATTCTTCAGAAAAATCTTCAATAACAGAAGATTCTTTCACAAACTTTTTGAAAGATTGGTTTGGACTTAAATTTTTAAAAAGTTCAAATGGTTACGGCGGTTCTAATGAGGTTTCAAACTCAGCTGCCGGCGGTCGTTCTATGTCATTTGGCGATAAAATCGCAGTACAGGTTGTACAACAACTTCCTAACGGAAATTTAGCGGTACAAGGTAAAAAGACATTAGTGAACGGCAATGAAAGAATGGATTTTATTATAACGGGTGTGGTCGATCCTCGTTGGCTTAACGTAAATGGCGAAATCTATTCTTACAATGTTTCTAACCTACAATTCGCGTTGTCAGGTAGAGGCGCAATATCCAGAAACCAAAATGAAGGAATATTTAATAGGTTTATTAAATACTTATTCTAATAAAGAGGTTAGTTGAGAAGTTGAGAAGAAGTTATAATATTTTCAATAAATAAACTTGTTGTAAAAAAGAATAATCTAAAACCTCTTCTTAACTCCTAAACTTCTAAACTTCTAAACTAAAAAATGAACACACAATTCCAAAAACTAAACGAAATACTCGATAACGAAATCAAGGCTTACACTAAGCTTAAGGTGCTTTTTGAAGAAAAGCGCGACAGCTTGAAAAGTTCTAAGCCTGATGATTTGGGTGTGCTCGATAACAAGATATTGGCACTTAATAACCAAATAACAAAACTTAATAACTTAAGAATGGATATCGCAGCAGAACTTGGAAATCCTGATGCTAATATGTCTTGGTTTATTGAAAAGGCAGAAGAACAAGCGCCCGAATATGTTGAAGTTTTAAAAGAGAAAAAAGTTAAGATTTGTAAATTAATTTCAGAATTAACGTTATTAAATAATCAAAATGTGGAACTATTAAAACATGGCATTATAATTTCTAACAAGATGTTGGAAACAGTTATAAATGCTTTTGCTCCTCAAGGATGTTTTTATAACGGAGCAGGTAAAACAGACACACATGACGTTGACATGTGGACAATAAACGAAGAAATATGATGAACTTGTATGCGCTTGCGCAAAAGTTTCTGATTATTTGCACTGAAAAATAGGATATGAGGTAAAACAATGGTTAGCTTATTATCAGCACTAAATATGACAGGTAACACGCTTTCAGTAAATGAAAAAGCGATTAGCGTTGTTTCACATAACGTTGCGAACATGAACACTGATGGCTATCACAAACAACGTGCTAACCTTGAAACCCGTAATATCGCCGGTACAATTGGCGATAATGTTTATAACCAAGTGCGTGCTAACGGTGGCGTAAAGATTGCCAATATTATGCGATATAATGATGAGTACCTCAATAATTACTATCGCACACAACTTTCTGAACAGGCAAAATTAAACACCCAACTTGATGGTTTAGATGATTTGGCAAACATACTTAATGACTTGGAAGGAACGGGTATTGATGCTCAACTTTCAAAGTTTTATGAAGCATTAAACAACTTAAATAAATATCCTGCCGATTCTACAGCAAGAACAAATTTTATTGAAACAGCAAAAACTTTCACATCTGTTTTAAATAGCAAATATGCTCAATTAGAAGAAAATACAACAAAAGCATTAGGTGATGGTGAAACAGAGGAAAGTCTAAAAAATTCTAAAATCTATGTTCAATATTCAGCTTTTAATAACAAGCTGGAGGAACTTGCAGCTGTAAACAAGGCTTTGATTTCAACTCAAACAGGAACGCTTGAAGCAAACAACTTGCTTGATAAACGTGATTTAATTTTGAACGACTTAGCACAATTTAGTGATATTAGAGTCGAAGAAAAACACAATGGCGCAGTTAATGTTTATATTGGGAATGATTCTGTTGTAGAGTGTGCTAAGGTTACAGGAAAATTGGAAATAGAAACCGCAAAATCTTATTGTGATAAGCAAAATCCTCCAATTACTTATCCTGATGATTGGAAGGGTGAAAATGCAGTTATTAGCATTGTAAATCCTGAGACAAAGGAAGTTGTTAGTGCAAATGCAAATGCGGATATAACTTCCGGCACTTTGGGCGGTTTGCTTCACTTCGCAACAGATACGGGTAACGGTGAAAACGGAATTAACGCCGGAACTGTTATGAACGGTTTAAATAAGCTTGCGCAAACGATTGCTAAAACATTCAACGACTTGAATACAAGGAATGGTGCATATTGTATCAATCCTGACGATACAAGTAAATTGAAAGCAACTGATGCGGATAATTTGATTTTTGTAGGTCCTGATGGTACTGCGAATAATATAACCGCAGGAAATCTTCAAATAAACTCTGCTTTATTGGCAGAAGACGGTTGTTGGAAGCTTTCTTGCGCATATTTTGATGATGCTGCAAATTTTGATGAAAATGCAGTAGGTAATGCGCAAAACGTTGAAAGTATGATTGGTACAAGAAATGCTAAAAATGCTGATTTAAACAATACTTCTATTGAAGAATTCTATACAGCTTTAGTCGGCAAAGTAGCTTCTGCCGGAAGTAATATAAAATCATTGGCGGATACACAAGATCAGGTTGTTCAGTCAATTGAAAGTAAAATTAAGGATTCAACTGGCGTTGATTTGAACGAAGAATTGGTAGACTTAGTTAAGTATCAAACAGCATATCAAGCCGCAGCACAGGTTTTCAACACTTGCAACAGCTGTCTTGATGTACTTATGAGTTTGGGAGGTTAGTTGAATGGTAAATAGAATTTCAACAAGCGGAAAATATTCACAATTAGTTGCAGATATGCAAAAGCAACTTACTAATTACAATAAAATAACTAAACAATTGGCTTCCGGAAGTAAAATCACAAGTATTACAGAAGATCCTATTGCTGCTGTTAATATTTTAAATACAAGTCGCCAATTGGGGCAGATTGATACTTTTGCTCAAAACGTAGAAATTGCTCAAAAGGAATTGAGTGCTTTAGATGATTTAATGGATTTAGCAAACGGTTATTTGTCAACAGCTTGGGACAAAGCTGTTCAAGCTAACAACCAAACTTACAGTGAAACTTCATTGAAAGCTTTGAAGGTTGAAATTGATGAATTAACCAAAACAATGGTGGATTTAGCAAATACTGAATATGACAACAATTACATATTCTCAGGCGCAAATACAAAAACAATTCCTTATACAATGGATGATAATGGAGATATTATCTATAACGGAACTCTGCACGATAATCCTGATTACATAAGACAAACAGAAGTTGCTGATGGTGTTTTTGAAGTAATTAATACAACCGGCGATAAAGTTTTTGGTTACTACAAAGCTCAAGCACAAGATGCTAACGGCAATAATTTGTTTACGGACGTGGACGGCAAAACTGTTGTAGAAACAGTTGATGCTCAAACAGGTGCAAAAAGCTATGCTTATGAAGACGGTACTGCTTACACCGGTGATACTGCAGATTTAACTTCAAAAGAAGATTATTCCGGTGTTATGGGTGCTTTAAGAAAATTAAGCAATTCTATCCAAAAGGTTTTGGATGGTGACACAAAAGCAGGTTATGCTGAAATGAATTCTACTCTGGATATGTTTGCGAATTCTTTAACCCAAATTACAACCGAACAAACTAAGTTTGGTGGTGTTGCAAACAGATTGGAAATGACAAGCTCAACATTGGAAACAAATAATGAAAGTTTAACGGGTTATTTGTCAGAAATTAAAGATATTGATTTAACAACTGCGATTACAAATTGGATGCAAGCGCAATATTCTTATCAGGCAAGCTTGCAAGTAACTTCTGCTTCTATGGGGATGAGCTTGTTGAATTATTTGTAAAAAATTTGTGTTAGCCTTCCTCAAGGATGAAGAAGGCTAACGGTAAAATTGTCAGGTAATGCCTGACCTAAAAAATTACAAAAGGTAGGGTGCAAATTTTTGCACCAAGGACAAAAATAAATAATCTACAATTTTAATATACTTACCATTTTCAAGGACATTCTATGTCCTTTTTTATTGTGTAAATTAAAATTTTTTATTTATTAAATGCTCATAAACTGCATTTGGCACAAATTTTTTAATATCACCTTTATTTAACAGAATTTCTCTTACGGCAGATGATGAAATAAAGTTGTATTCAGGTTTTGTAATCAAGAATACTGTTTTAATATTACTGTAAAGTGCATTATTTGTTTGTGAAAGTTGCATTTCATATTCAAAATCAAAAGAAGTTCTTAACCCTCTCAAAAGCACTTCTGCGCCACGTTTTTTAGCATATTCTACCGTCAAGCCTTGGAAAGAATCAACTTCTACATTTGGAAAATCCTTAACACATTCTTTAATCAAAGCTACGCGTTCATCAATAGGCAAAAATCCTTGTTTATTGATATTATAAGAAACCGCGATAATTACTTTATCAAAAATTTCTGCACCGCTTTTTAAAATATCAATGTGTCCGTTTGTTATCGGGTCAAAACTCCCCGGATATATTGCAATAGTCATATTTTCACCTTTATTTATTAATAACAGTATTTACGATTTCATCCGCAGAAATCTTTAAACAATCTAAACTTTCACAAGTCGTTTGACGTCTTTCCCACAGGCATGGTTGTAAATCACAATTACAATTAGCTTTAATCGGAACGACTTTACCGTTTTGCGGTATTAATTTCTTATCATCGGTTGAACCAAAAATAACATAAGTTTTTACGCCCAAAGCCACTGCAACATGTAGTGGCGCAGAATCTGAGCATAAGAATTTTTCTGCGCCTGAAATCAATTCTGCAAGTTCTTTTAAATTTTTGGTTTTGCCAAACATATTGACATACTTATCAGCAGGTACAAGTCTTTGGATAGTTTCAATCGTTTCTTTATCATCAGGACCGCCAGCCAAAATAACTTTTTTACCGCAATCAGCCAGTTTGTTTACAACTTCTGCCCACTTTTCAGGCGGAATTGTTTTAATCATGCCCTTTTTTACGCTCAAAAGACTAACTCCGGGGTGAATTAAAACAGTATTTTCTTCAATTGTTTTTATCGAAACATCAATTTGCGGTAATTCCGTATCAATATCCGTAATATCTCTTACAAGGTCGTGATACATCTTAGCTGCATATTGATTTTTATTAAGTCTGACAGCTTTAGTCAAAAGAATTTCACTCAATTTACCTGAATTATAACCATAACGTTTAGGAATAAAAGTTGCAGCCAAAAACATTGAAATAAACTTGTTTGAGCCTGACGAAATTACCATATCAAACCTATTTGTCCAAATTTTGAACAAAAGCTTCAAAAGCTCTTTGTATTTGTTTTTGCCTTTAATATCCGCAAACAAAGTTTTATCAATAATGTTTGTAAGTGACATGACTCCTTTACTTCGAGGCTCTAGTGCTAACGTAATTTCAGCATCAGGGAACTGTTTTTTTACAGATATAATTGTCGGTAAAAAAAGGATTTCATCACCTAAACCGCCAAAATTTATAAACAAAATCTTCATTATGCTTGCAATTCTCCTGCTAATTTTCCAAATTCTTGAATAGAAAGTTTTTCACCACGAATATTTTCATCCAATCCCAAATCTGAAATCGCTTTTGTAACTTTTTCTTTGTCAAAACCCGCACCTACAAGGCAATTTTTAAGAGTTTTGCGTCGTTGAGAGAACGCTGCTTTAATTACGCGTCTAAAAAATGAATAATCCTTTAAATCCAAAAGCGGTTTTTGTCTGACTTTCAAAGAAACAAGTGCAGAATTAACTTTTGGCGCAGGATAAAAAGATTTGCGTCCAACAAGCCTTATAATTTCACAGTCAGCCCAAAATTGAGAAAGAATAGTTAAAAGACCGTATTGTTTTGATTGGCTTTTTTCAGTCGCTACAATTCTTCTGGCAACTTCTTCTTGAACCATAAGAATAATATCTTTAATCTTGTTGCGGTTTTTGTTATTCAAATCGTCGATTTCGCCTAAAAGATGTGCAATGATTGGAGAAGTAATATAATAAGGAATATTTGCTACAACTTTTACGTTATCTTCGCTTAGTGCAGAAATATCCGTTTTAAGAATATCATTATGTATGATTTCTAAATTGTCGCAATCTAGCTTTTCAAGCTCTTTTATTGCTTCTTCATCCAATTCAACTGCGATAACTTTTTTAGCATGCTTTACTAATTGTTCTGTAACGAATCCGACACCCGGACCGATTTCTAAAACAGTATCTTCTTTTGTAATATTCGCAAAATCAATAATGTCGCCGATTACATCGGGATTGATTAAAAAATTTTGACCTAATCTTTTTTTAGTTCTAAAGAACTTTGCTCTTTGTAAATAATCCACCATGGTATTTATAATAGTACAAACAGGGAAATGTTAAAATATTAATCTTAATTTAGAATAGAATTGTTGAAAGAAATTCAACTATCACAAATCAAAACACTTGGGTAAAGAAATAAGGTAATAAAAAATAGGAGAAATTGAAAATTTAAAGTAGAAAATTATTTATATGGTGCAAAAAATTGCACCCTACATATTTTTTAATAAAATACATCCAATATTGAACTATATATTATTGATAAAATTTAAAACAATTTTCCACTTTCAATTTTCAATTTCCCATTTCCCCCTCCTTATTCCCCTCAAATAATCTTTCATATATAATAAAAAAGGAGAGTATCGTGAATCAATGTAAAACAAAAACCGAAGAAAAATTAGAGTACAGCCAATTATTGGACGAATTTATTTTGGGTTGTAAAACTTCCCGCAAAATCGGCATGGAATATGAGCGTATTCCGCTTAATAAAATTACTAAAGAAGTTGTTTCTTATGGTGGCGATTATGGTGTTTGTGAATTATTAAGAGAATTTGCAAAATCGGATAATTGGGATTACATTTTAGATGATACAAATATTATTGGGCTTAAAAAACTTCACGATACAATAACTTTAGAGCCTGGGTGTCAAATAGAATTGAGCGTTGAACCGCAAGAATTTATTAGAGATTTAAAAAAGAAAATCGAAGAAATTGATTCAAACCTTGCACCAATTTTGGATAGGTTTGGCATTGAATTAATCAACAAAGGTGTTTCTCCTACTACGACTTATAAAAATATTAAACTTTTACCCAAACGCAGATATCATATTATGGCGAATTATTTATGGGGAATTTTATCTGACGTAATGATGAGAGAAACCGCAGGTATTCAAGTTGGAGTGGATTATTCTTCAGAAGAGGATGCCATGCGCAAATTCCGTGTTGCAAATCTTATGATACCGTTTGCAACTGCTATGTATGCTAATTCCAAAATCAGAGGCGAAGTCGATACTGGTTACAAATCTTTTAGAGCTTTAGCTTGGTTAAACACGGATAATGAGCGTTGCGGATTTGCAACAAAATTTCAAGACGGCATGTCGTTTAAAGATTATGTTAATTTGCTTTTGGATACTCCGATGATTTTTATTAATCGTGAAAAAACACCTTTAAACATAAACGGACGCTTAACGTTCAAGCAATTTATGGAAAAAGGATTTGAAGGTTTTAATGCTACGATTGAAGATTGGCAATTACATTCAAATCTTTATTTTCCGGAAGTCCGCTTGAGAAATTTTATTGAAATAAGAAATCATGATTGCGTAGGCGGTGGTTTAGAATACTCTATTCCTGCTTTGTATAAAGGTATAATGTACTCGCCAACAGCATTAGAAGAAGTGGAAAATTTGCTTTGCAAATATTCGTTTAATGAAATTAACGAACTCAGATACAATGTCGCAAGGTATGCAACCTATGCAAAACTTAGAAAAACTTCTATTTCTTCTATTTGTAAAGAGCTTGTTGAAATTTCTTATTATTCATTAAAAACTCAACTAGAAGATGAGGAAAAATTTATAGAACCGATTATGGAGTTGCTAAAGAAAGGCAAAACTCCGTGTGAAGTTTAAAATTTAATGTCGGGTTCAATGAAAACGTTGAACCCGACATACTGTTTTTAAATTATTGTTGGGCTGAAAGCCCAACCTACTACTACTCGCTCACTATTTATGAACATTATTGTTTGAATAAATCAACAACTTCAATTCCTAAAATTTGTGCCAGTTTTTCTAATTTATCAATAGTTATATTCACTTTTGACTTCTCTAGCTTACTAATATAAGAGTTATCCACTTCTAATAACAAAGACAATTCTTCCATACTGAAATGTCTGTCTTCTCTATATTTTCTAATATTTTTAGAAAGAATTTTTCTTATTGATTGACTCATATTCCATATTTTCGCTTATAATTCAATTCATCTACAGGAATGACAGTCCATGAAGAAAGAGTGATGATTTATTTAGAGATTTGTGTCAAATTCTTGATACAGAGAATCCAACACCATTACCTGATTTTATAAAGAATATGAAACCTTTTACAGAACAAATTGTTGACAATGATGATGAATAGTAGATATGTGCAAATATTTTTATTCATCCTAATTTTTTCTTGCTCGTTGTAAATGTTGTTTTTATGTTATATAATTAACTCAACGAAGAGAAGAGGAAAAATTAATGGAAACTTTAAACAAAAATGAAGGATTAATTACTCAGATTATCGGACCTGTAATTGACGTAGAATTCGCACAGGGCGAACTTCCTGAGATTTATACCGCTTTAAAAATTTATAACGAAAATGGAGAATGTACAGTTGCAGAAGTTCAACAAATGCTTGGTTCAAATCGTGTAAGAACAGTTGCAATGTCATCAACTGATGGTTTGAAAAGAGGCATGAAAGTTATTAATACAGGTGAACCTATTAAAATTCCTGTTGGTAAACCTATTTTAGGCAGAATTTTGAACGTAATCGGTGAACCTGTTGATAAAATGGGCGATATTCAAACAAATGATTATCTTCCAATTCACAGAGAATCACCAAAGCTTGTTGACCAAAACACAGATATTGAAATTTTGGAAACAGGTATTAAAGCAATTGACTTAATTCAGCCATACCAAAAAGGTGGTAAGATTGGTTTATTCGGTGGTGCAGGTGTTGGTAAAACCGTTTTGATTATGGAACTTATTCACAATATCGCATCTGAACACTCAGGTGTTTCAGTATTCGGTGGTGTTGGTGAAAGAACTCGTGAAGGTAACGACTTGTGGAACGAAATGAAAGAATCAGGCGTTATCGACAAAGTTGCACTGATATACGGTCAGATGAACGAACCACCTGGAGCTCGTATGAGAGTTGGTCTTTCAGCTTTGACTGCTGCTGAATACTTCAGAGATTTCTCTAAACAGGATGTGCTTTTGTTTATTGATAACATCTTCAGATTTACTCAAGCAGGTTCAGAAGTATCAGCTCTATTAGGTCGTATGCCATCAGCTGTTGGTTACCAACCTACATTGGCAACAGAAATGGGTGAATTGCAAGAACGTATCACATCAACTAAAGATGGCTCTATTACATCAGTTCAAGCAATTTATGTTCCTGCCGATGACTTGACTGACCCTGCACCGGCTACAACATTCTCTCACTTGGATGCTTCAACAGTACTTTCAAGACAAATCGCGTCTTTAGGTATTTATCCGGCAGTTGATCCGTTGGCTTCAAACTCCAGAGTTTTAGACCCTAATATTATTGGTGATGAACACTATGAAGTTACAAGAAAAGTTCTTGAAATTTTACAAAAATATAAAGAACTTCAAGATATCATTGCAATCTTGGGTATGGATGAATTGTCTGATGAAGATAAAGAAACCGTAAACAGAGCAAGAAAAATTCAAAGATTCTTATCTCAACCGTTCTTTGTTGCTGAACAATTCTCAGGTATCCCGGGCAAATACGTTAAGCTTGAAGATACAATCAGAGGCTTCAAAGAAATTATTGAAGGTAAACATGACGACTTGCCTGAACAAGCTTTCTACATGGTTGGTACTATTGAAGAAGCTGTTGAGAAGGCGAAAACGTTACAATAAGTTTAGAGGTTTAGAAGTTTAGGAGTTTAGAAGAAATTTTAAAATTTCTTATCAACTTCTAAACTTATACCTGCTCAACTTTTATGGAGCTTAGGATGAAACTAAAAATAATTACTCACGAACGAATAGTTTTTGAAGGCGAGGTTGATGAACTTGTACTTCAAACAACTGGCGGACAAATCGGTATTTTGAAAGACCACGTTCCACTTACTACTGCGCTTGATATCGGAGTTACAAAAGCTAAAATTGGCGATAAATACAAATATTTTGCAACAATGGGCGGTATTTTCCAATTTAAAAACAATGTTGCTACTATTTTGACCGATGTTTGCGAAGATGGTTGTGATATTGACGTAACTCGTGCAAATGATGCAAAACGCAGAGCAGAGGCTCGTTTGGCTGATAATGATGCCAGAATTGATTCAGAACGTGCGCAAGCTGCTTTGGCTCGTTCTCTTGCAAGATTGAAAGCTGCATTGAATAAATAATTGCAGCTTTGAATCTCCATAGATAGGGAGGTCGCAGCTGTTAGCGAAGCTATGCTGAGCTTTACAGACGCGGGTGGGGTTCGGCAAATTTTCCGAAAGTGAACAAAATTTATTATCAAACAGCAAACTTTTGCGAGGTTTTATGAAAAAATACTTTATATTCGCTTTGACAATCGTTTTAACATCCCTAATTGTTCTTGCAGACGATGCGAAATTTGCATATGCACTTAAAAACTGTTCTTCTTATTCCGAAAGTGGGACAGTGCAAACTGAAGGCATGAATGTATCTTCAAACAAGAAAATTTTAGGATGGCAGGGCGACAAATGCGTTTATCAAGAAAAAATCAATTTCGCAGGAATTGATTCATGCATAACTTGTAGACTATCTAAAGCTCAGATTAATGAATTAGTAAATGTTATGCAAGCGTATTCTGTCGTTCAAAGATATTCAAATACGCCCGTTGACACATCTTCAATTTCTGCAGTACAAGATAATCCTGTTGTAAAAGCTTGGAACAAATATTTACAAGACAGTTCTGTTTGTACAGTTTCAACAAGCCAAAAATAATGAGTAAAAATTACGATATAACAAAAACAAAATTAATTATTTGGGACTTAGACGACACTTTTTGGAACGGTAATTTATCCGAAGGTGAAATTATTCTTAAGCCGGAAACTATTGCGCTTGTGCGTGAACTTACGACCAAAGGAATTATGAATTCCATTTGTTCTAAAAATAATTTGGATGATGTAAAATCTAAATTTATTGATTTAGGTATTAAAGATGTTTGGGATTTATTTGTTTTTACTTCAATTGACTGGACACCAAAAGGTGAGCGTGTTAAAGATATAATCCAATCAATGAATTTGAGAGAAGAAAATGTTATTTTCATTGACGATAATGACTCTAATATTAATGAAGCTAAATTTTATTCGCCAAACATTATGAGTGCGACACCTGAATTTATTAGCAAAATAGCAGAAGAGCTTTACTTAGTTAATGATTATGATTTTGAACACACGAGGCTCAAACAGTATAAAATATTGGAAGAAAAATCACATCAAATCGCACAAGCTTCTTCAAACGAAGATTTTTTGCGCTCAAGTAAAATAAAAATTTGTATAAAAAAAGATTGTTTAAATAATTTAGAGAGAATAAAAAAACTTATCACAAGAACTAATCAATTGAATTTCACAAAATTTAGAGATGAAAACTTGGAAACTACAATTAAAAATAATGATTGTGCTTATATTATTGCAGAAGATAAGTTTGGAAATTATGGGATTTGTGGATTTTATGCTTTAAATCAAATGGAAAACAAGCTTGTCCATTTCTTGTTCTCTTGCAGAATTATGAATATGGGAATCGAACAGTTTGTTTATGATTATTTGAAAAAACCGCAAATAGAGATTAAGAGCGAAGTTGCGTCAAATTTAGATGGTCAAGTCGATTGGATAGAAATTGTTGAAAATTTGGAAATTAAAACTGCACCTGTACCAAAATTGAACAATAAAAATATTCTTTTTAAAGGGCCTTGTGATTTGTATTCGACATTGAGTTATATTGATGCTGATTGCAATATTGATACGGAATTTCCGTATTGGAATAAGCAATTGGTTTATATTTTAGCGCATACGCATACTGCGTTTATTGAACAAACACATCGACTTTCAAAAGAAAAATTGGCAGAGCTTTCAATGCGTTTTCCGTTCCCAAATGCGGACGAGTTTAAGACGAAGTTTTTTGATAAAAAATATAATCTTGTGTTTTTGAGTCTTTTAACAGTAACGCATAGCGGAATTTATATTAATAAAGACGACGGTACTTATGCGTTCTTTGGATTTGCGGATTGTGACATAACTAATGAAGCGAATTGGGAAAAAATTCTTGCGCCAATTCCTGTAGAAGTTCGTCCGCAAAATATTTTAATGCTGCAAGAGTTTAAGAAACACTATGTATTTGGTGGAAATCCACCGGTTGATTTGGTTATAAAAAATATTAATTATATTTTAAATAACTTGAAAGCTAAGTTAGTTTTGATTTTAGGAAGTGAAAGCTCAACAAATAAAGTTCAAGCAGGATATGAAAATATGGCAGAACGTCATAAGATTTTAAATTCTGCAATAAAAAAGGAGTTTAAAAATAAAGTAGAATTCATTGAACTCACAGATTTTATCAAAAATGACGAAGACTACACAACTTGTATCAACCATTTTTCAAGAAGAGTTTATGTTGATTTGGCAAAAAGAGTTGTTGAAGTCGGAAATAAACTGTTGGGCGAAAATTTGTTAAGCTTGAAAAAATAATACTACAGACTTGGTGTCAACTTATTATAATTATCGAGATAAGTTTTTGCCAGTTTTTCTTTGCCGAGTTGTTTATAAACATAAGCCAAATTGTAATGATATTCGGGTACATCTGACTTTATCATGATTGCTTTATTCAAATAGGTTTTGGCTTTTTTCAAATTACCCATTTTTATGTATGCACAAGCTAAATTATAAAAAATATAAGAATTCTCTTTGCTGTATGAAGCTGCTTTTTTATAATTTGCTACAGCCATATTATATTGGTTATTTTCGGCGTAATAATTTGCTAAATTGTAATAAGCTTTATAGTATTTATGATCGGTCACAACCGCCTTTTGGTACATAAAAACAGCATTATCTTTTTCGCCTTTATCTTCCAAAACGTTACCTAACAAAAGCCAATCTTGTGCCGAACGTTCATCTTCCGCGATTTGAAGAATCAAATCCATTGTTTTTTGATAGTTGTTGTCACTGTAAAAAGCTGTCGCTTGCTTTGATAAATCTTCTGCGGCAAACGTTGCGGTACAATTTAATATAAATGCTAAAATTAGTAATCTCTTCATAGCAAAATTATAAAAAAAATACTTAGATTTTTCAATTAAAAATTGCAACAATAAAATCGGCATGAATTTGAAAAACTTTAAGTTTTTGTTATATTAATTTTAGCAAATTTTTAATTTACGATACTTGTATAATAATGTAGGTCAAAATAAATTAATTGATAACAAATGAGAATACAGACAAATAAATACAATATAAATACAAAAGCTATCTATTTAAATAAACAAGAAACGGTTAATGCCCAAAACATTTTAACAAAATATATGTATTCAAATCCATTAAAACGTGAACCGTTAACATTAGAATTGTTATCTATTTTTAAAGAGAAAATTATAAAAGAAGGTAATCATATTGCCAAAACGACTCATAATAAGCAGGATTGCATACAAGATTTATTTCTAAAGTTTTTTGAAAGTGTTATAGAATCGGTTAATGTAGAAGAACCTTTAAACTATATTTTAGAACAATTGAATAGTTTTAAGAAGAAAAAAGATGCTAGAAAAACAGAATTCGGTCGTGCAAGTATAGATAGAAAGATAGTAACAGATAAAGGAAGAACTTTATATTATACTGATATTATACAAAAAGGCATTGATTCAAAAAGAGGAGATGCAGAAGAACAAAAAGAAGCAATAGAAGAATTAGAAAAATTATATAGCGCCGAGTTTTTAACAGAAAAAGAAAAATTTGTATTAGAAGAATTGTCAAGAGGTAAGACTCATATACAAATAGCTGAAACAATGGGTATTGCATTAACAAATGTAAACAAACACATTAAAAAAGCAATTAAGAAAATTCAATATGAAAATGATTGTTTACCACAAGATATAAAAGACAAAATAACTAAATTAAAACAGATTTTTGGTCTAAAAAGTGAAGATACAAACATTGAAAAGTTGTTAATAAAATTAACTAAAATGGAATCAATAAATAAAATTGTTGAGCGAGTGTCAGAGTATAAAGATATACTAGGAACAACCGAAGAGAATGTACTTCATATTTTTTCAAACTTTCCTACTTTGTTATCGTTAAATACAAATACTGTAAAAAATAATATCAAACAGTCAAGTGAATTACTTGGTTTACCAGAAAATGATTTTATAGAATTATGTCAAAAACAACCGTCGCTACTATATATGTCACCACAAAACTTAAGAAAAAACGTAGATAATCTACAAAAAAAAATAAATTATTCTGATAAACAACTTTTAAAAGTAATCAAATTAAGACCAAATTTATTGTACGGAAAAAACGAAACTTTAGATGATAATATAGAAGGATTAGCAAATTTATTAGCGATATCTAAAGAAGATTGTATTAAACTTTATCAGAAAACACCATATTTATTTTCAAGAAATTTTAAAATATTAGAACGTAATATGCAAAGAACTGCAAAGCTATTAGAGATAGATTTTGATAAATATATTTTGTTAGCTAAAAAACAAGTTAATCTGATATATCAAAGTCCGGAGACTATTTATAACAATGTATTGCAAGGTTCAAAATTATTAAATATAGATATTGAAACATTGAAAAACAACTATGTTAAAAGGCCTCAATTATTTGTACAAAAACCTGAAACAATTTATTGTAACGTTGTAAAATTGGCAGAATTATTACATTTAGATTTACCAAGATGTATAAAATTGTGTAATGGAAATCCACAGCTTTTCTATATGAATCCGGAAAATATTTATAAAAAAGCAAATGAATTGGCAAAAATAAAGCAAGTAGATATACAATCTATTGTCGAATGGGTGATGAAGCAACCAGGTATATTGTTATATAGTACTTCTTTGGTAAAACACAAAATGGAAATCAATAGTTTCTTTTCAGAGGTTATCAATGAATCATTAAAGGGAACGACGATTAGCATGAATAAAGATGAAGATTTATATATAAGAATCTTAAAGTTTTTAATAAAAAAAGCGAATAAAACGACAGTATCATCATCTAAAAATATATGTGATGCTGTTAAACAGAATATGTTAGAACACCCCGATATTGAATATGTTTTTGAACTTCCACAACATTCGCAAACAGAAAACTTTATAAAATTTGCCGAAAATTTTTCTAAAGATGTTTTGGGAAAAAATATTTTTACATTTAAAATTAAGGACAATTAAACTTTTTATAAGTAACTTTCTCAAATGAAATATCCGGCTAAAATCAGACAATTGAAATATACCACAAACCCAATAGAAGCCTTTAATAGAGGCGTACGAAGGTTACTAAAACCAAAACTTTTCAAACGACAGATAGTTTTTATTAATTCATATTCAACCCTATAAATATATTTTGCTAAAAAAAATTAGCTTTATTTTGATAATAAAAATATGTGGTGGAAATGCAAAGCATTTCCACCACATAAAATTTCTAAAATCAAACTAACCCAATTTTTCAATCAAGCTTGCGTGTTTTGACGCAAATTCTTTACCTCTTGCAATAATTGCAGCTTTTAATAATGCGTGCAAATCAATTGGTTGAAGTTCTTGATAATTGTTTGGAAGTCTAAGTGACCAGTTTTGATCGCCTGATGTTCCAGGTCTATTATAAACATCATTGATTTGGAAATAATCAGTGAAGAACATTTGAACATTTCTTGCTTTTGAAGCGAAGATTTCTGTTAATTTAACAAATCTCAAATATTCTTTATCTTGAGTAAGTCTAACAATGATATCATCTTTGTTTTCAGCTTCAGCAAATAAATCTTCTACAAGGTTTTTAGCGTGCAAATAACCTTCGTGAGTGTTAATCATGCTTTCAGCCCACATAGAAATAGGTAAATTGTCGTGAGTACCAACCATATTCCAAACGTGTTCAGTAATATTTTTACATCTGTATGGGTGTTCAGGTTTTTCAGGAACTACAAACTGAGTTAATCTCATACCTTGAAGTTCGTATTTCTTCATTACTGCGTCAACAGGATTTGTTAAAGTACCTAAATCTTCACAAACAATTGCGTTTTTGTCCATGCCACATTCTTTTGCTGCTGCAATAACGATTTTTTCAATCAATCTGCCATAAAGTTTAATTTGTTCTTCTGATAGAGTTTTAACTCTTTTTTCTTTATCGGCTTCTAATGTCCAATCTAAATCTTCATTTCTTGCAATTGCATATCTTGAAAGTTCAGGATGTTCAGGAGAAGAATATAATCTTCCTGCGCCTTCTTCACACATTGGTTTTCTACCAACTTTATAAACCCAAGGATCAATCAATCCAACGATGTGGTCAATTCTTACACCACCAGGGTTTTCTTTGAACATCTTTCTGTAAAGATTTTTCATCAAGATGCCGCCTTCGCCCAAAGAACCGTCAGCATTAAACATTTTGTCAGGATCCATTACAGGGAAGCCCCAAGCTTGACCGTCTTTTGAGAAATAATCAGGAGGGCAACCTAAGTACCAACCTTCTAAGAATAATGATTGATAAGCCCAAGCATCTCTATCTGAAAATGCAACTTGGCGATCAGCAATCATTTTAATACCTTTTGATAAAGCAAATTTCTTCGTTTCTTCGTTTTGGATTTCTAAAACAAATTGACAGAACTTGTAGAATTCTATTTCATCTTCGTATTTTTTTCTGATATCTGCAATTCTAGTTTCTGCAGCTTTCTTTTCTTCTTCTGATTTTGGATTCATCAAGTTTTTGTCGGATTCGTTTTTCCATGTGTACCAAAAATCATTATCATTTTCTAAAGAAAGTGCTTCATACAAAGAGTCGTTATCCAACCAAAAAGCATTTTCTTTTTTGAATTTTTCAAAATCTTTCTTCAATGAAGAACCAAATAGTCCGCCATGAATTTGTTTAAAATTATTCCAAGCTTCTTTAAGTGCTTCATTTTGAGCCTTCATAATATATGAATAAGCCGTTTTGCCTTGATTTTGGTTAGGATTACCTGCAACAACTTTTTCAAATGTTTCTTGAGAAAGAATATTGTCCCATTTCTTTTCAGTCAATTGTTTTAGGTCAATAAACAAAGGATTGCCTGAAAAAATTGTACCTGTATAAGGCGAAGAGTCTGAACTCTTTGTTTTACCGGCTGGTCCAAGTTGAAGTGCATTAAAAATCCCATGAGCATAGTCGATTAATTCGTGCCCGGCAGTCGAATTGAAAGTGCCAAAGCCTGTATCTTCACCATCTTTTGAAGGGAAGCTGCTTCCGTGAATAATTAGTGCAAAATTATCTTTGCCAAGTGCTTTTAAAGCTTCTGACACAAGTTTAGCGTCAGCTTTTTTTGATGTTAAACAGACCATAAATATTTTACTCCTTATTTCTCTTCTGAGAATAAGTGTAACATTTACAAAATTTTATTTCAATAAATATAAAGGAGTTGTAACAAAAATTTTATGCAGAAACAGAAGCTGTTATGCCTTCCATTATGTTATAAAAATCTTCTTTTGGAAGCGTTGACATTGTTTTTAATGCATAAGATAAAATACTTACTTTGTCATACCAACGTCTTGAATTTGAAATTTTATAAAGCCCTAATACTCTATCGATACCAATGCTTACATCTTGTTCTTCGTCTTCTTCGTGCATTTCCTTAATCTGTTTCACAACATTTGCTAAATCACGTGATAAAGCTCTTCTTTTAACTTCATCCATATCTTTTAGCAAAGACAAAGCCCTTTGCGTATGCTCATTTGAATCGTACCAACGTCTGTTCATCAAATCCTCTCCCAATACACATATTAATTATATTCAATGAGAGGTTATTTGCAATCATACGTTTATATGAATATGTACACAGGCGTAGAGCAGACTTTAGTCTACCGACAAAACATAATCAAAACATCTCATAAATATTATTATATTTTTCTATGATTTCAAAACTCCAACGCGCATCATAATTCATCGCATTTTTGATTAACAAATTCCAACTTGCGGGATTATTTGTAAATAAATTCAAAGCTTTAATCAATATGGCAAGATACTCTTCTTCTGCACTCTCATTATTCAAAAGTGACTTTTTTGTCTTAAATCCACATCCCAAAACCATATCGTCAAAAATATCCGCAACAGTGTCATTTAAAATTCCAACTCTTGCAGCAACAGGAATACAGCCTAATTCCATACCATGCAAATATTCAATATCCGAACTGTTAATACGCTTTGGCAAAAGATTTATATCAGACGCTGCATAAAACTGTTCAAAATTAATTTTACTGTTTATAAACAACCATCTGCCGTTCAAATCTGAATTTCTCTCCAAAAATTCGACCCAAGATTTGATGTAATTGTTACTTAAACCGTTTGGAATATTAACAATCACCTGAATATTTTTTCTTAATTCAAAAAGTTTCAAAATCGAACTAAACGCAATATCAATCCCATTTCTGAAAATATCTTCGTTAAAGGTCGCAAATATAAGCGGAGCTTCATAAAACGAATCAAGATAACCTCTAATTTCACAATCTTCTGACTTCAAAAGACTAATATCAACAAATTTTGTCTTAACCCTTTGCGCCGAAAACTCTTTCAATAAATACATTTTATTTCGCCGCCTTAATTCCCTGAAATTATTAACATCAAAAGGCTGATAGAGTTTTGTTTTAATTTCTCCAATGCCTAAATTTACAAACCCGCTTTTTGACTTAGTTTGATTAATTCTTGTTTTTAAATCAATACAAATAGAATGATTTTCAAAAATTTCTTTGTAATAACTTTCTGAAATCACTGCCCAAAAATCTGTTTTTTTGAGCGTAAAATACATTTTGTCATAATAACTAAAATTTTCAAAACGTAATTCAGGAAAAATTTTAAGTATCCTTGAATTCATTCTTTTAAACAAAATATTTTCATCAAGTTCTTCTTCTCTGTTAATATTTTCTCTGAATTTCACATAATTTTTATAAATAAAATCCAAGCAATCGCGCATTTGGCGAAAATTCTTTGTACTGTGCAAATTAAAAAGCGATGCCATACATTTTTGAATAATCTTATCACGACAAAGTTTTTTCATGCCCTTAAGATTAACAAGATTAATTGCCACCCAAAATGGTTCGATTTTTTCACTTTCCAAAGTATAAAAATCATCAACAATTTGCAAAACTCTAATCGGATAAGGCAATTTACTTTCAAACTCCGCGCCCAAAAAGAACGGAATTTTATCTGCATGAATTATATCGGGTTTGAGTTTTTTTGCGCAAATTCTAACCGCTTTAATAAACGGTGCTAAGAATTGAAGTTTAGAGAAATCATTACCTTCAAGACTTGAAAAAGCAGTGGAAAATAATCCGAAAACCTCCACGTTCTCAATATTTCTCGGAAATTTATACAACCTTGCTTCATTAATTTTGTTTTGCAAAAAGAAATCAAAACTGATATTTGTTTTTTCTAAATTTTCAAGATTATTTACGGGTACAAGCACTTTAATATCTTTATCGGGATATTGTTTTCTAAACGCCAAAATATAATCAACAGGCGGTTCTTGCACAGTTACAATCAGGACCTGTTTAAAATCTTTTTTCAACGTTTTTCTTAATAAAGGTGATAGATTTTTTCTCAAAAACCTGAATTGAGTTTTGAAATCACGAAACATATCAACATTTTCAACCCGCTGAACAGCTTCTTTTGAAGGTCGTTCAAACATCAAATCGAGTTCTTTTGTATGTGTTTCTGTTTCAAAATTTTCCATAACCCTTAACTAAGTTCTTTTTCTTTAATATAACGAGGTCTTGCTTTAACTTCGTTAAAAATTTGTCCTAAATATTCGCCAATAATACCCAAGCAGAACAATTGCAAACCACCAAAAAAAGCAAGCAAGACAACAAGCGTAGCCCAACCACTAGGAGTATTATGTAAAAAATATTTTTCAAAAACAACTTCTGTTGCGAGTAAAAAACTACCTAAAACAGTCAAAACGCCAATTGCCGCAATTATTCTGAGAGGTACGATACTAAAAGCCGTAATACCGTTTAGAGCAAGACTTGTAAGTGAAAAGAAATTAAACTTAGAAGATCCTAAAGCTCTCGGTTTAACGTTAAAATGCACATAAGCCGTTTTCAAACCGATTTCATGGAAAAATCCGCGCAAAAACAAACCTGCTTCTTGATATTTTTCCAAGATTTCAAGCCCTTTTGAGCTTACCAAACGAAAATCAGAATGGTTTGGCGGGATTTTTACGCCTAAAATATTCATCAGCTTGTAAAAACAAAGTGCCGTGTATTTTTTGAAAAACGAATCCGTTTTGCGGTCGTTTCTGATACCAGAAACGATTTCTGCGCCGTTATGATACTCGTCAATAAAGGTTTCTATCGCATTTTCATCCTGTTGTAAATCCGCGTCAATTGAAACTACACAATCGCATCCGATATTCTTAACCCCCAAAAGTCCTGCAATAAGTGCTTTCTGGTTACCATAGTTACGAATAAACTTTGTACCCTTAACTCTTGCTCCATAAATTTGGTGTAAGTTTTCGATAATTTCCCAAGTTTTGTCTTTTGAACCGTCATCAACAAGATAAATATAGCTGTCTTCTGCAATTTTACCTTTTGCGATAATTCCGTCCAAGACTTTTAAAAGGGTTTCAACAGTGGATTGAACCACCAATTCTTCGTTAAAACATGGAATAATAATTGCAAGTTTTGTTTTGTTTTCGCTCATCGTAACCTCTTTTGAGATAATCATACTATATAATAACCCAGAATGGAATAGTTAAACCTACTTTAATACAAATTAAGTCTTGACTAAGAGTAGCTCTCAAGTGTTAAAATAAGAATGTTTATATTTAATGAGGTATATTTATGAAAAAAGTATTAGTATTATCTTCTTCTCCAAGAAAAGGCGGAAATTCTGATATTCTTTGCGATGAATTTGTAAAAGGTGCAAAAGAAAGTGGTAATAATGTTACAAAGATTTTTCTAAAGGATAAGAAAATTAACTACTGCACAGGATGCGGTTTTTGTAACACAAACGATTACACTGCTTGTGCGCAAAAAGATGATACAGCCGAAATTTTAAACATGATGGTTGATGCTGATGTTATAGTAATGGCAACGCCGGTTTATTTCTACACAATGTGCGCTCAAATGAAAACTTTAATCGACAGATGTTGTTCTCGATATACACATATTAGAAACAAAGAATTCTATTTTATAATTACTGCTGCCGATGGTAACAAAAAAGCTTTGGAACGCACAAATTACGAATTTCACGGACTTTTAGACTGCTTAAACGGAGGGATTGAAAGAGGTACAATTTACGCTTCTGGAGTTTGGCAAAAAGGTGATGTTAAGCTTGCCGGATATCTAAAAGAAGCGTACGAAATGGGTAAAAATGTATAACGTCTAATAAAAACAACAGAGGCGCGATATTCTATCGTGCCTCTGTTGTTTAATCTCTTACCTTTACCCTTTAGCCTAGCAGCCGCAGCCGTTACCTAAAGAAGCGTGGAATGTTCTTGAGATAACATCGTCTTGTTGTTCTTTTGTCAACTTAATGAAGTTTACAGCATAACCTGAAACTCTTACTGTTAATTGTGGGTATTTTTCAGGATGTGCTTGAGCGTCAAGCAATGTTTCTCTGTTGAATACGTTTACGTTTAGGTGGTGACCACCTTTTTCAACATAACCGTCTAAAAGATTTATTAAGTTTTCTTCTTGTTGTGTTGTCATTGTTTTATTCCTTATCATTATTTCATATTACAAATTGTTGTAATTGTTTAGAAGTTTAGTAGTTGAGGAGTTTAGAAGAAATTTTAGTCTTTATCCTATATCTCATTCGGTTTATCCGCCGAGAAGAAATTATTAATAACTTCTTCTCAACTTCTAAACCTCTAAACTTCTAAACTGCAATTGTTATTAGCAACCGCAAGTTCCTTCTGAGCATCCGCAATCAAGTTGGATGTCCAAGTCACCCATGAATACATCATCTTTACCCAATGCATTAGGGATAATTGAGAATGTATTTGAGATACCGTCTTGAGCATCGTTGAATGGAAGCTTAGCAACTGAAGCCAAAGATGCTACAGCACCGTGAGTATCACGTCTGTGCATTGGGTTAGCACCAGGTGCTAGAGGAATACCGGCTTTTCTACCGTCAGGAGTATTACCTGTTTTCTTACCGTAAACAACGTTTGAAGTAATTGTTAAGATAGACATTGTAGGAATAGAATTTCTATAAGTATAGTGTTTTCTAATCATATTCATGAATTTCTTAACAAGGTTAACTGCGAATTGGTCAACTCTGTCATCGTTGTTACCATATTTTGGATAATCGCCTTCAACTTCGTAGTCAACAACTAAGCCGTTTTCATCACGGATAGTTTTAACTTTAGCGTATTTAATAGCTGAAAGTGAGTCAGCAACTACTGATAAACCAGCAATACCTGTTGCGAAATATCTCTTAACATCTCTATCGTGAAGAGCCATTTGAGATCTTTCGTAGCAATATTTGTCGTGCATGTAGTGGATAACGTTCAATGTATTAACATACAAACCAGCTAACCATTCCATCATATCTTCATATTTTTCCATAACTTCATCAAAGTCTAGGTATTCAGAAGTGATAGGTCTGTATTTAGGACCAACTTGTTCTTTAATTCTTTCATCAACACCACCGTTGATAGCGTATAACAAGCACTTAGCTAAGTTAGCTCTAGCGCCGAAGAATTGCATTTCTTTACCAACTACCATTGAAGATACACAACAAGCAATAGCGTAATCATCACCGTGAGTAACTCTCATCAAATCATCGTTTTCGTATTGGATAGATGAAGTTGTGATAGAGATGTGAGCAGCATATTGTTTGAATGCGTGTGGTAATCTCTTAGACCACAATACTGTCATGTTAGGTTCTGGAGCAGTACCTAAGTTTTCTAAAGTGTGTAAGTAACGGAATGAGTTTTTAGTAACCATGTGACGACCGTCAATACCAACACCACCGATTGATTCAGTTACCCAAGTAGGGTCGCCTGAGAACAATGAATTGTATTCAGGAGTTCTAGCGAATTTAACTAATCTTAACTTCATGATGAAGTGGTCAATCATTTCTTGAGCTTCAGCTTCAGTAATAACACCGTTTCTCAAATCTCTTTCAATGTAGATATCCAAGAAAGTAGAAGTTCTACCAACTGACATTGCAGCACCGTTTTGTTCTTTTACTGCTGACAAGTAACCGAAGTATAACCATTGAATAGCTTCTTTAGCGTTTGAAGCAGGTTTTCTGATATCGAAACCGTATTCATCACCCAATTCAGCCATTTCTTGCAATGCTCTGATTTGTTCAGCCAATTCTTCTTTTAATTGGATTTTTTCAGGTCTCATTTCGCCATCTAATGAAGCATGTTGTTCTTTTTTATCTTCGATTAATCTATCGATACCATAAAGAGCGATTCTTCTGTAGTCACCGATGATACGACCACGACCGTAAGCATCAGGCAAACCTGTCAAGATAGCTGCGTGTCTTGCTTTTCTCATTTCAGGAGTATAGCAATCAAAAACACCTTGGTTGTGAGTTTTTCTGTATTTTGTGAAAATTTCTGTAATTTCAGGATCAACTTCGTAACCATATGATTTGCAAGAAGTTTCAGCCATTCTGATACCACCAAATGGTTGTAAAGAACGTTTTAGAGGTTTATCTGTTTGCAAACCAACGATTTTTTCTAAGCTCTTGTCAATATAACCAGCTTTGTGAGAAGTGATTGTAGAAACGATTTTTGTGTCCATATCAAGAACACCGCCGTTTTCACGTTCTTTTTTGAACAAATCGCAACATTCTTGCCACAATTTTGTAGTTGCTTCTGTTGGGCCTGCCAAGAAGCTAGAATCACCATCATAAGGTGTGTAGTTTTTTTGGATGAAATCTCTTACGTTGATTTCTGACTGCCATTTGCCGCCAACGAAATCAGTTGTAGAAGATTGTTTTTCTAATGTTAATTCTGACATTTTAATCTCCTTGTCTTTTCCAGTCCGTTCGGACTTTTTCTATTACTACTTTATTAATTTATATTATACCCCATAAAAAAATCATGACACAGTTGTTTTAACAACATTTATAAAGATTTTATAAAAATTTGATTTTCCAAGGGTTAAAACACTATTTTGCAAAAATATTACACTCATACATTTGTATGATATTTAAACTTCACAATTAAAGTTTTAAGAAATTTTGTCGATATGTTTAGTATGGAAAACCAAACGGTTTTTCATACCTCCTCCCCAAGTCTGGTAGCCGTTCTCTTGAAGAAACGGCTTTTTTTTATGCTAAAGCCCTATAATTAGCCATTACAGCTTTGACGTGTTTCGGCGTTTCGCCATTTTGTGGAATTTTTCCGTTTTTAATATTTCCAGGTCCTGCGTTATAAGCAGCTACCGCTAATTCCTTATTTCCATTGTACTTGTCTAACATTTTTTTCAAATATTTAACACCTGCCTCAATATTTTGTTCCGGATTATAAGGATCTTTTGCGCCCATTTCTTTTGCAGTTGCCGGCATCAATTGCATTAAGC
Source organism: uncultured bacterium (assembly GCA_900553895.1). Taxonomy (GTDB): domain Bacteria; phylum Cyanobacteriota; class Vampirovibrionia; order Gastranaerophilales; family Gastranaerophilaceae; genus CAG-196. The sequence goes on along the minus strand of USFB01000021.1, from coordinate 9,726 downwards.
CTATTGCTCCGGCTCCTGATTTTGCATTTGGATTAAATTCTGATTCTCGTTTTATAAGTGCTTTAACAAGCTTTGCATCCACATCATATTTTTGCGCATATTTAGTAATCAAATTATCATATTTTGTGTTCCATTTCCCAAGTTTTGAGTCCGGTTTGTATTTGCTATCATTTGTAGAGTTTACAGTTTGCGACGGCATAGTAAAACTAGAGAATGGTGATTTTATGAACGCATCTCCAAAGTTTCCAAATTCGTTGAAATTTATTGATGGAGTTGCATAATTATTAGAGAACTGCGCATTATCCCAAATGTTATTATTGAACATTTTGGACATATCAACATTTAAGTTTGCAGACGGCATTGGTATATCGGGCATGAGCTGGAACGGAGTGCCCATATTAAAATTAGGTGTTAAAAATAATGATGGAGAACTTCCGCCAAAACCCATAAAACCGCAATTCCAACCGCCAAATACACTCCAATTATTAAACCCGTTAAAACCACCGAAACAACCGAATAGCGGACTGTTAAAAAACATTCCGTCTAAAAATCCATTTTTAAAATTGTTCCAAAAATTAGTAGCGCTCATAATATTCCTAGGTTTTCTATATATTAATAAAGTCATGTTTCGTAAAAAAATTGCCTTTTTGGTTAATAAAAAGTTACATACCCGATAAAAAACATCCGACAAGTGCATCCCGTAAACAAAAAACTAAAACAATTTTCCACTTTCCATTTTTCATTTAAAAAGCCCCCACCCGAATTTCTAAGTTTCGCAAAGCTCAACTTGAAATTCTACCCTCCCCCATGGAGAGGAAAAACAAAACCCACCCGCAGCCGTAAGGCTCTGCATAGCCTCGCCAACGGCTGCGGCTTCCATATCCATGGCGGTTGCTAACGTAAAGTGCGCTAAAAATATTTAAACCCTCGTATTCCCTCATTACCCTATTCCCTTTAACAATTATTAAGAAATTCCCATTTTTTTAAACTTAACTTTACAAAACTTCATAAAACGCATCAAAAAAGGCAATTTTTAAAAAGTTAAATACTTTATATATACATAAGATATAACCAAGGAGAGTAAACAAGATGTTATTCACAACAGAAACAATTTCAAACAAAGAAATCGAATCTATCAACAACTTCTTCAATGAATTTGAATCTGTTGAAACTGTTTCAGTTGAAGAAGCTCAAAAAGAAACAACTGTTACAAGATACATCAACTCTTTAGTTACTTCTTGCTACCAAAAATCTGTTGACGAAATCGCTAACACAAAAGTTGGTAACAAAGTTGTTAGAAAAAGAAACCTTCAACAAGTTATGAGAGAATCTTTCTTCTACGGCGCAAACAGATTTGGTAATAACTTTATTGCATAGACATATTGTAAATAGTTTCTAATGTGTGGTAAAATACAACACATAGTGAAGATATATTACAAAGCGACATACACATACAAAATATTCAGAATGTTTTTGAGTGAGTTTGATAATTTGGTATCAACACTTGGAAACATTGCGCTTTTTGGTTTAGATTTTTTAAAAGGTTTAAAATCTTTTCCTACAACATTCAAGGCTTTAATTGAGCAATCCGCTCGTTTTGGCGTGTCTTCACTTCCTATAACCTTATCAATTGTTGGCATGACATCAATCATTATTGCAATGCAGATTGCAGGTGAAATGGTTAAACAAGGTGCAGGAAATTATGTCGGAATGCTTGTTGCAATTTTGATGGTCAGAGAAGAGGGTGTTATTATGGCTGGTTTTGCGATAATTTCAATGATAGGTTCTTCCATGGCATCAGAAATTGCAACAATGAAGGTTACCGAACAAATTGATGCAATCAGTGTTTTGAAAGTAAATCCTGTGCATTATTTATTTACACCAAGAATTATTGCAGGTACTTTAATGATGCCTTTGGTTGTTATCGTGGCGTCTGTTTTTGGTGTATTAGGCGGAGCAGTTGCTTCCAATTTAGCATCAGGGCTGACTTACAAAGCTTATTTTGATTCTGTATGGTTTGGTTTAAACATGCATGATTTGAATGTATGTTTGCTAAAATCTTTGGCTTTTGGATTCGTAATAACTTTGATAAGCTGTTCTTGCGGTATGGAAGCACGCGATGGCGCAAAGGGGGTTGGTATTGCAACAACAAAAGCCGTAGTTTGGTCATTTGTTGCAATAGTAATCTTGGATTTAATCTTTGCAGCGATGTTCTTTTATTAAACTCCAACCCCTCCCTTAATAGGGGGAGGGTAGAATTTCAAGTTGAGGCTGTGACGAAACTTAGAAATTCGGGTGGGGGCTGGCAAAATGGATTGCCACGTTGCATACGTTCCTCGCAATAATGGAACGCGAAGCAAACAAGATGTGGTCATTCCTTCTCCAAGGGTAAGGGTTCTATCCTTCAAAAAGAAAACGAGAAACTTATGGGCATACAAGTAAAAAACTTAGTAAAAACATTCAATAAAAAAACAATTTTAGACAACATCTCTTTTCAAGTAGATGACGGAAAAATATTATCTATAATCGGCTTTAGCGGTTCCGGGAAAAGTACGGTTTTAAAACTGATTAGCGGATTAATTGAAAAAGATTCCGGGGAAATCATCACAACTGGCGGTGATATTGCAATGGTGTTTCAATATTCGGCACTTTTCGATTCTTTGAATGTTTTTGATAATATATCTTTTGCATTACAAGAAAGAAAAGATTTGCGTGGCAAATACACAAGAAAAGAACTAGAAAAAGTTGTTGCCGAAAAACTTGAACTGGTTGGCTTGTCGGGAATTGAAGACAAATATCCGTCAGAGCTTTCGGGCGGTATGCAGAAACGTGTAAGCTTTGCGCGTGCAATCGTTACAGAACCTAAAATTATTCTGTATGATGAACCGACTGCTGGCTTAGACCCGATTTCATCAACCTTGATTGAAGATTATATCGTAAGATTAAAAAATGAAACTAACGCAGCATCAATAGTTGTAACACACCAAATGTCAACTATTAAGAGGACAGCCGATTCTGTCTTGATGTTGTATAATGGACATGCGGTTTTTGAAGGTTCGTCAGAAGAACTTTTGCGTGAAGAAACACCTTATACAAGACAGTTCGTAAACGCAACCATTGAAGGCCCAATGAAAATGAACGCATAGGCTAACACACCTCGGTTATTCCCTCTCCGAGGGAGAGGGCTAGGGTGAGGGTTCTACATTAGCGAGCATACAAAAACTTATTAAAAACATTCAAACAAAGTGCATTCAGCACAAACCAAAAGGAAAACACAAAATGAAGATGTCACCATCATTTAAAGTAGGAATATTAGCAATTGTTGCCCTAACAATTCTGTTGTTTACAGTTTTGTGGATTAAAGGGCGTTCTTTTTCTTCAGCAGAGAGAATAGAAGTTCAATTCAAAGATGTAAACGGTATGCGTCCGGGGTCTGGCGTGCAAATGATGGGGCTTCGTGTTGGTCAAGTTGAAGAAATTACGCCTATTGTAAACGGTGATTCAAGTTATGTAAAAATGAAATTTGTTATTACTGAGCCGGGGATTACAATTCCTAAAGCTTCAATGCTTTCTATTCAACAATCGGGTTTAATCGGTGAACAATTCTTAGAAATTACACCACCAAGAACACGCACGGTTTATATTCCGGTAATTAATAAAGATTTATTATCTAGTGGTGCAGAAGTAGAAATTAAGCTTGATGACAAATATTATGATGTAGGTTCTGTTAAAAAATCACAAATTATGACTGCAAAACTTGTTCCTTATGAAGTTAAAGATTTTGTAAAAACAAATTATGCTTATAAAGTTGATTATGTTGTAAACCTTCCGGGTCTTGTTTTACCACCATTTATGACAGGTAGAATAGTTAATGTGAATGGTGAAAAGAAATTGAGAATTGCACCTTTAGATAATATGGCAATTCCATATCCGCAACAAACTTCACCTTATACAATCATTGAACCGATGAGAATTGCAGACTTTATGGACTTGCAATACAAGGCTGCCGAATCTTTGACCGAAACAAACAGAATTGTGAACGAATTGTTGAATGATTCTATGATTGCAGAAATCAGACAATCAGTAACTAATTTTAAGGATTTGACAGCACAAGCAACTTCAACCTTAGCTAAAACCGAAAAACTTATTGAAACATCTAAAAATGATATAGATGCAATTCTTTGGATGATGAGTGATGTTTCTAACAACTTCAACAAATTAGCAACAAATATTAACGGTATTATTGGCGATGAAAAATTCAAGCCTATGATGTACGATACAGCTGATGCGATTTCTAATTTATCAAAACAACTTACACCGATTATCGGTTCTGTTGACGCTAAAGAATTTGCAGAAGATTTGAATGCTGTAATGAAAAATTTGAACGAAATTTCAACTTCAGTTAACCAAATGACTAAAGATGAAAACTTGAAGAAGAAAATCAATACTTCTATTGACAACTTGAATGTTACGATGTGCGAAGTTTCAACAGCTTTAGAAACCATTAACGGAGAGGGTGGAGATAGAGAAGGTTTGAAACAAATTGTGGAAGACACTTCTTCTACCGTTTCTAATTTGAAGAAATTCTCTGAAAAATTGAACAAGAGGTTCTTGTTATTCAGGTTGATGTTCTAAAAGATTTATGATATTGTCTGATGGTGTACTTTTAAAAAGTACACCATTATTTTTATATAAATAGCCGAAAAAATATTCATAGTTTTATAAATTTATGCAGGAGTAAAAATGCAAGTAAATAGTGCGCAAAATAATAATACGAGTTTTCAAGCTTTAAAAATAAATTCTAAATTAAAATCTGAATTGGAAAAGTTAAGTTTACAACAAATAAAAGCAATTAAAAAACTCGGAGAAGATGTAAAAGGTGTACGACATTATGACATTTGTTTTGAGGACAATATTGTAACACCGAAAATCAGACGTACAAAATCTCGTGACAAAAAAGACTATTTGCAAGAATTTCGAGATGAAGAAAAATTACTTGGAAAACATTGTAAAGTAGAACTGAAATATTTAACCTATGAACGATTACTTCCTGATGAGCCGAAATTATTTCGAGATTTATATGGAATTCAAGCTTCTCAAAAATATGCAGAATTTAAGAAGCAAGATGAATTTAAGCAAATTGCCAATCTTGCAAAATTCTTAGAAAAAGATGAGATTAACAAACGAAACGAAGTAAAGACGGCAAATATTAAGCATGCAACAAAACATTCAAAGGTAGCAGCAAAAGCGTTAGAATTGAAATTTGCAGTTGAAGAATTGATGCATAATCATCAATATAAAGCACCCAATAAGTTATTGTCTTGGCTCTTTGATTAGTATTATAAAATATTTTTATTTGTGGTCTGATTATACACTGTTATAATTAGTCTACATGTGTTATAATAAAAAAGTTGAAAGTGTTTAAATCAAGGAGAGTTTATGCCTAAATCATCAATTATTCTGTTGTTTATTGACGCAGTTATAATCGTTATGACGCTTATTTCTAACGCAGAAATGATTTCAACGCTGGGATGGAAAGTTTTGGCATTAGCCATGATACCACTTGTGATATATCTTGGAATATTCTGCTTAAAAGGAATTTATAAAGATACAAAATTGACTTTCAAAAATATTTATAAAATTTTTGAATCCGTTGTTGTAGGTACTGCGATTTTGTCAGTTCCTATGTTGATTTTATCTTTCAGTGTGGTAACAATATTGCTTTTGTTTTGTTATGCAATCTATCTGCTTGTTCTATTGTTTGTAGTTAGAGTTGTATTTAATTTAATTGTAAAATGTGTCAATAAAAAACCTAAAAATGTTTTGATTGTAGGCGCAGGGCAGGATGGAAAAGTAATTGCAGAAGAAATTCAAGCAAGACCTGAATTGGGTTTAAAAGTTGTAGGCTTTTTAGATGATAATATGAACACAATTGAAGATGAAGATTCTACAATTCCTATTCTTGGTTTGACTTGCGATTCAGAAGCTGTAATAAAAGATAATAATGTAAAACTTGTAATTATAGCTGTTAAATCTCGTATGGATTCAGCAATTTTAACAGACTTGGTTAAAGGTATTCCGCTTGGTGTTAAGACTTGGAGAATGCCAAAATTTTATGAAAAAATTACAAAAAAATACTTTATATCAAAAATGACAGTGAATTGGTTATTTTATGCGTGCGTTAAGAAAAAAGCTCTGTTATTTGCTTATATCAAACGTTTTTGCGATATTATCGCATCAATTTTGATAATGATTTTAACATCTCCGCTATCATTAATCGCAGCTATTGGAATAAAGTTTTCAGATTTTGGTCCTGTATTTTATACTCAAACAAGAATGGGTAAATTCGGCAAACCGTTCAAAATGCTAAAATTTAGAACAATGTATCAAGATACAGTCAATGAAGATTTTGATGAAGATATAAACGAAGTACACGCTGATGACAAACGCATTATGCCATTCTGTAGAATTTTAAGAAAATTTCACATAGATGAGCTTCCTCAAATGATAAATATTTTGAGAGGTGAAATGAGTATTATAGGTCCACGCCCTGTTAGAGAAGAAGTTTATTACGAAAACAAAGAACGTATTCCGTTCTGGGAATGTAGAAATTGGGTTCGTCCTGGCTGGTGCGGTTGGCAACAGGTTAATATCTGTGACCCGCAGGCGGAAGAACGCTTAGAATATGATTTATATTATATAAAGCATCGCAACACGCTTTGGGAATTTGCAATTTTGGTTCAATATATTGTTAAAGTCTTAACAGGAAAATGCAAGTAGATTAAGTTTATTAAATCAAAGCCGGTTGGGCAAGTTTGTCCAACCGGCTTTTTGTCTATATCACCCTCATCAGAGCTCCGCTCAGCTTCTCCCCTCAAAGGGAGAAGCAATAAGATGCGTCAAATTAGCACAAGAAATCGCTTCGCTCTCGAGGGGGGGGGGGCGAAACTGGACGGAGCACTGATGAGGGTAATTATACATTACATTCGAGTAATAAATATCTAAAAAGAAAAGCCGAAGCTTGTGGCTTCGGCAATTTTTTCATCATACCAAATCTTACATCTAATTTATTTCCGTGGTGCGCGAAGCGCACTGATTATTCTGCTTTAGTTTCATTTGCGGTAGCATCTTTCGGGAATTTTTCTCTATATTTTTTAAGAACTCGTTCAATGATATCATCCATATGGTTAGCAGCACCTGTTCGTGCAGAACTCCAGATTGACCAAGATTTGTTTGAAACATTGCCCCATTTTTCGCTACTGGTATCTTCTGTCAGGTTTTTATTATCTAAACCAACTTTAGAATAAGCTTCCATTTCTGTATAATCTTTGGAATCTTTTGCTATTCCTGCTTCTTCCATTACTTTTAACATTGCTCTGGCAATTGTACGTAAACATGAGTCTTTTCGTTGCCAACCAAATTTGTTTTCTGATGAAATTTGAGCGCACAATTCATCATTCCAAGAGATAATTGGAGATTTTTTATCGTTGTATCCTTCAATAAATTCAACAACTTCTTGTGCATTATAATTATCCAATTGAGCAATTTTTTTCCTTATGAATTTGTAATCTGTTTCTGATGTATCACCATATAAACGTTCTCTAACTGTTTTTCCGCTTTCTTCTGCTGTCGCATTTTCATCAATTTTAACATCATCATTAGAAGCTTTTGATGTTTTTGTTTTAGTTTCTTCTTTCTGTTTTGTTTCTTTTGGTTCATCAGTAGCTAAAACTTCAGAACTATTTGCAATCGTACAATCAGCTTCTGTCAATTGAGTAATGTCTTTAGTTGTACCGTCTTCCATTACAATTTTACCGTTTTTATCAACATATTTGCAGTTGATTTGCATTAATTCATTGCCCATTACTACAAAACATTGATGAGCTCCATTAGCTTGTTTACCTTTTGACCAATACAATGTTACGCCTGCTTTATTCCAAGTTGGAAGATTTGTAGGACATTTAACAAGCTTGCCGTCATTTTTTAATTCTTCAATTTTCTTTAATGTTGCATTGTATTGTTTAATTTCACTAGGTGAAACTTCAACTTTTTCAACGTCAGCTAATTTTTTTGTGCTTCCGTCTTTCATTTTGCAGTTGTTGTCTTTGTCAATACTTACAACATCTTTAAGCTCAACAAGTTTGTCGTCTTTTTTCATGTATAGATGGTGTTTTTCATCTTTTGAGTTTTTACTTTTATAAATGCCTTTTTTTACATTTGTTTCAGTAATTTCTTGTTCCTGAGTAAGACCTGCAATTTGTTCATCTACAGGCTTATCGTCAAGGCTTGAAACAGATCTTTCATCTCTATTGCCTGATGGAACCGCATCTCTGTTTGTAGGAAGTGAAATTCCTTCTGATTTTAAATCTTTTTCAGTTTCTTTAACGATTAAACTATCATCAATGATTGTCTTACCGATTATATCGTTAATGAATTTGTAGTCTTTTTGAATGTTGTTTCTGATTTTTTCAGCTTCAATCAAACGTAATCTTGCGTATAAATCGTCAACTTTCGCAGCTAGTTTGTTTACATTATCTTTGTTGAAGTTTTTACTTGCAGTAGCCCAAGCAGTTGCAACTTCTTCTGCAGATTTATCTAATTGAGAGAAGTCAACATCAACATCAAAATCAGTCTTAATGTTTTCTGCATAACTTAACAACGATTTAGCAATATGTTCTACCGCCTTTTTGTGATTTGTTTGTTCATCTGCCTTTGATGGAATGCTTGAAGCAACTGAACGAATAATGTTTCTATCGCTTGTAGTGTTGTGTGTATCATTCCATGTGCTTAAGATATTTAAAATATTTGGTTCTTTATCATTTGTAATAACGCTTGAAGTCAATGTATCAACCTTACCCGCTTTTAAATCTGCAGCAGCTAACTTTAAATTAGTTTTCAAAGTTTTATCTGCATCATTGTTATTAACTTTGTAACCTGATTTAATCAATTGTGTTTTATATGGATCAAGTGATAACAATGATTCTTTAATTACACTTGAATTTAATTTTGCTACTACATCTTTTAATGCTTTAATTTTTTCATCAATCTTGCCTGATTTTGACATAGCCTCTTCAATGTAAGCTTTTTCGCTATCAGTTGCTACTTTCTTGTATTCGTTCAAGATTTTTCTCATTTTGTCATATTGAGAATATTGCAATTTTTCTTCTGCAGTTTTTCCGGTTCCGCCTTGATTATTTCCCCAAGGTAATTGGAAGTTGCCCCAAGGTGAACCGAAACCGAAATTGCCAAATCCACTGAAGTTGCCAAAGCCACCAAAATTATTTGAACCGTTCATCCAAGAACCGTTTTGGAATGATTGCATTGTTTGTTGGATGGCAAGCATTGGGTTTAACAAATTATTACCAAATGTTCCAAATTCAGGATATTCAAACCCGATTGTCGGATCAAAGTTTGGTGTTAAGAACAAACTTGCATTTGCTTTGTTTTTCTCCATCTGTTGATTCCAAAATAAATTTATAGAATCACTTGGATTTTCGCTCGTCATTGCTTGATTTACGGATGAAAAATGAACTCCTGACATGATAGTTTTCCTCGTTTTTATACTCTTTATATATATAAAGTCATGTATTTCTTAAAAATTGCCATGTTTTGTTAAAAACGCTTAACATTGCTTAACAAATTTTATCTATAATTTACAAAAAGTAGTTAAGTCAAGGCTTTTTAATAAAATTTGTACTGTATAGACTAAAAATAATAGTTAATAAA
>USFB01000020.1 GCA_900553895.1 uncultured bacterium | reverse complement strand
AAATCCTTGGCAACAAATCGAAGGACAATTTGAAGAAGGTCAAATCGTTAAAGGTACTGTAAACAAAGTTACTACTTTTGGCGCATTCATTAACATCTTCCCTGGTGTTGAAGCATTATTGCCTGTTTCAGAAATGTCTGATGAAAATGTAAATCCGTTCAACATGTTCAAAGTTGGTTCAGAAGTTGACGTTCTTATTAAGAAATTCACTCCAAAAGAACACAGAATCGCTTTGTCTGTTAAGGATATTCAAAAATAGTTTTTTTGAATTGTTAATTTTGGTAAAGGCGCAGCCTTCGGCTGCGCCTTTATTTTATCTTAAATATCACTATTTAACAGTATTTATGTTATAATATACCCTGACAGATAGGAGAGAATTATGTTAAAAAGAGAACCAAGCTGTGAACTTGAAAAAGAGTTGTTCAAAAATGTTTTTGAAAAAACTCCTGATTATATAAAAAATTCTGATTTATTAAATTTTGATAATGAAGGAGAATTCACTTTTACGCTTAAAAAAGCACACCTTTATCCACATTCGGAAGAAAACCCTGAAGGTTTAAATCTTCTTGAATGGTTTGCTAATTATTCAAAAGAAGCAAAAGTTTCAACTGCAGGTATTCGCGGACCTCAAAATATTTTGTTCCCACAAGATACAAGATTCCCTATTAACCTTGTAGGAATTGTGCTTGCAACTTTAGCAAAAGCTCTTGTTGCGCGTGAAAAATACGAAGGTAAACAGGTTCTAAAACTTGTTGGTAGTGAAGTTAGATACAATTCAGAATTATATCTTGATGCAATTGCTCGTATTCAAGCTGCACAAGGTATTAAAACACTTACGCCAAAAGAAAGAAGAACTATTCCAATATGGCTGGCTTCATTCTTGGCGTTTAAATTAGACCTTGTTGGCGGTGAATACATAACTTCAAGCCACGGTATTTCGGTTAAAACTGCGACAAAAGATTTAAACTCTCAAGGTAGCCAATATTTACCTGAAGAATCTTTAGAATTTGTAAACAAAATTCAAGAAATTTTTGATATTGTTGAAAAAGAAGGTTCTTATCAAATCAAAATCGCAGCAAAAAATGATGCGTTAATTGATGAAGAAATCATGTCAAAACTTAATGACGGCGTTGATTTATATGTTGAATATTTAAAATCAGGCGTTGCACAAAATTTAGACAGCGTTAAAAAGATGAAATCAAAATTGTTTGTTGAATGTGTTGGTGGTTGTGCATATAGAACATTGAGCAGAGTTTTAGAAAAATTAGACATTCAAGACAAATACGTTTGGAATAATACAGAAGAAGATCCGTTTTTCCATTCAATCGGTAAATACGATACAGACCCTAAAGGTAACAAATGCTTCTATGATTATTCAGTAGATGCAACTGTTTTAGCAAAAAGACCAAACGGAGAAAAATTCTTCCCTGTAATTGAATCTTTGCATTATGAAAAAGTTCTTGCTGATTGTCCTTTGGGAACAATTGTTTTGATTACAGACCCTGACCACGACAGATTAACTGTTTGCCAAATTGAAGCTATCGGAAACGAACCTATGCTTGATGATTACGGTATTTCTTATATCAAACTTAATGAAAGCAGAATTTTGACTGTATACAGTGCAAACCAAGCGTTCTTAATGCTTATGAACTATCGTGTTAAACAACTTAAATCACACGGCAAATTCAAAAACCACCCAAGATTTATGATTAAGACAACTGCTTCTGCTCTTAGCTGGGATGAATGGGCAAAATCACACGGAATCAAAGTTGTAAACGTTCCTGTCGGTTTTAAAGAAATTGCAAACATTATGAAGAAAGTTGAATTGCAACTTAAAAACAATCCTGATAAAGAAGTTGTTGTGGATGACGTATTCGGTAATTCAATCAATTTGGGCGTTCAACCAAGATTAATCTTCGGCGGCGAAGAATCAGGCGGTATGATTATGGGTTCAGAAGACTTAATTGAATCTTTAGCCGGTAGAAAAGCAATCGCAATGCGTGAAAAGAGTGCGACAGAAGCTATTATTGTAGCGTCTGCGCTTGCTGCTAAGTTGGAAGAAGATAACAAAACTCTTTCTGAATATTTGGTAGAAATTTTTGATGAAAACAATATCATTGCAAAATACGACGTTAGAGAAGATATCGCTTATTACAACGAATCAGAACCTGATATTGAAAAACTTAAACTCGCAAAAGTTGAAGGTGAAAAACAAAGAACTAAAAATGATTTGTTCTTCTTATCACTTGCAATTGCAGTAAGAGAAGGTATTGCAGATATTAATGCCGTGAAAAAAGTTCTTAATGGTGCGTTTGCAGAATTAAGTTTTGATAATTTAAAATCCGTTAAATTCGTTGGTGACGGCACATATTTAGAATTCACTGATAAATATGTTGAAATCAGACCATCAGGAACAGATGCTAAAACAAAAGCTTATGCAGGCGGAGAAAACCTTGAAATGATTGAAAAATTCTCAAGAGTTTTGGGCAATTATTCAGGCGATAGAACTGAATTACATAAAGAACTTATTTCTGATGAATTTTATGAAAATTCTAAGGAAAAAGCTTTAGATTATTATTTGCAATTTGTAGAAAAAGACGCAAATAATGAAGTGTTTGTAATTCCTGAATATAAATTTTAATCAATAAATAGAAAATCTAAAGTGGGAAATTGCTAATGCAATTTCCCACTTTTATTTAACTAAAACGTGCCCAAAATTGACAAGATTTAGATTTATATCTACAATTAACATGGAGTGAAATTATGAGCAGAAATAAGATAAAAAAGATATTTTTAGTTTTAATTCTAATATTATTTTGCAAATCATCTTCCTTTGCATACGATTTTAACAAACAGCAACAAAAGGTAAGAGATTTTAAAGGTAATACTGTTTGGATTACTCCTAACTACAAAAGTTATGCAGAACGCAACGAACAAGTTTCTGAAAAAATCGTGGCAATTTATGATAAAAAAAGCCCTGCTTACGGGTATAGATATGTTCTATACACGCCAATCGGACATTATGTAGGACACCATAAAATCATGCAACAAGTAGGTAATAGCTTCGAACCAATACCTGATGGCGGGGAAGGAAGCGAAACTCCATGCTTTAAAACAATTCAAGAAGCTAAACATTTTTATTATCCTGAATGGTATTAAGAATATTTGTAAAACTCACCTATTCATGATAATTTATAGCTAAATTAAGGATTGTAAAATGGAAGATAATTATAGATTTTTAAAAGAAAAAAATTTGGATGAATTATATGCATGTGTGTGTGAAGTTGAAAACTTATACAAAAAAGGAATGTATAAACAAATTCCTCAAGAATGTAGAAAAGCTTTAGAAATTGAAATCGAAGATTTTTGCGACTATTATAATATCAAATTTGAAGAGCACACCTCGCTTTTTGAAAAAGCAAAGAGAATTAAATTTAAAAAATATTTTGATAATGAAGAATTTTGGGATGATTTCTTTGAAATCAGAACAAAAGGTAATTGTGCCTCCCACTATAAAAAAGATAGACTAACTAATCCAAACAAAGTTATATCTCAAAAGCTATCGAGTTAGACACTAGCAAACCTCTGTATTATGACAATCGCACAGATGCTTATTATAAATGCGAAAATTATCAAAAAGCGGTTAATGACTGGAATAAGGTTTTAGAATTAAATCCAGAATACGAAATCTATTATTTCAAATTTGCTTATTCTGCAGATGAAATTGGAGATTACGATAAAGCCACTTAAATATTTAAATATTGATATAGAAAGTAATCCAGAAAATAATAGTTCATATAATAATAGCTTCATCATATAATCCCGCATTATATTTTTTTCTGCAAGTTCTTCATAATCCATTATGCACTCCTTGTTTGATCTTTATATTGTTATTATAAAACAAATCCGTACCAAAAAATGGCAACTGTATTTTTGAAAAACTTGAATGTAAAAAGTGTATTAAAAATAAAAAAGGACTTTCAAAGAAGTCCTTTTTAAATGGTGGGTGTGGAGGGACTCGAACCCTCGACCAATTGATTAAGAGTCAACTGCGCTACCAACTGCGCCACGCACCCATGTTATTTAATTGTCTTATTTGTGATGCGCAGTTGGTATATCTTGTAAACGGCTCGTCTCACTCTCGCTCGAACTCACCTACTCCATCTTCGGACTTGACATTTAGTCAACTCCTCAGCGGAGTCCTACGCACCCATGTTATTTAATTGTCTCATTTGTAATGCGCAGTTGGTATATCTTGTAAACGGCTCGTCTCACTACCGTCTAAGCTCACTAATTGCGCCATCAACAAAATTATATTAACACAAACTTTTTTAATTTCAAATACCCCGTACAAAATTATTCTTTTGCTTCTCGAAATTCTTCATCTGCTTCCGCTTCTATACGTTTAATTTCAAACTCTTCATCCTCAGAATTCTTTTCTTCTTTGTCTTCATCTTTAATGTCTTTAACAGTCTTTTTGTGTTTTTTGGAATTCAAAACCGACGCGACATTCGTCATCGCAAGAGAATTTAAAGTCGCCCTTAATAACGCGCTTCTGTCTACATACGGTTCATTATTGTAATAACCTTCCTCTTCTTCACCTTCTGCAGGCGGAAGATACATAGCTTCCGAACCATATTTTTCCTGACTCATTTTTGCCGCAGTACCGGATGGGTCCCCACTTTTAAAGTTAAAAGCACCGCCGATTCCATAAAAACCTGCTGACCTGTTATCTACCACTCTAAGACCTCATGTAAGAATAATTATCTTACTCTATTATAATTATCCTCATAGTGTAATATAACCTCTAAAAATATTATTTGCTAGTTTGTAACAGAATTGTTACAAATAAAAATATAAGCTATAAAGTTTTACAAAACACAAAAATACCGATAGAAATTGTTTTAGAAACATAAAATGCTTTTTTACACGCACTACATTATTTCTTAACCTTTTCCTCTTCAAAAATATCAACAAAATCAAATTTATTTGTATCAAAAACGCCTTTATCCGTAATTTTTAATTCAGGAATTACAGGCAATGATAAAAATCCCATCGTCATAAACGGGTCTTCTAATTTGCATCCGATTGAATGAGCAGCCTTGTTTAATTCATCGCATTTTTCTACTACAAAATCAAATTCTTTATCAGACATCAAACCTGCAATAGGTAACGGTAATTGAGAAATAATTTCTCCATCTTTAACTACAACCTTACCGCCTTGACACTTAATCAAAGCAACCGCTGCCGTGTACATATCAAAATCATTTGTACCGATTACAATCATGTTATGCGAATCGTGTGCCACTGTTGAGGCAATCGCACCACATTTCAAGTTAAATCCCTTAACAAATCCTTTGCCGATATTACCTGTCGCTCTGTGTCTTTCAATTACACAAATCTTTAATGTATCCGTTTCAACATTACTTACGGCATTTCCGTCAACGACTTTAACATCAGACATAACAGATTTTGTAATAAGTTGATGAGGAATAACTTCTAACGCTCGTACTTTCTTGACTCCATCGCCTTCTGTCTGAATTTTAAAATCGTCCATCGTAATCCAACGTACGTTCACAGAGTTACGAGTTGCAATCGCATCGTTTTCAGGAATTTCAACCGCTAATTTACCATCCTGAGCTACAACCTGACCATCTTTTAAAACAATGTCAGGCTTAAATGTTTTCAAATCAGGAAGAACAAGTAAATCTGCTTTATACCCGGGAGCAATTGCGCCTAAGTCTTTCAAGCCGAAATATTCAGCAGTATTTAAACTTGCAACTTGAACCGCTTTAATCGGGTCAACGCCTGCTTCAACAACACGTCTAACCATTCCGTTAATATGTTCTTTTAAATCCGCAGGGTGTCTGTCGTCAGTTACAAAAATACATTTTCTTGTATTAGAAGTTTTAAGAACAGGTATTAAAGCATCTAAATCTTTTGCCGCAGTACCTTCTCTAATCATCACGTAAACTCCAAGACGCAATTTTTCAATCGCCTCTTCAGGAGTTGTACATTCATGATCAGACTTCACGCCGCTTGCAATATATCCGCACAAATCTTTTCCGCTCAAATATGGTGCATGTCCGTCAATTCTTTTACCTCTTGATTTTGCGAGTTCCAATTTTGCCATAACATTTTTATCATGGTTCAAAACCCCAGGGAAATTCATCATCTCTGCAATACCAAGCACCCAAGGTTTGTCGATTAATAAAGATAAATCATAACTATTCAAGTCGAAACCTGAAGTTTCAAAAGGAGTTGCCGGAACGCAAGAAGGAAGCATTGTATAAACATTCATCGGCAAATCTTTTACAGCCTCGTGCATAAAACTTATACCGTGCAAACCCAATACATTCGAAATTTCGTGCGGGTCAATAATTACAGTTGTTGTACCGGCAGGAAGAACTGTTTTTGCAAATTCTTTCGGCAACATCATCGTACTTTCCAAATGCACGTGACCATCAATAAACGAAGGTGTTACGTAAGCACCGTTGATATCAATTTCTTTTTCGCCCGAATAATTTTCGCCAATCCCTGCAATCACGCCATCACAAATTGCAATATCGCCTTTGTGAATTTCTTCTGACAAAACATTCACGATATTTGCGTTTTTAATTACTAAATCGGCTTTTTCTAAACCTCTTGCAACATTTATTATATTTGACATATCAAATCCCTATATTCTAATAATTTTGACAAATCTTCACTTTTTATTACTTCCATAATTTTATCCTTAAAACCTTCAGCACCTTCGGTTTTAACACCATTCGGAAGAACAATGTCTGTATTGTTTTTAGAATTAACAAAACCTTTATTTAAGATTAAAAATTCCTTATACAGCTCTAAAATTTTCATATCTGCTTGATTAATTTCGTAATTTTGACCTAAAAAATATTTCACATCTTTTGGAAGAAGTTCAAGAAACTTAATCATAAATTCTGTATCAGAAATATTTTCTTCTTCATTGTATTCTTGACCAATACAATTATTATTCAAAATTTCTTGCTCTGGTTGAGTTTTTATATACGCAGCCCACATAAGACATCCAACGTAAAATCCTAAATTATTATTAAACATCTCAAGCATTTTTTTGTAATATTGTCTGAATTTCATTTTCTTTTGTGAAAGATTTTTGAAACGGTTGATATCCATATATAAATATTCAACAGTTCCTCTGAATGTTAAAATAAACGGTGCAAAACCAGGGTCAAACTCTAATCCTGACATATTTTCTCCTTAAAGTTATTTATACTATTTTAGTTTAATGATTAGAATTAGTCAACGTTGAGAAAATGTTTTCAGACTAAAGACTCAAACTATTTTATTCATATTCATTTATTCATTTTAATTATAGTAAATTAGAATTTCAGTCCAAATACTTAAATTTATCATTTACTTTAATTAATTTATTTTTAAAACTATAATAATTCTATGGAAAAGAGTTTTACAAAAATATTTTGGCAAGCAATTATCGTCGGATTACTTACAGGATTAATTGTCGTAACATTCAGACTCGGAATAGAAAACTTATTCAGCTTTATTATGGCAAAATTCTATTCAACGCCACTTTTATTTTTGACCATAACTACTTTGGGCGGATTACTGGCAGGGCTCTTAGTTTACAAACTGGCACCAGAAACCTCTGGCAGTGGAATTCCTTACGTAAAAATGTCACTTTTGAGAAGTGGAAAATTAATCAGAATCCGCACAATTTTTGTTAAATTTTTTGCAGGTGTAATTGGTATAGGAACGGGACTTTCGCTTGGCAGAGAAGGTCCTAGTGTTCAACTTGGCGCAGGCGCAGGCTCATTTGTAGGTAAACTATTTAAACTAAGCGGAAACAACCGCGATAAATTGATAGCGTCAGGCGCAGGTGCCGCTATCGGTGCGACTTTTAATGCGCCAATCGCAGGCACATTATTTGTTTTGGAAGAACTTATTCATAAATTTACGCCTTCAATGCTTTTTCCAACACTCGTTGCGACAGTAACTTCCGCAAGCATTGCAAGATATTTTCTTGGCGCAAATCCTGCATTTAATATTTCAATTCCCGCAATAAGCATAAATCCATCCGTTGTAATTGTTTGCATAATTTTAGGCTTAATATCAGGAGTTTTGGGAGTTTTATTTTCAAAAACCATTTTCTTTTTAAATGGAAAGTTCTCTAAAATCAAACTTCCTAACTACTGCAAGCCTGCTCTTGCCGGTTTAATTACAGGTTTAACAGGTTTAGCACTTCCTTACATTTTATCATCAGGTAACGGCTCTGTTGAAAAACTCTTACTGAACGATTTTCCGATAGCTTTAGTTTGTATAATTTTTCTTGCAAAATTCATAATCACTCCGATTTGTTTCGCATCAGGCGCAGCAGGCGGAATATTTTTACCAATGTTAATGTTAGGGTCTTTCCTAGGCTACATTACAGGATATTTCGCTAACGATTTTGGAGCAAGCGTAAATCTTACAGCTATTGCATCTCTCGGTATGGCAGGATTTTTGTCATCTGTTGCCAGAACTCCGCTAACAGCAGTCGTTATGGTGTTTGAAATGACAGGCGGTTATGAATGTATTTTACCGCTTATGTTAGTTTCTGCAATAGCTGATTTAACAGCGGAAAAGCTTAACCACAAACCAATTTATGCAAAACTCGTAGTTAATCAATACAAAAATGCAGATGTTAATCTGTCCGACACAACAACCGTACAAGATATAATGACACAAAACGTAAGAACTTTTAAAAACAATGCTAAAATTGAAGATATACTTAAGGTAATGGAGCAGGAAAGACATAATGCGTATCCAATTTGCGATAAAAAAGGCAAATTATCTGGAATAATCACCAAATCTGACATTGAAGACGTTTTAGTCGATATCAAAATGAAATCGATTACCGTAAGCAGAATTTTAGACACAAATCCTGTTACTGTATATCCTGATGATAACTTGTACACAGCATACTATCGCCTGCATGAAAACTCCACAGAGTGGGCAATTGTCATTGACAGAAAACAAAAAGTTCTTGGAATTGTAACGCGAAAAGATATTATTAAAAACTAAATCTTTTGCGCTGCAATTGCTTTATAGAAGCTGATATAATCTACCATGCAATCAAATTCCGTAGAATAAACCAATTTGTTTACAGTCAACAAATTTTCTTCCATTTGATTCAAATCCAATTTTGCAATTACGCCTTGTTCAAACTTTTTTTGAGAAAGTTTAAAATCTTTTTGTTCAAGTTCTTGGATTTTCTTTTGTTTAGCAAGCTTCTCTTTATCCATATTAACTGAAACCAAAGAGTCATTTACTTCTTGCATAGAAGTCAAATTAATTTTTTCATAGTTTTTCAAGCTTTTTTCGTAAGCAATCTTCTTAGCTTTCAAATTAGCTTTGATTTTACCACCTGCAAACAAAGGTTGCATAATTGAACCACCCAAACCCCAAATCATTTGAGAAGTTGTAAATAAGCTTTCAAAGTGTTTTGCGTTGAATAAAACACCACCACCAAGACTCAAAGTCGGAAGCATTTCTTTTCTTGCAACTTTAACATCAATTCCAGCTTTTTCAAGCATTTTTTCTGCTTTTCTATAGTCTGGTCTTTGCATGATAACATCTGAGCTTACGTATTCGGGAATTGAACCTGAAAAGGCTAATTTTCTATAATCAGTTCGTTTGTATTCTTCAATATTATTAGGACTGTCACCAATCAAAACTGCCAATTGGTGAAGCAGTTTTGTTCTTTCTTTTTTCAAATCCGTTAAATCAGCAACACCTGAAATATACGCCTTATTTGCTTTTACAAGGTCAGAAGTTGAAATAATACCTTCAGCATTACTTACAGACATGATTTCGAAAATTTCTTTTCTTAGTTTTACAATGTCTTCTTGCAAGTCAATCATAGCATCCATTTTAACAATATTTATATAAACACTTCCAACTGCTGATACAATTGAAATGTAAGCAGATTGTTCGTCCAAAATAGACGCTTCATAAAGCTTTCTTACGGCAGTAGTTTTGTTGTGATTTTTGCCAAACAAATCAAGTTCATAGTTAGCAACAAGAGGTAATGCAAATCCGCCTGAAGATGGACCTATAAACTTGCCATATCCAGGAAAAAATCCTGCTTGAATACTTGGAAGTTCACCGGCTCTTTGCATTGCAATATTTTGATAATATTCATCAATCGTCAATGTTGCCATTTTTAAGTCTTTGTTATTTTCAACAGCTTTAACAATATAATCGTTCAGATATTCGTCATTAAATTGTGCCCACCAACCAAGATTAACGTATTCATACTTATTTTTGGTTGGTTTAACCTTGTCAACTTTCTTCTTTTTGTTTTTATCGACAGATTGTTCTGCACCGGCTTTCAAAACGGTTTTTTGCGCTGCTAGGACAGGCACTGCATTTCCAACTGTCAATGACATTAATATAGCCAGTGATAATAACTTTTTCATATTTTATTCTCTTTCTAAAATTAAAGCTTTTGATTTATTACATGAAATAATAGCACAAGTGTGTTGCAAATGCAACATGTTGTAAAAATAACATACTTCAAATAGAGAATTAATTTTATATTTATGGTTTTTGTTGAAAAACTTTGCCCAATCAACATTCCAGATATTTTCAGAAACATTTAAATATTACATTTTGTTACAAAAACGCAATTTTTAAACAGGAAAATACTTTATATCCATGTGTAGTAAAACTTTGGAGTGTTGTATGGTTAATTCTTATGGTATGAATACTTACCCACAAATGAATTATAATCAGGGGTTTAATCAAAATATACAGCCACAGCAAAATCGCAGTAGCGGTTTCGGCTCTGTTATCGGAACTGCGGTTGTTGGTGGAGCAGTCGGTGGGGCTATCGGCTACTTAAAAAATAGACATCCTGTAGATAAAAACGGCGTTGCATCAGACTCGTTTGCCAAACAAGCATTTGAAAATCACGTTAGCAAGAATATGTCCAGTGACGGTAAAGAATTTTTTAAACAATTGAAAACAGTTACAAAAGGCTTAGAAAAAGTAAAAGACGTAGAAGGCATGAAAAAACTTTTGAATGATAATAAGAAAGTTTTTGCAGTTAGCGGAATGTCTTTAGACACATATTTGAGTTCACTAACGCCTGATAACATTCAAGAAAGCAAAAAAGTATTACAAGAACAAATAGAGAAGAGAAACATGACAAACTATCAAACTTTTAAGAATTTAACGGAAAAATGTTGGAACAAAGAAAAGAAATGTTTCACTAAACCTGATGAAGTTGAGCAAAAAATCTTTGATGTAATCAAAAACACAAAGACAAAAGGTCAATGGAAAAAAGCACTTAAGTATGGTGGTGTAACTGCCGGTGTTATGGGAGCTTTGACGTTGGGGTATAAAATGATGACGTCAAACTAATATCTATGTGATTTTTGCAAAATGAAGTTTTGGTTGAATGGAAAATTGAAAATGGAAAGTGGAAAATTGTTTAAAAGAATTTCCAATTAACATTTGTGTATTTATAGAAGTAGGTCAGGCAATGCCTGACAATAATTATTTTCCACTTTCCATTTTCAATTTTCCATTTTCAATTTCTCACCATCTCAGGTATTTCGCTGTTTCCCAAACACAAAAAGCCCGACTTTACTTTAATTGCTGTTTATGGTCTAATGGGAATTGATAGGAGAGATTATGAAAACAGAAGAAAGAACATTTGTTGCCATCAAACCAGATGGTGTGAAAAGAGGATTAATCGGTAAAATTCTTGAAAGATTTGAAAACAAAGGTTTCAAGATTGTTGCAATGAAATTGCTTCAAGTAACACCTGAAATTGCAGCAAAACATTATGAAGAACACCATGGCAAACCATTCTACAACAGATTAGTACACTACATCACAAGCGGTCCAATCGTTGCAATGGTAATCGAAGGCTACGAAGCAGTTGAAAGCGTACGCCACATGGTAGGTGCTACAAGCCCTCTAAAAGCTGATATGGGTACAATCAGAGCAGATTTTGCACAAGTTATGGAATACAACATTGTTCACGCTTCTGATTCATTAGAAAGTGCTCAAAGAGAAATCGGTATTTACTTTAAGCCGGAAGAAATCTTTGATAACTGGCAATCAATGCTTGAAATGATTACTTACGAAGAAGAACGCTTTCAAGGCTAGTGCTATGCGCTATCTTAGTTAAAAATTAAGTTCCCCCTCGCCCCTTGTGGGAGAGGGTTGGGGTGAGGGGTAAAAAATGGTATCAGTATTTGACAATTTTAATTATGAACTAATTCACGTTGATAAAAACACCGGCGCAAGAGCGGGTATTTTGCATACTCCGCACGGTGATATTGAAACACCTATATTTATGCCTGTTGGCACAAATTCAACAGTTAAATTGGTTACTAATAATAATTTGTATGATACAGGTGCACAGATTATTTTAGGAAATTCGTATCACCTCTATTTAAGAGCAGGTCACAAATTAATTGAGAAATTCGGCGGAATTCACGGTTGGATGAATTGGAATAAACCTGTTCTAACTGATTCAGGCGGATTTCAAGTGTTTTCTTTGGCACATTTGAGAAAAATCTCGGAAGAAGGCGTTGAATTCCGCGACCCTAAAGACGGTAAAAAGCACTTTATAAGCCCTGAAATTTCAATGGAAATTCAACAGGCAATCGGCGCAGATATTATCATGGCGTTTGATTGGTGCGCACCGTTCCCTTGTGATTATAAAACTGCAAAAGAGGCAATGGAAAGAACTCACAGATGGCTTGAAAGATGTGTTAAAGCTAAAACGTCAACAAATCAAGCTTTGTTCCCAATTTGTCAGGGTGCTTTTTATGATGATTTGAGAAAAGAAAGTGCTGCATTTGTTTCTTCAATTGATGCAGTAGGATACGCTATTGGTGGTTTGAGCGTTGGTGAAGATAAAGAAACAATGAACCATTTTGTTGAATTAACCGCGCCGCTTCTTCCACATAACAAACCTCGCTATTTGATGGGTGTCGGAACCCCTGAAGATTTATTAGACGGAATTAAACGCGGTGTTGATATGTTTGACTGTGTGCTTCCTACAAGAAATGCACGCCACGGCTCATTCTTCACCTGGGATGGTAAAAAACAAATTAAAAATGCTCAATATCAAGAAGATCCAAGACCTTTGGACGAAAATTGTGATTGTTACGCTTGCAAAAACCACTCAAGAGCTTATTTAAGACATCTGTACAAATGTAATGAAGGTACGGGACAAGCTTTAATGTCTATTCATAATATTAAATTCTTGATTGATTTTGCAAAAAAATCAAGACAAGCGATTTTGGAAGACAGATTTGAAGAATTTTTTAATGAACATTATCAAAGAGTGTTGGGATAATTTGTATTAGCATATTGCAATGACTTATCAAAACAAAAATAAAAGTTAATAGTGCAAAAAATTGCACCCTATTTTCTTTTTTTGTTATCGTCAGGCAGTGCCTGACCTACAAACTAAGCCAAAAATTCACTCGGAATTATAACATCTTCATAGACATTAGTTAGATTATCTTCAACATTACTTTTTGTTGAATTTAGCACTCCTGCCTTTTCAAATTCTTTATTTGCAACAAACACTCTATCGCCAATAATCGCAATATCATCATTTGTTTTTACATCTTTAAATTTTCCAAGAATTGACACAAATTTTTCATCCGAGATATTACATTTCGTACTTAGAACATTACACATCGTCGCATAAACTTCATTACTTGTAACATCAGAGTACGGGTCACAAAAAGCTATTTCACGACCGCCAAGAACAAGAGCCTTTACTTCACCATATTTATCCTGAAAACCCTTAACCAAACGCTCAAAAGCTTCTGCAAAATTCCTTGAATTAAAACCTTCCGGCTTAATATGTCCAAATAAATTCATTTTGCCGGCATTTATATCAAAACCTGAGCAGGTATGAAACCCTGTTGAAAAGATACTCTCAGCAACTTTTGCATCATTAATCGTATAACGCATATTTGCTCCAACTTCGACTGCGGAAGTTTTGCATTGTCTCAAAATCGGCTCAATAGATTTCACAAAACTTATTTTCATAAATTACCTTCTGACTTTTATAAAACCTATAAAAACAAAATTTGCTATCTAAATAATTTCATCTTTTCATCCGCCTTTTACTCTGCTATAATCATTTTATGGATAATGATATCGAGGCTTTACAAAATATTTTAAAAAAAGACCCTTCAAATTTTCAAGCAAGAAGAGAACTTTCAATTTTGCTTGTGAATAATGGTTTTAACGAGGAAGCAGAAGGAAATTTGAGATACTTAATTAAGTATTTTCCGGACGATGCCGAACTATATTACAATTTGGGCATTGTCTACGAAAAACTTAAAAATTTTGAAAAAGCTCGCGATTGTTACCAAAAAGCAGTTGAACTTTCTCCGCAGGAAGATTTTTATTATAATTTAGGCGATGTTTTAGTTGAATTAAAAGAGTGGGATGAAGCTATTTTAGCGTTTCACAAAGTGCTTGAAACAGACCAAAATGATGGAAACAGCTATTTTAATTTAGGGCTTTGTTATTTTTATAAAGAAGAAAAAAATCTTGCTACAGACTGTTTTCAAAAAGCCGTATCAATCAATCCGAACGATGTTTATGCGTATTTTTATTTGGGCTATATTTATCAAAATGACGGCTTAACTAATTTTGCAATCGAAAGTTACAAAAAAGTGCTTGAAATTTCTCCTGATTATAGTTGGGCGTATTTTAACCTTGGTTCAATCGCTTATAAATCTGGCAATATAGAAGAAGCCAAAGAGTATTTATACAAAACAATTGAGCATAACTCAAATGATATTGAGGCGTATAAACTTCTTACAAAAATTTGCTTGAGTGAGGGTAACGCCGAAGAAATTCTTGAAACTCTTCATACAAGATTAGAAAAAGAAGCAAACGGTGATTTGTATTATTGCCTTGCTCGTGTTTATAAATTTATCGGTGAAGCTGAAGAATATTATAATGCATTAAAATCAGCGTTAGCAAATCCTTATACACTTACATTTCCTAAAAATATCGTTAAAAGTGAGTTTGAAATAATCGAAAACAAACTCGGACATCACGAAGAAATTGAACCTGAAGCGGAAATTCCTCAATATGAAAATGAAGAAGACGAGGAAGAAACAGTGGATGATGAAAGCGAAGAAAATGAAGAAGAAACTTCTGATGAAGAAATAGAAGAAGATGAATCGGAAGAAGATTTTGAAGACGAAGATGAAATTGATGGAGAAGACGAGGAAGAAAGCGAGTCTGACGATGATTACAACGAATTAGATGATGCAGAAGACTCTGATGATGAAGAAGATTTAGACGAATATTCAGAAGATACAGATGATGAGTCGGAAGAAGATTTTGAAGATAATGAAGATGATGAAACGGATGATGACGAGGAATAGGGTATGTTATCAAAGATTTCAATAAAAAATTACATATTAATAGATGAACTGGAAGTAGATTTAGCAGAAGGTTTGAATATTATTACAGGTGAAACGGGTGCCGGTAAAAGTATTTTAATCAACGCAATTGATATAGCTTTTGGTGCAAAAGCAGGAAAAGAAGTTATTAAAACAGGCGCAGAAAAAGCTGTAATAGAAATTACGATTTTAAATAAAAAACAAGATTTAACCGTGCTTTTTGATGAATATGGAATAGATAATTTAGGCGAAGAGATTATTTTATCTCGTGAAATTACTCAAACTGCTTCGCGTTCAAGGGTTAACGGTTGTTTAGTTAATCAAGAATTTATGCGTCATTTTAGAGAGTTATTTTTGGATATACATTCACAACATCAAACGTATTCTTTTTTACAGCCTAAATATCATATTGTTTTATTGGATTCTTATGCAAAAAATACTTGCGGAAAAATGTTGGATGAATACAGAAAAGAATTTTCTAATTATAAAGATATGATTTCAAAACTTGATGAACTTAAAAATTCTGCGGATAAAACAGAAGAACAAATTGATTTTTTAAAGTTTCAAGTTAATGAAATTGAAGAAGCGCAAATTCAATCAGAGCAAGAAGATGAAGAACTTAATAACGAACTTTCTATTTTAGAAAATGTTGAAAAATTAAAAGACCTTACAGGCTCTTCTTATTGGTCAATTTCAGGCGATGATGGTGCGATAATGGACGCTTTGATGCAAATAAAAATGAATTTGTCGAAAGCATCAGGCATGGATAATTCATTAGAAAACGTTGAAAGTAACTTAATTAGCGCGATTGAAACTTTAAAAGATGTTTCGAGCGAATTAAGAGAATATTCTTCACGTCTTGATAATGATGAAGAGCGCATAAATACAATTCAAGAACGATTATTTTTATTGGATA
The DNA here is from genome assembly GCA_900553895.1 of uncultured bacterium. Lineage (GTDB taxonomy): Bacteria > Cyanobacteriota > Vampirovibrionia > Gastranaerophilales > Gastranaerophilaceae > CAG-196. Next base: position 18,569 of record USFB01000020.1, on the reverse strand, counting down.
AATTAAAGCGCAAATACGGCGGAAGTTTAGCTAAAGTAATGGAACAAGGCGAAAAGTTGCGTCAAGAACTCGAAGGAATTGAGTTTTCAACACAAAATATTGAAGAATTGGAAGTTGAAATTTCTAATAAAAAATTACAACTAGAAAAAATGGCAAATGAGATTTCGGCTGAGAGAAAAAATTATGCAAAAGTTTTATCTTCTCTTATTGTTGAAAAGCTTGAAAAATTAGAGCTTCCAAAGGTTAAATTTGATATAAGTTTTGAAAAAACAGAACTTACAATTAACGGATGTGATAAAGTTGAATTTTTGATTTCCACAAACATTTCAGAAGGCTTAAAACCGCTCGCTAAGGTTGCTTCAGGCGGTGAAATTTCAAGAGTAATGCTTGCGATTAAAACAATTTTTGCTCAATCTGATAATATTGATACAGTTATTTTTGATGAAATTGATACGGGAATTTCAGGCAAGACTTCACAAGCCGTAGCTGATGAAGTCAAAGAACTTTCTAAATATATGCAAATCATTATGATTACGCACCAAGCAATTATTGCATCTAAATCCGATAAACATTTTTATGTAAGAAAAACACAAGACGGCACTACAAGCGTTGATATTTCAGTTCTTGAGGGAGATAGAAAATTAAACGCGATTGCTGAACTTGCTGGCGGTGAAGTTACGGAAGAATCATTGAAATTTGCACAAACGTTGATGGGGTAGATTTTTTGTTGGGCTGAAAGCCCAACCTACAGTTTTAATGGAAAAATTTTTTATTTATGCCACCCTCATCAGGGTGATAAATATTACATAATTCAAACCAATTGTAAACTTTTATTACAAACATTCTTTAAAACAGTCAATTTTTAATTCTCAAAAAACTTCATGTATATAAGGGAATTAAAATTAGGTTACACACAATGAGGATAATTATAAGCTATCCCAAGTTTATGATGTCCGAAGAAAAAGGCGGTTTTTATGGCTGGATACGATATTAATAGTATTAATGCACTTGGTAGTGATCCAATGTTTTTGGCAGCATTACAAGCATATAATCCAAATTTTATGGGAACGCAACAAGTTCAAGCAACTCAGACTCCCCAAACAGTAACCACTCCACAAGTTGCGACAACTCAAACACAAGCATTACCAAAAGCTGATTATTCAGAAGGCTCTGATTCCAGCACAGGCATGGTTTTAGGACTGGGTGCAGTTGCAGCAGGCGCAGCAACTTTAATCTATGCTGCTAAAAAAGGTAATGGCGAAGGATTTATTAAAGGATTTAAAAATATATTCAAATCCAAAGATGCCGTAAAAGAAGTAGCTGAAGCAGTAACAGGTGGAGCTAAGAAAACAGCACCGCTTGAAAAAATAAGAGTAATGATGAAAGGAGGAAAACCTGTATATTATATTCCAGGAAAAACAACAACAGCAAAAAATGCCACAGAAATTCAAAACTTAATCAACAATAACAGTGAATTGAAAAAATTAACAGGACTTAGATTCCGAACAGGTGAAACTAATATTACAGCAGGTACATTCCGAATAAAATCCGGTAGTCAAGAATATAGTATTACTTTTGATGGCAAAAAAGTAACAAACATTGAACAATTAACAGGTAAAGGTAAAGGAAATATCACAGACCAATACATAAATAAAGATGGTAAATTCTTAGATAAATTCAAAGATGATGCAATGCAAGAAAAAGCAGATACATTCAGCGAACGTTTGAATAAAATCTTGCAAGGTGATTTTGCAGAAATCAGTAGCAAAGAAACTAACTTAAGTAACTTTACGTACACTACAAAAATGGGCGATAGTACAGCTAAGATTACAAGAAAACAAATTTCAACACACGGAGCGCCTAAGGATAATATCACAATCAATGAATTGACAACACTTAAAGAATTTAAAGCAGATGATGATGCAGTATTAGCTTATGTTAGAACAGCTCGTGAAAGTGGAAATAATGTAGATTCTATTATAGGTAAAGATTTCTTGAAAAATGGAAAATTACCTGACGGATATAAGGTTCATGAATTTACAATAAAAGATCTGAAGCACCCAGTTAAGATTGTTGATGGAAAAGTTGACAGCATTTATATTGATGGAAAATGGCATAAAAAAGGTTCTGAAAAATGCGAAGCTTACTTGGAAAGAGGCAATCGTGCAGAAGTTATAGAAAAAAGAATTACTAAAAAGTTGAAAAATAATGCAATTCCTGATGGTGCAACAATTATCGCAGTATAAATTCTCTCCTTTCTCTCATATATACCCTCGAATATTCGAGGGTTTTTTGTTAGCAAAAATTATATGATATTTATCACCCTCATCAGTGCTCCGCCCAGCTTCTCCCCTCCAAGGGAGAAGCCATCAAATGCGCCCATTTAGCGTATATCATTGCTTCGCCCTTGAGGGAAGAAGCTGGGCGGAGCACTGATAAGGGTGGCATAGAAATATTAATGGTGCAAAAAATTGCACCCTATAATTACCAAATAAAATAAAGTTCAATCTTAAACATACTTTATAAAAAAAGTAGTAAACCTTTCAGCTCAACTAAAAGTATTTTATTATTAATTTTTGTAAAAATAAACTTTATCAACTAGCAAAAAATCTATTTACAGGTTTTCTACAAAATATGAAAATTTTATTAAACACTACATATAACAATTACAACACAAATTTTACCAGCAGAAAACCTTCCATTACAAAAGAAGAACTTGCACGCCTAATTGATAAAGGATACAGTGTTACAGAGATTGGAAATTTATATGGAAAAACACAGTCCTGGGCATCTACTACAATAAAAAAACATGGTTTAAAATCTTTACATAATAGGGCTATTGATAAACTTTCAACTTGTATTAGGGAACTTATTATAAATGGCAAAACAATAAAAGAAATCAGTGAATTATTCAATCTATCACGACATAGTGTTTATGATACTGCAATCAAAGTTATTGGCAAAGAAAAACTTGCGGAATTAAAAACTCTAGGCAAACAAAATAAAGTTCAACAAGAATCTGAAAAATTAAAAAATAAAATCATTAATAATCAAGATACAAAAGATATTTTTGAAAATGTAAGCGGATGTAAAAAAGAATTAAAATTGGCAGAAAGCCAAATAAAAAAAGAACTTAGAAGAGAAAATATGTCTGTTATTGTAAATCAAGCTTTGGATTTAATAAAAAAAGGCAGAAAATTCACTGAAGCTGCAAGAGAAATAGGAATCCCGGGAGCAACAATACTAACATATACAGATAAAAAAGCTTTAAAAGAAGCCCGAATAGAAGGTCAAAAATATAAATTAGCAGTTATAAAAGATTATATAAATAAAGGTTATACCGTAAGACAAATTGCTAAAGAACTCAATTGTTCTGAAGAAACAGTTTACGCCAATATGGGAAGAAAATATCGTTCTCATTGGAAAAAAGACCAAATGAAAATAAGAATAAAAAATATACTTAAATACAAGCTTCAAGGTTTAAAAAATAAAGAAATTGCTAGTAAACTAAACCTTTCAGAAGACACTATACAACGTGCATTAAAAAATTTAAGCAATTAGCGTTCAATAAAAACTTTAACATTTCTCTTTGTTTGGGTTAAAATTAGGGGTAATTCAAGAAATTAAGCTAGAGGAGAAATAGTTATGATAATGTTAGCGGTTGCTTTGTTAATGAGTATGGTTTTATGCTTGTTATTTGGCGTACCTTATATAGATTTTTTGAAAAAGAAAACAATTGGTCAATATATTCTTGATGTTGCACCTGAGGCTCACGCTAAAAAAGCAGGAACTCCTACAACAGGTGGTGTTTTTATTATTTTAGCTATAATTATTGCTTCTATTATAACTCTTCTTATGGCACAACAGATGGATAATTCGGCTTGGATTATTATTATAACTCTTTTGTTTATGGCATTAGCAGGTTTTCAAGATGATTATTTAAAGATTAAAGGTCATGAAAATAAAGGTTTAAGCCCAAGAGGAAAACTTGTCAGACAAATTTTGATTGCTCTTATTCCCACAATTTATGCAATGCAAACTTATGGAACAGTTATCACTCTTGGTTCTATGGATTTTGATTTAAGATTTATGTATCCTATTTTTACAGTTTTTGTTGTAACAGGTGCTTCAAATGCTTATAATTTAACGGATGGTTTAGACGGACTTGCTGCTTCTACAGGTATTCCTGCATTTTTGGCTTGCGGAATTATTGCATATTATGGCGGTCATAGTGCTTCTGCAATTGTAGCTGCGACTGTAATTGGCGCATTAATCGGATTTTTAAAATACAATAAACCAAAAGCGCAAGTATTTATGGGTGATACAGGTTCTTTGGCTTTAGGCGGTTTATTGGGAACTTTGGCAGTGATTGGAAGATGTGAACTTTTACTTGCATTGTTCGGTGGAGTTTTTGTAATGGAAACTTTATCAGTAATTTTGCAAGTAACAAGCTATAAATTGACAGGTAAAAGAATTTTTAAAATGTCACCAATTCATCATCATTTTGAACTTTGCGGACATTCAGAAATAAGAATTGTAAAAGAGTTTACGTTAGTTGCGTTTATTCTTTCAGCAATTGCTGTTGTGTTGAATTTTATTTTGTAATAAAATAATTTTCCATTTTCCATTATCCATTTTCAATTTGGAATGTTATACAAATCAAATAATGTGTAAAAACTAGTCTATACGTAGTATTTTTTGTAAATTTTTATAAAAATCGTATATACTTTTCTTGCTAATTTGAAAACACATGATAATATTGTACTTAAGATATGAATATTAGTATTAATAGTACAAATTTCAATGCCAAGATACAATTTGACAATCCCAAGCCGAAAGTTTTAACAAGAACATACTCAAACAATAACAAGGCTTGCTTTGTCAAAAGTAGGAAATCTTTTTCGCTAAAAATGCTAAAACAATTTATATCTGATGCAGGTGTATTTATAGAAAAATTAAAAACAATAAAATCTAGTGTAAAACTACCCTCATAAATGGGGAAAAGAAAGGAAAAAAGATGAAAATTAATGCAATTAGTGCAACAATGTTTGCTAGTAGACAAGGTATTGCAAAGAAAGCTGTAGCAACAACTTTTGCAACAGCAGGTTCAGCTTTAGCTGCTGATACATTTGTAAAAGGTCTTTCAAAACCTGTTAAAGAAACAGATGATATCATTAGAGCTAATGATTCAGACCAAGACAATCCAAGTGATTACTTATCAGATAATTGCTGTAACTAATAATGATAACAAGGATTGAAACAAATACAAATTATAATTATTACAAGAGAGGGCAGAGCTTTAGAGCTTCTGCCTCTTTTGCAAATAAAAGCGTTAATACAGCTTATAAAAGTATTGACGTAAATTCTGCTGATTTTATCAAATATGTATTTAAAAAAATAAAAAACATGTGCAATAGTCCGTTTGAAATCAATGTTGAATCAGGAAAGATTATGGATATTGTAAATTCAAATGAACCACATATTTTTATTATGAATCATACACGACAACAGCCAAAAGACATCAATGGAGCAATGTTTTTTAATTCGCTTTTGTATAGAGAATACATTTACCAAAACAAAGCAAATGATTGTCCAAGAAGTAAAGTATTTGCAGGTGAAGGCTTCCTAAAACGTTCTAACATGCCGGACGAACTTGAATTTATGGGTGTTATACCGATTAATGCTAAAGCAGAAAACAAAAATGCAAAGGAAAAAAACAGAGAAACTATTCAAAATATTGTGAATGAACTTTCTGAAGGAAAAATCAATTTCTTTATTTATCCTGAAGGTGCAATGGCAATTGTACCGTTTCTGCCTTTAAAATACAAATTTCAACCAGGAGTTTCCGCAATAATAAAAAGAGTCTTGGAAAAGCGTGATAGCATAGACGTCATACCTTTGACATTTGCGCATGACAAAACCGGAAGTGCAATCCATATTGGAGAAGCTGTCAAGTTTTCTAAAAAAAATGATCAATACTATACGAACAAAGGAAATTCGGATTCAAAATTTTTTGATAAAAAATTTGAAAATTTTTATAAAGACAAAGACGAAATTTTGTTAACCAATAATGGTCAACCTGTAAAAACAGATGATGTCGTTCCTTTCATATCAGGTGTTTTAAGTGAAAATTTAGACTGTTGTATTAAAGAAGCCAAAAATGACCTTAAGCATAGTAATGGAAAGGTTTATTTGATATGACGCTTCGCTCTCAATTAATGGCATATCGTTACAAAGCCGAATACAATTCCCTACTTTGGTTAAACAAAAACAACAAAAAAGCTCAAAAATACAAGGAAGACGGATTAAATATTTTGCGCCAAAAAGTTGATAATCTTCCTGACGAAATAGCTTTTCGTCCAAAATTTTTGAAAGAATCATATTGTGTAAAAGCTTTCAACAAACTGTACCTTTTTATTTCAAAAAATAATCTCAATAAACCAATATCGGAACGTTTTGACTCCTTATTCCATGAAGTCGGACACTGGTTGCATTTTCAAGATTTGCCGACAAAAAAAGAAAGAAAATCTATTTGGGCAACAGTCGATAAAAATGAAATTGAAAACAATGTTTCTAAGCGAGCAATTCAAAATAATGAAGGTTTGGAATTCGTTGCAGAAGTATTTAAAGGACTTGTAAAGGGTCAAAAATTCAATAATTACATAATGGAAACATACAAACGTTTGCATGGACCAAAAGTTAAAACTACCTAAATATTTTTATCTACAACAACCTTATGCAAGCCACGTGGGTGGTCAACATTACGTTTTAATTTTAAAGCTATTTCCAAAGCCAACTGCTGACAAATCAAAACATCCGCAAACATTTGTTGAATTTCGTTTTCACAAACAATGTTTATATTATAATCAGGCTTAATTTCGTCAGAACAAGGACCGATAATAACAAGTTTTGGATTATAATCAGCTTTGATTTTTTGAAGATTTGAAACGGAACGTTTTGAAATTTCATCGACTGCAATATAAATTAATGCACCTTTATTATTGAACACCGCAACATGCCCGTGCATAAATTCGCCCAAAATTGCTGCGCTTATATTTTTGTAAGAAGTTTCTTTAATCTTCAAACAAGCTTCTTTCGCTAAAGAATACGAAATTCCGTCCGCCGTGATTACAATAAGATTTTCCTTTGACAAATAATTTGCAAGTTCTTTTATATCATTACGTCTTGCTAAAGCTTTTTCTATAATAATCGGAAGGCTAAACAATGATTTTTTATATTCATTTGTTGCTTCCAGCCCATGAACATTTTCAACAAGTTTTAATGAAATTAAAATCAAACATAACATTTGTGATGTAAAAGATTTTGTTGCAGCAATACCTTGTTCAATACCTGCATAGCAAGCAACTTTGTAATCACACATTTTCCAAATTGTTGAGTCTTCATTGTTTGTAATACAAAGTGTCGGCAAGTTTGAAAGCGATTTAACTTTTTCCACAGATTTAAGCGTATCACTTGTTTCGCCGGATTGAGTGATAAAAATATAAAGCGTATTTTTATCATGCGGAATAACATTTTTTAGCAAAAATTCGCTAGAATAAATTGCACGCGATTCTATCTTAGAAATTTTTTCCAACAAATCGACAGCAAATCTTGCGCAATGATAAGAAGAACCACTCGCAACAAGAACAATTTTTGTAATATTTTGTGGTAAATCCAGCTTCAATTCACCTGTTTCAGAGTTAATGTATTTCATCAGGATGTAAGGAATAATCTTAGCTTGTTCAGCTATTTCTAATTCCATGTTTGTTTTTGGTTTCTTGTTAAACATTGCTCTCCTTGTCATTTATCAGATGCATCAAACAAGCCTTGCGCGTTCCCTCCCGAGAGAGAGGGTAGAATTTCAAGTTAAGCTGTGCAAAACTTAGAAATTCAGGTTAGGGTTGTTTTTAGTTATTGTTGGGCTGAAAGCCCAACCTACATTTAGATTGCTTTATCACCACCCTTATTTTAACATATTGGTGACGAAGATGCCATACAAACAACCTCATTTATTCCATGTTTTTTCAAAATCTTAATCATTTCTTCAAACGTAGCACCCGTTGTACAAATATCGTCCAAAATCAAAACGGGTTTCTTTAAATCTTTTGAAGTATCAATTTCAAACGCTTCATGCAAATTCATAAGTCTTTCCTTGCGTGTAAGCTTGTATTGAGGTTTTGTATCTTTGACCCTCTTTATCAATTCGAAATTTGGTGTCAAATTCGCCATTTTGCAAAATTCTTCTGCTACTAATTCCATATGATTGTATTTTCGTTTTTTCATACGATTTAAGTGCAAAGGTACTGCAACTACCTGAAAATCACGTTTATCCTCCAGTTTTTCCCAATATTCATACATAAATTTTGCTAAATAATACGCCAATTCTCTTTGGTTATGATATTTTAGACCTCTAATCAGCTTTTGCAAATTCTTGTCATAGCTTCCAACACAAAAAATATTTACACCCTCTATTATTCGCTCCGCCCTGATATCATTAAATGACAATGAGTCATAGCATTTTGGACACATTTTTAGCGAATATTTGGAAGAGGAGCAGAAATAACATTTTTTTCTATAAATTAAATCTAAAAGAGAAAGTAGAAATTTTTTCATGAGATTTATTATAACATGATTAATACCCACCCGCATTTGTAAAGCTCAGCATAGATTTACTAACAACTGCAACATCCCTAACAAGGGCTGTAGGTTGGGATTTCAGCCCAACAACATAGCAAATCCTTTAACATGTCTTAATAAACCAAGCAAAAATAGCAATTTTTTGCTATTTTTATACTTTATATAAATGTAGCAGGTTTAGAAGGTAATATTGTGACGATTCAAAATCATTACAGTTTCATAAGCAATCCAAATTATTCTCAAGTAAATTTCCGAGAAACGCCAACTCCTGCGCCAATTTTAGCTAAACCCATTAACACCGTAGAAAACGCTATTAACAATACGGTTGACACTTTTGTTAAACAACCAGAGGATGAAGAAAAGAAAAAATCTAATAAAACCGCTATTACTGTAGGTAGTACCGTACTTGTTTTGACAGGTTTGGTTGCACTTTTAAACCCTAAATTTTCAGGGAAATTGGTTAATAAGATGAAAACCATGTCATCAGAAGCCAACGCTAAATTAGAAAAAAACAAAGGCAATTTTGTCAAAACCAAATTTTATAAAGCAAGCGAAAAAACTTTAGGCAAAGTTGCTGACTTTTTGCAATTCACAAATACAATGAACGGCTGGAAAGACATCGGTTTCAAAAAACTTTGTACTGAAACTAAAGGCGTTAAAACAGTTATGACAAAACCACATAATGTTATCACTAAGTGGTTTGATTCATTAGGCAGGCATACTGTTTTTGGCAAATATAACAGTGCAAATAAAAAGCTGGATGAATTGAACGGTTTAATCAAATTATATAAAGACAAACTTCCTATTTCCGAACAAAGAAAACTTGAAACAAAATTAAACGAAATTAAATCTACAAGTGAATATTTTTCTAAAAATCAAACAATTTCACGTCTTAATAATCAAGAAAAAGTGATGTCAAATTTGGAAAAAGATTTTTACGCCAAAACAAAAACATATTTTGGTGATATGTGGCATGGCAAAGGAAAACGCAAAGAAACATTCAAAAAAAATATGACTTTTTGGGCTGAAGATATGCTTATGCCTGAAAGAAATAAACTTGAACAAAACGGAATCAAGGTTGTAGATAAAATTATGGGCGACGGTAAAGCTCAAAAAGGCACTTATCACGAAATAATAGAAATCTTAGAACCGCATGTTTCTAAAGAAGAAAAAGCTTTGTTAGAAAAGAATTTAGCCAAAGCTAATAAGAAATTACGAAAAGCAAATCATAGTGAATGTGTAGAATACTTTGACAAAAAACGTGATTTGGTATTAGGTGGCGCACCTACTGATATCATGACCGCTTTATTTGGTCTTGGCATGAGCGGAATTGCAATTGGAACCGCCGACAACAAGGATGAACGTATTTCACGCTCTTTGACAGTTGCTTTCCCTGCAATTGCAGGACTAGGAACTTCAATGGCACTAACTGCAATGTTATTTTCAGGAATTCAAGGTATGATATACGGCTCGCTCGCTTCAATCGGATTAAGTAAAATCGGAAGTACAGCTGATAAAATAGTAACAAAACATAGACATCCTACGGAGGTAAGTAATGCTTAGATTAGTTGAACAAATTGTAAAAATCTTTTATTCAATGTTTCAAGAACCTTGTTATATTAAAGTGGAATGTTATTGTGATAACAATTGACAAATAGTACAAAATAGTAAATAATAAGAATGTAGGATGGCACCTTGAGAAAGTGCCCATGTAGTCCCTACTATGTGAAAAATAATTTTAATGCTATTACTAAATTAACAGATGCTAGTAGTAGCATTATTATTTTATCTATCAACATAGCTCTTACCTCCTTTCATTAGCTTTTGTCCAAGTGTAGATTGTGGCTAAGAAGAAAGTAATGGATTACTTTTACCCTACGTGATAATTTTATAATAGATTTTCTTATTTGTCTACTTTAAATTATTCTTAATATCTTCGACAACTAGCAAAACTTTTTGTTTCAAAGAATCATAATTTTCGTTATTTTCAATGCGATAATCCCAATCGGATACATCATCCAAATCAACTTCTGTAACATCATTTTCTCCAATAAGTTTTCCACCCCTTGCTTCTCGAATTTCTCTATCAGCATCAACTCTTATTGAAATTGCTTGTGCTTTTTTGAAAACTTCGTATTCGTGTTTAATTCTTACATCTGTTACAACAATATCACCTTTTTGAGCAATTATTTTTTCAAGCCAATAATTCGGACTTTGTTGTCTGCCCCAATTTCCCAAATCAATCAAGCCCTGACGATAATCAGCTTTATTGGCTTCAATTTCTTCATAAGTCAAACCGTGCTTTTGCGCGTATTCAATTTTAATAATATCACCCATTGCACAACGTCTGAAATTTGGCATTGCTTCCATCAAAATCTTTGCAGCCGTATCTTTACCCGAATATTGTTTTCCTGAAAAAATTATTAACATGTTAAATCCTTTCTTTTAAGTTAATAAGACCCTCTCTTATACATTTCTCTCAGGAGAAAAAAAAGTATTATTAACTTCTCAAATCTCATCCGGCACCGGATCATATCCACCTTCATTCAACGGATGACATTTTACAATTCTCTTAATTCCCAAAATCCCGCCTCTAAAAACTCCAAAGCGCATTATTGCCTGCTTCATATACTCTGAGCAAGTCGGATAAAACCTGCATCTTGCAGGAGTCAAAGCAGAAATTTTTTGATAAATATTGATTAAAAATAAAATAAATCGTTTAATCATACAAACTCATTTTAACATAAATTTATACTCTAAAAATTAATTTTAATGCTAAAATATGTACAAAGGAGAAATTTATATGAAAAAAATTTTGTTTTCACTAATTGCACTTGGTTTCTGCATAACCTCTGCATCAGCTTATACTTATATTCAAGAAAAAGAAAATATTTTTTATAATCCACAAAACGCAACTTGGGCAAATGTTTCACAAAGTAAAAATGATATCAAATTAAAACACAAACCATTCATCGGCTCCGGCGGTTTTACGGAATATTATTATTCAGACGGCAAACTTGCCATAGGTCCAGAAACTAACATTGAATTTATACATGATGGCGAATTAATCGGAATAAATGTTCAAGATTTGAAATTTTATAAATACATCTTAAAAAACAATAAATTTGAAAAACAATTACTAACTATTGATGAAATTCAAGAACTTTATCCTAACTACAGTATAATCAGGGTTTCTGATTTCAAAAACAATGAAATTACAATTTACAAAAAATTCATGTCAAAGAAAAATATCCTTTTACTTAATGACACAGAAAATTCATTCTACAAATACAACTACAAACCGGCATCAGTTAATCCTGAACGCATTAAACCATTCATCAGATTATCTCGCACAGGAAAAATCGTATTTTCCCACTACGGAGAAGACTCAAAAGAATCACCTGCTTTGAAAATTTTTGTAATAAATGAATTCTAAATAATTTCTTTACCGACAATCGGAGCAATTTGTTTGATTTGTTTGTACAACAAATCATATTGCCATGGATAGAGTGATTGAGCACCGTCACAAACAGCTCTGTCAGGGTCGTGGTGAACTTCAATAATTAACCCATCGCAACCTGCTGCAACTGCTGCTCTTGACATAGGTTCAACTTTATCTCTCAAGCCTGTTGCGTGTGACGGGTCAACAATAATCGGCAAATGGCTTAATTTTTTAATTACAGGAATTGCTGTCAAATCAAGTGTATTTCTTGTATACTTTTCGAATGTTCTGATACCTCTTTCACACAAAATAACTTGATTATTTCCACCTGCCATAATGTATTCAGCAGACATCAACCATTCTTCATAAGTTGAAGATAAACCACGTTTAAGAATTACAGGTTTGTGAGCGTGGCCTAATTCTTTTAGCAAATTGAAGTTTTGCATATTTCTTGCACCAACTTGAAGAATATCTACATATTTTTCAAATAACGGTAATTGAGAAACTTCCATAATCTCAGAAGTCACAGCCATTCCGTGATTGTCTGCAACACTTCTTATAATCTTTAAACCTTCTTCACCTAAACCCTGAAAAGCGTAAGGACTTGTTCTCGGTTTAAATGCACCGCCTCGAATAATTTTAACATTTGATTCTTCCAATTCTTGCGCTGTAGCATCCATTTGGTCATAAGATTCTACTGTGCAAGGACCTGCAATAAGACCTGTATATTTGTCACCAAATTTAACGCCGTTTACTTCTACAACGGTATCTTTACCTTGAGAAGCACGCGCTGCCAGCTTATAATTTGTAGAAAGTTTAATAACTTCGTCAACACCTGATAACAGTTCAAAATCTCTTTGGTCAACTTCTTTTACGCCAATTGCGTGGACAACAGTTCTTGCTTCGCCATGAGAAACTCGCGCTTCAAAGCCCTTTGATTCTAAAAATAATTCAACACGCTTTATATCTTTTTCGGTCGCGTGACTATTCATTACAACTAGCATATTCTTCTTGACCTCCAATTAACGAAATTTTATAATTAAAACATTCTATTCCTATTGTACTTGAAAAATATCTAAACTTAAATTTTTCTATTGTAATAGAACGTTTTTTGTATTAAAATTAGTCTGTAATTACATATTTATGGGGTGTATCAGATGAAATTTGTTGCAAATAAAGACGAGTTATTAAATGGGATTAAAATTGTTGAAAGAGCAACAGTTATTAAGGGAATTCAACCGGTTTTGGCAAATGTTTTGATTGAAACAATCGGCACAAACCAAATTAAACTTACTGCAACAGATTTTGATTTATCTATCGTTACTGTTCTTGATGCAAATATAGAAGTTGAAGGTAAATTTACTCTTCCTGCTAAAAAGCTTGGTGAAATTCTTTCAAGGCTTAATGATGAATTTATTCACTTGGAAGTAAACGGTTCAACCGGGACTATAACTTGTAAGAATTCTAAATTTGATATTATTGGTATTTCTGCAAATGAATTTCCACAAGTTGAAGAAGATATTGCAGACACTGATTGTATGGAAATTGAAACAAAGCCTTTCACAAAAGCAATTAGAGAGGTTGTTTCAGCAGCTGCAGGTTATGAAACAAATAATCTTCTTTCTGGCGTTGTTTGCGAAGTTAATAAAAATATTTTAGAAATGGCAGCTACTGATGGTAACAGACTTGCACGTGTTAGAGAAGTTGTTAAAAACACATCTACAGATGAAGAAAAACCTTTTGAAATGCTAGTTTCTTCTAAAGTTTTATCTGAACTTTCTAAAGTTTCATTATTAACAGAATCTGAATCTATAAAAATTTGTAAAGAAGTGAAGAAAATTGTTATTACAATTAACAATACAAAAATCATTACAAGATTAATGCAGGGTCAGTTCCCTAAATATAATCAACTTATTCCTCAAACGTTCCCAAAAACTGCAATAGTTAATAAAGGTGATTTTATTTCTACACTTGAAAGAGTTGCAGTTATGGTTACTGACAAAAATTGTAGAGTTAAATTTGAATTTATTGATAATACACTTAAACTTTCCGGTGATACTCCGGAAGCTGGTAATTCTCAAGACGAAATTGATATTCAATATATGGGTGAGCCACTTGCTATTGCATTTAACTACAAATTTATTCTTGAGTTTTTAAAAATTGTTGAGTCAGAAGAAATTAAAGTTGAACTAAATTCAGCACTTTCTGCAACAATATTTGCACCGGTTTCTGACGAAGATTATATTTATCTTGTTATGCCGGTTCAGTTGAGAAGCTAATGAGAAGGGAATAAGGTAATAGGGTAATAAGAAAATAAGAGATTTTAGAAATATTTTAAGTGAAAATATGCGATAAAAAGTTATGTGGATTGCCATGAAAATCTTGCGATTTTCTCGCAATGACAGTACACTTGGAAGATAGACGTTTAGTCATTGCGAGGAGCAATAACAATTTAAGCGACGAAGCAATCTATAAAATAGTTTACAACAATTTAGCGCGAAAAATGAATGGAAATTTAATACCACTTATTCCCTTATTACCCTATTACCTTATTCCCTCAAAAAAGAAGGAGATTATATGCAAGGCAAAGCTTTTAAATTCGGCGATAATATTTCAACAGACCATATTGCACCAGGGCGTCTATTCCATTTGCGTTCTGATTTACAAGAGTTTTCTAAACACGTTTTAGAAGACGCTGATGAAAATTTTGCAAAAAATATGAAGAAGGGTGATTTTGTTGTTGCAGGTAATAATTTCGGACTAGGTTCATCAAGAGAACACGCACCACAAATTATTAAAATCGCAGGTGTTGGCGCAGTTATAGCAAAATCATTTGCTAGAATTTTTTACAGGAACGCAATCAACATCGGACTTTTAGCAATCGAATGTGATACAGACGGAATTGATGCAGGTGATGAATTGGATTTAGACATCAAAGCCGGAATATTAAAAAATCTTACAAAAGGTACGATTACTACAATTGAACCGTTGCCGGATGTTATGATTAAACTGCTTGAAGATGGCGGATTGATTGAACATATTAAGAAGAATGGGGATTTGGTGCTAGGATAATTAGAAAGGGAATAAGAAATTTTAGGTATTGATAATTTTGAACTTCGTTAAATGTTAAATATTTTTGTTGGGCTTTCAGCCCAACCTACTACACCAATTTTATCGTAATTATACAAATAAAAATTTAATACCACTTATTCCCTTATTACCCTATTACCTTATTCCCATAAAAACAGATTTTTGATAAGAGAAAGGAATACATAAGTGAGCGATAATAAACAAATAATAAACTGTCCGGCTTGCGGAAAAGAAATGGTAAAAGTTTTCGACAAAGAAAAAGGCATTAATATTGATATCTGTTTAAACGGCTGTGGCGGAATACTTTTTGATAATAGAGAATTTGAAAAATTTGATGAATCACACGAAAACGCTGACGAAATTCTTAATGCAATTAAAGAAAGAAAGTTTGCAAAAGTAGATGAGTCTGAAATTCGTGTTTGTCCTATCTGTAATGTTCCAATGGTTAAAATGGGTGCAGGTACCGGCGGTGTAGAAATTGATATTTGCAATACTTGCGGTGCTAAATTTTTAGATAATGGCGAATTAGAAAAAGTTCGCGAAGGTGCAAAAGCTGACTTAAATCAAGTTGATGCAATGATAAATTTGTTATACCAAAAAGATTTAGAAAATGTACTTGGTAAAAATGCAACAAAAGAAATTAAATCTTCACCAAGAAGACAATTTTTTGAAAATTTGGTAAACGGATACTTGAATAAGTAGGAAAATAATATTAATAATTCAATACTGAACGTATTTTAGTAAAAATGTATGGTGCAAAAAATTGCACCATAAAAAAAATAAATAAGCTATTGTTGGGCAAGTATGCCCAACCGACATTTTTACTTAATAAAATTATTCATTCATGTGTTTTTTTAAATTTGATTTAACGCCACTCAATGGACCATTATTTGGTGCTTTTATATTTTGATAATATTTTTTAACATAAACTACTGGAAACATTGGTATCCAAGCACATTTCATAATAATAGAAGCTGCATCTGCACCTTGAGAAAACATTAATTCATCAATAGTTTGTTCATAGGCAGGTGAAATAGAAGAAAAAACTTTCAATAAATAATTTGTCGCACTTACACTATAATATCCTGTTGTTGCAACTGGTTTTGTTATAAATTCGGTAATTGTAAATTCAGAATTATCCTTAATTGAACGAACATTATTTGGAAGTGTTAATTCTTCACCCCTATTCCTTGTTATTTCGTATTTTTCGCCGTTATATACAATTATCATTGAATTAGGTTTAGGCATATAAATATCATCAAAAATATTATCTAAAATAGGTTGTCCATTAAAATCCGAAACTCCATATTTATAATTTTTGCAGGTCAAAAACATTCCACCATACAATAAATCAATTGAAGAATATTCTACAGGTAAAATAGTAAAACCTTGTTCATCAAAAATGCCGTATTTATCACCTTTTTTAAACTTTACAAATTTACCCAAAATTCTATCTGCGTTTGAATAAATAGGTTCTACCAATATTGTACCTTTAGAATCCATTACACCAAATTTTGAACCTTTTTGTATAATCCAGCCTGAATCTCCAAGTCTAATCAATTTTTTATACTTGGCTTCGACTATAACAGTTCCGTTTTCGCCTTGCAAACCAAATTTACCGTTATCACTAAACACAACAGGACTTGCAAATACAGTTGTTTGAATAAATAAAACTAATAGTAAAACTAATCTCTTCATAACAAAAGATTAACATAAAATATCAAAAAATATAATCACAAAAAAAAATCGGATTATAAATCCGATTTTTTTTATAAAATAAATACATTAATTATTTACGCAAGAACTCAGGAATTTGAATTTCTGTAATATTGCTATTTGGCATCATTGCAGGTTTTGGTTGTTGAACATTATTAAATGCGCCTGAGAAAAACTCTGCTGCACTAATTGAACGATTTTCAACTTTTTCTTCAATTGGCATTTGAGATTTTAGTTCAAAACCTGTTGCAATTACAGTAATTTGAATTTCACCTTGAATATTATCATCAACTACTGCACCGATGATTACTCTTGCATCATCAAGAACAGCATCGTTAATAATATTTGTTGCATCAGTTACTTCATGTAATGTCATATCAGGACCACCTGTGATGTTTACAATAACACCAGAAGCTCCGTTGATTGAAGTTTCAAGAAGTTGAGAATTGATAGCAATCTTAGCAGCTTCAATTGCTCTGCCTTCGCCTGTACCACGTCCGATACCCATTAGAGCTGAACCTGATGCAGCCATTACACTCTTAACGTCCGCAAAGTCAACGTTAATTAAACCAGGAATTGTGATGATGTCTGAAATACCTTGAACACCTCTTGTTAATACTTCATCCGCTACACCGAAAGCATCTCTTAATGTTGCTCTTTTATCAACAACTTCAAGCAATCTTTCGTTCGGGATTACAATAATAGCGTCAACTGCTTCTTTAAGTTTGCTCAAACCTTCGTTTGCAAAACTCATTTTTCTTCTGCCTTCAAACGGGAACGGTTTTGTAACAACCGCAATTGTCAAAGCGCCGCTATCTCTTGCGATTTTAGCAACGATAGGAGAAGCACCAGTACCGCTTCCGCCACCCATGCCCGCAGTAATAAATACCATATCAGCACCTTTAACGGCTTCTGCAATTCTTTCTTGGCTTTCCTCAGCGGCACGTTCACCGATTGACGGATTTCCGCCTGCACCCAAGCCGTTTGTTAAAGAAGCGCCGAGTTGAATTCTGTGAGATTCATCAGCAGCAGACAACTTTAAAACTTGTAAGTCGGTGTTCATAACCCAAAAGTCAACACCACGCATGCCGCCTGCAATCATTCGATTAACAGCATTTCCGCCGCCGCCGCCGACACCTATAACTTTTATTTTTGCCGGACTTATGCCGTTTTGTGAGTAATCATCGTACATTTTGTAAGACCTCCGATATAAATCGTCTTTTTATCTGCAAATACTCTACTTTCAACATCAAAGTCATTAGCAAAAAGACCTTGTTTTCACGGCATGAGAGTATTTCTAACCATTCTTTGTTTACCGCTTTATAAATAATATACTATTGAAAATAAATCAAATAGTAAAGAAAAAAATTTTCTTTTGCAAAGAAATGTTATAGAAAATTAATATTTAAAATTTTTCCAAAATATCTTTTTTAATATGTGCTTGGATATTATTTGCTTTTATCAATTCCTGACAAATTTGCTGATATTTTTTCTCGTTAATTATCGCCTTGCCCTGAAAATATCCTGCAAGTTTTTCCACATCTTCGTTAATTGAATCAAGCCTTAAAATCGAGTCTTTTATTCTCGATTGTTTTATTTTGAGGAAAAAAAAACTTATTATCGGCAAGTTCAAAAACAAATATTTGAAATAATTCCAAAAATTTCCGCCCGTTTTGCCGTACAA
>USFB01000019.1 GCA_900553895.1 uncultured bacterium | reverse complement strand
CTCGACCTCTCGGGTATGAGCCGAACGCTCTAGCCAGCTGAGCTACCTTGCCATAATTTTCTATTCAATTGTCACTTGTTAATCATCCCATAAACATTTTTAAATTTCAAGTAGAAAATAAAAACTCGCTGATTAATCAAATCAGAGTCAATTGTTTTTCAAAATGCTTTCTCAAAAATGAAGGTCTATGATATTTGCACAAACCATGTTTATCAATGGCATCAAGATGTTCTTTTGTTAAATATCCGGCATTTTTCGCCCAGTTGTACATAGGAAATTCCTCATGCAGTTTTTCCATGTACCTGTCACGCGTAACCTTTGCTAGAACACTTGCGGCTGCGATTGAAGCTGATTTGGAATCACCTTTTATGATAAATTGTTGCGGATAATTAAAATTTTTGATTAATTTATTACCGTCAACTAAAACCATAACATCAGAATTATCAATTATTGCAGAGCAAGCTAAGTTCATTGCTTTAAGTGACGCATTCAAAATATTTATTTTTTCAATCTCATCGACTTCAACACAAACAATATCATTTAACGTACTGTTTTTAATAACGTCATAAATTGAATTACGTTTTTTTGCCGTAAGTTTTTTTGAATCATTAAGGATTGCTAAATCTTTAATCAAGGCATCAGTTACTTTTTCGAAACAAACTGCTGCGGCAAACACACCACCAGCAGCAGGACCTCTTCCGGCTTCATCAGTTCCAATTATCGTTGTATTAAAATCTTTATCAAATTGAAATAAAAGTTCTGAACTCATCAACTCTATCCTATAATAGGTGCAACAAATGTTCTTGCTGCTAAATCTTTATCCAAGATTAGTAAAGCTTTTTTATCATCACCAATTAATTTTAAAGTCGCTAAAACACCACCAACATTTGCTTCTTCTTCAACTTGTTCTTTTATATACCAATCAAGAAGATGCATAGCAGCTC
Organism: uncultured bacterium; assembly: GCA_900553895.1. GTDB lineage: Bacteria > Cyanobacteriota > Vampirovibrionia > Gastranaerophilales > Gastranaerophilaceae > CAG-196. The sequence goes on along the minus strand of USFB01000019.1, from coordinate 34,341 downwards.
TATCTTTAACTTCTTCTGCCACATCCATTACGTGATTAATTCTTAAAGTTACATATTCTTCGTGTCTTAAAACTTGTTCAAACATTGTAAGAGGACAAGTTCCCTCAAGCTCAGGTTTTTCAATTGCTCTTAAGTCGATTTTTCCGCCTCTTTCATTTAAATAATTTAACATACCCATAGCATGCGCGTGTTCTTCTTGAACTTGAACATCAAACCAATTTACAAAACCTTGCAAATTTAGTTCTTGAAAATAAACTTTCATCGCTAAGTATAAATATTCAGAATAAAATTCTTTATTAATTTGGTCATTAAACGCTTCTTGTAATTTTTCGTTAATCATATTTCCTCCAGTTCTATCTTTTTAATGGATTGTCACGTCGCTAACGCCCCTTGCAACGACTTGGCATGCTGTCATTGCGAGGAATAGATATCCGTTTTAGTGACGAAGCAATCCATATAAAAGTACAAATAATATGCGTATTTATTTTAGCACAAATTATGTTAAACTGTTTCTATGAAATATTTTTTAATTCTAATTACTTTGCTTTTTATTTGGTCATTTTTTATCGAGCCGAATTTACTTGTGGTTAAAAACTACACATTTAAAGAACTTGGTGATAAAAAAATAGTTTTTGTGAGTGATTTTCATATTGCAAAAAACGAAAGAAAAAGACTTCAAAAAATTGTTAATACGATTAATGAAATAGAGCCTGATTTGGTTTTATCGGGTGGTGACTTCATAAAAGGCCATGATGGAAAATATACTTTGCCAATTGAAGAGCAGGTTAAGGAATTTAAAAAGTTAAAAGCACCGATGATTACAGTTCTTGGAAATCACGATGGTTGGTATGATAAAGACGGGGTGAGAGAAACACTTCAAGCAAACGGCATAACCGTTCTGGAAAACTCAAATACAAAATTTGAAGGATTATCTATTGCAGGCGTCGAAGATATTCAAACAGGCTTTCCCGATGTAGAAATGGCACTTATAGGAACGGAACACCCGACGATTTTGCTTTCGCACAGTCCTGATATTTATTATGATGTGCATGAAAAAGTTGAACTAATTCTTGCAGGGCATCTGCACGGTGGACAAATTTATTTGCCATTTATCGGAGCATTGAGTGTACCTTCAAAATATGGTAATAAGTTTGTTCGAGGTTTAATAGAAGAAACGCACAACAAAATGCTCGTGACAAAAGGCTTGGGGACAAGTATTTTACCGTTGAGATTCGGGGCAATTCCTGAAATTATTGTAATCAGTGTAGAAGAAAAGGATAGTTGAAATGGAACGTATAGAAAAATATTATAACCAAATAAAAAATTCACCCGTATTTTTCGGTATGAGTGATGAGGAGCTTAAAGGACTTTTGGAATGTTTCCATGCCAGAGTTCGTAAATATGAAAAAGAAGAAATGATAATAAGGCAGGGTGATATTATTTCAAATATCTATCTAATCCTTGATGGTGGTGTAAATATTGAAAAGGATTCATACTGGGGACGTCGTATTATTATTTCCAGACTTGGAAAAAATCAGAATTTGGCACTTTCTTTTGTTGGCTCAAAGAATGTAGAATCAAGTGTTGATGCAATCACAGTAGAAGACACTTTGGTTTTGATTTTGAGTTACGAAAAATGTACGTCTATGTGTCAAAATGCCTGCACAAGGCATAAAGTTCTTATTAATAACCTTTTTCAGATTTTATCAAAAGAGAATATTGAACTTATACAAAAAATTGAAAATGTTTCTCAAAAAACTATTCGTGATAAAGTTTTAACTTTTCTTTCAAATGAAGCTCAAAAAAATCATTCAAACAGATTTGATATTGAATTTAACCGTCAAGATTTAGCAGATTATTTGAATGTGGATAGAAGTGCTATGAGTTTCGAATTATCAAAATTGCAAAAAGAAGGTTTGATTAAGTACAACAAAAATCATTTTGAATTGATGTCATAATTTTTTTGATTTCATAACCACTCTATAAACAGCTGGCAAGTTAGAAAAATAATTCTCAAGAGCTATATTAAATATGTAATCAAAAGTTTAAAATGTACATATAGATATTAAAGAAAGTGTGTGAGATTATGATTCAACCTGTAAATGCCTTAGCCCCTAAGGTATCATTTAAGGGGCAGTATTCCGACTTCAAAAACCCTGTAAACAGGCGCACTGAAAAACGTTTAGCTATCCTCAATGCCGGTGGAATTTCTGTAGCAATGGGTGCCGTAACAACAGCTGTTGCACGTAGTTATACTTCCTCTTGGAAACATGCCGGTTGGTTTGGACTTGGTGCGGCAGCTGTTACTATGATGTTTGTTTGTCCAAGATTTATGTACAAATCAGGCATCAATTCTTATGCTAAAGAAAAAGAAATGGATGTCTTTACGAAGGAAAAAGAAGTTCAGAAGAAACTTTTAAACGATGTCGATGATGCGATAGAACATCACAGTGGTGATTTGCAGAATAAGTTGGATAATTATTCTAAGACTAAGACATCAGAGACAAAGACGCCAAATAAAAGCGTTAAAATAGGCTTGGGGTAATATAAAGTTAAGCTTTAATCCATAGGGGTTTGTTTGTCTAAACCAAAACCTTCTTTTGCTATAGTAAACAAGCCGTAGCCTGCAACGCCCCAAGCTCCGATTTTTGACATTGTTCCTTTTGTTGCAAGAGCTAAGGCTGAAAAAGCAACAGGAATTAGGTTATTTCCTAATGTATTTAAAAATCCTTTGGCGAATCCTTTTATGTTTCCCATAATTGAAAACAGAGGGTTATCCATACGCATTTCTGCGACTTTTTTCTGCATGGCACTATTAACAGAGCTTTCACCGCTTAGAGTTCTTGTTGACGCATGGACCTTTTCAAAATGATCGGCGTTATCCATTTGAGCAACCCTGATTGAATTCTTTTTTGCAACAGAATATGAGTCATAGAGCACTGCGCTCAAGCCTGCTATACCAACTGTTTTGCATACTATGTTAGAAACCATGCCCATTTTTATTGTCCTTTAACTCCATCCTGCGGAGTATCTTCTTTTACTGCAGGATTTGGAATGTTTTTAACTTCTGTCCCACCTGACATTTTTAGTAAAATATCGGCTGCTTGAAGAACATCTTCTTTATCAGCACTTGGATTTGCTTGAATATTGTGAAGAAGTTCTACCGTAAAATCGTTACCGCTCGCAAGTTGGGAAGCAAATGCGCTCAAAGCTGCAACTCTGATTAGTTTTGATGGGTCTTGAAGCATTTTATTTAATAGTGCATTCAAAGCAGCATCATTGTATCTGTCCTTATCTTCATCTAATCTCATCAAAATTTCTTTTGAAGCCATCAAACGAATTTCATCGTTCGGATTGTTTAAATAATTTTCTAATGATTTAATATATTCATCAGTTAAAGCAACAACTCTTTTTTGTTTACTGTTCTTTTTGTCTGCTTTAATTTGTTCTTCACGAGCGTCTAAATCATCAATAATTCCGTTTGATTTTGTCATATCTTGTTTTACGTCTTTGTTTTCACCTGTGTCATAGTGTTTTAAAGCCGTACCTTCTGCGCTTACGTCGTCTGTTTGATTTGTGCCATTTGCGACTTCACTGCCTTGAGTAGAATTTACATCTTTAGTGTCTGCATTTTGAGCTTGATTTGAAGTTTCTGACGCATTTTTAATCTTTTCTAATTCTTTATTAATAGCTTCAATATCTGATTTATTAACTGCATTTTCTGCGCCTGTACTGCCATTTTCAGCAGCTTTACTGTTACCTTGATAGTTATAATTGTTCAAATAATATTGAGGCGGATATGCCTGAAATCCGTTTGGCTGTTGTGCCATTTGAGGATTCGTTGCATAACCGTAAATTTCTCTTTGTGGTATTGTTCCAACTTGTGCTTGTGGAACTTGATAAACTCCTTGCGGAATGTCTTGATATTCCTGATTTGGATATCCTTGAGGTGCATTTGGAATATTACCATTTCTACCCAAATTAACAGCAGGGTTTGAAATCTGAATTGTTACGCCTGAATAGTTTGGTTGTTGCGGATTAATCATTGGATTTGTCATAGCACATTTCACCTTTGTTACACATTCTTATATATATAAAGTTAAGTAGAAAGCAAAAATTGCTAGATTTCAATATTTTTGTTACGATATGTAAAGGGAAAGCTGTTTTGCAAAATATAGATTGCCACACCTTTTACGAGGTTCGCAATGACAGCGCGTCGAGAGTTTTGCGCCGGCGAGGAACAGTATCAGTTCGGGTGACGTGGCAATCCACTGCAAACAGCTTTAACAGAGGTTCTTATGGGATATAAAATTTTAGATTGTACATTACGTGATGGTGCTTATGTCGTTGATTCAAAATTCGGCGAAAAGCGTATATGCGACATTATTACAACACTAGAAAACGCAAAAATCGATATCGTTGAATGTGGTTGGCTTAGAAATTGTGTTCATGAAAAAAATTCTGTCTTATACAATATTCCTGACGATGCAAAAAATTATCTTGAAGCTTCAAAATCCAAGTTTTCACTTATGTTTGATTACGGGCGTTATGAGGTTGCAAAACTTCCTCAAAATAACAGATTGATTGATATAATCAGAATTGCGTTTTACAAAAAAAGTTTGGATGAAATTTCTTTTGTTGCAGAAGAAGTTAAAAACAAAGGTTACAAAGTGTATTTGCAACCGTCAAATGTTAAAGATTATTCTAAAAATGATTTAATTAGACTTTGCAAGCGTGCAAACTTTATCGGCGTAAATGCTTGCTATATTGTGGATTCGTTCGGTTCAATGTTTCCTGAAGATATGGATTTAATTCTACCGATTTTTGAAGAAACGCTTGATAATCAAATTGAATTGGGATTCCATTCGCACAATAATATTCAACTTTCGCTTGCACTTAGTATAAAGTTTATAAACGATGCGAAGCGTAATATTATTATAGATTCGACTTTGCAGGGGATTGGACGCGGTGCAGGTAATACCAAAACGGAACTTCTGCTTGAATATATGAACCGTTACAAAAATTGCACATACAATGTTGATGCTATTTGGAAAGCTTTAGACAATAAACTCATGCCGGATAAGAATTGGGAATACACGGCTGAAAAGGGTTTCAGGGGAGTAAATAATATTCATCCGTAGGTGATTATCTATTTAGCTTCACGATTTTTGTCGCTTGGGCATACTTGCCCAAGAACAACTTACCAAGTAAATCCGTCTTCTTTCATTCTGCGAACAGCTTCTTTTAATTCTTCTTCAGAACAAACGATTGAAACTCTAAAGAAGCCTTTCCCGTATTCACCGAAAGCATCTCCAGGCACTGCAATTACGCCTGATTTATGCATAAGTTCATCCGTAAATTCGACAGAAGATTCATAACGCGGTGGAATTGGTAGCCACAAGTAGAAAGTTGCGTCAGGAATATTGAATTCACCCCATCCCAATTCTTCTTTCAAACCTTTAACAAAGATATCTTGGCTATGCTTAAATCTCTTGTTAGCTTCTTCAATATATTTGTCGCCTTCTTCCGAATTAAGAATTTCTGCGCAAGCTTTTTGAAGAGCTTTGAACAAACCTGAATCAAGAGTTGACTTAAGTTTACCGAAAGTTCTTATAGCTTCGGTGTTACCGCACACCCAGCCTAATCTCCAACCGGTGATTGCATAAGGTTTTGAGAAACTAAAGAATTCTACTGCAATATCTTTTGCACCTTCGATTTCTAAAACACTCATAGGCTTAAGTTCTGGTTTAAAATACATATCAGTATATGCTGCGTCAGAAATCAACAAAATATGGTGCTTTTTGCAAAATTCAACAATGCTTTGCAAATATTCTTTTGTAGCAGTTGCGCCAAGCGGATTGTTCGGATAATTGATAAGCATTGCTTTAACTTTTTTAGGATTATAACCTTTTTTCAAAAATCCGGCCCAAACTTCTTCCATGTCGGGCATAAAATTGTTTTCAGGAGTCAAAGGAATAGGATAAGATGTTCCGCCTGAAACTTTCACCATTTCTTTATAAGAAGCATACCCTGGATCTGGAACAAGAACAATTTCTTTTTCTTCCACATTTGTTGTAGGGTTAAGAATAACTCTGATAAAATTTGCCAATCCTTCTTTTGAACCAATCAGAGAAAAGATTTCCGTTGCAGGGTCTAGTTCCACATTGAAGCGGTTTTTCATTCTCCTTGCAATAGCTTCTCTAAAATATGGTTCGCCCTTAGGTGTTGAATAAAGATGAACACCTTTTTCATCAAGAGCATTTTTTAATGCATCAATCAAAGCTTTTGGCGGGTTTGCTGTCGGTGCGCCCATTGATAAAGAAATCGGTGCTCTGCCTTTTTGGATAAGTTCAGGTGTGATTCTTGCCACAGTTTCCTTAATACGAAACATAATATAAGTTTCGAGTGATTGAACATAATCATTAAAAAATTCTTGCATATTAATAATCCTTATTAGACTCTATAATAAGGATTATATACCAACTTTACTAAATTGAATAGTTTTTTATTGCAGGAATTTTTGCACAATTGTCTAAATACTCAATTGTACTTAATTTCTCGTTATAAAGGTATTTAATAAAGTTCAGATAAGATAAATCGTAGGAACTCAGCAAAATATTTATCTCAAACCCTTCTGAGCAAAATGGCTCATAGTCATAAACGACATAGCTATTATATTTGCTTTTCCATTCTTTGCGTTCGATTTTACAGTTGTTTTCTTCTGCAACATCTTCAACCCAATTTACAATGTCTTTGTCTATGTTTTTAAGCTCTAAATATTTATTTTGAAATTTTTCCATAACAACATATCTCCATAAACAAATTGTAATGGGTTATGGTTGAACATAAATTACCTGTTAGTTTAGTTTTTGAGATTAGACTCTTAAAATTATGGATATTAGAATATAGTAGAAGGTTTTTAAAAAGAGTTGGCGCGAGAACCGAAGGTTCTCGCGCCAATAACAATATTATTTAGTTAAGTGTTTCTAAACTAATTCAACAGAGTTTTTCTTTGATACAGAATATCTTGATTTGTAATCCTCATAACGGCTTACAAACTGAATATCTTCACCTTTATTTCTGTGATTGTATTCGTGTTTATCAAGAGTTGAATCTTGAAGTTGCATTACGCTTGTTGCAATGTTTCCGCAATGTGCAGCAACTCTTCTGAAGTCGTTTAATAAATCTGAAAACATAAAGCTTAATTCTGCGGTACAATTACCGTCTTTAAGCCTTTGGATATGACGATTTTTAACTTTTCTTATAATCTTTTTGATAACAGCCTCAAGAGGTTCGACTTCCTGTGCAAGAGTAATGTTATCAGTTCTGAATGCTTCTAATGTCATGGCAAAAATTTCTGAAACAGCTTTTACAATAACCTTAAGTTCTTCTACAGCATCAGATGAAAGACGTTTATCATCATTTTTCATTGTTTCTGCAATTTTTAATATGTAAGCAGCGTGGTCGCCTATTCTTTCGTAATCACCGATTACTAATAAAAGCTGAGAAATTCTGTTGCTGTCTTCTTCTGTTAATTCTTTGTTTGAAAGTTTTAACAAGAAAGCATCTAATTTATCTTCATAAGTATCAATTTTAATTTCATTTCCTCTAATTTGGTCTGCTTTTTTAGCATGGAAACTTTTAAGCATTTTCGTTGAGTTTATAAAATTGTATTCTACAAGTTCTGCCATTTTAATTGTTTGTCTGTAACATTCTGCAATTGCAAATGTCGGTGCAAGTAAAAGTCTTTCGTCCAACAAAACATTTTTGCTTGATTGTTTTTTGTCAGGCACTAATCTTATTGCCATCTTTTCAAGCAACTTAGTGAATGGGAACAATAAAATTGTTGTAACAATGTTGAAAATTGAGTGAACAATTGCAATTCCAAATGGCGAAATATTATTGGTCGCAAATTTGAAGTGGAAAAGAATATATCCGAATTCAAAAACAGATAAACAAACAATAACACCAATTACGTTAAATAATACGTGAACAGCTGCAACTCTTTTTGCATTTGTGTTAACACCAATACTGGAAAGCATTGCAGAAACACAAGTACCGATATTTTGTCCCATAATTATTGGAATAGCCATTGCATAAGTCATGCCGCCAACCATTGATAAGGCTTGCAAAATACCGATAGACGCAGCTGAACTTTGTATAACTGCTGTAACAATAGTGCCGACTATAACCCCTAAAATAGGATTTGTAAACGCTGTCAATATATGCGTAAATTGAGGCATGTCAGCCAATGGCGCCATTGCATCTGTCATAACTTCCATACCGAACATCAAAATTGCAAACCCAACAAGCACGGCACCAACGCTTTTACGTCTGTTACTTTTTGATGCCATTATAAAAATAATACCAACCAATGCCATTATTGGTGAGAATGATTCAGGTTTTAAAAGTCTAACAAAAAAATTTGAGCTTTCAATTCCTGATAAGCTCAAAATCCATGCAGTTATTGTTGTACCAATATTAGAACCCATAATCACGCCGATAGCCTGTGATAATTTCATTATTCCTGAGTTAACTAAACCAACAAGCATAACGGTCACAGCTGATGAAGATTGTATTGCCGCTGTAACACCGGCACCAAATACTAAACTTTTTAACGGATTAGAAGTCATTTTCTTTAAAATTCTCTCTAATCGTCCGCCGGCGATTTTTTCTAAGCCTGAAGACATAATAGTAATACCATATAGGAAGAACGCCAGCCCCCCACATAGTGTGAATAATGAGAATATATCCATAAATTAAATCCTTTTCTTATCTTACAAAATATTGTCGGTATTCATATACTTTGAGTGTATCATAAGAAAAAATTTATTACGACAAAATTTAATTCAAATTTCATAAAACTGTAACTTTTCGTAAAATAAAAAATATTTTAGCCAATCGGAAGAATTCTCGGTACTTTGCCAACTTCTCTGATTTGTCGTTCAAATTCTGTTATATCAACACTGATCGCATCAAACGTATTGTAGTGCATTGGAATAACTTCGCTAACGCCTAACCACTCGGAAGCTTTTACTGCATGTTCAATATCCATAGTGTACTTCCCACCGATTGGAAGCATCGCAACATCAGGTTCGTATATTTCACCAATCATTTTCATTTCGGTATTAAGACAAGTATCGCCTGCATGATAAATTGTTTGACCTTCAATTTGGAAAACAAATCCGCAAGGACAACCGCCGTAAATTCCATCAGGTGTTGAACTTGAATGGAACGCAGGAACAAGAATTACTCTGCCCCAACTATAATCTCGCCATGAACCTAATCCCATATCTATTGAACGAGCACCGTGTTTTGCACAATAATTAGCAAGTTCAAATACGGTCGTAATTGGTGCACCGGTTTGTTTAGAAATATCAATCGCACTTCCTAAATGGTCGCCATGAGCGTGCGACACGAAAATATCGTAAATATTTTCTGCTTTATAATCGGGTACTGCAACCAAAAACGGGTCAATTAAAATCTTTTTGCCCTTTGTTTCAATTTCAAAAGCACTATGTCCTAAATATTTAATATTCATACAAATTCTCCGTTTATTCTCTTCTCCTTTCGCCCCTTGTGGGAGAGGGGTTAGGAGTATATCCCCTTAAATTATTGTTGGGCAAGTATGCCCAACCGACATAATTATTATAAATTAATAAAACACGCAGAGCAATGATAAATTGATTTTTCTATAAGTTTTGGCTCTTTTGTATCACAAACTCCGGCTTTAAAATATTCACATCTCGGATGAAATTTGCATCCGAAAATTTGTTCTTGAATACTTGGTGGTGCACCTTCTATTGTTTTTAATTTTAGTGCAGGATTTTTTTCAGGAAGTGAATTCAAAAGCGCAATCGAATATGGGTGTTGCGGATGTTTGAAAAAATCTTCTGCAGGAGCTTCTTCTACAATATGTCCCGCATACATTACTGAAACTTTATCCGCATAATTACTTACAAGTGCTAAATCATGAGAAATCAGAAGAATTGTCGTTTTAAATTCGTGCTTAATTTCGTCAATTAAATCCATAATTTGTTTTTGAATAGTAACATCCAGTGCTGTTGTAGGTTCATCAGCAATAATCAATTCTGCATTACAAGCAAGTGCCATTGCAATAATTATGCGCTGTTTCATACCACCGGAAAATTCATGCGGATAAAAATTTAATTTATTATCGACATCAGGAATTTTCACTAAATCCAAAACCTCTTTAGCCTTTCTTAAAGCCTGCCTGTCATTAACTTTGTTATGCGCTCTGATTGCTTCAACAAGCTGATTACCGACTGTATAGAGCGGATTAAGAGAAGTCATTGGATCTTGCGGAATAAGTGCAATTTTATTTCCGCGTAAATCACGCATTTGTTTTTCTTTAAAATTAAGTAAATTTTCGTTATGAAAAATTACTTCACCGCTTTTAATTTCTGCACTTTTAGGCAAAAGTCGCATGATTGACATTGCTGTCATTGTTTTTCCGCAACCTGATTCTCCAACAAGCGCGTGCATAATTCCGCGTTGTAAAGTCAAATTTACGTTATAAAGTGCTTGGTATTTGCCAAAAAACAGGTTGAGGTTTTTGATTTCTAAAATATTTTCCATAAAAATATTGTAGTGCTTACTCAGAAAAAATGGAATAGTATAGCGAGATAATTTTGAAATTCCTTCAAAATTATTAACAACTTCCCAAAAAAAAATATTTGGTGTAAAATGTCTAAGTAAATCGTAATATTAGAAGGACAGTCGTTTTTTGACTGAAAGTGGATATGACAATACAAGAATGGTTCGATAAGCGAAAAGAAGCTCAAATCGAAAGACGAGCTAAAGACATGAAGGGGATTGATGTTGAAACTCCTGAACTTTGGACAAAATGTGTTCATTGTGATACTCAAATCCTAAAATCAGAATTAGAAGATAATATGATGGTATGTCCTCATTGTGACTATCATTTTAGAATAAATGCAAAAACAAGAATAAATCAATTATTTGATAAAGATTCTTTTGTAGAATTTTTTAAGAATGTGCAACCTTGCGACCCTTTAAACTTTGTTGATACAGAGTCTTATGCGGAACGCTTGAAAAAAGCACACGCTAAAACAGGTTTAGACGAAGCTGTTATTACGGGTATCGGAACAATTGAAGGTCACAAAATTGCTGCTGCAGTTATGGACTTTGCTTATATGGGCGGTTCAATGGGCAGTGTAGTTGGTGAAAAAGTTACAAGAATTATGGAAAAAGCTCTTGAACTTAAGTTACCAATGCTTGCAATTACTTCATCAGGTGGTGCAAGGATGCAAGAAAGCGCATTAAGTCTTATGCAAATGGCTAAAACTTCTTGTGCGGTTGCGAGATTGGATGAAGCAGGTCTTCTTTATATTAACTTATTAACAGAACCTACATTTGGCGGTATTACTGCAAGTTTTGGTACTTTGGGCGATATTATTATAGCTGAACAAGGTGCAAGAATCGGTTTTGCAGGAAGAAGAGTTATTGAACAAACAATCAGACAAAAACTTCCTGATGATTTCCAAACAGCAGAATATTTGTTAAAATTCGGTCAAGTAGATATTGTGTCTAAGAGAAAGAATTTAAGAAAAACACTTGCTAATATTTTAGACATTCACGGGGTATAGAAATGGCAGTAGTATTAGATTTTGAAAAACCTATAGTAGAAATACAAAATAAAATAGATGAATTAAAGAAAATGAGCGAAGAGTCCGGAATGGATTTGAATAATCAAATAGAAACATTTGAACAACAAGCTCAAGATTATAAAAAGGAGTTGTATTCTAAATTGAAACCTTCACAAAAATTACAAATCGCAAGACATCCTGAAAGACCTAAATTCCTTGATTATGTGAATTTAATGTGTGATGAATTCATTGAACTTCACGGGGATAGAGAAGGGATGGATGATAGAGCTATTATTGGCGGAATTGCGAAAATTGATGGCAAACCTTTAATGATTATTGGTATTCAAAAAGGTAGAAATACAAAAGAAAACTTGGAATACAATTTTGGTATGCCACAACCACAAGGTTATAGAAAAGCTCTAAGGTTGTTTAACCACGCTAACAAGTTCAATTTGCCGATTGTAACTTTGATTGATACTCCGGGGGCTTATCCTGGAATTAAGGCAGAAGAAACAGGTCAAGGTGTAGCAATTGCTGTGAATTTAAGAGAAATGGCAAAATTAAATGTGCCGATTATTTCTATTATCACCGGTGAAGGTTGCAGTGGTGGTGCTTTAGGTTTAGCTGTTGCAAACAGAGTAATGATGCTTGAACACGCTTATTACACAGTAATTTCTCCTGAAGGTTGTGCTTCAATTCTTTGGAGAGATGCGGCGAGATTTGCAGATGCAGCGGAAGCTTTGAAAATTACTTCTAAAGATTTGCTGGAATTTGATATTATTGATGAAGAAATCTCTGAACCTTTAGGTGGTGCTCACACAAATTATGCAGAAGTTACTAATAATATGAAAACATCAATTATGAATGCGCTTGATGAACTTTCTAAAAAATCTTCTGAAGAATTAAGAAATGAAAGATACGATAAATTCCGCAAAATGGGAAGATTTGTAGAAGCGTAGAATTTAATTTTATATAAAAGCGAGAAGTAAAACCTTCTCGCTTTTTATTTTATCCTCTTCAAAGAAGATAAGAAATTAAAATTAATCACATCGCCATCGACTTTTGTTAAAAAGATTTGAGCGTCTTTTTCGTCTGCATCAATTTGAGGGATTTGTTCTATTTCAGATGAATAATAATTACCTTCATTTTTTTCGCTTGAAGAAATTTTATTTGCCAAACTATTTAATGATATATTTCTTAAAAATCCTGCAAAACCCTCACCTTTATTAGACATTTTGGTGTAAATTCTTAAAGATGCGTCATTTGTGTTCAAATCATATCTTCCGATAATAAATGAACCGAGTTGTTTTGCAGAAGATTTTATCATCATTCTTTGGATAACATTATCTTTAAGGTTTAATTCTCCTTTAATAACATCAAATTTGCCATCAGGAATATTAACTAAATCGCCAAATGTAGTCGGAGAAATCATTACAAGCGGATTTCTAAATAATGATGCAACCTTTAAAATATATTCCACGTATCCGATTTTTTCAATTGTACCGTTTTGAATATTAAATTTAATATCGCCATTAAGTTTAAGACTCGCATCAGAATTAATTTCTACCAATCCCATTGCTTTTCCCGAGATTTCTCTAGGTAAGCCTAAAAGAGCATCTGCCATAACGGTTGAATTAACGTCTTTTACGCCAAGCCTTAAATAATATTTGTTTTTAATTAAATCTGCACGAACTTTTAATGTAGAAATACCTTCCGCAATATCAAACTTGTTTGATTGCAAATTCAAAATTCCGTCTTTATCAAGTGTCAAATTTGCGTGCAAATTACCAAAATTAACGTTCTTGTATTTTCCATTTTCAAGATTTAACATGCATTTTTCAACAATAATCAAACCTTTTTGGAATGTTGGAACATCAACATTGTCAGACTCGCTGTCCGACGCGTCTTGCACCGTTCCCTCTCCACGGGGGAGGGCTAGGGTGGGGGCTGATGTTGAAGCTGAAACGCTCTTTTGACTATTCGCCAAAAATCTTTCCAAATCAATATTATCAACATCTAAATCTACATACTTTACTACAATTGGCAGCCTTAAATCGTTAACGATATAACCTTTAAAATTATATTTTGAGCGCTTAAATCTTCCTTCTGCAATCGCCCCGAGTTTATCGCCTTTAGCACCAATTTTAGCTGATTTGATAAAAAGTCTTTGAGATGGAATTCTAACTTTATCAAGAGTTATAACTCCCTCCATTACAGGGAACTCTCCTGTGTTAATCACACCCATTTTGCCTGTAATAGTACCTTTTTTAAAAATCTTTTGACCTGCTAAAAAGTTTAAAAATTCACTCGGCAAAGGTCGCGGAATTTTTAAATGAATATCTTGAAGTTTCATATTATCTGCCATATCAAGATTTCCGTTAATTGAAAGCACAGGCGTCATGCTTTTTTTTAATTCATTTGTTATAAAATAATCAATTGTGTTTATTTTTAAAATATTTTTTACAACACTTAAATCAACTTTGAAAAGAGTTTTATAATCCTTCAGTACCATTGATTGGTCGCCTAATTTAAAACCTTCGCCCTCTTTAAGTAAGAAATACCACAAAATATCACAAGAACCGTTTTTAGAAGTTAATGTTAATCTTGAACCTGCATCACCAACTAAACTGATTGGAGAACCGAGCATTTTTGAAGCATAATCTCTAAAGAAATCGTTGTTCACAAAAATATCCGAAACAATTTTCGTATCACAAGTTTTCCAATAATCTTTAACCGTGCCTTCCATCGTCAAAGTATCATTGGTTTTGTTGTTATAATAGCCTTTAAAATCTTTCAGAATAATATCTTTGTTGCCGATTTCGACAATACCTTGCGTAATTTTTACAGGCATTTTCATCAAATCTTTAACTTTGAATTCGGACTCATTTACGTTAATATCACCGCGAATATTCTGTTTAGTTAAATGTAGATTAAAATCCACGCTACCTTTTACTTCACAAATCGGCGCAAGCATTTCCTTACCGTTTGGCATAATTATATTTGAAGCTACAATATTATAAATATCTCGTGCGCTAAAATTTTTAGATGAAATATTTAAATTCATGCCGGCTTTTCTTGAAGCAAAAGCGTCGATTACGATTTTTGATTTATCTATTTCTATCGGAAATTTGTCAACATGCAATTCGCCGTTTCCCATATAAATACAATGTTTATCATCAGCAGAAACTTGAATTTTGTCTTGACCTTTTGTCATAAAGAAATCAAAATCAAAGTGCAAATATTTTTTAGCCTTGGTTCTATCCAAAAGAATATTTTGCGCGTCAAATTTTATCCCAACATCGTCCAAGTTGTAAGTAATCAGACATTTTTTCACGCCAAAGATTGTGGAAAATAAATCTAAATTAAGCTCGCTCTGTTTTTCTTCTTTCTGTTCTTGTTGCGGTAAAATTGCCATCAAATCAGATGCGTTTACAAAAATATTATCTGCAAAAAGTTTTTTTACAATAATACGTTTTGCCCAGATATCTTTGAAAGAAAATTCTGTATCAAGATTATTAAGAGCAAGTATTTGTTTATTATTTTTCGTAAGCGTCAATTCTTCCAAAGTAAAGCCGATATTTGGGCTTAAACTTGTAGCAAGTTTTGGATTCTTGATTAATAAATCAGCTTTTAAAAACTCCGTTGCTTCCTTTACGGCAACTTTATTTAACCATGCGCTTGAAACAAGTTTTGGCAATGTATAAAGATAAGTGCTAACTCCAAAACCTGCAATTACAACAGCCGAACATACGGTTGCGGTTAATATTTTAACGCTCTTTCTCATAGTCAAGATTATAACATGAAATATTTTCGGCTGCTTCTCATTTAACACACACCAAACTTATCATAATTTTATTGTACAATCTAAGTATGAAAAAATTTAGTCTATATTTTGTTTTAATAATTCTTGCCGCATCAATGTTCGTACCATTTGCACTTATGTTTTTAATATCTTTAAGCGGAAATGAAAATATTTTTACTGATTACAAAAATATAAATTTATCGTTGATTGCATACAAAAATGTTTTTGCATCTATCCCTGTTGTTAAGTATTTTTTAAACAGCTTAATTGTTGCAGGTTTTGCAACACTGGGACAAGTTTTGATTTCAGCACTTGCCGGTTATGGATTTGCGAGGTTAAAATTCAAAGGCAGTGACACTTTGTTTTTTATATTTATTCTAACTATGATGGTACCGCCACAAGTAAATATCGTTCCGCTTTTTTATATAATGAGCAAGTTCGGATGGATTAACACTTATCAAGCCATGATTGTACCTGCGATTTTTGGCGGATTTGGTGTTTATATGATGAAAGAATATTTTACAAGCTTTGCAAAAGACTTGGAAGAAGCTTCTAAATTGGATGGTTGCAATACTTGGCAAACCTTCTACAAAATTGCTTTACCTTGCGCCATGCCGGCAATCGCGACTTTAAGCATTTTTACGTTCGTAACTACTTGGAACAGTTTTATGTGGCCACTGATTGTAACCAATACCGAAAGCATGCGAACTTTAACAGTCGGACTGACTATTTTTAAAGGTTCGTTTAGAGAAATCACAATGTGGGGTGAATTAATGGCATGTTCTTGCATTTGCTCAATTCCTGTCATTGCAATATTTTTAATTGGCAAAAAATATTTAATCAACAATCCGATGGATGGAGCGGTTAAGGGGTGAATAGTGTATATTTTCTCTCGTTCAGATATTAGTTATGAGAGGAGAAAATCATTTTTTGTTTTAATTTTTCAATGCGTTCATTGGCCTCTAAAATTCGTCGCTTCAATGCTTCGTTATTTTCGGCTTTTGCTATAACTCCTTCAATCACATCAATGGTTTCTTTATCAGCATTTCTATAAATAAACATATCTACGCCTGCAAGGATTGCCATTACACAAGCGTCAACTGCGCCAAAATCTTGAACACCTTTCATTACCATATCATCTGAAATAATGATACCATTGTAGCCAATATCATTTCTCAAGTAACCGATAGCATTTTTACTTAGAGATGCCGGAATAACGTCTTTATCAAAACAAGTACAATGTAAGTGTGCAGCCATAATCATATCAGCTTTTTCTCTAAACGGTCTTATGTGAACTTTTTTCATTTCATTGAGTGGCAAATCTATGCAAGGCAGAGTGAGATGGCTGTCTTTATCTGCATCTCCGTGCCCAGGATAGTGCTTTAAACACGGTATAATACCGTTTTTTCTGAATTCTTCTGAAACAATATTAACGCCTTTTATAACTTCATCCGTGTCTGATGAAAAAGAGCGTTCACCAATAATCGGGTTGTTGGGGTTTGTATTAACATCTGCGCATGGTGCAAAATTAAGATTTATACCATAATCTTTTAATTCTAAAGCAATTTCACAACTCTGTTTTCGTAAAAAATCTTCACCTTTTTGATATGCGAATCTTGGTGAAAGATAACGAAGATGAAGATTTTCGGTTCTTTCAACTCGTCCGCCCTCTTGGTCTATAGATAAAAATGGCTGAATTATTGCTTTTGACTTGATGTCTTTGATTAACTGTTGAAACTGTTCTTTTGTTTGGATGTCTTTTGTAAAAAATATTACACCACCCAGACCTTTGGCTAGGGCTGTGTTTAGGGCCGTTCCTGTCCCTAAAATAAACATTTGATAGATTAATGGTTCCATAAAACTATAATACTTGAAAAGTTTATAAAATAATACTGTAAGAAAGATAATAATAGTTTTTAAATTATTTTATATTTTTATTTTGTTCTTTTTGTTCATTCTTATATCTTAATTTTGTGAAATAATTTGTCATACCTGCTACAAAAAATCCCATCACGCCAATTGAAAATACGTAAGGCAAACCTGAAATCAAAACTTTTTGTTTTACTAAAGATTTGTATTCATCATTGATTGTGGTTTTGTTTTCCTTTGCTTTTTTTTCTGCCAATTTGCCCAATTCATCAAATTTTGGCACGCTTAAATCTTTGCCGATTAAATCTTTGCACTTGCCGGCTTTGTGAAGGAGCTTTCTGAAGCCTTTTTCTACCAATTCGCTACCTGTAATTACATATAAGGCTACAAGCGGAAAACGTGTCGCAGTTTCTTTCAAATTTTCTTTTCCTCTATCGGAAGAAGCTCCAAAATAACCTGCACCGCCGACTAAAACACAAGTTGTTAATTGCCCTTTGCTTAAGCATAATTTGCCGTTTTGGCTGTTAAAATCCATACAAAGGTATTTGTTCATAAAATTCTTTGCTTTTGGCGAATTTTTAAATAATTTATTTCCGGGGGCTACAATAAATTCAGAAACTTTTTGCAATATTTTTGAATCTTTGCCTTTTGTTGCTAAAAGCCCTGCCAAACCTAAACATCCTGCATAAAGTCCAGCAGCAAATCCGATATGTTTTTTTGCGCTGTTTCGAACTTTTTCTTGGTGTTTTGTATCTTCTTGACTGTTTTCCAAAGATGCAATGTTTTTAAAATCACTCTTATTGAAAATTTTGAGTGTCATTAAGTTTTTAATATAGTTTAAAGAAAATTCTGTCAACGGGATTGCCATAGCTGCAAGCGAAATTGCAGCTTTTACGGGTAAAATTTGTTTATTTTTAGCCTTGTTTCCTTTTTCTAAAAGTTCTACACCCGTTGTAGCAACTTCTTTTTTTAAATTTTTGTCTAAACCTTTAGAGAAGATTTTTCTGGCAACTCTTTCCCCAAGAATTGTCGGCACAAAATAAATCAATGTTTCTTCTGAGGTTTCCAAAAATGTATTTTCGGTTAAATCCGCCAAACTTCTTGAAAAAACAGCCTTTGGAATCAAACAAGTTGTAACATCTTGTATAAACCGAGATGTTGATAGCCCTGATGCCTGCTCTTGATGTCGGACAAACTTGGCAGCAGGTTTGAGTGGTTTTGGTAACGTATTGATTAAATTTTTATCATTGATTTTTGTCATAATCCATAATCCTAAAACTTGTGAAACTTTAAAATTGCTTTACCTTAACGACTTTGTTTACAAACATTTACACAAGTTGAATAAAAGAAGCAGACAAAATCTAAAGGTTTTAACTACCCTTTTATTAATTAAATAGAACAGTAAAAATAGGGTAGTTTATACTAACCCGCGCCACCAATTTCTATTTAGATTAAACATATTTTTCATAAACAATTTTCCTGTATCGACTTTGTATCGATATATCGGTACAAAGAAATTGTAAAACACATGATATTATTTGTCAACACAGATTAAGCATAAAAAAAACTAAGCTTGATGCTTAGTATCTTTTTCTTTTCCAGCTTCTGTTATGAATTAATCAAATAACACATATATTACATTGAAAAATAACTTAAATATATATTAAGATTATATACAGATTACTATGTAATATTCCAATTGTCAATAATATTACTCCGGCAGTGTCGTTACAATTTTTAAAGATAGGTTTTATTCTGATGTTATGAACAGAATTAAAGAACTATTAGGAAAAAGAATTAAAGAATTACGTGAAAAACGTGGTTATACGCAACAACAATTAGCAGAAAAAGTTGGAATTGATCAACGAAACTTAAGTAAGATAGAGTGCGGTATAACTTTCCCTTCAAAGAGTTTAGGGGAATTGGCAAGATGCTTGCAAATCAGTTTGCCTGAATTATTCGATTTGGATCATTTAAAAGTTAATGATGTTGAAAAGAAAGTAATAATGAAAGGTATTATTGACGAACTAAACACTGAAGAAGTGGAACTTGCATACAAAATTATAACCGCAATTTTCAATTAAAACTTTATATCTTGTAATAATTGAGCGCATGCCAAAATATTGTGGTAACATGGACTAAGTAGGAGATTTTATTAGAAATGAATTATCACAATATCACGAAAGATGACATGCTAAATGGTGATGGCTTAAGAGTTGTATTGTGGGTTGCAGGTTGCACCCATCACTGTCAAGGCTGTCAAAACCCTATTACTTGGGATGTAGGGGGTGGAATACCTTTTGACGATGCGGCTGAAAAAGAACTTTTTGAGGCATTAAATCGTCCGCATGTTTCCGGCATTACGTTTTCCGGTGGAGATCCATTGCATCCGTTTAATAGAGAAGAAGTTTTTAGGCTAATCAAAAAGATAAGAACAGAATTACCACAAAAAACAATTTGGTTGTATACAGGATTTTTATGGGAAGAAATAAAAGATATTCCGGAAATTGCTGATATTGATGTTATATGTGAAGGCAAATTTGTTAAAGAACTTTTGGACAATAGAATTCATTGGGTAGGCAGTTCTAATCAAAGAGTTGTTGATGTAAAAGCTTCTTTAAAAGATAACAAAGTTGTTTTGCATAATTCATAGTTTATGTTATATTTTTGAAGAACAAAGCAGTCGGGTAATTGCGCTTTTGTAAAAAAGTGAGGAAAGTCCGTGCATCTAAGGACAGACTGCCGGAGAAACTCCGGACGGCGTGAGCCGGTGGAAAGTGGCACAGGAAATATACTGCCGATGGATTTTTAATCACAGGCGATGGTGCAACGGTGAGTTAAGAGCTTCACCAGCGATATCGAGAGGTATCGGCTAGCTAAACCCCAGTTGGATGCAAGATTGAATCAGGTGTTTTAAAGGTGTCCGCCAAGCCTGGAAAAATCGCTTGAGATTGGGAGCAATTCCAATACCAGATAGATAATTACCTAAAAACAGAACACGGCTTATGAGCTGCTTTGTTCTTTTTTTTTATTTATTTTCTTCTACGCCTTTATAAAATTCGTTTGTAATTAGTTGCGAATACTTTTTCTTTTCACTAATCGAAAGAGCAAGTTTTTCAGAACCGTCAGAGGTTGTAACACTTGCCACTATACCTGAAACATCAGAAAACGGAAGCTTTGTTACATGCGCATCGAATTTCGCATAAGGAACTTGCTTTCCGTAAACTTTCATAGTGCCACGATTGGTAACTTTGATATCTTGAACTGTTATTGCCTGATATTTAAATTTTTCGGATAAATCTTTTAATTTAGTTTCAACTTGTGAGCTTTTAATATCTTCTTGAGTTAATAAAGGTTTTTTCCCGGAATCTACAATAACCATTTTTTGACCGGAAGCTTTATGTTCCGCAAGTACGGCTTTATAGCCTACAAGGTTTACGGCGTTATCAATTTGATATTCTTCGTTTAGATTAGAAAAATTGCCAACCTTTTTTGCACTTTCAAATGCGTGCTCTTGAATAAAATTTCCAACACTTATTTTTACGGCTTCAACATATTTTTGTCCGCCAATAGCGTTAAATCCCATGATTGCAAGTACAAGAAGAAATGCGTTAAAAATTATTTTTATTAATCTAAACATATATATACCTCGTGGCTTAAATTATACCATAATGAAACGTAAAGTTTTACAAATAAAACTTGCGCCACTATGCCATATTATGTACAATTATTGTTATGACAAAGCCTGAAATTAATTTAGTTAATACATCTGATGTTTGTGTAGAAGACGCTACTCCTGCAATGCAGAGGTACTTAGAAATAAAAAAAGAACACCCTGATTGTTTGCTTTTGTATAGAATGGGTGATTTTTACGAAACTTTTTTTGAAGACGCTGTAACTATGTCGCGCGAACTTGAATTAACTTTAACAGGGCGGGATTGTGGTGCAAAATTGGGTAGAATTCCGCTTGCAGGAATACCGATGAAAGCTCTTGACGGTTATTTGGAAAAACTTGTGGCCAAAGATATCAAGGTTGCGATTTGCGAACAATTAGAAGACCCAAAACAAGCTAAAGGTATTGTAAAACGTGGCGTTGTAAGAATTATTACGGCAGGAACGCTTTTAGAAAGCAACTTTTTGAATCAAAACAGTAATAATTATATGTGCGCAGTGTTTAAAAATGGTGAAAAGTGGGGCTTTGCATATACTGATATTTCAACTGGTGAATTTAAAGCTTCTGAATTAACTTTAGAAACTCTTATTACAGAATTAGCTCGTATTCAGCCTGCTGAAATTGTTGCGCCTGCAAAAAAGATGAAGCTTCAACCGTTCCAAATCGTGCCGGAAGAAACAGTTGATTTGCCTGAAGAGATTACAAAAATTTATAATTGTTCAAAAGTTCCTGCAAAAGTTTTTGAAGAAGATTTTGCAAAAAACAATTTGCAACAAGTCTTTAAGATAAGTTCACTCGATGCGATTGGCTATAATACTTGTCCTATTGGATTTAGAGCTGCTGCCGGATTATTAGCGTATATTTGGGAAAATCTAAAAGACGGATTTCCTAAGTTTGAAAGAATAGAAACTTATGAACTATCTGAATATATGGCTATTGATGCTAATACACGAAAAAACCTTGAGTTAACCGAAACATTGAGAGAAAAAAATAAATATGGTTCTCTGCTTTGGGCGATTGATAAAACAAATACAAATATGGGCGCAAGACTTCTAAAATCTTGGATTTGTCAGCCTCTAAAAGATTTAAAAAAGATTTTAAAACGTCAAGAGGTTGTAAAACAGTTAGTAGCAAATTCAAACGAACGTTATGAAATTGAGCGTCAACTAAAAAATATTTATGATATTCAAAGACTGTCAACACGTTTGAGTAACGGTACAGCTAATCCGAGAGATTTTTTGAGCATAAAAACTTCACTTCAAGCTTTGCCTGATTTGGTAAGTGTTGCAAAAACAATAGGGCTTTCTGTTTTTAATCTGATAGAAGATGAATTAGGAAGTTTGAATGATTATGCGGATTTGATTGAACGTACGATTAGCGAGGATGCACCAATCACAATAAAAGAAGGCGGTTTAATCAAACAAGGCGTAAGTTCTGATTTGGATTACTTACGTGATTTGATGTGCAATGGTGAAAATTGGCTTAAAGAATTTGAACAAAGAGAAAAAGACAGAACAGGTATTAATATTCTAAAAGTTGGTTATAATAGAGTTTTTGGCTACTTTATAGAAGTTACAAATTCTAATTTGAGCAAAGTTCCACCTGATTATATTAGAAAACAAACGCTTTCAGGTGCTGAAAGATTTATTACGGATGAACTTAAAAAGCATGAAGATGAAGTTTTGACCGCACAAGTTAAAGCGTTTGAACTTGAATATAAAATGTTCAGTGATTTTAGAAATTATTCTAAAGAATTTGTTACTCTTATCAGACAAACAGCAGAATGTATTTCTGAATTAGATGTATTTACTTCTTTTGCAGAAATAGCTGTTGAACAAAATTATGTTTGTCCTGAGCTTGATGAAAGTGGTGACTTCTTTATCAAGAATGGTCGTCATCCTGTTTTAGAAAAAATTCTTCCGCTTGGGACTTATGTTGCGAATGATATAGAACTTTCAAGCTCGGATAAATCAAAAACTGAATTTATGATTTTAACAGGGCCTAATATGGCAGGTAAATCTACATATATGCGCCAAAATGCACTTATTGCGATACTCGCGCAAATCGGTTCATTTATACCTGCTGATTGCGGTAAAATCGGGATTATTGATAAAATCTTTACCCGCGTTGGCGCAAGTGATGATTTGACCTTGGGCAAATCAACATTTATGGTTGAAATGACCGAAACGGCTTATATTTTGAATAGTGCAACAGACAAGAGTCTTATTCTTATTGATGAGATTGGGCGTGGAACAAGCACTTATGATGGCGTTGCGATTGCTTGGTCGGTTGCGGAATATATTGCAGGCAAAATTGGCGCAAGATGTATATTTGCGACGCATTATCATGAATTAAATGTTATGACAAATTCATATCCGCAAATTAAGAATTATAGAATTACTGTTAGTGAAGAAAATGGTGCAATAGAGTTTTTGCGTAAGATTGTTCAAGGTGGTGCAAGTAAAAGTTACGGTATTCAAGTAGCTAAAATGGCAGGTCTGCCAAACTCTGTTGTTAAACGTTCTGAAGAACTTATGAGCAGAATGCAAAGAGATTTTTCTAAGAATTTATCAAAAGGAAAATCAAGAGCAAAAACAGAAGCAGAAATCGACGTTCAAGCACCGCAGTTGAATTTGTTTGGGGAATAAATAATAAGTTTATGCAAATATACTCTGACAAGTCTTTTTCTGAGCCAATAGAAATTATTAAAGCGGAAGGCGATTTAAAACAAGCTTTTGTTCGAATTGACGAGCTTAGAAAAAAATATTACTTGTTGGGTTATATAACGTATGATTTTAAAAAACTTTATTTTGAAGTCTTTGATAAGTTTGAAAAATATACTCCAAAAACGCCGAAACAGCTTGGTACAGTTATAAAACCGCTGATTTCAAAAGAAACTTATATAAAGGCAATCAATAAAATTAAAGAATATATTGCTAACGGTGTAACTTATGAAGTCAATTATACTTATCCGTCAGAAGTTTTGACGAACTTAAATGGGCTTGATTTGTATGAAGCGATTTTAGAAAAGCAAAAAACGCTTTATAATGCTTATATAGAAACGCCAGAATTAACATTGCTTTCTTATTCACCGGAATTGTTTTTTAAACTTAGGGGTAATAAGATTTTAACAAAACCTATGAAAGGTACGGCTCCAAGGTTAGGCGACGAAGAAGATTCTAAAAGACGTGAATTTCTTTTTTATGATATGAAAAATCGCGCCGAAAATATTATGATTGTTGATTTGTTGCGAAATGATTTAGGCAGGATTTCTAAAACAGGAACCGTTAAAGTTGATAAACTTTTTGAGGTGGAAGAGCACCCAACGGTTTTTCAAATGACTTCAGAAATATCTTCCGAACTAGAAGATGAAATAAACTTGTATGATATATTTGAGGCGATTTTCCCTTGCGGTTCCATTACCGGAGCACCGAAAATTTCAACTATGCGAGTGATTGATGAATTAGAACAATTCAATAGAAATATTTATTGCGGAGCTATTGGTTTTCTGTCGCCAGAGGTTTGCGAATTTAGCGTGCCGATAAGAATTTTGTACGGAAAAGATAATAAATATACTTATCATGCAGGTGGAGCAATAGTATGGGATTCTACAGCAGAAGATGAGTGGGAAGAAACGCTTGTAAAGACAAAATTTTTGCAAACAGATTTTCAATTAATTGAAACCGCGGTTGATGATTGGGCAAGACATGTGTTGAGGATGAAAAAATCGGCGCATGAATTGGGGTTTAAATGGAATGATGAGATTGAAAACTTGGATAAAACACAAGGACTGCTTCCCTCTCCTCGGGAGGGGGCTTGCATAACGGCAGCCTGCCATGATGTTAATTGCTCCGTGTCGGATTCTCAAAAACTGAGAATTACTTTAGACAAAAAAGGCAACCTCCAATATCAATTGGAGCAGCTTTCAACCAAAAAAACAGGTCGGGTATTGTCTGACAAAAATTTAAAAGATTATCAGGTCGCTAACGCTCCTCTCAATGACTTGGCGTCTGGTTTATTGCCAAAAGTAAAACTTCTTGGTAAAGTCAATTCTCATAATCCTTTTCTTTATCATAAAACTACTATCCGCGAAGCCATGCCGACGGATGTCTTCGAGCATATTAGAACAAATGAGCGCGGAGAAATTACGGAAGGAATTTTTACAAACATTGCAATAAAAAAAGACGGCAAATTATACACTCCGCCTGTTTCTTGTGGCTTGTTAAACGGTACTTTAAGACAAAAACTTTTAGAAGAAGGCAAGCTTGTTGAAAAAATTTTCTATCCTAAAGATTTAGAAACTGCTGATAAGATTTTTTGCTTTAATTCAGTTCGAAAAATGGTTGAGGTGCAATTGTGCTTATAATTGATAATTATGATTCCTTTACATATAATATCGTGCAGTACATCAAAATTTTAGGTATAGAACCTATTGTAATCAAAAATGACGAATTGAGCCTGACAGATATTAAAAAACTTAAATTTTCTAAAATAATTCTTTCTCCGGGGTGGGGAAATCCTGAAAACTCTGGCGTTACAATGAATGTAATTGATTATTTTCAAGATAAAGTTCCGATTTTGGGCGTTTGCTTGGGCATGCAATGCATCGCGAAATATTTTGGTGCGGATATAGTTAAGGCTTCGGAACCTTTTCATGGTAAAAATTCTGAAATATTTTTTGATGATGATTTTGAGCTGTTTAAGGGACTGAAACAAGGTTTCAGCGCGACAAGATATCATTCGCTTATGGTTGCGTCTTCTTTTTTGTCGAATGAGTCACCGATTAAAATAACCGCTCGGACAAAAGATAATATTCCGATGGCTCTAAAAATCAAAGATAAGCCGATTTATGGCGTTCAATTCCACCCGGAAGCAATTTTAACAGAAGATGGTATTGAAATCTTTAGTAACTTTTTTCTTCTGAGCCAAAATAGTTTGTAAAAAGTTGTAGAAAGCGATATAAAAATATTAAGTTTTGTAACAAACCTTTTTATTCTTTTCTTAAAAAGGCAATTTTTTTAACAAAAAAGACTTTATAAATATAAGGTTAGATAAAAATAGGTTAGGTAGGTTATGATTAATAATATTGCATCTATGGACATGCGTCCACAGATGGCAGTCGCAAAACCGACTGCATCTGTATCAAGCTTTAGTATGCCACCAATACTGGGCTTTAAAACAATTCCGTTAAAAGAAAAGGCAACTATTCGTGTCAAAAAATTAAAAAGAGGGGATAATATTGCTATCCCCGGAGTAATAGAGGATGACTATGTAGATGTGGTCGAAGAAACTCTTAATCTGGAACGAAAGCCGGAGGAGGGGAACTTCTTTAATCAACAATCATTTATTATTCCGGTCAAACGGAAAATACAGTATTTGAAAAACTGTTATATAATTGACTATATTCAATCACCTAAACCAAGGTGCGGACTTGGTGCGGAGGCAATAAAAGCTTTGGCTGAAAAAGCTATGTTTGATCCGAAGGCAGAAGGGCGTATTGTGACTTTTTCTGCGCCACTGGTCAAAGAATCATCGCCGGCTCTGTTCTTTTACAAGCTCGGGTTCAGGTTCACGTCACCTCAGGCGAATGAATATATGGAGGAATGTCTCAGAAAGAAAGTACCTGATATTCCTGTTCAGACGGGAATGATGTACTTACCGAAGAACAGGCTGCACAAATTGTTACATTATGGAGAATTATTCTAAATGAGTGAAATTAAAAACAATTATTTAGAAGGACACTACTCGACAGAAACCAAGGTTAAACGACCGAAAATTGTCGCGGCAGAAGCTCCTGCAATTTTGCCTAAACAAACACTGTTTTCTAACAAAGACGCAGACAAAAGAATACAACAAATTAATACTGATATATATGAAGGTGCAAAAAAGGAGAAAACAAAAAATGATTTTAATAAAAAATTGTATTTTAAAATTTTTGGCGGTGTTGTTTTATTCTCCGCAGGTATCGCCGGTGTATATAAAATCAGAAACTTCTTTAGAAAATCTTAATTAGCAGAATTTCTGTTTTATGTTAAAATAAAGTGCAGAGGAGTTGAAAATTTGAAAAGCGGAAAAGTTCGATAAGTTCGTTTTGGCTAACAATATCTGCTTATCAAAAGTGAATAATTTGAACCGTTCAACTGTTCAACATTTCTACCTTTCAACTCTATTTACAAAATAGCGAGGATATAATAAATGTGCGGAATTGTTGGTTACGTTGGAAATAAAACAGCGGTTGATATTCTTTTAGAAGGTTTAACAAGTCTTGAATACAGAGGTTACGATTCTTCAGGAATTGCGGTTAATGTGGAAGGCAAAGTTGAACTTTATAAAGCTGCAGGTAAATTACAAAATCTTAAAGACATAGTTGAAAAAAATTACGCAGAAATTTCTAAATCAACAATCGGCATAGGTCATATTCGTTGGGCAACACACGGTGCGCCAACAGTAGAAAACGCACACCCACATTCTTGTAATTGTGGAAAGGTAGCGGTTGTTCATAACGGTATTATTGAAAATTACAAAGAATTAAGAGCAAAATTAGAAGCTAAAGGCTGCACATTCCGCTCTCAAACCGATACAGAAACCGTTGCACATTTAGTAGCTACAAAATATGGTGAAACTCACGATTTAACAGAAGCAGTAAGACTTGCTACAAAAGAAATTGAAGGTGCTTATGCTCTTTGTGTTATTCATCAAGATGTACCAAATACAATTGTTGCGACAAGAAGAAATGCGCCACTTGTTGTTGGCTTAGGTGAAGGTGAAAACTTTGTAGCATCTGACGTTCCTGCATTAATCCAATATACAAAAAAGGCAATGTATTTAGATGATAATCAAATTGTGACATTGAAACCTGATTCTTACAAAGTTATTGATATTGACAAAAATCCATTAACTTTGAAAGTAGAAACTCTTCCTTGGGAACCTGTAGCATTAAGCAAAATGGGTTATAAGCACTTCATGCTTAAAGAAATTCATGAACAACCTGATGTTGTTAGAAACGTGCTTTCAGGAAAACTTCATGCAATGGATGAGGATATCATTTTAAAAGAAGTTACTTTAGATAAAGATAAATTAAAAAACTTAAGCCGTATTCAGATTGTTGCTTGCGGGACATCTTTGCATGCTGCAATGGTTGGTAAATATTTAATTGAAGATTTTTGCGGAATTCCTGTTGATGTTGAACCTTCAAGCGAATACATTTACAGAAAAACAATTACAGATAAGAATACGCTTGTAATTGGCGTTTCTCAATCAGGTGAAACAGCTGATACTATTACCGCTGTAAGACAAGCAAAAAACAAAGGTTCACATATTTTAATCGTAACTAACCGACCTGATTCAACAATGGCGAGAGAAGCAGACAGCTTAGTTCCGGTGAATGCAGGTATAGAAGTTTCTGTTGCGGCTACAAAATCATACATGGCACAGTTGATTTCGTTCTACTTGTTGGCAATTTATATGGCAGAAGTTAAAAACTCTATGCCAAAAGAAGAATTAGTTAATTTGAAACATGAATTAATCGTTCTTCCACAAAAAATTGAGAAAGTTTTAGCGCATACAGATGATGTTCAAAAATGCGCAAGAGCGTTCTCCAGTTCAAAAGACTTTATTTTTATTGCAAGAGGAATTAACTTCCCAACAGCGTTAGAAGGAGCTTTGAAACTTAAAGAAATCAGTTATATAAACGCAACAGGATATACAGCTGGTGAATTAAAACACGGTCCTATTGCAATGTTAGATGAATCTATGCCTGTGCTTTCAATCTTGATGTCAGGCAAAGTATTTGATAAAATTATGTCAAATTCAGAAGAAGCAAAAGCTCGCAACGCACGAATGATAGCACTTACTGATTGTACAGATTCAAAAATGGAAGAACTTTTTGATTGCATAATCAGAGTTCCGAAAATATCAGAAATATTATCACCTGCACTTGCGATTGTTCCATTGCAATTGTTAGCTTATTATATCGCAGAATTTTTAGGCAAAGATGTTGACCAACCTAGAAACTTGGCAAAATCAGTAACTGTAGAATAAGCTTTTATTCAAAAACTTGTAAAGTCTTCTATTCAATTTCAAAAAATTAAATAGAAGACTTTTTAATGAAAGTTTTTAAAATTAAATTGTTGACTTTAAATTATTAGCATGTATGATATAAATATACCGAGCGGGGGTAATTCAGTGGTAGAATGCCTCCTTGCCAAGGAGGATGTCGCGAGTTCGAGCCTCGTCTCCCGCTCCATTTTAAATAAAGAAACTGGAAGTCCTATTAAAGGGGCTTTTTTTATTGCCAATTTATGAACGACGAGGTAGAACTCGCGACAAAGAAAAGCTTACGCTTTTCGTCGCTCCCTCTATTTGCTCTTGAAGAATTCGACGAATGATTTTTTACTCTACGGAAAACGTGACATTTAGTCACCTTTTCCTGCTCGCAAACAGACACAGTGAGCCTCGTCTCCCGCTCCATTTTAATTAAAGAAATTGGAAGTCCTGATGAAGGGCTTTTTTTATTGCTTAAGTTAATGGTGCAATTTTTGCACCATTAACTTTTATTATATCTGTGTCCGAATTTGACGTAACAATGCTTTAAAATGAGTACATAATAATAAGGAGAAATATTATGAACAATTTTGAAAGACGCAAGACTTTGGACTATTTAGAAAAGCTATTATGTGTAACGGATTTAAAAAATTTTAACTTTGTATACATTTTTAATTTTCTGGTTAAAGAATTTAAAATCAACAAGAAAAAATACCCTCTACTAAATGATGGTTCCCCAGACACAGACAGCACAAAAAGTTGTTCTGTATTGAAATGGGTGTTGTATCAAGATGTTATAAAATTAAAACAAAAAATAAAACCTGTTAATACGGTTTTAGAAAATAAATTACTAATCCTCAAATCACTTTATGATTTAAGTAACGAAGAGTATGAAATTTTAGTATTATTAATATTGCGGGAAGTAAATCAAATGATTGATGATTTTTATTATTGTCTGGATGGAAACAAATTTAGAAACTTTGCAATGAAATATCTAAAAGTACGAGCCGGAAAACAAAGTCGTTTGATAGATACTTTGCGTAAGAAAAAGATTGTTGATACTGATGACATTGTAATAAATTCGGAGCTGTTAGAAATATTTGACAATGAAGACTGCAACACACCAAGCAAAATTGCTAAAGTTCTTCTTGGAAAAACAGAGAAATCTGCACTAAAAATAAGCAATTATCCTCATCTAAAAGATAAATTAGAAATTGTAACAAAGCTTTTAGCTCGTTCCGTTGAAGAAAATAGACAAGGCGTCAACATTCTTCTTTATGGCGGTGTTGGAACCGGTAAAACAGAATTTGCAAAACTAATTGCAAATTCCTGTAAAATTCCTATGTATTCTGTTGTAACAACAAGAGAAACTTTTAAAGAAGCTGATAGAGGAGATAGGCTTGCAGATTTATATTCAAAACAATATCTTTTAAAATCGCTTGGCAAATCCTGTATTCTGTTTGATGAAGGCGAAGATGCGATGAATCGCTATGGTTATAAGGGTTATTTAAATCGAATTTTAGAAACTACAAATGTTCCTGTGATTTGGACAACAAACAATGTTCAAGATGTTGATCCGGCGTTTCTCAGAAGAATGACTTATTGCATAGAATTCAAAGAACTTACAGAAGATACAAGGCTGAAGATTTGGGAAAAAGCTGTTAAAAAAAGTGAAATTAAAATTAATCGTACAAAATTAATAGAGTTAAACAAGAGTTACAATATCCCCCCATCACTTATTATTAATGCCATTGTCAATACAGAAATTGTTGGTGGTAATGCGGACGATTTTGAAGGATTTATTGAAAATGTTGCACAAGTTGTTACAAAAAAGAAAAATGTAAAAAACAAAAAAGAATTTACGATACAGGATTATGACGAAAACCTTGTAAATTCTGATATTGATATTAAAAATCTGACATCAAGAATTAAATCCAGTGGCAAAATGAATTTTTCTCTTTGTCTTTATGGTGAACCGGGAACAGGCAAAAGCTTATATGCAAGATATTTGGCTAAAAATCTAGGCATAGAAGTTGTTATGAAACGCGCAAGTGATTTGATTTCGCCTTATGTTGGTGAAACTGAGAAACATATTGCGGCTGCTTTTGCAGAAGCAAAAGCTAAAAAAGCAATGCTGATTTTTGATGAAGCTGATAGCTTTCTGCAAAATAGAAACAATGCAATGAGACGCTGGGAAGTTTCACAAGTAAATGAAATGCTTACTTGGATGGAAGTACATGAATATCCTTTCGTTTGTACAACAAATCTGCTAGATTCATTGGATGAGGCAAGTTTAAGGCGTTTTACGTTTAAAATTAGATTTGATTTTTTGAATCAAAAGCAGGTGAATTGTGCAATTGAACACTTTTGGGGTATTAAAAATACACAAGTCGATATAAAAGGCCTAACTGCCGGAGATTTTGCAACAGTTAAAAAGAAAACGGATATTTTAGGTATTGAAAATTTGAACGAAATTTTGAAAATGCTTGAAGAAGAAGTTAAAATCAAAAAATCTGAAGAATTGAAACAGGCGATTGGATTTTAGAAATTGAAAGTGATTAATGTTAATGATGCAAAAAAATTGCACCTTACCTTTTTCAATTTAGAAAGGTAAGGTGCAATTTTTACATAAATTTTTTTATATTAAATTTTAAGCATTAGCTTTTTCTGCGTCAAAACATTCTTTGCATAAAACATCTCTGCCTTGAGTCGGGTTAAAAGGTACCTGAGTTTGCTTACCGCATTTTGCGCAAACTGCATCAAACATTCTCTTTTTACCACGGTGTTGTTGTTTTTTAGCCTTTCTGCAGTTTGGACATCTTTTTGGCTTATTTGTTAAACCTTTTTCTGCATAAAACTCTTGTTCACCTGCTGTGAATACGAATTCACAACCGCAATCTTCACAAATAAGCTTTTCGTCTTGGTACATGATTGTTCTCCTAAATAATTAATAACCTTGGCACTTTGTTTTATGCCATGCACTCATTTTATACTTTTTTCGGAGTGACGTCAAGCCTAATGCGTGTTTTAATTAAATATTTTTGTTGGGCTGAAAGCCCAACTTACATAAAGATTATCTAGGCAAGCTCAGCTTGAAATACATATTCTGCAGGACCTGAAAGGAATACATCCCCTTCAGGTTTATTTGGTGCACCGTTCCAAACTACATTTACGACGCCACCTGGCAGTTGAACTTCTACGGCGTTTTCAATATATCCGTTTAGAATACCTGCTACAACACTAGCGCAAGCACCCGTACCGCAAGCCAAAGTGATACCGCATCCTCTTTCCCAAACCGCAAGTTCGATTTTTTTGTAAGACTTAATCTTTACAAACTCTACATTTGTTTTTTCAGGAAATTCTGCGCTAGTTTCAATAATCGGCCCGTATTCTTTTGCAAATTCCATTACATCATCTTCAGGTGAAACGAAAATTACAAAATGCGGATTTCCCATTGAAACAGCGTTACCGTCAAAAATCATATTTTTAACAGACATTTTGTAATTCAAATTGTGGTGTGGAATGAAAGGAATTTTTTCAGATTCCAAAATCGGCTGTGACATATTTACTCGAACAAATCCGTCATCAAGGATTTCAGGTTTAATAATTCCTGCTAAAGTTTTTACGGAGAACATTTTTTTATCTATAAGTTTGTTATCGTAAACATATTTGGCAAAACATCTCATACCGTTTCCGCACATTTGAGCAGTAGAGCCGTCAGAATTGTAGAAAAACCAACCAATATCTGCTTCTTCGCAACTTGTATTAGGAATAATAAGCCCGTCTGCGCCAACTCCGAAGTGTCTATCACAAAGCATTTTAGCTGCGTCTGTAATTTTCATATCAAGTTTTAAGAATTCATCATAATCAATAATGACAAAATCATTTCCACAGCCTTGCATTTTTGTAACTTTTATTCCCATTGTTTCTCCAATCGATATTTACTTAATACGTTCATATAGTACAATTAAATTATATAAAGGAATTTGAATTATGGCAATAATAAAAGTACAAAAAGGAACAAAAGACATTCTTCCAGCTGAAATGCCTGTATGGCACTTTATGGAAGATGAGGCAAGAAAGATTTTTACGGAATATGGTGCGAAAGAAATCAGAACTCCGATTTTTGAGGCAACTGAACTTTTTGCGCGTGGTGTTGGCGATACAACAGATATCGTTAATAAAGAAATGTACACATTTGAAAAAAGCGAACGTTCATTAACTCTTCGTCCCGAAAATACAGCAGGCGTAGTTAGAGCATTTATTGAAAACGGTATGCACAGACTTTCTGCCCCTGTTAAACTTTGGTACAAAGGACCGATGTTCAGATACGAACGTCCACAAGCCGGTCGTCAAAGACAATTCCACCAAGTTGGTGTTGAAGTTTTTGGTATAAAGCAAGCCACTGCTGATGCGGAAGTTATTTTAATGGCGGTTAATTACCTTAAAGCACTTGGTTTGAACGATTTGAGTGTTGAATTGAATTCTCTCGGTTGTCCTGAATGTCGTGAAACTTTCAAAGCAAAGTTAAAAGCTGTAATTAAACCATATTTGAGCGAACTTTGTCCTGATTGCCAAGCAAGATACGAAAAAAATCCGCTAAGACTTTTGGATTGCAAAGTTGAAGAATGTAAAGAAATTTATGCGAAACCTGAAATTCAAGAAGTTATTCAATCTGATTTTATTTGTGAAGATTGTGCAAATCATTTTAATGAATTAAAAGGTTATTTAGACGCTTTGAATATTAATTATTCTATTAATAAACTTTTAGTAAGAGGTTTGGATTACTATAACAGAACAGTTTTTGAAATTAAATCAAACAACTTAGGCTCTCAAAACGCAGTCTGTGGTGGGGGAAGATATGATTCTCTAGTACGTAATCTTGGAGGACAAGACACTCCAGCCGTAGGTTTTGCTATGGGAATGGAAAGATTATATTCTTTACTTGAACAAAAACAAGAAGAAAAATTAACAGCATATATTGTTTCTAACAACACTTTAGAAGCCTTGAAGCTTGTATCAAACCTAAGAGAACATAACATTAGTTGCAATTTTGATATGACAAACAAAAAATTTACAAAACAACTAGAAAAAGCTTCAAAAATAGCTAATTATGCTCTAATTTTAGGCGAAGATGAAATCAACTCAAAACAAGTTTCTGTAAAGAATCTAAAAACTTCAACTCAAAATACAATAGCTTACTCTGATATTTTTGAATTCTTGAATAAATAGAAACAACTTACGATTATTATAATTACAGAAACAACTATTGGTGCTGGAATACCAAGCACAAAAGTTGTACAATCTATCCTTACACACTCAAC
>USFB01000018.1 GCA_900553895.1 uncultured bacterium | reverse complement strand
TGCGTTCAAAGAACGCACCGTTTCTATGCTTTATATATTTGTCGTGTTGGATGTCAATTGTCCAACACGACTTACATTCTATAGTCGTAGTGGGGGAAAAGCGGAAGCGGTTCCCACCTACGTTCTTTTTCATCACTAATGTATTGTAAAAAAGAGCTAGAACTATGAACGATCCTTTATTTCTTCATCTTCATCGACAATTTCTTCAATCGTTTCTTCTGTGACTTTTTTCATGTCTTCTTTTGAATCTGTGAGATCTTCAATTTTGTTTTCCAGGTCGATGCCTAAATAGTTGCCTACAAGAAAACAAAATGCTCCAATTACAACAGAAGCAGGCACGCCAACTTGTAAAAACGGAATGTCATTGGCTAAAGCTGAAATTCCCATAGATACAGCAGTACCACCTAATCCCATTAAGTCTCTGAAACGTCTTGGATAATTTGGAGCACCGCCTTTAAATGAAACAGTATCTTTTTCCAAGCCATTGTCGATTTTGGGAGCTGTAAAATTTAATTTTGTCTGTTTGTTTTTTGCTATTTCTTTTTGAGCATAATTACCCGCGTAATTTGCTCCAATGCTATTTATTTTCATAGTGTTATCCCTTTGTACTTACACTTGCTTTTTAACTCAAAAATGCGTCATAGTCAAGTGTTTAAGGTTTATTTTTATAAGAATTTAATTTTTTACTACACACAACCGTACATATCTTCGTATCTTATAATACCTGCTGTCAAGAAGCCCCTATAGAAAACTGTAAACATTTGTAACAATAATTCTTAAAACACTAAAGTTTTTCAAAAAAATGCCGATAAATAGATTAAGCAAACAAATCGGAGGGAATTATGGCAATTCAAGATTCATTTAATCTTTCAAAGGCAACAACTTCACAAGCGTACGCATATAAATGCTGGTACAATTATAACTATGGCGGAAATACAATGAAGATTTCTGCTAAAGATATGGGTGAGTTGACACAAACTTGGAGCGGTGAATTGAAGAATTGGCGTGCCACTGCTTCGAATGATGAAAACGCATATGAAATCGATGACGATGATTTTTCTACCGCCAAAGCTAATGGTGCCGATTCTGCAAAGGATAAAACAGGATATAGTGGCAATGATACCGGTAATATTGTAAACAATTCTCTTTCTAGTGCTGCCTCTATTGCAAGTTTCACAATGGGTTCTATATCTGCAGGTGGTATTGGAAATTTCGTAGGAGGTTCTACTAAAATT
The DNA here is from genome assembly GCA_900553895.1 of uncultured bacterium. GTDB lineage: Bacteria > Cyanobacteriota > Vampirovibrionia > Gastranaerophilales > Gastranaerophilaceae > CAG-196. The sequence goes on along the minus strand of USFB01000018.1, from coordinate 34,733 downwards.
TTTCAAAAAGGTGGAATTGGAAGTTTTGGAAAAGCTGCAAGTACAAAAACAGCTGAAAATGGAGCTAAAACATCAAGTGGTAAAAGTGCAAGTGCAAGTGCTTATGTTGCAGCTGCTCTCGCAATTGCAACTGCAGCCGCATATAAAGTCAAAAAACCTAATAAAACCGAGAAAGAAGCTTGTGATGAGCTTAAAAATACAATGAATGACGCTCAAGCATCTTTGCAAATGGCTCAAAGTGATATGGAAACAGCAGGTAATGAAATTGTAGATTTATCTGATGAAGCACAAACATACAATGAAGATGCTAATAGCGATATTGAAGATAAGAAAACTGAATATGATATGTACAAAGCAAGCTATGACGCTTTGATGGAGAAAGCTAAATCCGGTGAACCTTTATCTGAAGACGAAAAAGCACTCTTAAAAGAACTTGTACCATTAATGCAACAATTAGGTATTGATATTGGTGATTTATCGGATGAAACAACAGACAAGGTTGGAGATATTTATGCTCAAATGGGCGATTATCAAGAAACTTATGATAATGCCGCTTCAACAATGGGTGAAGTTGAAGGAGTAACTGATTATGCAGAAAGTTTCGATGGAACAACCCGCACAATGTGTATTGTTGAAACAGCAAGTCAAGGCTTAAATGCGGTAAATGGTGCTAGTGCTGGTGCAAGATTAATGGGAATGGGCTTTTGGAATTGGGCTTTAGGAGCGGCTTCTATCGTAGCAGGTGCTTTTAGTGCTGTAGCCGCTGTAGAACAAGGTAAAATGGCTAGTGATATTGGTGATGAAATCGACGCCCGAAAAATTACTCAAGATTTGAACTCTGGAACAACAGACCTTTACGACGAAAATATCGACATTTACGCCGGACAAATGGAAGGTGTTGAAGATTTGGAATTGGAAATTCCTGAAGAGATGGAAGCTCCTGAAGATGTTATGTCACAACTTACAGGAGATACAGAAACTGTTTTAGCACAAAGTGCTCCAGCTTCGGGTACTAATAGTGGAGCTATCACAACAGGCACCACAAATGGCGGTACAACCCCTGGCACAGTCGCTGACGACAAAGATAAAGATAAAAAAGTATAAATAAGGGCTCCAAACAACGCTAAATTCACACAAGGTGTAGGGTAGAGTAAAGTCTACCCTACACTTATATGTAAATAAGATATTATATCATCTGTTCATTTCATTAAAACTATTCATCGCATGGTAAGAACTTCTTACAAGAGGGCCGATTTGATAATTTTTGAACCCAACTTTGCGTGCGAGCGTTTTTAATTCTTCAAATTCTTCTAATGTATAAAATTTAGCAACATCTAAATGTGCTTTAGATGGTTGAATATATTGACCAATTGTCACAATATCAACACCCACATTCTTTAAATCGCATAAAGTTTCTTCAATTTGCGCCAATGTTTCGCCTAAGCCTACCATCAAACCTGATTTTGTTACGATTGAAGAATTATTTTTAATGTATTTTAAAACTTCCAACGACCAATCATAATTTCCTTGGGGGCGAGCAGTAGAAAATAAAGTTTTTACAGTTTCAATATTATGATTGAAGCAATCAGGATTAGCTTTGATTATTGTTTCAAGAGGTGCATAAGTATTTAGTGTCTGTACTTTTCCCTGTGGTGCTAAATTTCTTGGCTTAAAGTCAGGAGTTAAAATCTCGATTTTTGCATTACAAATTTTTCTGATTTCATCAACACAGTTTTTAAAATGCTCTGCCCCGCCGTCTTCCACGTCATCGCGTGTTACGGAAGTTATAACCGCATATTTTAAACCCAATTCTTTTACGGCTTCTGCAATATGTTTAGGTTCATCCAAATCCAACGGTTCGGGTTTTGCGCTTGAAATATTGCAATAACGACAGTTTCTAGTGCAAACATTCCCCATAATCAAAAATGTTGCCGTGTTATGTGAATAACATTCGCTTTTATTCGGGCAACGTGCACCTTCACAAACCGTATTAAGGCATTTTGTTTTTAAAATTCTTCTTACGGTTTTTGTTTTTTCTGTATCAATTATAGGTCTTTTTAAATATTCAGGTAATCTTGGCATATCGTCCTTTATCTTTTACTTTCCAAAAACAGGTGGCGGTTGAATATAAAGTGGTTTAAGTTTTCGCCAATCTGTTTCTTCGTTATTAACAGCTTTTTCATAAGCCAATTTTGCCAAAATTTCTCCCAACGGATAATCTGAAACCTGATAAGAAACAGCTTTATCTGTAAATTGGCTGAATCTTTCAAGCAAGCTATTATCAGTAATTAAAGTGCGTCCCTTAACAAGTTCATCTACTTGTTCCAATTCAATTGCGCCTTTAATATCACCGTCATAAATATAGGCTTTATTTTTTCTTGCATCAAGTGCAACCAAATCATTACCGCCCAAAATCTTAGAAAGAATTTCAAGAGAAGAAATTCCAACTGCCTTGATATCAAGTTGTTGTGCAAGTACTCTTGCAACTGTTGTACAGGCTCTGATTCCCGTAAAACTTCCGGGTCCGATATCCGTTGCTATCATATCAATATCTTTCGGTGTCAAATTCAATTCTTTCAACACTTTTACAATAGTTGAAATCAAATATGCAGAATGGTAATTTTGTCCATCAGAAACAATTGTTTCGCTTCTTAAAACCTTATCATCTTCTGCTAAAGTTATGTATGTCTTATCTAAGCAAGTGTCAAACGCTAATATTTTCAATCTTTTAGTCCTTCCAAAACTTTATCTTTTCCAATAGATTTAAACTCATAAATTCTGCTGTCGTCAGAATCATCATAAGTTACGTTTATTTCAAGTCTTTCAAACGGTAATTCGCCCTGAGAAAATTCTGCCCATTCTACAAAAGTAATTTTTTTACCGGTAGAATATTCTCTAAGTTCATCCGTAATTGTTTTAATGCCGGCATGTTCAAGTCTATACAAATCAAAATGATAGACAGGAATAGATGCGCTATAATATTCGTTCAAAATTACAAAACTTGGGCTTGTAACTTTTTCTTTGATGCCCAATGCTTCTGCAACAAGCTTTACAAATGCAGTTTTTCCTGCGCCGATTTCACCGAAAAGGTTTACAAAACAGCCGTCATTTTCTACAAGCTTTGCAAATTTATAAGCCAATTTTTTTGTATCGTCTAGTGATTTACACTTAAATCTACACATACTCTGTTCCTTCCGCTTTCTTTTGCCTCGTATAACGCACTGTCAGCGCGTTTGAACAAATCTTCACCAGTTTCTTGAGGACTAAATTCGGCTAAACCCATACTTATTGTCACATTTATATTTTTTTTGTCAATAGGAATTGGTGTCGTTTCAACAGCCTTTCTTAAGCGTTCTCCGACAATTTTAGCCTCCTCAATATGAGTATAAGGAAGAAGAACTGCGAATTCTTCTCCGCCATATCTTGATGGAATATCAGATTCTCTTAAATGCTCTTTAATAATTGATGCAACCGTCCTTAAAACAGCATCACCGCTTGCATGCCCGTACGTATCGTTTACTTTTTTAAAGAAATCTATATCAACCATCATTGCACAAAGCGGATTTTTTTGACGCTTTGTTGTTGCGATTTCTTGTTTTAAACGTACTTCAAATTGGCGTCTGTTATTCAAGTTTGTTAAAGCGTCCAATGTCGCATACTGCAAAACTTTTGAATAAGTGTTGGCACGATTTATTGTAATTGCCGACTGTCTTGTCAGTTGCTCTAAATAACTTATATCACGTTTAGAAAGCTTGTCTAAAGTGCTTCTTGCAACAATACAACCTGTAATTTCACCATCAGATGTTAGCGGAAATGCACCGATTTTATCGTCAGAAGTTAAAATATAATTTGTTTCAGGTGTTAGCTGTTTAAGCGTTTCATAAATTCTTTCGTCTTTACAAGCTTTTGGCCAAACAAGTTTATATTCATTATCCTGTTTTAAAAATACATAAATCAAATGGTCTGAAATAAATCTATCAAGCATCTCGCCAATTAATGGCACAATGTAATTTAATTCATATTGTGTTTCAATGATTTTTGCAATATTTTTCATTGAATCATGGAATTCTACATTAATCTTTGATTGCTCATTTAAAATTATATTTTGAAGTTTTAATGAAGCTTGCGCAGCAAAAATCCTCATCAAGAATAAAAATTCCATATCAATAGAAGTATCATCATCAAATTCCAATTCAATAAGCCCGAACACATTACCTTCTTTAAGCATTGGCATAACCAACGAACTTACTTTAAGCGTAACTTCTCCGATTGAAGGTGGGAGTTTGTATGCTTTAGAATTTATAACAAAATCGTGTTCTTTTATATTTTCAAACGCAGAATAAATTTCTGAATCATCTTCAATAACCTTCCAACTGTCAGCACAATCGCGCATTGTAGAAGTTACGTTATCAAAAACAAAAACTTTAAGATTATTGATTTTTACATAAGTTTCTAAAACAGTTTTTAACTCTAATGCTAATTCTGCAGTATCAACTTCTTTTACTAAAATATCCGAAATTTTTGTTAAAAAATGAAGTTCTTTATTTTCCATTAAAAATCATTATCCTCATCAATTTCTTCATCTTTAAAATATTCAAAACCCGAACATGTTCTGAAATTCTTTAGAATTGCTTTATCAAATTCTTCATCAGGAACAATTTTGCCGTTCACATAAGTATAACTTATACCAGCTGTCGGCTCATCCGTAACTTTTTGTGCGTAATAATCGTCACTTGAGATTAGTTTTCTTGAAACTTCGTTCAGTAAATTAAAAATATACGCAGATTGTAATGTCGAAGAATCTGGTTCTTCTACTATAAGCATTGCAGCTTTTTGAAGTTCGCTCAAAGAATCATTATAACGATTTAATTGTCTTAAAAGCACCGCCAAATTATAGTGAGAGTCAAACCTCATCGGCTCAACATCAATTGCTCTACAATAATCTAATCCTGCTTCTTTATATTCACCGCGCAAATGGTGTGCCACAGCTCTATTGTAATAGATATCATAATTCTTTTTCAAGAATTTCAATGATTTTGTATAAGCAGTAATTGCATCACCCAAAAACTGGTATGCCAAATATTTCTTTTCAAGAGGAAGATACATTGCTTTTTGTTTGTAAGCTACGCCTTTGTTATAATAAGCAATCCCACGGTTTGCTCTAACACTTTTTACATTAGAATACACAAACGGAATCCAAAGTTTCCAAATTTTAAGTTGGGTAATCGTGTCAAATTGGTCAATAGCTTCGTCAAAAAATCCTAAATCTTCCGAATAAACTATACCCAAATTCATTCTTGCCATAACAAATTTTGGGTTATATTTAATCGCGTGTTCATAAGAATCTACAGCAGAAAAATAATCCTCATACACAGCATAAATATTTCCTAAGTTAAACCAAGCTTCGTAGTGTTCGGGGTAAAGCTTCAAGCCTTCTTGGTAAAACTCAAGAGTTTTTGCCATATTATCTTGACTATAAGCCTGATCGCCTTTATAAATCAGGTACATACCTTTTACTTTAAGCGCTTGTTTTTCTATCCAACCCCAAAAGAAAAAAGTCAGAATTGCCAAAATGCAAATCAGAATTACGAGTGTAACTTTAGAAAATAATTTTCGGATAAAACGTTTCATACCTTTTAAATTATAGCATGAAATTTGAATCAGAAAAATTTGTTATTTACAAGAACTGTTGTTGGGCTGAAAGTCCAACTTACGTTACCGGAAACCCAAGTTGTAGTGCATTTCTCGATCCCTCTTGTATTTAGTTCTTGAAAGTTTTATAATTCAAACATTGAGAGTAACCCCATTTGTGTAAAATAAGGAGTAGAGTTTTATGAAAATATTATTTGCAGCTGCAGAAGTTTCACCATTTTCTAAAGCAGGCGGTTTGTCTGATGTTGTCGGAAGTTTACCCAAAGCTTTAGAAAAAAACGCTGAAATTGCTATTTTTACTCCTCTACACGGATGTATTGATAAAGAGAAGTGGGGTATTAAAGAACTGGAAAATTCTGAAATGTGGATAACTTTCGGCTCTTCACCACAAAAATTCAAACTCCACATGACAAAACTTCCAAACACAAATATCAATGTGTTTTTTGTTCAAAGTGATTGGTATTTTTCTTGTTTTCAAGAAGTTTATCCGCGCTGGCTTGACCCGCGTTATGAACACGAAAGATATATTGCGTTTTCTCTTGCAACTCTAGAATACGCTAAGCAACTCAACTTTAGAGCCGATATAATTCATTCAAACGATTGGCACACAGCAATGATTCCTTTGTATATCAAAGCTAATTACAAATTTGATGAATTTTGGTCTAAAACAAAAAATGTTTTTGAAATCCATAACTTGGCTTATCAAGGAGTTTGGTTTGAAGATATTTTAGATTTTGCCAATATGAGAAAAGATATCGTATTCAACGAATGGGGATGCGAGCACTACGGACGCGTTAATTGGATGAAAGGTGCGATTAATTATGCAGATAAAGTAGTTGCGGTTTCTCCAAATTATGCAAAAGAAATATTAACGCAGGAATACGGTGAAGGTATGGACTACACACTTCGTGGTCATACCAATAAACTTGTGGGTATTGTAAACGGAATTGACTATGATGTTTTCAACCCAAAAACTGATAAAACATTGGCTAAAAATTATGACGTAACTTCTTTAGACAATAAAGAAGAGAATAAAAAGAAAATCTTAGAAACTTTTGGTTTAAAATATAATCCTGAAAGACCGCTTATTGCTTTGATTTCAAGATTAGTCGATCAAAAAGGATTAGATTTAATCCGACAAGAAGAAAATAATTTGCGTAACCTTGATGCTGATTTTATTTTCTTAGGTTCAGGCGACAAGTCTTATGAAAATCTATTTATTTGGCTATCGAATAATACGCCGAATATTCGTGCTTATGTGGGATACAGAGCTGATTTGGCAAACTTAATTTATGCAGGAAGTGATTTCTTCTTGATGCCATCAAAGTTTGAACCTTGCGGGCTTTCTCAACTAATTGCAATGCGCTTCGGCTCATTACCTATCGTTCGTGCAACAGGCGGTTTAGAAGACACTGTAACAGGTTATCCGCTTGATAATTCGAACGGCTTCAAATTCTGGGGTTACGATGGCGGTGCAATGAAAGATGCAATCTTGTGCGCAATGAATGTTTATAAGGATAAATACACATTTAACGCAATGCGTCAAAGTGCAATGAAAGCTGATTTTAGTTGGAAAGAAAGTGCGAAAAAGTATTTGGATATGTATAAATCTTTAGTATAGATATCTAAATTTAATGGTGCAAAAATTGCACCATTAAATTTACTCATACTAAAATTGTTACAAACAATGGACAAAGTTGCACTTTGCACAAAATTCCTCTATCATTAAATTATGAATAAGATTAAATTTGCATTTTCAAGTATCATTGTTATACTTTTTTTAGTTTTTGTTTACGTTATAACTTACACATTTGTAGAACCGAAAACTTATGATTTTATGACAAAGCACGTTTTAACCGAACGTTTACCGTTTGATACTCATAAGCAAACTTATGGCAGTGATGACATTGTGGTTATTGTTATTGACACAAAAAGTGCTGAGCGTTACAGATGGCCGTGGAAGCGTGAATTGTTGTGCAAAATTTTTAATTATTTTAACGATTATACGGACGCAAAATCTATCATTTATGATGCGAATATTTCAAGCTTAGACAAGGATAATCCCGAATCTGATAAGAAATTTTTTGGCGATATAAATAAAATAGATAATTTTGTACTTGGTTTTATTCCTCAAGCAATGCCTTGGGAAAATCAAGAACAGGGCACAATTTATGATAAAGCTTTTGCGAAAAAATTTGCGCTGGATGCTACAAACAACAAAAAATTGCATCAAAATTTGTATCAAAGTATTCTGCCTTATCCGGCTCCTTGTTTTAATGTGATAAAAAACGCAGGTTCAGTAACCGCTTTTCCTGGGTTTATAAACGGGCTTTCAAACTGGAATATTTTTGCAATGGATGAAGTTTTCAGAACTTATGAATACATATTCGAATACAAAGGGCAACTTTATCCCTCTTTAGCATTAAAAACATTCTTGATAGCGTATGATAATCCTCAAATAGTTGTTGGCGATAAAACGCTTGCATTTCCTGATTTAGAGTACAAAATAAAATTAAAAACCACGCCTTATCAATCAATTGTGCCGATTAAATATTATAAATTATTTAACGGCTATTCACACCAAAAGTTTTCGGCAATTGATATAATGGACTCTTATGATAATATCAAGTATGGTAAAAAATCAATCATTGACCCGCAAATTTTTAAAGATAAAATCGTTGTAATCGGAGCAAATGTAACAGCGGGCGCAGGTTTAAACGATAATAAAAACACGCCGATGGTAGTAGCACACCCCGGAGTCGATATTCAAGCAACTGCAATTGATAACATTTTGCACAACGATTTTTTGAAAGTTACACCGCATTTTGTAAACCTGCTTATCGTAATTTTTGGGATGCTTATGGTTTATGGAATTATCAGAGTTTATGATTTGTTTAAATCTATTTCTTTGACGTTTACTTTGCTTATCGGCTATTTGGTATTTAGCGCAATATGTTTTTATTTCGGCATTGTGATTAATGTAATTACGCCTGTAGTAATGTTTGTAATTATGATGATTATTGCATATATTCACAAATTTATTATTGAAAATCAGAGCAAAGAAAAAGTTAAATCTGCGATGGGGAAATACATGTCACAAGACGTTATGAAACGTATTGTGATGAACATTGATAATCTTGGTTTGGGTGGTAAAAAAGCAACCGTGACTGTTCTTTTTTCTGATATTAGAGGTTTTACATCTCTTTCTGAAACAATGTCAGCAGAACAGGTTTCCGAGATTCTGAACGAATATTTTACTGAAATGGAACCAATCGTTGCTAAGCATAACGGAATTATTAATAAATTTATCGGCGATGCTGTTATGGCAATATTTGGCGAACCTATTCAAGACAAGAACCACGCCTTGAATGCAGTAAGGTGCGGTTACGAAATGTTGGTTAAGGTTAAAGAACTTCAACGCAAATGGGCGTCAGAAGGTAAACCAAGAATAGAAATCGGTGTTGGCATTAATACAGGCGAGGTTTTTGTAGGAAATATCGGTTCTGTTAATCGAATGGAATACACTGTTATTGGTGATACCGTAAACCTTGCAAGCCGTTTAGAAAGTTATAACAAGATTTATAAAACAAGCATGCTTATTGGCTCAACCACTTATGAGGCTACAAAAAATTATATTGAAGTTATTAAGATTTCTGATGTGGAAATTCGAGGCAAAGCTCATAAGATGGATATTTACGAAGTTTTGAAGGTTGATTAAATAAAAAAGCACCTGCATTATGAGGTGCTTTAATCTGACTAAATTCTGTTGTGCCAAACACCGCCTTGTCTGTCAACAAAAGCATCATAGCAAGACCAAAATCTGAAAATACCTGTCAAACCTAAAACGGCGTGTGTAACGTTCTTTTCAAGCGGTTGATCATTTATTAACTGTCCTAATCCTGGCCAAAGAATTAATGAAACTGCTGCCGCACCAACTGAACGACCGGAAACTTTTCCCGGATGTCCTTGCGTAGGAGCAGCTGCGAATGAAGGTGTTGCTAAAAATGCACTTAGCATCAAAAATGTTAAAATCTTTTTCATATCTACCTCTTTTCCTTTTTAATAAACTCTATATCTAAAACTAATTTTCCATTAAATAAAACCCACATCCGTAAGGCTCAGCGAAGCTTCGTCAACAGCTGTGTTCTTCCCTATCCATGGCGGTTTTTGTTTAATATTTTTTTGTAACCCACAACAAGTGGTAACCGTATTCAGTTTTAACAGGTTCGGAGACTTCGCCTATTTTCCCATTAAAAGCTGCTTCTTCAAACGGTTTTACCATCTGTCTTCTACCAAAGCAACCTAAATCACCACCGTTTCGACCTGAAGGACAAGTCGAATACATTCTTGCATAATATTGAAAATCACTGAAATCTTTAATTTGGCTTTTTAATTTGATTGCGTCTATTTCATTCGGAACAAGAATATGGTTTGCGCAAACAGTGCTGAATTCTTCTTTGGCAGAAGCAATCGAGCAAGTTACTGCGATTACGAATAATGTTGATAATATTTTTTTCATATAAGCTCCTTTTTTAAGTAAATGAGTGAATAAGTTCATATTAAATTTTATGAGCGAAGCGAATTTAATAATTTTCTACTTTCAATTTTCAATTAAATACCCTATTACCTTATTCCTTCGCCATCATTTTAGCCTTTCCCCACAACTCATTAAATTCATCAAATGTATAATCTTCAAACGGTTTGGTTTTAATTTCCTCCATTTTCTTGAAGCGTTTCATGAATTTTTTGTTTGCTCTTAAAAGTGCTTGTTCAGCGTCAATTTTGTACCATCTTGCAAGATTTACAGTTGCAAAAAATATGTCACCCATCTCGTCTTCCATGTGGTCTTTGTCGCCTTCTTTTACAGCTTCTTCAAACTCTTTGTATTCGGATTTAATACAATTTTTCAAGCTATCAACAGAATCCCATTCAAAGCCGACTTTCACAACTTTTTTGCTGATTTTTTGTGCAGACATCAGAGCAGATTGAGATTTGGAAATTCCATCCAAAATTGATTTTCTATAAGTTTTTTCTTCTTTTTTTAACTTATCCCAATTGTCTAAAATCTCTTGAGTTGAATGAACTTTTTGATTGCCGAAAACATGAGGATGACGATGAATTAATTTGTCACTAAGCTCTTTTGCAACATCTTCAATATCAAATTCGTTATTATCTTTTGCAATCTGAGCATGCAAAACAACCTGCAAAAGAACATCTCCTAGTTCTTCACGCAAATTCGGGATATCCCCATCATCAATCGCATCAACTGCTTCGTAAGCTTCTTCCAACATATTTGGGCGTAAAGATTTATGAGTTTGCTCTCTGTCCCACTCACAGCCATTTTCACTTCTTAATACGGCAATTATATCTACCAGTTTTTCTAAATTCGGATATTTCATAAATCAATTATACAATAAAATTGATGGTTTGATTATCTCTGACTAAAAATCTCAATTTTTCTTGCTTTTCTACTTTAACACATATATTCATGCTATTATCACGATACTTAGAAATTTCGTCTTTTAAAACATATTTTTCACTAGACAATATGTAATTTTTTATTACAGGATTTTGTTTTTGCATGTTTCTATATTAAAATATAAGTATCAGAAAAGACTTTGGTCTTTTTGGGAGGAAAAAGATTAATTATTAGTTGGGATAAATTTGAATGAGAAGAAGAAAAAAATACGATTTATATATAGTTGTCTTTTTGGCTTTATTTACAATCGGCTACTTTGTTTATAACCACACGTCATCAGAGTCAAGAGGCGTTGAAAATTATTCAACTGCACTTGAAGACTATAAAGCGAGCGATTACGAAAAAGCTTATCAAGAGTTTGGCAAAGTCCCATCAGGCTCAACTCTTAAACCGTCCGCTTTATTTCGTCAAGCAAGATGTGCTACAAATATGGGCAAAAACGAATTAGCCATAAAAAAATATAATAGGATTGTAAGAAATGGTTCAAAATCTTCAATTGCACCTATAAGCGAATACAATATGGCAAATATAATGTTTGACTCCAACGACAAGGACGCAAAAAAACATTTCAAAAAAATCATAAAAAAATATCCGACAAGTGATTATGCAATCGCTTCTGAATACTACCTTGGAATGATTGAAATTTCTAATCCGCCTAAAAGCCCAAAACGTTTGGCTAAATCTCAAGAAAAAGCAATTAATTATTTTAAAAACTATATAGAAAAAGCTCCGGACGGACGTTTTGCTCTAAAATCAATCGAAGAAATTATTAAACTCGACAAATCACTGTCTAATTACGATAATTTACTTATCGCAAAAGGTTATTACGCAAACGGAGAATTTGAAAAATCTAAGAATTTTTTAAACAAAACAACTCTTGCCGAAAGTTGGTCTGATTTTGCGAAAAACGAATATAAATTAGGCAATAAGGAAAAAGGCAATTATTATACAGAACTCGGTTTAAAACAACATGCCGGAAATACGGCTCAAGATGATGTTTACGAGGTTATTGATAATTATGTAGCGTCAGCTTCTACAAGAATAGAAGGCATTACAAAGCTGGTAAATCTGGGCGCAAATTCAACCGGCGCTGATTATATTGCATATCTTAATTGCAATGAAGTTGTTGGTGAAAATGTAAAAGAAGCCTGCTTTAGAAGTCTTTACGAAAAATATCCGAACGGGCAATTTTCAGCAGATTCTTTGTACAACTTGTTTATGACAAAATATTTGCAGAAAAAATACCTTGATGCGCAGAGATTAGGATTTTTGCATCTTAAGAAATTCCCTAATACAAAATCAAGCCCTGCTGTTACTTATTTTATGGGAAAAATAGCATACAAACTTAAACATTACGAAAGCGCAAATAATTATTATAAGCAGGTTATAAGCTCTTATCCCGACTCGTATTATGCTTTTAGAGCAAATTACAATTTATACAAAGATGATGGAATGTTACCATTTTTGGAACTTAACGAAAAGCCTGTTGTTTTCCCTTACAAAAAGTCTTTGGATAACAATTTAGTTGTAAAACTGGCGTATCTGAAGGATTACGACCTCGTAGAAGAACTTTGTAAACACGATAAATTCATACAAAGTTGGATTGCATACCAAAAAGGCAACTACACATTATCTGCATATTTAGCTAGAAACGGGATGGAAGAATTAAATGTAAAACCTTCATTTGAGGATTTAAGATGGCGTTTAGTCTATCCAATGCACTATTATGATATTGTTGACAAGGTTAAAGGTGACAACAATCCGATTGTTTTGCAAGCCATCATAAAAGAAGAAAGTCATTTTAATCCATTTGTAAAAAGTTCAGTCGGCGCAGTCGGGTTAATGCAACTAATGCCTGCAACTTACAATGAAGTAGTTACAAAACACAATTTACCGACAAATTTGAACGTAGAAACCGCTAACATTACGGCAGGAAGTTTATATTATTCAAGCCTCAAAAAAGTTTTGGGCAACAAAGATTTGTATGCAATAACAGCTTATAACGGCGGAATCGGTTCTGTAACAAATTGGTTTTCTAAATTAATTTACAGTGATACTGATGAATTCGTTGAACAAATTCCTTATCCGGAAACAAAAAATTATGTAAAAAAAGTTTTGAGAACATATTGGGTTTATGGAAATGTTTACTGATAACAATGGAAAGTGGAAAATTGAAAATGGAAAATTGTTTATAACAATAACCTTCTTTGTCCTCTGTTTGGTTGCATTAAAATGTTACGCGTTTGCTAATTTTTACCTTGTAGCAACAAGTGATAAGGATTTGCAAGCAAAAGTTGAGTTTTTGGATAAACTTTCGGTTTGCGAAAAACATAAATATCAAGAAGATAGCATCGGTTCTTATGAAATTTTCGGGAAACAAAATCTAGCCTGCAAAGTAAAATGGACGCTTGTAGATTGCAAATTCCCCGAAGGCGTTTATCAAGAGTTTTCCGCTGTTCAGAAAAAACGCATTATTGATAAATATCACAACATACAAGACAAATACTATATAGAAATAGAAGATGCCGATTACAGATATTTGTATAATACAGGTAACAAGTTCTGCACGAATCGTTATTAATTCTTTACTCAATAAACTTTTACTTACACTTGACAAACAGGGAGAAATAATAAATAATAAGCATGTAGAGGGAACCCTAAAGAGAGTCACCTCGATAGAGTTCCGCTTCACACCTACAAGAACAAAAGAACAATTTTAAGGTACTTTATATTTTTTAGTGTTTGTCTATAATTTAAACTTAGTAAATTACAAATAGAGATAGAAATTGCGTACAAGATATGTTATAATATCTTATATTGATTGCACGCTTGGAAGTTAAAACCCCACAGAAAAAACAGTTAATAAAGCAATTTACAAAAAGGCGTCTACATAAGAAGAGGTATTATAATGAACTCACTAACACTATTAGCAATTGCAGTTGTTGTAGTTGTATTTTGGATTTATTCAATTTACGCATCAGTTATCAGAAAAAGAAACAAGGCTCAAGAAGCTTTTTCTTCAATTGATGTACAGTTAAAGAAAAGATACGATTTAATCCCAAATATTTTAACAATTGCTCAAAAATATATGGAACACGAACGTGGAATCATGGAAGAAGTAACAAAACTTAGAACACAGGTTATGGGACTTTCTTCTAATTTTGAAAATATTGATAGAAAAATTGCTCTTGATGGCGAAATCGCAAAGAAAATGGGACAAATTATGGTTGCAGTTGAAAATTATCCGCAATTAAAAGCTGATCAGACGATGATTACTGCAATGCAAACTTATAACGAAGTTGAAGAACATATTGCAGCTGCAAGAAGATTTTATAACTCTGCAGCAAACGAATTGAAAAATGCTGTTGAAATTTTCCCATCTTCATTGTTTGCAAGAATGTTGAATATTAAAGCCGTTGATTTTATTAAAGCGACAGAACAAGAAAGACAGCCAATTAAGGCAAGTGATTTTTTGAAATAAAAGAAGGTTAATAACACCCTCTCCCCTACCCCTCCCTTGGGGGAGGGGTAGGGGAGAGGGTGTTATTAAATTAAGGACATTATGCCACAAGAAAAAACATACGCACAAATACGAAATGATTTTTCTAAGAAATTTTATTCTTATATAGTTCCCAGAATTCGACAATATGAGGATGAAAGAGTCATTAGACTGCTAGCATCTTTGATAGTATCAATAATATCTTTTGCTTGGGTTGTTTGGATTTGTTATGCGGGATTTACGCATATTAGCGAATTTACCGATAATAAGGCGGGCTTAGTCGTAATCCTTTTATTTTGCGCTTTTGGAGTTTTTTGGGTTAATAAAAAAAGCTTTGAGAAAAAAATTAAAACTGATACCATTATGCCACTTGTTTGTAAGTGTTTTAAAGATTTGAGCTGGAGTCCTTATTATACAAATGCTACAAGTATTATAAAAACTTCTCGAGTTATTCATGATTTTGATTCATTGGGTTGCGATGATGCATTTGTAGGACAACACCACGATGTTAAATTTGAGATTATAGAATCTTATTTTACAAAAGGATACGGCAAAAATCGCAGAACTATTTTTAAAGGTGTAGTTGTTAAATTAGATATGAACAAAAACTTTACAGGACATACCCTTATAAGACCAGCTTCATTAGTACATTTGAATATTCCCGGAAAATTAAAACGCACAAAACTTGAAGACGTTGAGTTCGAAAAGAAATTTGACGTATTCACTGATGACGAAGTCGAAGCTAGATACTTAATCACACCATCTTTTATGGAACGTTTGAACGAAATGAAAGTTGCATTTAAAGCTAATACTGTTTCATGTGCTTTTTATGAAAAATCATTGCTAATTGCTTTGTCTACAAGCAAAGATTTATTTTCAATTGGTTCACTATTCAAAAAAATTGACGACCCTAAACAATTTTTCACTATGTTTGAAGAAATTCTTTCTATTATCAAACTAATTGACCACTTTAAACTTAATCAGAAAATAGGCTTGTAAACTCCCCTTTATACAATAAAATAGTATAAGGAGGTTTTATGTCTTTATTTATTACATTTGAAGGTGCGGATGGTTGCGGAAAAACTACACAGATTGAGCTTTTAAATAAATATTTGCAGGAAAAAGGTTTTAAAACTCTTGTTACACGTGAACCCGGGGCTAAGGGATTAGGTGAAAAATTAAGAGAAATTTTGCTCAATTTTGATGGCGAAGTTTCTCCAAATTGCGAGTCGTTTCTATTTTTAGCTGATAGAGCGCAGCACGTGGATTGTGTGATAAAACCTGCTTTAAAAGATGGTGTAATTGTGCTTTGTGACAGGCACACAGATTCAACCGTTGCATACCAAGGTTACGGGAGACAACTTGATATTGAGCAAATCAAAAAACTTAATGAAATCGCCGTAAACGGCTTGAAACCTGATTTAACGATTGTTTTTGATATTGATATAGAAACTTCTATGCAAAGAGTTGGTAAAACAAAAGACCGTATGGAATCTGCCGGCATGGACTTTTTCAACAGAGTTCGAAACGGTTATTTAGCAATAGCCAAAGAAGAACCGAATAGAGTTAAGGTGATTAATTCAGCAGATACGATTGAAAGGATTCACGAAAAAGTGGTTGAAGAAGTAAATTTAATTGGTAGATAAAAAATTGTCAATTAAAAAAAACGTAAGATGTGAAAAGCGTGAGCGGTTTCCATCACAACAGAGAAAGAAAAAATGAACTTACAAGAACTTGAACAAAGTGTAAATAATAATAAAAAGAACGTTGATTTTGACGCTCTAAAGACTGAATTAAAGGATTTGGAAACGAAATTGCAGAGCCCTGAAGTTTGGTCTAATCAGAATTTGGCGTCTGAATTGGGACAAAAGTCGCGTGAAATTAAAGATACTTTAGAGATGTTTTCAAGATGGGAAACCATAATTGAGGACGCTAAAACCGCTCAAGAAATCGGCGATAATGAGCTTATGCAAGAAAGCGAAGCAGAATTAAAAAAACTAGAAAAAGAATTAGATAAATACGAAGTTCAAAAAATGCTCTCAGGCGAGTATGACGAAGCAGATGCGTTTCTTTCGATTAATGCCGGAGCGGGTGGAACAGACGCGCAAGATTGGGCAAACATGCTTCTTAGAATGTACACGCGTTGGGCAGAATCAAGAGGCTGGAAGGTTGAATTAGTTGATAAATCTGACGGTGAAGAAGCGGGAATTAAGTCTGCTACAATAAAAATCAGCGGTAAATACGCTTACGGTTATGCAAAAGCCGAGAAAGGCGTTCACCGCTTGGTTAGAATCTCACCATTTAACGCGAATGGAAAACGTCAAACAAGTTTTGCATCATGCGAAGTTTCCCCTATTATTCCTGATTATGAGAAAACAATTCATATTCCGCCAGAGGATTTGGAAATCGACACAATGCGCTCAGGTGGTGCTGGCGGACAGAATGTAAACAAAGTTGAAACTGCGGTTAGAATTTTGCACAAGCCGACCGGAATTGTAATCAAGTGCCAACAAGAACGTTCGCAATTGCAAAATAAAGAAAATGCTATGCAAATGCTTGCCTCAAAATTGTTAGAACTTAGACAGCGCGAGCATGAAAAGAAATTGGCAGAACTAAAAGGCGAAAACTTCGATATTAACTTTGGTTCACAAATCCGTTCTTATGTTTTCCATCCGTATAAAATGGTTAAAGATCATCGAACAGGTTTTGAAATGGGAAATGTTGATGCTGTGATGGACGGTGATTTAGACGGCTTTATTGAAGCATTTTTGAAGATGTAATATTGTCTTCTACTCTGGCAAGCTTTGCAGAATCTGTTACGCCTAATTTATTTTCTAAAACCATAATTTTTAAATCGCAACTTCTTCCTTCTTAATCAGATTCATCGGATTCCAATTGTCATTTAAGTTATTTTTTATCAAATTTTTGTAATGTTCTTCTTTATAATCCAAAAGTGCAAGTTGTGTCTTAAGTTCTTCCAGCTGCTTAAGTGCCTTTTCTTTTGTAGTTTTGATAATTTCATAGCGTTCGGGAATAGTAGAATCGCCAATGATGCACAAATCAATATATCTTTTAACAAGTTTAGTTTCAGTTCCGATTGAACGCAAACATTTTACTATTTTAACCCAATTCAAATCGTCTTCTGAAAACAATCTTATGTTATTTTGATTTCTGGTGATAAACGGAAAAAAACCGTTCTTTGCCCAAAATCTTAGCGTATGTTCAGAAATTTCCATTTTTTCAGCAACTTCTTTGATTGTGTACATCATAGCTCCTTAATTTAAAATTTGATTATTTTCCAAAACCTATCAAATCTTTAATCACTTCGCCTGCAATAATCAAACCAACAGTTGATGGAACAAACGCGTTGCTTCCTGGTATTTGGCGTCTTGCAGTACATTTTCTAACAGTTCCGGGTGGACAAACACAATGTTTTTTACAACTGATTTCTGTATCATCATTTGGTTTGATTGGAATTTCTTTAGAATAAACCACTTTAACTTTTCTGATTTTTCTTTTTTTTAGCTCTTGTCTTATAACTTTTGCTAGCGGACAAACTGAAGTTTTAGAAATATCTGCAACTTCAAATGCTGTTGCATCCATTTTATTTCCGGCTCCCATTGACGATATTACCGGAACGCCTGCCTTTTTAGCGCGTTCAATGATTTCTAATTTTCCAACAACAGTATCAATCGCGTCAACTACATAATCATATCCTGCAAAATCAAACTCCTCAGCATTTTTAGGGGTATAGAACATTTTATAAGTATTAACAACCGCCTTCGGATTGATGTCTAAAATTCTATCTTTTGCAACATCAACTTTATATTTTCCAACAGTACTTCTTAGTGCAAAAATTTGACGATTTATATTTGTGATGCAAATTTTATCATCATCAATTAAATCAAAAGTTCCAACTCCGCTTCTAGCAAGAGCCTCAACAGTATAACCGCCAACTCCGCCAATTCCAAATACAGCAACACGAGCGGACGCTAGTTTTTCAATTCCCTCGTGACCGATTAAAAGTTCTGTTCTTGAAAATTGGTTAAGCATTTTTGCCCCAAATTACTTGATAATACCAAAACCTAATAAAAATACACAAATTACAAATACAAGAGCAACGATGCCCGTTAATTTGTTTAAGCCTTTTTCTGCACTTTTTTGTGAAGTAAACATTTGTGCTGCATTACCTATCCCTGCGATTCCATCACCTTTAGGGGAATGCATAAGAATTAACACGATTAGTAATAGTGCGGATAAAACCTGCAAAGTCCAAAAAAATATTAACATTTAGTCTCCTTTTTTATGAAATGCGCCCTTTTTGAATTTAATTTTATATTATCGAAAGTGTAAAGTCTGGCCGGACGCTTTGACGATGATTTAGAAAATTCATTTAATTCTCTTAAACCGTCTGTTGTAATAACTTTCTTTCTGAAATTACGTTTATCAAGCTTTTTCTGCATAATCATTTCATAAGCTTTTTGCATTTCAGTCAGAGTGAATTTTTCGTTTAATAATTGATAAGCCACAGGACACATTTCCAAACGTTCTCTTGTACGTTTTAGAGAGTATTCAATAATTTCCTTGTGGTCGAATGCCAATGGCGGTAAATCGAATACTTTGTGCCAAGCCAAATCAGGAGTTGTAACTACGTTAAAATCTTCGGCTCTGATTAATGCAAAATACGCACAAGTGATTACACGAGAGACAGGGTGACGAAGAGGATCGCCAAACGTGTAAAGTTGTTCAAGATAAATGTTATCAACATTAGTTTTTTCTTTAAGAACACGCATTGCTGCTTCATCAAGGTTCTCAGACATTCTGACATATCCGCCCGGGATTGCCCATTTGTCTTTAAACGGTTCATTGCTACGTTTTACAAGCAATACTTGCAACGCGTCATCTTTAATTGTCAAAATAACAATGTCGACTGTAATCTCGTGTGTCTTAATTTCGTTAAACATTTATCACCTCTGGGATAATTGTATAATAAAGAATAAAAAAATGTAACAACTCTTAAGAGTAATAAGTGTATTTTGTTACAATTAATTCCTTTTAAACACCACTACAAGTTTAAAGATGACAGAATTCTAATGAATTGTAAATAATTATTCTTTACTTCCATACTTATTGTATTTATTTTATAATCAGTTAAGGAGATTAAAATGGACGATTTTAAACATTATACGGTTATGTTAAACGAAGCGGTTGATGCTTTGGAGTGCCAAGACGGCAAAATTTATGTTGATTGTACTTTGGGCGGTGGCGGACACAGCGAACTTATTTTAAAAAGAATTTCACCAAACGGGAGATTGATTTCTTTTGATATAGATGACGAAGCTATTCATCACGCTTCAGAACGACTAAAAGAATACAAAAATTTAACAATCGTCAAATCTTCTTATACAAACATTAAACAAGAATTAAAAAAACTCGGCATAGAAAAAATTACGGGCGGTGTAATTCTTGATTTGGGCGCATCTTATCATCAACTTACAAAAAGAGAACGCGGTTTTTCTTTTTCAAAAGATGCTCCGCTTGATATGAGATTCAATATGGATGCGGATTTTAGCGCGTTTGACGTTGTTAATAAATATTCAGAAAATGACTTAGTGAGAATTTTTAGTGAATACGGAGAAGAAAGATTTTCTAAAAGAATTGCAAAAGCAATTGTCGAAAATCGAAGAGTTGAACCGATTAGAACCACAAAAGAACTTGCTGATTTAATAGTCAAGGCAACACCGCATATCAATTCCCGTATACATCCAGCTACAAGAGTGTTTCAGGCTATCAGAATTGAAGTAAACAATGAGTTAAAAAATGTAAACATGGTATTGCATGATATTCTGGATTTGTTAGATAATGGAGGTATAGTTTCGGTAATAAGTTTTCATTCTTTAGAAGATAGAATTGTAAAACAAATCTTTAAGTATGAAAGCCAAAAGTGCAGATGCAACGAGATGATTTGCAAATGCGAGCCGCCAAAAATAGAATTGGTTAACCGAAAACCAATTATGGCGAGCGAAAAGGAGATTTTGGAAAATCCACCATCACGAAGTGCTAAATTAAGGGTTATAAGAGCTATTCGTTGAAGGTAGTTTGGGAGTAGAGGAGTATAACTTTGGTTTCGGCTTTAAAAATCAACAACAAATCAAGTAAAGGTTTAGACAGTTTTATAAAAAAACTTTCAAAAGAAACAACTAAAGAATATGAGCAAGAAGAAAAATCTTTTGTAGATAAATCTATTCAAAAATTAGCTGTTAATAGTATAATAGAAGGGTACTTTCCAAAGGAGAATTTCGTAAGAGATATGGCTATTAAAAGAGTCAACAAAACATTATGTGTAATATTGAGCTTGTTAATTGGCGTTGTTGTCGTTAGTTATTATTTTGTAATCTCTTGTGAAATGAAGTTAAATAATTTAAGCAGAGAAACTATTGTTTTAAATAATGACAATGAGGAACTGCAAAACAAGCTTGACAGTTTAAAATCTTTCAACAATGTTGATAAAACGTTGCAGCAAAACAACATGCTTCAACGCGCAGGTCAGGTTATCGAAACTCAAGAAGTTACGATTGATCCGAGTCTTGCTTCAAAACAAACTTCAAGCAAAAAGATTTTTAATTATGCAATAGGTTTTTAAATGTTTAAACTTGTTTGCGGTGCAGGTAATGAAGATTGCGAAAGCGTAAAAAGATTGGTCTATATTTACGCTAAAGCTGGTTGTCGTTTTTTTGATTTATCAGCAAGAAAAGAAATTTTAGAAAGTGCTAAAGATGCATTAAAACTCGCAAAGGTTATCGATGCTATGCTTTGTGTTAGCATAGGTATAAAAGGCGATCCGCATATTACCAAGGCTAAAATTAATGAATCAAAATGTATTAAGTGTGGGAATTGCTTCAGAAATTGTCCTAATGATGCCATTTATTCATCAATTATAATAGATGAAAAAAAATGTATTGGTTGTGGTAATTGTATAAAAAAATGCCCGACAGATGCAATTTCAATGTTTGATAAAGATGTAAACGTAAAAGAAATATTGCCTTATATGGTAAAAAATGGTGTGGAAGTTTTAGAACTTCATATTATGGGGCACGATAAAAAAGATTTGGCTGCTAAATGGAATATTATAAACGAATGTAGACCAAAATTTGCATCAATTTGTATTGATAGAGAAAATTTCGGAAACAAAGAAGCTTTATCAAGAATAAAAGAAATGATAGCTTATAGAGAACCTTATACAACGATTATTCAAGCAGACGGAATTCCTATGAGCGGAGCTGACGATACTTTTAAAACAACCCTGCAAGCTGTTGCAATGGCAGAAATAATTCAGAATACAAACTTGCCTGTCTATATAATGATATCTGGCGGAACAAATTCTAAAACTGCAGAGCTTGCAAAGTTATGCAACATAAGCTACTGGGGCATTGCAATAGGTTCTTGGGCAAGAAAAATTGTTAAGCAAGAAATTACGACAAATAATTTTTGGCAAAACGAAACTTTGCAAAACATTGCAATACAAAAAGCCTCTGATTTAATTACAACTGCGAGTTAATACATTAGCCCAAATTAAATTTTCTTTTGTTTTGCAATTCTACGTATTGCAGAAAGAAAATCTTCTTTCGATATAAAAATTTTCTTAAAATCTTCAAACGAAAAGTTTTTAGCATCCATTTTTTCGTTCATTCCTAAACGTTCTAAAGCGTTAAAATACGCATCTGAAACAGCTTCTGCTACATCAGAACCGTTAAACGCATTATCATGCATTTGTTTTGCAATAGCTTCAACGGGAACATCGTTTTCTATCGGTTGATTTTTCGCATGAATTCTAAATATCTGCTTGATGCCTTCTAAATTTGGCATAGGAACTTCCAAATGCAAACCAAAACGCCCGGTTCCCAGCATTGCTTTATCTATTAAATTCTTCATATTTGTAGCAGCAACAATAAAAGCGGGGGCTTTACTTTTTTCCAAATCGCTCATACATCCTAAAACCTGATTAACTATTGAATCGTCAAATCTTGCGTTTGAAGAACCATCTCTTGTTTTTGCAATAGAATCAAATTCATCAATAAATGTTATAGATGGAGCGTTTAACATGGCTTTTTTGAACACTTCCCTGATATTATTTTCAGAACTGCCAACTTGAGCTGTTTTAAATTCGTTTGCGTTATATTCATAATATTTTGCATCACATTCGTTTGCTAAAGCTTTGCCTAACATCGTTTTACCACATCTTGGCGGACCATATAAAAGAATTCCTTTGTTCAAACGGATATTTTGATACACCTGAGGATAATTGATTGGTCTAACGACATATTTTTTCAGTTTATCTATAACATCGTCCAAACCGCCAATTTTATCGAAGGTTAATTTGTCGTCGTTATTTTGTTTTTTCGGTGCTTGTGTTAAAGAAGAAATAGTTCTTTTATTAAAACTTTTAATATCTTTGATATTTTTCACTTCAAGATACCTTTCGGCATATCTTGGACTAAAGCGATACGGAGGTTTAAATACAAACTTTTTCCAGTCCTTATCGAAACAAGATTCACCCGTATCTAAAATAACACCGTCCGCAAGTTCTTTGATTTCTCCGCTATGAACACTGTTTTCTTTTTTATAAGGTTCTTTTTCCTTTTTGACATTAATATAACTCAGCAAACTTTTACCCAAGCCTAATATGTAATATCTGTCATCTTTTTTAAATACGGCAAAATCGGAGTCTAATTCCTCTCTGCCTTTTAAGTCTTTTTTGTCGACTTTTAATGTATACTTTTTCATAATAGGTGTATCAATTTTTTCTGCATACATAGAAAGAAGCACATCAGAACTCTCAGGATTTGATGTTACAACCAATACAGAATTATTATCCAGTGCTTGCATACCATAATCGAATTTTTCGGATAAATTCGGTTCACCAAACAAGCCCCTAAAATTCACGTTTGTTCTTTTTATATATCTCACATTCTGTAAAGAATTACTACTTACTACACCTACTCTCATGCTATTTATTTCCCTCGTTTTATATTGAAGGCTAAACGATAAACGTTTAGCCTCTTATCTACATTTTATTTTAGTGTTTTATTTTGACAAAATTGACAACTTTTGACCTTCTTCAACTGTTTCAGTCTTTTGATAAGGATTTGAAACGAAGTTATATTGAGGATTAAAGTATGTTTTGTGTTGTTTTCCTTTGAACGCTACTTTTTTAAGGTGTCTTAAAATCATTACGCCATTTTTTGAAGTCAAACCGTCCATAACAATTTTTCCGCCACCTTCTTTAACGATATTACCAAATTCGTTAACTACATATTTTGCTTTGTCACGAGTATTTGCGTTCATAAATACTGTTCCGACAGGCAATGCTATTGCTGAACCTAAAACAATGCTATCCATTTCTGCTTTTGGTTGAATTGGAACATATCTGTTATCAGGATTGATTGATTCTATATTATTATCAGCGAAGAATTTCTTTCTTGCCTTTTCATCTTCAATATTATATTTTTTGAAATAATCAACTCTGCTATCGTGCTCTATTTCACCTGAGTTCATAAGTGTTACGGTAATATCACCGTTTGCACTTTGCATCATATAAGCAAGCTTAGCCAAATCTTTTGTTAATTCTCTTTGTTCTTTCTTAAGAATTTCTTTTTGTTTTTCAGTCGGATTAGCATCTAATTCTCTTCTGATTTCTGCCAATCTTTCTTGTACTTTTTCTCTTGTCTTGCCGTGAGCTTGAACATCTAAAGCATAAGGAGTTCCGTCGTTTAGAGCGTGTAATTCTGGGTTGCTTCTTGCAGAAAGCGCACCATTCATCGCAGCTTGAACACTCTTTCTGTAACCGCCGATTAAGCTGTTTTCATCAAGTTCTGTCCAAGGTAAAGCGTTACGGTTTTGAAGGTAAACGTTTTTAGCTTTTTCTTCATAACCTGTCATGCCCATTTCGTCACCGCCATACATTGTAGGGTTGCCGAACAAACCGCCTAAAGATTCCATAATCATTGAAGCTTTAGCAACAGCAGGTTCAGTCGCTGATTTATAAACTGTATCAATAATTTTATCTTTGTTAGCGATTGTTTTTCCTGTATTAAATTCAGCTTGTTTAATTGCCATAGCCATTGCAGTTTTAAAATCTCTTGCTGCGTAGCCATTTTTCTTCATGCTGATTTTAGCGTCTTCATATTTAGGAAGTTCTTTTGTATTATTTTTAACAGTTTCTCTATCATATTTTTCTGCAAAATCTTTCATGCCGGCAAGAATTGCATCTTTAGCAGTAGAATTTTTTTCAGATTTTAAATAAGCATCTTTTAATAATTTTGTAAGTTGAACAGTGTACAAGCTGTATCTGCTAAAATCGCCTTTGTCGCCTAAAACTGCTTTACCTGCTTCATAATTATTTTCTCTTGTTTTATCATCCAATGATGTCCAATCAAAATCACCATGAACCTGGTAACCGTCAAGGTTCATTTTGTTAGCTTGTGCTACAACATCTGCGATTAATTGCTTACGTTCTGTTTCACTTAATTTTAAGCCATGCTTTTCTGCCATTTTTAAAATTGTAGAGAACGCATCATCAAGACTTGAAAGTTCTTTAATATTAATAGTTTGATAATTGATATTTTGACCTTCACCTAAATAGTTTCCGTTCGCCAAATCAACAAGAGCTTGGCTGATATTCTTGATATCATCTTGAGTTGCAATACCTTTCAAGTCTTCGTTTACGATTTGACTTAACAATTTGCTCATCGCAACTGCTCTTGTGCTAACTGTTCTCATATAATCTTTGTTATCAGCGTTTAATCTGAATTCAATAGGTGTTTCTTCGATAGATTTTGCGCCAGACAAAATTTGCATTGATTCAACCGCGTGTTGGCGTTTGTTGTCAACGTTATGGAACAAGCCCATATCCAAAGCCAAGCAATGAATCATTCTTGGTTTGTCGTGGTTGCCCATAAATGTATATAGGTTTCTCAAATAATCAATGTTTCTTGTTTCAAGCAATAAATCAAATCTGTTTTTCAAGCTATCATGATTTTTAGAGTAGCCTTGACCGCCTTCAAAACCTTCTGAGAAGTGTTTTAACAAATCTGTATAGAAATATGAATAGCCTGCTTCTGATGTAATACCTGTTTCGTTGAAGAATTTAACCATCGCGTCAGGTTCACCGTTAAATCTTCCGCCTAAATCAGTGTTACCACCGTTTGGCCATACTTTTGAACCGGTTGTATCTTGCATTAGTTGAGGTACATCGGTAATTTCCGCAACGATATATGCGTTAGGGTTGTTTTGCTTAACGCCTTGAACAAATTTACTCCAGAACTGAATTACATCATTCCAAGTGTCATCAAAATCATTGTCACCGTTTCTGATAGCATCCATGTCCATAACGTCTTTTGCAGCATCTAATCTCCAATCAAGACCTAGGCTTGCTCTATCGACAAGAGCTTCTGCTAATCTAAAGCTTGATGTATCAGTGCCTGCAATACGTTTTGAAATAGAATCAGCTACATAAGAAACATCTGATGCTGATAATTTCTTTAAGCCTTTTTCAAATTTCTTTTCCAAAAGGTTCGCTTCTTCTTCAGGGCTATGAGCATTTATACCCAAAGCTTTTAGGGTTGTGCCGTCTTTTAATGCGTCATAGTCATAAGTAATTTCATTTGTATTAAGAAGTTTTGTTTTTAAATTATCTCCTGCAATTGCTTTCAACATAGCGTATTTAGTAATTTCTTTGCCGACTAAATCCATTACATATTCGCCGTATTCAGTGTAATCGCCGTTTTTATCAAGAAGTTTTTCATCAGAAGCTAAATCAACTTTTTTAATAATCTTATCTGCAAAATCCTTGATTTCGTTTTGGAACAAAGCGTTTACTTTGTTGTAAGTATGAGCATATTCTTTAACAAGATGCGGATTATTTTGTTTCATTAAATCAAATCTTGAAACGCCGATTGTTTCATCTGTTGTGGCTCTGTTTGAGAAATAAGAAGTTGATAAAACGCCAACCGTATTTTCGCCCAACTCTAAAGCGTCAAGTGGCATTTTCATCAAAGCCTTCACTGTAACATCATCTTTTGGTAAAATACCTTTTGGTGAAAGCATATATTGACCGTTTAGGATGTTGTTTAAAGCTTCGTTTGTTAAACTTACTTCTTTTGGCAATTTTTCTTCCGCGATTAATTTATTGATGCCTTCAATAGTCTTCGCGCTACCGATAGTTTGTGCAGTGTACATAGTTTGAACATCTTTAACGTTGTTTGTCCAATATTTACCTGCTTGAATTGCCATATCCTGAACTTCTTTAGAACCGCGTTCAATCAATTCTCTTTCATGCGCACGCATATTTTCATCAGGAATTGCTTGCAATGCTTTTTCGTCATAGCCTGAAATATGGTAATTCATTTTAACCATATCTGTGTTAGCATCCCAAGTTACGAAACCGCCTTCTGTTTTCTTGTCAATTTTGAAATTAGAAAATTCGCATGCCATAATCGTACCGTCAGGAGTATCAAGCTTTAAGTTTTTACCGTGATTTTTGTTCAAATCGTTGATTACATCAATTCTTGCTTGATATTCTTTAGGGTCAATTTGGAAAACATAATTAATCAAAGTATCATCGTGGCTGTTGATATCAAGTTCTTTGCCTGATGTCAAATTTTGATAGTTTTTGATAGCCTTATCTAAAGCTTTGTTTTGACCTTCCGTAACTTGAGAAGCGTCATAAAGTTGAACCAAAGTTTCTTTATTAGGATTGTAATTCGGATTTGCAACTTTTTTATAAGTACCGTTTGATTGTAATTCGTAGTTATAAGGAGCGTTTACAACTCTGTGTCTTAAATTTTCTTTATTTTGAGGAACAATACCTAAACCTAAATTGTTATCCTTTAAACCGGTCATTCTAAACCAGTGGTAACTTTGAGGATTTTTGTCAGCCCATCTTAATGCATATTGGAAGTGAATACCTTCCAAACCTTCAGAAGTGAATGTACCATCATAAACGTATTTCATACCGTTTTTGTACAAATCTTTCATGAAGGAGTTGAAGTTTTCCGTGTTACCCATTTTTGATGCGATTTGCATGTTGTTTTTGTTCCAATAGCTGTGTGCTGAAACGTCATCACCGTTTGCTATTGGAGTTGAGAATAAAACTTTATAACCTTGTTTCTTCAAATATGGAATACCTTCTTGCAATCCTGCAATGCTTCCATTATAAGAATTTGAGAAGGTCTTAATTACGCCTTCCATTTTCTTTTGGTAATCTTTATCAACGAAAATTTCACCAGTGTTTGTATCGCTAAAGCCTCTGTACATAGCACCAGGCATGAAGGAATCAGGCATAGCTAAATAAGCAGCACCTTGTACCATTGGAGTTGTACCTTTGCGAGAAACTAGAGAGTACTGATATTTTTCAATAGGACCGTCTTGGAAGCGTGATGTTTCATAAGAATAATCAATAGGAATTTTTCTACCTTTATCATCTAGTCTGAAATTCCCCTTATCATCTTTTTGATAATTCTGAGGTTTCATATCAGTTACATGGTAATCTTTTTCTTTATCGGTATGAAGTCTAAAGCCATAACCGTCATTGATTTGTTTCATTTTTGCGCCGGTATCCGCGCCTTCCCAAATAACTTTACCTGTGTTTTTATCTTTTCTAACTATTTTATAAGCAAACGGAGCATCTTTATCCAAGTTTGTAATGTCTTGAAGATTAACGTTTACGCCTTCAGGTTTCAATTGAATTTTCGCTATAGGTTCGTCTGACAACTTGTAGTTATACTTGTTATCAGGTACAGCTCTATAAATATGAACTTCACAAGTTTCCTTATCGCTGTCATAAGGATAGTTAAACTTCATAATTGATTCACCAACATCATTTTTTACGTGCTGGTAGCCCTTAAATCCAATCTTATTAGAAATCCCATTAATCTTACTTATAAACACGATTGAGTACTCCTTCATATATATAAAGAGTGCAAAATATTTTTTTTTGCTCAATTTTCGGCATGTAAACAAAAATTTTTACAAAAATTAATATTGTATAAAATACACACTATCTAACCTTTTGACAAGAAAATTTTATAATAAACAAGCGATAAAATCAAACTTTTACGCTAAGTAATCCAAAATAGCTCCGCCGACTTCCTCATTAGGGTCAAACGGACAGTCTTTAGGCGGATTTATCGAATTTCTTATCAGCATCGCACACAATGGACCGAACGCATCAGGAACTTTTGTTTTACGATAAATTCCTGCCAAATAAGTCTGAATATTTGGAGAATTTGTGTCATTATATTTTGATAAAGTCGGATAAAGGTCTGCTATCTCTTTATTCCCTTCATCCAACATTAAGTTAAGCTCATACAAATCCTCTAAAACTTCGTCCTCTGATTGTGGGTTTTCTAAAGAAGATTTTATTTGCGCCAAATTTTTTCTGTCCTTTACATCAAAGGTACAATAATTTCTGTATTGATTCGGATACGATACACTCATAATTAGAAGTTTACACTAAAAAACAAGTAATATAAAGCCCCTACTGCCAAAGCAGGAACATAAGGCAAGTAATTGCGATTTTCTTCTTGCTTGATATTTTTTAGAATCGAAATTGCAAGCATCGCACCTGTAATAATTAATGCCACTAATGCCCAATAATTTTGCCACAAAAGTTTAAATGTCATTACGGCAAGAACAAACAAAATTGATAAAATACAAGTTTTCTTATTATCGTTTTTAAATTGATTATACAAAAACATCGGCACTATAAAAATCATAGACGCTATCAAGGCATAGGCAAGAACAAACAAAATATCTTTACCTACAATCGCACCGATAGCAGCAGCCACATAAGTATCGGCTTCTCCCATAGCACGTGCTCCTGCTACAAGATAACCGCTTCTTGCTATTAATTCTAATACAACTGCTCCGAGGACTAAACCTATTAAAGATGCAATAACACCAGATACACCGTGTTGAATAAAGTTATATAAAATACCTGTAACACCCATTGCTATTGCAATATTGCAATCCACTAATTTTGCTTTTAAATCAGTACCTGTCATAATTACAAAGCAAGAAAGCCAAAACAAGACGAAGATTGTCTTTATATCTATTCCAAATTTTACAAATGTTGCACCAAATAAAAACATTGTAAACAATTCAACTATCGGATATTGAATACTAATTTTTTCTTTACAAAAATAACATTTTCCACCAAGCATGATATAAGAAAGAACCGGAATATTATGCCAGAAATACAATTTATGATTACATTTCGGGCATTTTGAAGCAGGGAAAACTATACTTTCATTACTCAACGAACGCAAAATAACTACATTAAAAAAGCTACCTAAGCATAAACCGACTACACAAATCCAAAATAAAGAATAATAAAACAAATCCATTTTAAACCTCATCTGAATTATCTGCAATCATTTTATAGAGCATACTAAAAGCTTTTTTCATTTTTCTTGAAATTCGCATTTGAGTCATACCGAGTTTCTCTGCTATATCTTTTTTGTTCATATCATCATAATAATACATTTCTACTAGCTTTCTGTATTCATCAGGCAGTTTTTCAATTACATCCTTTAAAACAATTTTATCATCTTCATTTTCGCTAGCTTCTTTATAATCATCATGCGCAGAAAGTACTTCTTCATAACTCAAACTGTCCGCATCAGAAAATATATTTTCCAAAGATACAACTGACTTTCTTCTGTCCGCTTGCATTGCATAATCAACGGCTCTTGGAGTAACTTTTAAAGCTTCTGCCACATCGTCATTTGTCAACTCATTCAACTGTTCATAAGTTAAAGAATTCGTAAATGTATTAATACGGTAAGAAAGCTCTTGAATATGCCCAGGGACTCTTATCGTATTTAATTTATCGCGCAAGTAATGTTTCATTTCTCCGATTATCAAATAACCTGCATAAATTTTGAAATTATCATTAACCTCCGCAGAATAACTCTCTATTGCCTTCAAAAGACCGATAGAACCTGCTTGCACTAAATCATCAATCGGGTCGTAAGAACGTCTTGCAATCGTTCTTGCAATCTTTTTAATAATTGAAAGCATACGTGTAACAATAAGTGCTTTCAGCTTCGCTCGTTCGTACTTATCTGTAGAAATTTTATAGGCTTCCAACCATCTTGTAATCAATTCATACGTTTGTTTATCTTTATTATCTTCACGCATAGTACGATAATTTTAGCATAATAATAAGCTGATATCAAAAATTATCAAAACAAAAACGAGCAAGTTTAAATCTTGCTCGTTTCCTCATTTAATTTTTTAAATATTACTTTAAAGCAACTGTCATATCAGCTTCGATACAAACTTTGCCGTCTACATAACCTACACCATGGCTCTTGCAAATAGGACCTTTTGCCTTGATTAATTCAATGTGCATTTCAAATTTGTCACCAGGTCTTACAATATTTTTGAATCTTACATTGTCAACGCCTGCATACAAAGTTAATTTACCTTTGTATTGAGGCAAGCACATCAAAACAGGTGCTGAACATTGAGCCAAAGCTTCAAGTTGCAATACACCAGGCATTACAGGATTACCAGGGAAATGACCTTGGAAAAATGCTTCGTTCATTGTTAAATTTTTATAACCCTTTGCATATTTACCTGGAACACATTCTGTAATTTTGTCTACAAGTAAAAAAGGGTATCTGTGAGGAATCATATCCATAATTTGCATTATGTCAAATGATAAAATATCTTCACCAGCTTCTGTTTCGCCAATTTTTACTCCTAATTCTTCTGTCATTTAATTTCTCCTTATATTTTTACTAATTTATTTTTTAATACTTGAGCAACTTTTGTATGAACAGCATGTCCTGCTTCTTTTACCAAAATTTGCGCCTTCAGATTTAATGGTGAAACACCAGTTAAATACAAATCACCAATCAAATCTAAAATTTTGTGTTTAATAGGTTCGTTTTCTGAACGCAATTCAGTTGTAAAACCTTCATCCTTCAGACCTACGGTATTATCAATAGTAACACCTTTTGCAAAACCCAACATTTGGTATTTTTTTAAGTCTTTATAAAATCCAAACGTTCTTGCTTCTATAATTTCTTCCAAATTTTTATTGTCCATTGTTACCCAACGTCCGCGCAAATCAGGGTGGTCATAGTTTACAGAATAAGTAATTCTAAGTTCTTTATCAGGAACAATAACAAGGCTTGTTTTTCCATTTAAATAATAAACAGGTTCAGACACGGTATAAGCGTCTTTATTTACGCCTTCAATACCGGCTTTTTTAAACAATTCTACCCAAACTTTTGAACTACCATCAAAAATTGGCATTTCAGTTTCAGATAAATAAACATCAATCGAATCAATTCCACATATAGCGCAAGCTGCAATAAAGTGTTCACATAGCATTACTTTGTATTTATAATCTCCCAACAAAGTTCTGTGTTCTTTACTACACAGAGTTACACAATGATCTGTAGAATATAAATTTTCTATGCAAACATTAAACGGAACATCTGCGCCTTTTGAAAATATTCGAATTTGACCGCCACGTGAAGGTTTTATTAAAACCTCACATTCGCGATTTTTCATTAATCCTTTACCTGATGTTTTTATTTCTGATTTTATTGTTCCCATACCAATTATTCCTTGGGGGGATAAGCCCCCACCCTAGCCCTCCCCCGAGGAGAGGGAATACAAGATTTGTTTTCTTTATTGTAAGTTGTAGGTTAGGCTTTCAGCCCAACAATAACTACTTACCTTCGCCTTCGTTTACACTTTCTTCAAATGATTTAAGAAGTGGTTCATATTTTTTGAATTTAGCAATCAAATCGCCTGCATCCTTCATAATTTTCAACTGTTTGATGAATTCTTTTCTTGGAACTGCAGGTGCGCCAACTACAATTGATTTAGCAGGGAAGCTCTTAGTTACACCCGCTTGAGCAGCAATAATTGTATCATCACCAATTGAAATATGATCAGCCAAACCAGCTTGACCTGCAATAACTACTCTATCGCCGATTACGCAACTGCCTGCTATACCAACTTGAGAAACTATCATACAACCTTTTCCAATACGGCAGTTGTGACCAATCATTACTAAATCATCAATTTTTGTATTATCACCAACAACCGTATTTTCAATAGTACCTCTATCAATTGCTGTATTAGCACCAATTTCTACATTGTTGCCAATTACAACAGAACCGATTGAAGGGATTTTGAAAATAACCTGTTGAACGTCGTTTTCTTTAATTTCACCATCTTTACGAGCTTGTTCTATGTTGTTTGGATTTTCTGTAACGAAACTGAAACCGTCAGCACCAAGAGAAACTCCGTGATGTAAAATCACTTTATTGCCAACTTTTACTCTATCACCAATACAAACTGCAGGGTGGAAGAAGCAATCAGCACCGATTTGAGCACCGTTTCCGATATAACCGTTAGCTAAAATTCTTGTATTGTCACCAATTACAGCATTTTCTGCTACAACAACATTTGCGCCTAAAGATACGTTTTGACCGATTTTTGCAGAAGGATGAACAACTGCAGTCGGGTGAATACCTGAATTAACATGTGGTTCTTCGTAGAACATTGTAATTAATTTCATCATTGCCAATCTTGGTCTTTCTACTTCGATTGTTGAATAACCATCTATATTTACACCCAAAGGAACAAGAGCTGCTTGAGCTTTTGTTTTAGAAAGATTATTGATTTCGTCTTCACCTAAAGCTAAAGCCAATGTATTTTCATCTGCCAAAAGAGGTGGTGCTATATTTGTAATAGCAACATCTTTTGCTTTAGAAAGCATACCGCCTGTAATTTGTGCAATTTGTTCCAATGTAAAAGTTTTCATAATACACTCCTTTATTATCCTAAACACTTTTTAATTACGTTTGTAGTTGATTTTCCGGCTACAAAGTCGATAAATTCAACTTTTATATTGTTTCTGATTACGATATCTCTTTCTGGAAGAGTTTCTAACGTGTAATCAGCACCTTTTGTATAAATATCCGGCTTTATAGCTTCCAACAAAGCTGCCGGAGATTTCTCTTCAAATAATACCACATAATCAACGCATGACAAAGCACTTAACAATTCAGCTCTATCTTGTTCATTATTAATTGGTCTATCTTCGCCTTTAATCATTTTTACTGATTTATCAGAATTAAGCATGACAATTGAATAATCAGCCAAAGCCTTTGTTTTTTGTAAATATCTAACATGACCTACATGCAAAATATCAAAACAGCCGTTTGTTGCAACAAAAGTTTTACCCTCTGCCTGCCCTTGTCTTACTATTTCAATTATTTCTTTTTGCGAAACTAACTTTCCCACGCTTAACCTCGAGTCATCTTATCGATAGATACTTGAATAGAGTCTTTAATTCGTTGAAAAGAATCTGCCTGAGAGACGTAATTAATCTTTTTATCAATAGGCATTTCTTTTGGTAAAATACCATCAATAAATTCTTTTGTTTTTTTAGGGCAAGAATCGGCATCATGGATATCTTTTATAACGATTTTAGCTGCGTCATCTTTTCTTAAAGTTAATTCATATCCTCGAACTCTAAGCTCAAGCGGATCGCCCATTGGCGCAGTTTTAACAAGTTTAACTTCAACTTCTGGAGTTAAACCCATATTTAAAATGTGTTGCCTTAGCGCCTTATCTTCACAATTTATTGCTTCAATATAGGCTTCTTTGCCGATTGTTAGATTATCAAGTGTGGTTTTTTTATTCATGGTTTTATTATAGCATAGGAATAATTTTAAGTTATTAATTCAAAAAAGCATAAAAGACCCACAAGGTGGGTCTTTTGATAAAATCTTTTTAGTTGATTAATTAATTATGCTTCTTCTTTTTGAGCTTTTTTAATATCAACGATGTGTTTAATAGCAGCAGCGCCAGCAGCAACTAAAGCAGCACCTGCAGCAGCTAAACCGATTTTTTTACCTTTGCTTAGGTTTTTAACAGAAGAAACTAAGTTTTTAATACCATCTTTTAATACAGATGATTTTTCAGTAGCTGCTTCAAAAGGTACACCAGCAGCCATATCTGCTTTAACTTTTTCGCCTAATTGATTAGCATAATTAGCTCTTGCTTTATTAG
>USFB01000017.1 GCA_900553895.1 uncultured bacterium | reverse complement strand
TATTGCTCTTCAAAAACTTGCTGAAGAAGATCCATCATTCAGAGTTAAATCTGATACAGAAACAGGTCAAACAATTATTTCAGGTATGGGTGAACTTCACTTGGATATCATCGTTGACCGTATGATGAGAGAATTCAAAGTAGAAGCAAACATCGGTAAACCTCAAGTTGCTTACAGAGAAACAATCAGAGGAACAGCTGATCAAGATTCTAAATTCGCTCGTCAATCAGGTGGTAAAGGTCAATATGGTCACGTTAAAATCAGAATTTCTCCAGCTGAAGAAAATGCCGGTTTTGTATTCGAAAACAAAATCGTTGGTGGTGCTATTCCTAAGGAATACATTGAACCTGCAAGAAAAGGTATGGAAGAAGCTCTTGAAGGCGGTATCCTAGCAGGATTCCCTATGATTGACGTTAAAGTTGAACTTTACGATGGTTCTTACCACGAAGTTGACTCTTCAGAAATGGCATTCAAAATCGCTGGTTCTATGGCTATCAAAGAAGGTACTAGAAAAGCTCAACCTTGCATCCTTGAACCAATGATGAAAGTTGAAATTGAAATTCCTGATGAATTCACAGGTACAATCATCGGTGACATTTCAAGAAGACGTGGTCGTGTTGAAGGTCAAGAACCTCAAGGCAACACAGGTAACGTAATCGTTAGAGCATTAGTTCCGTTGGCTAATATGTTCGGTTACGCAACTGACTTGAGATCTAACACTCAAGGTCGTGGTACATTCTCTATGGAATTCCACAACTATGAACAAGTTCCTGCAAATATCGAAAAAGAAATTATCGAAAAATCAGGTGCTAGCAAATAGTTAGTTTGAAATAGATATTTAATAAGGGCGGAATTTTTTCAAAATTCCGCCCTTATTTTTACGTTCCTTTAACTATTAGATTTTTTTCTTTGATAATTATATAATATTATATATGGGGAAGTTTGATTTATTTAATAAATTCAATAGTGCTGTAATCGTTTTGAATGAAAACCGCGAAACTGTGTTTAGAAACAACGTTTTTAAACGTGTTTTTCCTGATTTTGAGAATATAAAAAAATTCTCGCACAAACTTAATTACAGCGTTTGTGCGTTGGTAAGCAACGATGTAAGCGTACATTCTCCAATTACTCAAGCAATGAATTCTAAAGAAGATTTTTCTGCACATGTTTTGTATCAGAGTTCAAATAATGATTATTCGTATTATGATTTAAACGCTACAAAAAAAGGCAATTATACGATGATTGTTTTTACTGATGTCACAGCAAAAATAAGTTTGGAAAATGTTTTAGTCAGAAATCAAAATTATCAAAAGAAAATTGCATTGTTAGAGAATGAAAACAAAAATCTTTCTAAAATCAAACTTCAAGCACAATCGCAAGCTATGAAACTTTTGTTACTTAATAATATTTCTAACATTATTAGAGAATCAATTGACACCTCTGTAATTTTAAAATCTGCATTGGAAGAACTTGCACAAATGTTTGGTGCTTTTCGTGCATATTATGCGAGCACAGAAGATGAGGCTAAATTCTTAATCCAAGAAGCTTTGGAGAAAAAAGATATCGGACAAATAATTTCTTTTGATAGAGAAGCAACTCAACATATCAATAACGGCAAAGTTTCATGCCAAATTTGTATGAAGGAATTCAGAGAAGCAAAGCCATTTAGAGAAAATGTTCAAAGAATTATTTTGCCAATCTATCATTTAAATTCGCTCTTGGGAATTATTGTACTTTCTACAAAACAAAAAACTAAACTTGATGATACTTTAGAAGTATTAGACGGCGTATCTTCACAATTAGGAAACGCTATAATACAATCTGAACTTTATAAAAAGAATGCGAGCATGGTTAAAGATTTAACGAAAACGCTTGCAGAACTGCAAGACACACAATTAAAGCTTATCAATTCCGAAAAAATGGCTTCTTTAGGTCAACTTGTAGCCGGTGTTGCGCACGAAATCAATACTCCGGTGGCATCAATTAAATCTAATAATGAAATAATGAAGAAATTGATTGGACAAGTAGAAGACGAGGATACAAAAGATTTGCTTAAGGAAATTAATGATATTGACACAGAAGCAATAGCACGTATTAACAGACTGGTAGTATCATTAAGAAAGTTTGTAAGACTTGATGAAGCGGAACTACAAGAAGCAGATATTAATAAAGAAATTGATTTAACACTGGATTTAATCAGGCATGAAACCAAAAATAGAATTACAATTGTAAAAAATTATGGCAAACTTCCACCAATAAAATGTTATCCAAATATGTTAAATCAAGTATTTATGAATATTCTTGTAAACGCTGCGCATGCTATTAATAAAGAAGGAATTATAACTATTGACACGGGTTTTCAGGATAATAATTTAATCGTTAAAATTAAAGATAACGGATGTGGAATAAAAGAACCTGATAAAATTTTCTTTGCCGGATATACTACAAAGGGTGTTGGCGTCGGGACCGGCTTAGGGCTTGCGATTTCACAAAAAATCATTGAAAAACACAATGGCAAAATTGAAGTAAAAACAAAAATTAACGAAGGAAGTGAATTCGTTATTACTATCCCTAGTGGGTAGTAAATATTAAGTTTTTTAAAGCCACGTTTTTCAAAATATATCTAAATCATGAACCAATTGCAATTATAATAATAATTAATTTTTGTAAAATTATCTGACAGAGTAGTCATGAAAATGTAAAAATATGGTATATTAATATTACTGAGATTAAGTGTAATTTTTACCCTAATTAGGGTTTGTAACAAAATCTTTACAAAACGGAAAATAAAGGCAATTTTAAAAATAAAGAAAACTTTATATTACTGTGTAGAAAATTAGATTGATATATTGCATATCGGAGGTAAAGTGTATGGCAATTACTGTAAACAGCAAAAAGAAACAAGTTAAAAAATCTTTCCAAGAACTTATTAATGATTTAATGTCATCAAGTTCTGAAAAAGTTAGATATAATGCTGCTCGTGTCCTTGGAGAAATGGGCGATTCTAAAGCTGTTGAACCGTTAATTGATGTTTTAAAGAACGACAAAAACGGTTCTGTTCGTTTATATGCAGCTCGTGCATTAGGCGAATTGGGTGATACAAAAGCAACTGAACACTTAATCGAATCTTTGAGAGAAGATCGTAACGTTGATGTTAGAGTTCGTGCAGCTCGCGCGTTAGGTCGTTTAGGCGGTAAAATTGTTGTTGAACCACTTGTAGAAGCTTTAAATGATGAAAATTCACAAGTATGCATCACTGCAACAGATGCATTAATTGAAATCGGTGATGTTGCAACTGATGCTTTGATGAAATCATTAGACCACGAAAAAGTAAACGTAAGATGCGATGCAACAAGAGCATTGGGTGAAATCGGTAATAAAAAATGCGTTGATAAGATTATTAACATGTTATATGATGAATGGGTAAACGTAAGAATTTACGCAGTAACTTCATTGGGTAAATTGAACGATACAAAAGCAGTTCCTGCACTTATTGACGTTATGAAAAACCGTTCTGAAAATGATTTAGTTAGAGCAGGTGCAGCAGCAGCTTTAGGCGTGCTTCGTGACCAAAGAGCATTGTTACCATTAAGAGAATTGATTATGGAAGCTGAAGAATTGGGTGAACTTGAAGATACAGCTCTTAAATCATTCAAGAAAATTATGGCTGCAAATTGGCAAGCAATTCCTGGTGCAACTCAACAAAAGAAACCTGCAGGTTGCTAAGGATATAAAAATTTAAAATAAAAAATACCGAGTGAAAATCACTCGGTATTTTTTATTGTTTTTTACTAAAAATTATCTTACTTTGTTTTCATTACCGTTAATTAGGCGTTTAATATTTTCTCTATGCAAATAAACGATGTAAATTGCACCCAGTGCACAGTATGCAACATAAGCTATTGGTGCGCCTAAAAAGTACATTACAAAAGGTGAAACAACCAATGCAATAATTGAACCGACTGAAACATATTTAGTTGTATATGTAATTACCCCCCAAACAAGCGCGATAATTAAACCCACAACACAATTCAAAGCAAGAATTGTACCAACACCCGACGCTACAGATTTTCCACCTTTAAATTGCAAGAAAATTGATTTACTGTGACCAATAATTACTGCAATAGCTGCAATAACGGGAGCTAAGCCCAAAGAAACTCCAACAGTTGCAAACAGTTTTGCCAAAACAACAGGCAATGCACCTTTCATCGCATCCAAAAGCATTACCAAAAAGAAATAGTTTTTACCTAAAACCCTTTTTACGTTTGTTGCACCGGTAGAACCTGAGCCAACAGTTCTTATATCTTGACCTGTTTTTGCTTTAACTATTAAATAGCCTGTCGGAATTGAACCGATTAAATACGCAATTACAGCAACAGCTAAGAGTTCAACACATTTTAATATCATTTATCCCCTCCTGAATTATATTAAGATTATACTTAAAATCTTTATGAAGAAATGTAACAATTTTCCAAAAATCGTCTTCAAATCCTAAAGTTTTTGCCCGAATGTGCCGTAAATCATGTAAAAGGGACTAAAAAAAAGGACAACTACGAACTATGGGAATGGCAGCGTCACAAGCTAGATTATTAACAATAACTGCGCGCATGCATGATGTTGAATATCAGGCACAGTCCATTCAGAATGCAAAAGTTCAGTTGGCTACCAAAAGTGATGAAGTATATCAAGATTATTTGGAAGCTTTAGATGCAACAACTCTAACAGTTAAAGATTATAACGGCAATACTATTTCTGCAAACTTTAACAACTTATTCGGTATTGATGCCGTTGACACGAAAAACAAATACACACTCTTTGATGAAAACGGACGAATAGTCGTAGAAGATGACATTGCGGAAGCTTATCAAAAATTCACTGATGCTGGTAGCGACGATGATGCTTACGCTTTCGCTATGTGGATGTTAAATCCTAATGGTGGCAACCCTGAAGATTTAGATTTAACTAACAGCGAAAACGAAATTGCGAAAGGTACTACTAATCTTAACGAAAAACCTGATGAATTAAGTAAAATTCTTAGCAACCTTGGCGATAAAAATATTGAGTGCAAAGCCGATTTAATGAATGAAATCACTTCTGCTAAAAATGGCGGAGATGAAGAAAGAGCCAAAAAGCTTCAAGAAGCTTACGACGAATTCAACGCTATTGAAAAAAGTTACAGATATAAACTTTATCAACAAAATGCCGAAGACGTATTTAACAAACAATATGGCGAAGATGCAAAAGGTTATTTTGATCAATCAGATTTCCAATACTACGTTAGAAAATACAACGAAATCAAGCAAGCTGGCGGATGCATTAGCATAAGCAAATTTGATGGCGAACTCGGTGGAGACGCTTCAACTGACGGCGAATGGCTTAAAAATCAATTGTCATCCGGCAAAATGTCTATTTCTATCGTAAATACTGACTCAAAAAATGGCGATATTTCATTCAATACAACTTCTATCGCGACCGATAGTTACGTTGGAGAAACAACTACTACGACTATCGACAAGCGTGCCTATGCTAAAGCTGAAGCTGAATATGAACACGCTACTAAACAAATTGATGCAAAAGACAAAAAATATGATATGGAATTATCTAAATTAGAAACCGAACGTGAAGCACTAAAAACGGAATACGATTCAGTTAAAAAGGTAATAAGCGATAACATTGAACGTACGTTCGGTATCTTCTCATAAGTTTAAATTTTCCCTTTTTAATCCCTTTTTCCTTTTCCCTGCCACTTACTCCATTGCAAGTGGCTTTTTCTTGTGCTACGCACGTAGATATTGGGACGGGTGACATGAGTGAAAGTACTGGTTGGAATTGAAATGCTGAGTCACCCTTGAGATAGAATTACAAGATGGGCGTGGGGTTTGAGAGCTACGCACGTAGACATTGGGGCGGGCGACAAGAGTGAAAGTACTGGTTGGAATTGAAATGCAGAGTCACTCTTTAGATGGAGTTACAGGATTGGAAGAAAGAGGGCGAAAGCTACACACGTAGACATTGGGACGGGTGACAAAAAAAATCTACAAGTTTTATTTGAAACGTCAAGTCACCCTTTAGGTAATTGTCGGTTGGGCATACCTGCCCAACATTGACCTATTAAATCTACTTACTCATTGCTCTTGAAATAATAATATACAAATTAGCTTTTATTATAAAAACAAAAAAAAGATAACCTTGTTTATTATATAATTAAAGTCATGGAATTAATTTTTTTAGAAGAAGTTGAGTCAACGAATAAATATGCAAAAGAGCATATAAAAGATTACAACGACATGACCCTAATATACACTGATAATCAGACAAACGGGCGCGGAAGATTAGATAGAAAATGGTCTTATGCAGGCAAAGATAACATCTATGCAAGCTTAGTTCTGAAACCGTCTGATGAGATGAAAGAAATTTATTCAAATTTAACACAATTTTTGTGTTTAATGCTTGCCCAAACATTTGAAGATTACGGAGTTACACCGACTATAAAATGGCCAAACGATATTCAAATTAACGGAAAAAAAATATCGGGAATTTTAGCCGAAGGCGTTATTGAAAACGGAAAACTTGAAGGTTTAGTTTTAGGTTTCGGCGTAAATTTGAATACAAAGATAGATTTTTTATCCAAAATCAATCAGCCTGCAACATCTTTAAATGTTGAAACGGGGCGTTTTATAGATAGAAAAATTTTCTTAAAAAAACTATTAGAAAAATTTTGTTTGTTATATGATAGATTTATTGAAAACGGGTTTTTGTTAATCAAAAATGATTATGAAAAGAGAGCCGGATTTTTCAATAAAGAGATAACTGTAAAAGTTTTTGATAAACAAATCAGTGGAATTGCTGAAGGTATAACTGATACAGGAGCTTTAATTTTAAAAGACAAAGATAATAAATTACATACACTTTTAATAGGAGATATTTTATGAACGTAGTAGAAATTTTCAATGAAGGGCTTGCAGTAATGTGCGTTGGCATGGGTACTGTATTTATCTTCTTGTGCATCTTGATTTTTGCCATGAATTGCATGTCAAAAGTTGTTGCCAAGTTAAATACAATTTGGCCGGAACCTGTTCCTCAAGTAGCAGGTGGTGCTAAAAAGAAAGTTGCAAAAGGCGACGATTCAGAAATCGCAGCCGCTATTGTTGCAGCAATGTTTAAAAGATAAATTTTATAAAAGTAAGAAAGGGTATAAATATGACAAAATTAATTAAGGTTATGGATACGTCATTCCGTGACGGTTTCCAATCAATTTACGGGGCAAAAGTTCTTGTAGATGATTTTATTCCTGCTTTACAATCAGCTGTAAGCGCAGGTCTAAAACACTTTGAAACAGCAGGTGGCGCAAGATTCCAAGCTCCAATATTTTTCTGTAATGAAAATGCTTTTGAAACAATGGATAAAATCAGAGCTGCAGTTGGACCGGACATCAAATTACAATCTTTAGCAAGAGGCGTAAACGTTGTTGGTCTTAACTCTCAACCTCGTGATATTATCGACTTGCACGCAAAAATGTTTGCAAAACACGGCGTAAACGTAGTTAGAAACTTTGATGCATTGAACGATGTAAACAACTTGGTTGATTCTGCAAACTCAATTAAAAAATACGGTATGCAGCACGAAGTTACAATCACTATGATGGAACTTCCTTACGGTTGCGAAGGCGCACATGACGTTGCTTTCTATGAAAGAGTTTTGAGAAACATCTTAGATTCAGGCTTGCCATTTGATAGCTTGGCATTCAAAGATGCTTCAGGTACATCTCACCCTAGAAAAGTTTACGAAACTGTTAAAATGGCTCGTGAATTATTGGGTCAAGATGCTCATATACGTTTCCACTCTCACGAAACAGCAGGTACTGGTTTAGCAGCATACTTGGCTGCTCTTGATGGTGGTGCTGACGGTATTGACTTAGCTATGAAACCTGTTTCAGGCGGTACAGGTCAACCTGATATTATTTCTATGTGGCACGCATTAAAAGGTACTGAATACGATTTAGGCTTAGATATTAAGAAAATTATGGAAACAGAAGAAATCTTCAAGGAATGTATGAAAGATTATCCTATCTCTCCAATTTCTTTGGCTGTAAACCCAATTCTAATTCAAGCTCCACTTC
This sequence comes from uncultured bacterium, assembly GCA_900553895.1. GTDB lineage: Bacteria > Cyanobacteriota > Vampirovibrionia > Gastranaerophilales > Gastranaerophilaceae > CAG-196. The sequence goes on along the minus strand of USFB01000017.1, from coordinate 29,238 downwards.
CTGGTGGTGCAACAGCTACAACTGTTAACCAATTAAAAGATATGGGTATGTTAGACAAGTTCCCTAAACTTATTGCTAACATGAAAGAAGTTGTTGAAAGAGGCGGTTTTGCTACATCTGTAACTCCTGTTTCTCAATTCTATGCTCAACAATCATTCTTGAACGCAATCACTCCTGAACCATGGCAACAAGCTAACCCTGGTTACGCAAAAATGCTTCTTGGTTACTTCGGCAAAACTCCTTGCGAACCTGATCCTGAATTAGTAAAATGGGCTCAAGAAAAAGTTGGTATGGAACCTACAACTGAAAAAGTTGTTGATATTAACGAAAAAGATCCTGAAAAAGGTATTGAAGCAGCTAAGAAAAGACTTGAAGAAGCAGGACTTCCTACAACTGATGAAAACATCTTTATTTCTGCAGCTTGTAAAGATGGCAATGTAGATAAAGGTATTGAATTCTTGCTTGGTAAAGGTAAAGTTTCAGTTAATAAAACTGCTAATAAAGAAGCTGCACCTGCTGCTCAAGCATCTTCAAACGGTGAATACACAGTTAAGGTTAACGGCAAAAACTACGCAGTTAAGCTTGAAGGTGATAAAGCAACTGTAAACGGCAAAGCTTATGACATTAATGTAAAAGCAGGTATTGAACAAAAAGCATCTTCTGGTTCTGCTGAAGGCGAAGAAGTTAAAGCAGCTTTACCTGGTAACGTATTAAGACTAGAAGTAGCTGAAGGTGATGAAGTAGCGGAAGGCGATGTATTATTGGTTGTTGAAGCTATGAAGATGGAAACAGAAGTTAAATCACCAAAAGCTGGTACTGTTCAAGCTATCGAAGTTGCTCAAGGTGATAAAATTATTACCGGTCAAACATTGGTAGTTATCGGTTAGTTAGGAAAGGACGTTAGAAATGGCGATTAGTATTCAAGATGGTTTAATAAACCTTTGGAATTCAACAGGTATCGTGAACTTCGTTCTTCCTGCTGATCCAACAATTCAAAATAGTGTAGAACAATTTTTACACATGTACGGACAAATATTAATGGTATTCATTTGTTTATTCCTACTTTGGTTAGGTATCAAAAAGCAATTTGAACCATTACTACTTGTTCCTATCGCATTCGGAGGTTTGATTGCAAACTTCCCTTGCGACCACGGTTTTCAGCAATTCGTTTATAAAGTAGGTATCGACCCTGCTATCGGTATTTTCCCATTGATTATTTTCATGGGTGTTGGTGCAATGACAGACTTCGGTCCATTGATTGCAAACCCTAAAACAGCATTATTAGGTGGTGCAGCACAGTTTGGTATCTTTGGTGCATTATTCTTAGCATTGTTCTTAGGATTCAGCTTACCTGAAGCCGGTTCAATCGGTATCATTGGTGGTGCTGACGGTCCTACTTCAATTTTCGTAACTTCAAGATTAGCTCCTGATTTATTGGGTGCAATTGCAGTTGCAGCATACTCTTACATGGCTTTAGTTCCATTAATTCAACCTCCTATAATGAAGTTGTTGACAACTGAAGCTGAAAGAAAAATTCAAATGACACAGTTAAGAGAAGTTTCTAAGAGAGAAAAAATCACTTTCCCTCTTGTAGTTCTTGTTCTTTGTGCAATCTTCTTGCCTGATGCTTGCCCTCTAGTAGGTATGTTGACATTCGGTAATTTGTGTAAAGAATGTGGTGTTGTTGAAAGATTATCAGAAACAATGCAAAACGCTTTAATCAACATCGTTACAATTTTCTTAGGTTTGGCTGTTGGTTTAAAATTACAATATGACCACTTCTTAACTTTAGAAACATTGAAAATCTTAGTTTTAGGTATCATTGCATTCTCAGTTGCAACTGCAGCAGGTGTATTGATGGCTAAATTAATGAACTTATTCTCAAAAACAAAAATCAACCCACTTATTGGTTCAGCAGGTGTTTCTGCAGTTCCAATGGCAGCTCGTGTATCTAACAAAGTCGGTCTTGAAGCTAACCCTCAAAACTTCTTGTTAATGCACGCAATGGGTCCTAACGTTGCAGGTGTAATCGGTTCTGCTGTTGCAGCAGGTGTTCTTCTAGCACTTTGCCACTAATTAGGTTAATGTCAGGCGGTGCCTGACCTACAAAATAATAAATAAAGGCGCGAACTTCGTTCGCGCCTTTATTTATTATTGAAAACTAAGAATAAACTTGTGATATAATATAAAAAACGGGGAGTATTTTATGTCAAAAACTTTAATTCTAATAGATGGACATGCGTTGGCCTACCGCCAGTTTTTTGCGCTAGAAAGAACTGGTATGAAAAATTCAGAGAACCAGCCGACTTGGGCAGTTTATGGTTTCTTTAAATCAATATTTGACCTTTTAACAAAAATACGCCCTGACTACATAGCTGTAGCTTTTGACGTTAGCAGAAGAACATTTAGAACCGAAAAATTTGAAGCATACAAAGCAAACCGAGAGGCTATGCCTGATACTATGCGCAGTCAATTGAGTATAATTTGTGAAGGCTTAAAAGCATTTGATATCCCTATTATCACCAAAGAAGGTTTTGAAGCGGATGATATTATTGGAACAATTTCTAAAAATGCGTCAGAAAAAGGCGATAACACACTTATCCTGACCGGTGATCAAGATAGTTTTCAACTTATTGATAAAGAAGGAACCGTAAAAGTTCTTATCCCATCGAAAGGGGAATTAATTGAATATGACTGGAACAAAGTTTACGAAAAGCTTGGAGTATATCCTGACCAAGTAATTGATTATAAGGGTTTGCGCGGAGATACCGCCGATAATATACCGGGAATTCGTGGCATCGGAGAGAAAACAGCACAAAAGCTTTTAAACAGATATAAACACCTTGAAGATGTTTTGGCTGATTGTGATAATATTCCGGAAAAAGCTGTTCAGAAAAAGATTTGTGAGCAAAAAGACATAGCAATTTTATCAAAAGATTTAGCTACAATTGTTAGAGATGTTGAACTAGATTTTGATATAGATACCGCAACTGTTACATTGCCTAAGATAGATGAAGTTTCAGCGTTTTTAAGAAAAATGCAATTTTACACATTTATTAAAAACATTGAGAAAATTTTAACTTCTTTTAATCCAGATGCAAAAATTAAAGTGAGTGAAAATTTAAATTTGTTTAATCAAACACAGCAACAAGATAACATGCAACAGAGCCTTTTTGCGCAAGCAATAAAGGAAACAGAGGAAGATGTTAAGCTTGAATTCAAGGTAGCTGATTCAAGTAATGTTAATGTAATTTTGGCACAGCTAGAAAATGCCGAACGAATCGCAATGAAGTTCTATTCAAACGAAGGTAAATTAGCTGCAGCTTCTGTTTCGGACGGTGAAAATTTCTTCTTTGACACAAACGAAGTAGAAAAACTTAAACCTATTATTGAAAATCCGAATGTTAAGAAAATCGGATTTGATGCAAAATCTGATTATCATTTGCTTTTGAACAATGGCTATACATTAAAAGGTTTAGAATATGATGTACTTTTAGCAAGTTATGTTAAAGATCCTAACAGGAAACATACGCTTGAAGCTCAAGCTTTAGATTTTTTGAATCATATTATTCTGTCTAACGAGTCTGAAATCGGTAAATGCGATGAAGCGCACACTATTTTTAGGCTTTATGAATATTGGCAAAAGAATTTAGACGAGAGGGAACAAAAAATTGTCAACGAGATTGAAATTCCATTGACTTTAGTTCTTGCTAAAATGGAACACACCGGCGTTGCAATTGATTGTGAATATTTAAAAGAGCTTTCTTCTTATATGACTGAAAAACTTGCAGAGCTGGAAGATTTGATATATCAGCTTGCTGGCGAACCATTTAACATCAATTCGCCAAAACAAGTTGCAGAAGTTCTTTTTGACAAATTAGAATTAAAAACTAAAAAGAAAAAATCTCGCTCTACAAGTGCAGATGTTTTAGAAGAAATGGCGCAAGAGTATGAAATTTGTGAATACATTTTGCAGCATAGAAAATTTGCGAAACTCAAATCTACTTATACTGATGCTTTGCCAACTCTTATCAGTAAAAAAGACGGTAGAATTCATACAACTTATAATCAAGCATTGACGGTTACGGGACGTCTTTCTTCTTCAAATCCGAATTTACAAAATATTCCGATAAGAAGCGAGGAAGGAAATAAAATCCGTTCAGCTTTTTGCGCTATGGATAAAGAAAACTCATTGATTTTATCAGCCGATTATTCGCAAATCGAATTGAGATTGTTAGCGCATGTTTCAGGTGATGAACATTTAATCCACGCGTTTACTAGCGGTGAAGATGTTCACGCAATGACTGCCGCAAAAGTCTTTGGAGTAGAACTAAAAGACGTTACGAAAGAAATGAGAAGACGCGCTAAGGCTGTTAATTTCGGTATTGTATACGGTCAATCTAAATATGGTTTGGCAAAAAGTTTGGGTATAACTAATGCGGAAGCTCAAGAGTTTATAGATAAATATTTTGAAACTTATCCGAAAGTTAAAGAATACATGAATAATGAAGTCGAGTTTGTAGCCCAAAACGGATATGTTGAAACAGCTTTTGGACGTAAAAGATACTTAGCGTCTGAACTTCACAGTTCTAATTACCAAATAAGAGAATTTGCTCAACGCGCTGCAATTAATCAGCCTTTGCAAGGAACCGCTGCTGATTTGATTAAAATTGCGATGATTCGTGTAGATAAAGCAATTGACAAAATGAAAACTAAAATGATTATGCAAGTACATGATGAACTTGTTTTTGAAGTTCCAAAAGACGAATTAGAACAATTAAAATCTATTATTTTAGACTGTATGGCACTCAAAGACCAAAATCTAAAAATTCCGCTTGATGTTGACATTAATTATGGCACAACCTGGAAAGAAGGGTAAACATAGGAATAAACATTTTTTATAAATTCAAATTGTTGTATTGTATTGAAAGTCGTGTTCAATGAAAAATTGAACGCTTCACTACTACTATTACTACTACGTTTGCGCCAATTGTAACAATTTTTCTAATTTTTTAAAAATATTATTAAGATATTATTACAATTAAAAAAATTGAATTTTCTTGATATAATTGTTTCTATGAAAAATTATCTAATCGACACACACGCACATATAGATATGCTTCCGCTTGATGAAACACTAAAGCTTATGCAGGATTATGCTGTAAAAAAGGCGATTATCCCATCTGTGGAAGTTGAAACAATGGATAAGGTTTTAGAAATTGCAAAAAATAACGAAAATATTTTTGCAATGCTGGGAATTTTTCCTTCAGAAGCTAAAACATATACAAGAGAAATAGAAGAAAAAATAAGAGCAAATGCTGATAAAATTGTTGCAATCGGCGAAATTGGTTTAGATTATTATTGGGATAAATCTTTTGTAGAACTTCAAAAAGAGGTATTTACAAAACAAATAAGACTTGCGAATGAACTAAATTTGCCGATTGTTGTACATGATAGGGATGCGCACAAAGATTCTTTTGATATTATAAAATCTGAAAATAAAGGTGTTGACGTTTTGTTTCATTGTTTCTCTGGTAGCGTAGAATTTATGAGAGAATGTATAAAAGAAGGTTGGTATATCGCACTTGGTGGTGTTGTAACTTTTAAAAATGCTGTAAAAATAAAAGAGGTTGCAAAAGAAGTGCCACTTGAAAAATTAGTTTTGGAAACGGATTCACCTTATTTAACTCCGGTTCCATTCAGGGGTAAAACAAATTATCCTGCTTATGTAAAATATGTAGCAGAAGAAATTGCGAATTTACGTGCAATGCCTGTTGATGAATTAATCGAAATAACAACAGAAAATGCAGAAAGGTTGTTTAAGATTTGAAAAAAGAACGTTTAGATAAACTTCTTGTTGATTTAGGTTACTTTGAAACCAAAAGTAAAGCGGCTGCATCAATATTAGCAGGCAACGTTATGATAGGAACAGAAGTTATTTCAAAAGCAGGATATCAGATTGATCCATCAAAAGAGTATGATTTTAAAGTTAAATCAATGCCTTTCGTTTCTCGTGGCGGTTTTAAACTAAAAAAAGCCTTAGAAACATTTGATGTTGTAGTCAAAGATAGAATTTGTTTTGACGCAGGTGCTTCAACAGGCGGTTTTACAGATTGTTTACTTCAAAATGGGGCTAAATTTGTTTATGCAGTAGATGTCGGTTATGGGCAATTAGACTGGAAAATCAGAAGTAGTGACAAAGTTAAAACAATAGAAAAAACGAATTTGAAAATTTGCACCAAAGAAGATATTTATTTAGAAAATGAACCAATGGCAGATTTGTTAGTATCTGATTTGTCTTTTATTTCTTTAACCAAAGTTTTACCAAACTTGAAAACACTTCTTAATCCGAAAAAACATGAAATGATTTGTTTAATAAAACCTCAATTTGAAGCAGGAAAAGAACTGGTAGAAAAAGGTGGAGTTGTAAAAGACAAAAAAACACATGAACTTGTTATTATGAATGTTTTAGCTTGTATAAGAGGTTTAGGATATATAGTTAAAGGTTTAACTTATTCCTCTATAAAAGGTCCTGCCGGAAATATCGAATACTTAGTTTGGCTTGCTACAGAAGGCGAGGATATCGAAATTTCAATTTCTGATATTGTAGATTCTGCACATAAAAATTTATAATTAATTATTTAGAAAATCTTTGATTCCAATTACTCGCCCAAGCTTTGAAAGAATTCAATGCCTTTTCTGATGTGTTTACTTTACAATAAAAATCCTCTGCACTTGCTGAAACCTTACAATTCTTCTTTTTTATAACTCCATAAAAACCATCAGCATTAGAATAGTTTAGAATAATATCTGCAAAACTCATTTTGTGTAAATTCTCATGACGAATAAACAATTTTATAACATTGTATTTATTTATTAAATCTTGTCTTTCAGGTCCAAGGGCCTCCTTTAAAGAGTCACCGCTAAGTAGTTTGCCAAAAGTCGTTTGTTGATTTGATATATGACTAATTTGCATTACACATATTTCCCAATGAAATGTTATACGGAACTTTTAATTTTATCTACCAAAGTTATAGGTAAAAGAACTTTGAATAGCTGAATCTACAGCTCCTTGCGCGGATTGCAATTCTGTATCAACCATCTTCAACCTTGTTTGGTATTCTTGCATTTGCAAATCTAATTTTTTCTCTAAAACAGTGAGCTTATCTCGTCTGGCCTCTAACTGTTTAACAGCGGGGTTGTCAGGGTCTAAGTCATTGCCTAGAGCCATAATTTCATCAGAAGATGCAACCAACTCCATTTTAGCAGATGCAATCCACTGCACTTTTGTTTCCAGCGATATCTTGTACGCTGTTAAGTACATCATTCTGAAACTTGAGGCAATTAATCCCATAACACGTTCCTTATCTTGTTTCGTTTAAGTTCTTGCCCTTCAGGAATGTGTGTTCATTACTTTCTGCAATCAAGCTTTCCATTTTGTGTAACTGATGCTTGTGATAATTAACCCTATACTTTGCCATTTTCAACTTCTGTCTGATGGTAAGCATATCCTTAAGGCTTGATATTAAACTGATGGCTAATGCCTTTAATGGATTTTTTCGTTTGAAAAACGAACGAGCAAAATTCATAAAGTTCACTAACCGTTTCATATTATCTTGTAGTTCTTCACGCATAAGCATTTTCTCCTATGCATTCTAAGCCTACATGTATTATAAAACATGTTAAGTCAAAAAATTGCCTATTCTTAAGGATATTTGTTACATTTATTAACATTTTATTTTGAGCCAGCCCTATTTGAAGTAATACTGTTGAAAATAAACCGATTTTTGTAATACTCGTCTTTTACTACATTATTATTTAACGGCATTTTTTTCAAAAACTTTAATTCTTTTTGGTTATAATACCGCTGTTCGTTACAAAAATTTACAAACGACACTATTGTTTTCACTATAGCGTTATTAAAAAACAGATCTAAAATTTTTCGTAAAAATGTTCGTGTTTGCATTTCTTTTCTTTTCAGGGGAATAAGGGAATGAGGTAATAAGGGAATAAGTGGTATTAAGTTTTACTTTATAAAATTACGTTATATTAACGTGTTTATATTAAAAAATTTCTAAAATCTCTTATTCCCTTATTCCCATATTCTCTTATTCCCTTCACATTACAAATCCTGAATATCTTTGCTTGCAGACTCAATATCATCCTTAAGCATTTTTCTAACTATGTCACCTTGTGTATCTAACATTTTGCAAACGGTTTCAATGTTTGCAACTTTTTGAGAAAGTATTGTATCGGCGTTTGCCACAATGTTGCTTGAAACTGTCTGATAAGCTGATAAGGCTGCGGACGTTGTTCCTTGCATCAAGTTACCCATAACAACCGCAGGCAAACCGAATTCTCCCAAATAAGGTGCAGCTGCGGTCATAATACCGCCCCATCCTGAAACAAGCCCTGCGAGTGGCATTAATATGTTTGAAGCTCCGATTCCGTATCCATTAGCCGTTCCTATACCATAAGCAGCCGTACTTGCAATATCTGCAATGCTTCCGATACCTGATGCAAAACCGGTTGTTGCACCGTCAGAAGAACCAAAACCTGTTAAAAGATTTTGAATTCCTGAAGCTCCACCTGTTGTTGTACCGCTTTGGCGGTAACCAAAATTTGATGCGTAACCGCTAGGAAATCCCGAATAATTTCCCAAACTGTTTACACCGAATGATGAATAAGTTCCTGTTGTTCCGCCGGTACCACCTGTATATTGTGACCAGTAAGAAGTCCCCGGAATATTCATTGCAGAAGTTCCGCCCAATGTTGTCATAAAAGCGGATGGCGCAAATAAACTTGCTAATTGATATAAGAAACCGCCTGCCGCTTCAAAACCTGTTCCTGAACTTGCTGAGCCTGAAACGGTTAAATCTCTTAATCTGTCATAAGTTTCATATAGCATAACCTTAGCGTCAGCGGATGCTGCGCCAAATCTGTTAGCCATTACTAAATATCCATCGTTTTTGTATGACATAAATTCGTTCCTTTTGTTTAGTAGTTTAGAAGTTTTTAAGTTGAGGATGAAGTTTTATTTATGATTTTTTATCTTTAGTTTGTAATTGAATTTTCTTTCTTCAAAACTTCTCAACTGCTAAACTTCTAAACTTTAGTAGCTACGCTACTAATCTACTACCCGCCGAATGTCTTAAATGATTTTTCGACGTTATCCTTAACAACCTTAGATACAGCGTCGATTTCTGTTGCAAGCGCATTTTGTTCTGTATCAAGTTGTTTAAGTCTTAGTTCTAACTGCTGGTCTTCTTGTTGAATTAAAGAAGTCTTAGCGTTAATATCTTGCACCATTTTATCGTATTGTGCGTTTTCATAGTAATATTGGTTCATTGCATCTTGATACGCAGCATCATCTGTAATAGTTTCTGCATTAAGCGTATATTTTACAGTATCATCCCCAATTCTTACAGATGCAAAACGACCATTACTATCGGTTTCCAACAATGCTTTGTCTGTTTTATTAATATTTGTTGAAACGTAAGAAGCATTATAATATGGTAATTTTTGTTGAGTATCAATATTATTAATACCTTCACCGCTACTTGCAGTTTCAGCTAAATCATAATAAGTTGTATAGTATGTAACACCGTTCATAGTAAAACTATAGATTCCACCTGAGTATGTACTAGCATCATAAGTTCCATCTGTAGTATTAAAGCATTTAGTAAGAGTTGTGTTTACATCTTGAGCCTTCATATCCTTGATAATTTGCGAAATTTCAGCCATTTGATCATCAGTAAGTTTACTCAATGGAGTCAATTTGCAGTTTCCTACATATCCTGGTACACTCATCGCATCAAAAGTCGCTTCTGCTAAATCTAATCGACCTTTTGCAGCATTAGTAGAAGTGTTTAGATTTTCAACTTCGCCCTTCATTTCATTGATAGATTTCCAAGTTGCATCCTTTGATTTATCAGCTGGGTTATCTATATGATATGATGGAAGAATTGTACTTGTGCCACTTCCTGTTGTACTTATTAGTGCGTCTAAATCAGATTTAAAAGCAATTGTTTTTGATTTAGAATCATAGTAAATTTCGGAATTATCAAATTTATCTTTATCTAATGCACCATAGTTTTTCAACAACTCGATAGCATCAGCAATTTCTGTTCTTGTTTTTTCATCTATATCCTCACTGCTTAAAGGTTTATAGACAGGTTTATCAGCTTTTTCAACAACCTTTATTCCATCGGTACTACCTTCATACTTATCACCATTTTCCTTGTAGTAGTCATTACCGTTTTTGTATATTTTTGTGCCATCGGCAGCAGTATAAAGCGGATAACCCTCTTTAGTTTTATCCTGAAGTGTTAGTGTATAGTTACCACTGGCATCATCAATAGTACGGTTTAGTACATTTGAATTCAAAGAACTATCAGCATAATTTTGCAATTTAGATGCTTCTGAAAGTTTAGTCTTATAATTAGCTAAATTTGTATCATAATCCGCTTGCGCATTTGTAATTTCTACTTGCGCATCTTGAATAGCTTTTATTTGTGCTGAATAAAGCGTTGAACTTGTTGGTACAGCCCCTGTAAACTGCACTTGCGGATCATTTAGTTTTTTCTGAGAACCCGTATAAACATTTGCTTTATAGTGATAATTAATTACATAGTTATAATCTTCTTCCGGGGTTGCAAGTTGTTGCCAACTATCAATTGTCATATTGTTTACACCATCAGTAAAAGAATATTGAACTTTTGTGTAATCCTGAGTGCTAGGCGGAGTCGGCACACTCAAGCCCAACATTTGATTAAACAAATTCGCAGTTTGGTTTGACAAATTCAAACGTGCTTGGTTAATTTGTTGTCCTTCGTATTCGCAATTTGATTTCCTTGCGGTCAGAGCTAAATATCTGGCTTGTGATGCTGCCATACCCATAAGCGGTATCTCCTATAATTTCTCCCTCTTTTGTGCCGAGGGCTAGAGTGTTTTATCACCCTTGTTATGTACTTATCTCATGATTGTTTTAATGGGATATATAAAAAAGTCAACCATTATAGCTATATTATACGACATGTTTACAAAAATTCATAAATAGAAAAAGAAAAAATCCTTCATTTTGCGTAGACGTTAGTAAAAAATCGGTTAAACAAACGAGCTTGCATTGTAGTTGTTACAATTATATACTTATGGTAAAATTTAAAAGAGGAGAAATTTGGGAGATTTAGATGCGGAAGTTATTGTTAATATTAGGAATATTTTTAATCGGTTGTACAAATGTATTCGCTGCAAAAATTCCGACTGAAGTTAAGGACTATATCACATCAAAAATTCCGCAAACAGATATTCGTTTTGATGGTGTAATTATTTTACCCGATAACACTATTTATTTGCCATTATATCCGTCTTTATTTTCTGATATCAAGACGCTTAAAATAAAAGAAACTTATCCGGCAAATCAGGACTTAAAACAAGAGCCTGATGTTGTTATTTTTAATAATGACTTTGTGCTTTTGAAAGTTCTATCTGATGGTGAAGGTCATAGAACTGTTTTACACATGGTTAATCCGCCACTGCAAGTTAGAACTGGTTTGCTTCCTCAAGACATGTTAGTTCCAAGTGGTTTGATAATTCCTGAAAATATTAAAGGGATTATCGGTAACTTAAAAATTGATACAAAAAATGAAGATGTGATTAAGGTTGAAAATAAAGATTCTTATGAAGATTTTTTGTCTGAAACAGAACCTGAAATTGCACAAACGCTCATTTCTCAACTTAAAGACAAAGTTCTTTTTGTAACTACAAATTATTCAAAAAACATTCAAGTTGTAGAACCTGCAAAAGCTGTTCCAAGTTATTCTTTGGCGCAAAAATCGATTCCGATTGACATAAAACCTGTAAATAATGGTAAGTTCTTGCTTGTAACAACTTATGACAGACCTTTTGTTGATATAATTTCTGTTGCTGATTCAAGATTTATCAAACAAGTCAACTTGTCATCTAATCCTGAAGAAATTTTAATAGATGAAGCAAACAAAAAGGCTTATGTTACATCACCAATTGCATCAACAATTTTTGTAATTGATTTAAACACGATGTCTTTGACTCAAAAAATTAAAATTAACGGATATTGTGAAAAGTTGAGATTATTTGAAGATAAATTGTTTTATGTAGACAAGTTGAAAAACGAAATTTGGGCGATAGAACTAAAAAAAGATTATGAACTAAAAGATATTGGTCAATTCCCGAATGTTTCAGATTTAGTCTTTACAAACAATAAGTTATTTTTGGCAAGTAGAACTAAAAGTAGAATTGCGGTAATTGATTATTCAACGTTAGGTTTGATAAATGAATTCACAACCGTAAATAAACCGTTGTCAATGTTGCTTGACGGTAAGACATTGTATGTTTTAGGCGCACAAAACAACGTTATTCAAAAATTGAATACCGATAATGACTCACCAACAGGGAATATTGCAATTGGAACAGATGGATTTTCTTCAGGATTCCATAGAATTGATAATACAAATTTAGCGGTTATCACAGATTTAAAGAGTAATAAATACACAATTTTTGATTTATCAAAAGGAAGAGTTCTTAAGACTTATGCTTTGAATGTTCCAATTAAGGATGTAATTATTACTAATAAAGTTAATTTATTTAATTAGAGGCGAAATATGGATATAGCAATGGATAAGGTTACAGCTGATGTTTTGGCTGAACTCGAAAAAACACAAAAAGATTTTTGGAATGTACCTAGAAAAACAGGCGTTTTGATGAATAGCTTTATTAAAATGATGAATATTCAAAACGCATTGGAAATAGGAACTTCAAACGGATATTCGGGTATTTGGCTTGCAAAAGCTCTAAAACAAACCGGCGGAAAACTTACAACTATTGAATTTTATGAAAAACGCCAAAGTATCGCAAAAGAAAATTTCAAGATTTGTGGAGTTGATGATGTGGTTAGACCAATTCAAGGTTCTGCGTGTGAAGTATTGGCTTCTTTTGATGAAAATGAAAAATTTGATTTTGTTTTTATTGATGCTTGCAAAAGAGAGTATGTTAAATATTTCGAGATGATTAAGCCGCATTTGACTCAAAAGGCTTTGATTGTTGCTGATAATATAATTTCTCATGCGGAAAAGGTTCAAGATTTTATTGATGCAGTTGATGCGGATGATGAGTTTCAATATGAAATTTTAGAAGTTCCTGGTGGAATTTTGGTTGCTTATAGGGGTTAGTTTAGGAATTGTTTTTTCATTGAATTTTTTATTCTCTGCCACCCTCATCAGGCTTCCAGCCAGCTTCTCCCCTCAAGGGAGAAGCGGTAAGACGCGTCCTATTAGCACAAGTAATCGCTTCTCCCTTGAGGGGAGAAGCTGAGCGGAGCTCTGATGAGGGTGACACAAAACGGTAATTCTTGGTTTTAGAAGGTTATAATATTCCTTTTCTGTAATAACTTCACCTGCTGCATTTTTATAAACAGATTTATTATCTGATGAAGTTTCTTCAGCATATAATAAATTTATACTCCTGATGTGAGATAAATTCTTAAAAAAGAATACGTCCCAAAGTAGATTGTGACAAATTGTAAAAATTAGTTCATATTATGACAAAAAAAACTTTTCTTTTGTTTTAAATTGTGTATAATAGAACAAAGGAAGAAGAAGATTTATGATACAAACAGCTTCACAAAATATAACAAAACCAACAAATATACATGAAGAGATAGAGCGTTATTTACAAAAAGTTTTTGAAAATGAGCTTAAAACTAAAGATTCTGTCCTTGTAAGTTACAATCCGTTTGTAATAAAAAAAATTGCGGGATATCTTTCTGGAAGAATTAAAATGCCGGCATCAATTGGTATAGCTGGTGAAACTGCAAGCGGTAAATCTACTATTACTATGGATTTGATTGATACAATTGAATCTTTTGCTACGGAATTTAACATTGATAATGCAATTACTCGTGTAAACACAGATGATTATTATTATGACCGTTCAGAAATGGTTAAGGCAGCAGGAAGTTTTTCTGAATTTGCAAAACATTATGATTTAGACGTTCCTCAAGCTTTAGAATTGGAATTGATGAGCAAACATATTATGGAATTATTATCTGGTAAGGAAACTTATCTTCCAAAATATGACATGAGTGGCACTGCTATTCGCCATGATAATTATACTTTAGCTAAACCTTCTAAAATTATTATTTCAGAAGGTTTATTTACACTTACGGAAAAAGTAAAAGACGCATTTAATTTTAAGATTTATGTTGACATTGATGAAAAAATTAAGAAAGAAAGATTTTACGTACGAGCTAAAGAACGTGATTTAGGTGATTCAGCAGATTTTATTTATAAAAATGCTAATGACAAAGCGGAAGTCCATATTAGACCTTGTAAAAAATATGCAGATATTGTACTTTCAGGTTCTGCAGAAAGAATTAAATACAAAAATTTCTTAAATAGAATAATAGGTGTAATTCAAGAATTATATTATCAATAACAAAAAAGGTGCACACTTTGCACCTTTTTTGTTATTTCAATATTAGTATGAATGAAGTTTTATGCTTCAAAATAAGTTTCTTTTGCACCGCATTTGTTTATTAATGCGTTTTGTTGATACTCCAAGTATTTATCGCAAGCTATAGTTGAAGTTGATGCGCCTAAAATACCGCCAACTGCACCTAGTAAAAATTGCATAGTTTTGTCTTTGATATTTTTAGTAATAGCTTTTGCCAGCATTACTCCCGTAAAGATAGATGTAAAAAATGCAACGTTAGTTATTGTTGAACGCTTTTTATCTTGCTTCTTAAGTTCTATTGCAAAGGTGTCGGCATTTTTTGCCGGGAGATTAAAGTACCTGTTTTTCCCATTAGGCATAGTGACATTTACATCTGCATACTGAGAGTTGGGCTGTTTTATTACTTGGGTTTTAATACTGTTCATAAACAAATCCTTTCAAAAAATATAAAACAGATGAATATTTATATTTGACTTATTTAAAATATTACGTTACAAAAATTTACCAATAAAAAAAGGTACGCCTTCAAAACGTACCTTTTTAGATAAACATTTTTTTATTAATAAACAGGAACATCAATAGGATTTAACAGTTTCACTGTTAAAACATCGCCTTTATTGATATACACGTCTTGTCCTTTTCTGAACATATCAGCGACACTGTCGCCAACCCAATAACCTACTCCGCCGATAAAGCCACCTACCGCACAGAATGGAGTTGTTAAATATTGAATACCAGGAGCAGATTCACCGGCTTTTAAACCATAGTTTGTTGAATTTTTAGTAATCTCAACAGCTCTTTCATAATTTTTTTGAACGGCTTCGCCGTAGCCTAAGTTTTTATACAAAGAACCATCATAGTAAATATTTTCAAATTGACAAACTGCTAAATCTAAAGGAATTTGTCTTCCATTTGGTGTTACGATATGATCAAAATCAAGATATAGCTTTGCTCCACGAGAAAATCTCTTAGCAGTGTTTACTTGTGAAACACTACCTCTAACAACAGAACCTGATGGCAAAATGATATTTGTGCCTGTTGAAAGTTCGTTTTTCATTGTTGCAACAAAAGAATCCCCTTCACAACCTGAAAAAGTGCTTACTGGTTGCAAAAATTCCAGTTTGAAAACTGTTCCTGCAGGAATACGTTTTGTTCGAGCGTCCGCTTTAAATGCGCCTGCAAATGTAGTATTTGAAACTAAAAACATTGCAATTAATATAGCTAATAATTTTTTCATATTCTCTCCTCCGTACTTGCTTCACCCTCGTCAAGAATATTCCGAGTGCGTATTCAGAGAGAAATTATAGCACATTATTTAGTGAAAATCAATTTATTTTGAATTACAAAACACTTGTGGTTATTCCTTCTCCTTGGAGAGGGGACGATGCACACTACAAACTTAAATCTATATCTTCATTCTTCTTCTTTGCACATTTAATCATCTGCGAAGCTACAAGTGCCGTAATCGGTACACAAATTACAATCGCAATACTACCGATTAGCGCGGATGCAGTTTCCGTTACAACTTGATTTAAGTTTATAAATTTCTGCATATCAATATTTTCTGCAAGCAAAAGTAGTGGCAAAGAACCGCCCATGTAAACCAAAATAAGAGTATTTGCCATTGTTCCTATAATATCTTTACCAACATTCATGCCGGAAACAAAAAGCTCTTTAATACCCTTAGTTTTATCTATTTCATAAATCTCGTTTATTGTACTGGAAATAGACATTGCAACATCCATTACAGCACCCAATGTTGCCAAAATCATTGTTGCAATTGTTATACCGATAAAATCCAGTTCAGGGTGCGCAGTATATAAAAACATTGAAGTTTCTTCCGTAAATCCCGTTAAATGCGCTGTCATCATTGTTATAAAAGACAAAAGGCCTGCAAAAGCTAAACTTAAAACTGCTCCTATAACAGCCGACGTACTTTTTGCATTAAATCCGCCAACCGAATACATAGTAACAGCGGTTGAAAGCAAACAAACCAATATTGACGCAAACACAGGATTAATTCCATGCAAAATCATCGGTGAAAGCAAGTGCGTTATTAAAATAACCGTAACACCAATTGATATAAGGCTGTATAATCCTTTTTTTCTTCCGACATAAACCAACAAACCGCAAAACAGTAAAGATAGCCATGCCAGAGTGCCTGAGCGTTTGATATCTTCAATAGAAAACTCAACTCCGTTACCGTTATCTTCCGCATGCAAAATCACTTTCGTATTTTTTTGTAATTTTATGTCATAATACGGATTTCCCGTAAGCATGTTGTCAAGCTCAACTGTTTCACCTTTAAATTGCCCCGTTAAAAGTTTAACCTCAATCGCCTGTTTTGTTTGAGTAACATTAGTATCTGTTAAATCAACGTACTCAATTTTTTGTACCAAACCGAGTTCAGAAGGCAAAATTTTTCCCTCGTCAGCAAAACAAGGGATAATTGATAATAACATTATTAAAAATATAACAAGTTTTTTCATTCTAATCCTCAAACAATCTTCTTTGTTCAGACGGCATTTTAATTCCTAAGTGTCTATACCCTTCAGGAGAAACTTTTCGTCCTCTTGGTGTTCTTTGCAACAAACCTGCTTGCAAAAGATACGGTTCGCAAACATCTTCAATCGTTCTAACATCTTCGCTTAAAGCTGCAGCAATAGTTTCAATGCCGACAGGCCCGCCATCATATTTTTGAATAATCAGATTCAATAAATTTCTATCGGTATTATCCAAACCGAATTCATCAATTTTTAAAATATCCAAAGATTCGTTCGCAACTTTTTTATCAATTACACCATCGTATTTCACAAGTGCAAAATCAGAAACTCTTTTTACAAGCCTGTTTGCAATTCTTGGCGTGCCACGAGAACGCATAGCAATAGCTTTTGCACCTTCTTTTGTAATTTCTGTTTCAAGAATTTTTGCCGTTCTCATAACTACTTGAGCAAGTTCTTCTACCGTATAAAATTCCAATCTGTGAATCATGCCGAATCTGTCACGAAGCGGACTGGAAAGTTCTCCGGCTTTTGTCGTTGCGCCAATTAACGTAAATTTTGGCAAAGGAACTCTTAGTGTTTTTGCCGTTTGACTCTTACCTGTTGTCATGTCAAGCGTAAAATCTTCCATTGCCGGATAAAGAATTTCTTCCGCAACTTTATTAAGTCTGTGAATTTCATCAATAAACAAAATTTCTCCGCCTTTTAAAGACATCAAAATACCGATAATATCACGCGGACGTTCAAGCGCAGGCGCAGATGTAATTCGAATTTCAACACCCATTTGAGAAGCGATAACACCGGCAATTGTAGTTTTACCTAAGCCCGGAGGTCCATAAAAAAGCAAGTGATCAAGCGGTTTACCGCGCTTTTTTGCAGCTTCAAGAGTAATCTTTAAAGTTTCTTTTAAAGCACCTTGACCTATATAACTGTCGAAATCTTTTGGTCTGATTGAATTCTCAAAAGTATTATCATATTCAATTGTCTCGGGCTTAATAATCGGGTTTTTTTTAACCTTTTTTTCAAATCCCATATCGTCTGATATAATAGCCATAATTAAATTTTAGCATAAAATTTAATTATGAAATACTCAAGTTTTTACACTTTTAAATTGCAAATAAATTTATGCCAACTTACTCCCCGATTTCATCATTTTCTTATCTCGTTTTCCATTTGTAACAAATTGAAAAAATTTCTCTCTTTATTAAAAAAGCATTTTGTTTGTTATATAATAATTGTATTGGAAATTAAAATAGCTTTATTTTTGATTAATAAGGAGGTCAAATGGGCAAAATTGAAATTACACACGAAATCGAAGAAAAGTGTTGTGTACATCGTGGTATAAAAGGAACTCCGGCTCCTATTCCACAAGAAGGTGAATGGACAAAATGTAAAGAAATTACTGATATTTCAGGTCTTACTCACGGTTGCGGATGCTGTGCTCCCCAACAAGGTACTTGTAAGCTTACTTTAAACGTTAAAAACGGTATTATTCAAGAAGCTTTAGTTGAAACTATCGGTTGTTCTGGTATGACTCACTCAGCAGCTATGGCAGGTGAAATTCTTCCTGGAAAAACTCTTCTTGAAGCATTAAACACAGACCTTGTTTGTGACGCAATTAACGTTGCTATGAGAGAATTGTTCTTACAAATCGTTTACGGTAGAACTCAATCAGCTTTCTCTGAAAACGGACTTCCTGTAGGTGCAGGTCTTGAAGATTTAGGTAAAGGACTTTGCTCTATGTGTGGTACAATCCACTCAACAGCTCAAAAAGGTGTTAGATACTTATCATTAACAGAAGGTTACATCTTGAAGATGGGTCTTGATAAGAATGATGAAGTTATCGGTTATCAATTCGTAAACCTTGGTAAAGTTATGGATGCTATCAAGAAAGGTGTTGACCCTAAAGAAGCTTACGAAAAGAATATCGGTACTTACGGCAGATTTGCTGATGCGGTTAAGTACATTGATCCTAGAGAAGAATAGTGCGAGCTTGCTCGCAGTTTAGAAGAACTAAGTTTAGAAGTTTTTAAGTTCTTTTAAAATTTCTTATAAACTACTAAACTCCTCAACTTCTAAACATTTCATAAAGTTAGTAATTAACAATTAAAATAAGGAAATAAAAATATGACAGTAAAATTTGAAGGACAAGATAGACGTGAAGCTACTCTAGCTAAAGTTTTACCTGAATACGGTTTCAAATCTTTAGAAGAAGCTCGTGATCTATGCTTATCAAAAGGCATCGACGTAGATGCTATTGTTAAAGGTATTCAACCTATCGCGTTTGATAACGCTTCTTGGGCTTATACTCTAGGTTGTGCTATTGCAATTAAAAAAGGTATTACAAATGCTGCTGACGCTGCAGAAGCTATTGGTTTAGGCTTGCAAGCATTTGCAGTTCCTGGTTCAGTTGGTGACAGAAGACAAGTTGGTATCGGTCATGGTAACTTAGCAGCTATGTTATTAAGAGAAGAAACAAACTGTTTCTGTTTCTTAGCAGGTCACGAATCATTCGCAGCAGCTGAAGGTGCGATTGGTATTGCAAGAAACGCTAACAAAGTTAGAAAAAATCCTTTAAGAGTTATCTTAAACGGTCTTGGTAAAGATGCAGCTCACATTATCGCTAGAATCAACGGTTTTACTTCTGTTGAAACAGAATACGATTACAAAACTGGCGAATTAAAAATCGTTAAAGAAACTCCATATTCAGATGGCGAAAGAGCAAAAGTTAGATGCTACGGTGCTGATGATGTAAACGAAGGCGTTGCAATCATGGTTAAAGAAGGCGTTGACGTTTCTATCACTGGTAACTCAACTAACCCAACAAGATTCCAACACCCTGTAGCAGGTACTTACAAAAAATGGTGCTGGGAAAATGGTAGAAAATACTTCTCAGTAGCATCAGGTGGTGGTACTGGTAGAACTCTTCACCCAGATAACGTTGCAGCTGGTCCTGCTTCTTATGGTATGACAGATACTATGGGTAGAATGCACGGTGACGCTCAATTCGCAGGTTCATCTTCAGTTCCTGCTCACGTAGAAATGATGGGTGTAATCGGTATGGGTAACAACCCAATGGTAGGTGCTACTGTTGCAGTTGCTGTTGCTGTTGAAAACGCTATGAAAGCTTAAGTCAATATTTGACATAACTTGAAAAAGAGAATGACAAATGTCATTCTCTTTTTTATTATTTACATTTTGTATATTTTATCATTGTTCATGCTAAAATTAGTCTATAAAAGAAGAAATAGGGGAAGATTAACAATGAAAATGTCAAAATTATTTGTTCAGACTTTGAGGGAATTTCCTTCTGATGCTGAAGTAATATCACATAAAATGCTTGTAAGAGCAGGTTATATAAGAAAATTAACAAGTGGGGTTTATAACTATTTGCCACTTATGTGGAGAGTTTTGAAGAAAATTGAAAATATTGTAAGAGAAGAAATGGATAACGCAGGTGCGCAAGAACTTCTTATGCCGTTTGTTCAACCAAAAGAACTTTGGGAAGAATCAGGCAGATGGAATGCTTACGGAAAAGAGCTTATGCGCTTGAGAGATAGACATAATCGTGAAATGTGTCTTGGACCAACTCACGAAGAAATCATAACTTCTATTGCTCGTGAGGGTATTAAATCTTACAAACAATTACCTGTAAACTTATACCAAATTCAATCAAAATTCCGTGACGAAGTTCGTCCTCGTTTTGGCTTGCTAAGAGGTCGTGAATTCATTATGAAGGATGCTTATAGCTTTGATACTTCTCAAGAAGGTTTGGAAAAAGAATACGAAAATATGGCACAAGCTTACACAAGAATATTTAAACGTTGCGGACTTAATACAAAAATGGTTCAATCAGATTCAGGCGCAATCGGTGGAAGCGTAAGCCATGAATTTATGGTGATTACAGATACTGATGCAGGCGAAAACGATGTATTCTATTGTGATGATTGCGATTATTCAGCAAACTCAAATCACGCAGTTTCAAAATTGCAACCTGCAGAAGTTGTTGGTAAATTTGAAAAAGCTGAAATTGTTGATACGCCAAATACTCATTCTATTGAAGAATTGTGCGATTTCTTGAAAATTCCAGCAACAATTATTGTAAAATCACTTCTTTATATTGTTGATAAAAAACCGGTTTTAGCATTAATCAGAGGTGATAAACAAGTAGAAGAAACAAAACTTATGAATACTGTTGGCGGTATGGATATTAGAATTGCAACCGCAGGCGAAATTGAAGAAATGATGACAGAAAACGGTTTTGATGCAGAACGTGGATTTATCGGACCAAAAGGTTTGAAAAAATATGGCGAATACGATATCCAAATCGTTGCTGATGAAACTGTAAAAGAATTGAAAAATTTTGTAGTCGGAGTAAACAAAAAAGATGCTCACATGGTAGGTGGAAATTGGGGCTCAGAAATCGAATTACCTGAAATCGTTACAGATATTCGTTTAGTTGAAGCCGGAGAACTTTGCCCTGAATGTGGCAAACCTCTAAAAGTTACAAGAGGTATTGAAGTCGGTAATATTTTCCAATTGGGTACAAAATATTCAAAACCAATGAACGCTGTTTATTTGGATACCGACGGCAAAGCAAAACCTTTCGTTATGGGATGTTACGGCATTGGTATTTCAAGAACTGCAGCTGCTGCGGTAGAAGCTCATTATGACGAACACGGTATCAAATGGCCATTAGCAATTGCACCATACCACGCAGTAATTATTCCTGTAAGTACTAAAGACGAAACTCAAATGAAGGTGGCAAATGATATCTATGTAACATTGCGCAAACACGGAGTGGAAGCGGTTATTGATGACCGTGACGAACGTCCTGGAGTTAAATTCAAAGACGCGGATTTAATCGGTTTCCCATATAGAATTACTGTTGGCAAAACTATTAGTGAAGGTCTTGTAGAATTCAAGGTAAGAGAAACTGAAGAAATTTCAAAAGTTAAACCTGAAGAAGCGGCCGAAGTTGTTGTAACGGCGGTTTCAAATATAAAATAAACATTCAAATGCAAATAAAAATCCTACGGTAAATTTTTACTGTAGGATTTTTATTATTTTTATATCACGGCGATACCTTCACTATTTAGCAGTGAAGGATAGCTTTTTAGCCGTTTGGTTTATTTAATGTTCGTCATTTACTTTTTGTTTGTAAACATTACCTTTTCTATCTTCTTCTATATTTGGAGTATCAATTTCAAATACATAAGCATCAGCAGGTGCTAAATTTACTTTCATTTCGTTTGAATTAACTTGAAATTCACTCTTTTCGCCATATTCAGGAACCATGTTTACAAGTTTTTGATCAGCTTTTAATCCTGGGATTTCTATAATTCCTGATACATTTCTGTTTGGATTTTTGTTAGCTACAACAAGAATTGTTCTACCGTTATTGTGTCTTGCATAAGTGATTATTTGGTCATTCTTGTCTTCTCGTTTATCTAACTCAATAAAACTGCTGTTTCTATCCGCCAAAACATCTAAATTTTTGGCTCTCATTTCCATAGCACCTTTCATAACTCTTTCAATATCAGGACAATCGCCACCCGGTTGTCTTGAAATATTGAATAGTGCCAATCTATAACGGTGTTCGTTCATATCATATTTTGGAACTTGTTCACCTGTTTTAGGGTCTGCTTTAGTTGTCCAAGTTTCTACATTATCTTTATTTCTGTATTGGTAATCATAATAATCACCTGTTTGGAAACCATCAATATAATATGGGTTACACATTGGGATAGTTGATTGTAAAATTGTTGTCAATTTACAGAAATTTTCACCACCATGAATCATTGATGAGCTGTCATCGTGAGTTAAGAAAGAACCGATAACACTCTTACCTGCAGGTAATTTGTGGGAAAGGTCTAGATTAAATTTAATATAATCATTAAATTCGCTTGCATTTCTCCAATCATGGAAAATATGGTATTGACCGTAATATTCATCAAAACCTGCATTTAACAAATCTTCAGGTCTGTCATAAGGCATGTTAATCATTGGAGATGCACATTCATAGGTATAGCTTTCTGCAAGCCAAGCAAATTCAGGGTCTTTTTTATGTGAATATGAAATTAATTCATCCCAAAATTCAGTAGGTTTAGCTCTCGCTACATCAGCTCTGATTCCATCAATACCCAAATCAATACAAGAGTCTACAAATTGTTTGTGCATTTCCATTAAAGCAGGATTTAAAGTTCTTTCTGCTTCATCAGCCCAAGGTTCAAACATTCTGATATCAGTCCAACCTTGAGGAGTCTTTTCTTCACCGTTTCTGCCATAAGCCATTAATTCAGGTTCTGCTTCAAACATATCAACAGAAGCACAACTTGGAAGGTCTAACATAACCTTAATATTACGTTTATGACATTCATCTATTAAAGCTTTGAACTGTTCATCAGGTGTTCTTGGATCATTTTTATCAATCAACATTGGATCAATTGCCAAATGTCCATCATCATTAACAAATTTCTCAGGTGCATAAAGAGAACCTGCAGTTCCTTGTGCATTCTTTTTACCCATTGGGTGAATTGGAAGAATGTGGATAGTGTTAATTCCATCATTTTTCAATTCATCTAATCTTTCAATAGCGCTCAAGAAAGTTCCATTCTTTTCGCCTTCTTTAAGCATAACAATATCATCACCGTTTAAATCTTTTGCGGTAAATGTTCTTGGAACAATTGCCATCATAACAGACTCATTGTTTTGAATCATTGTTCTTAAATTGTTTTTATAAGGTTGTTGAGTATTAGAATTCAAGTCAACTTTTTTAACACCCGCTGCGTTCATCAAAGCAAGGTTTTGAAGATATTTATTTGTAACTTCTTTATCCTGAACATTATATTCTTTTGTTTCAGGTTTAACAGGAGTTTGATAATTTGCTGCTGCTCTAAAGTTTACAGCTGAAATATTAGTTATTGCTGCCATCTTCTACCTTCTTTTCTATATTATGCGGATTTCTAATCTTACCGAAACAAAGTTGTGCAAGAAGTGTTGCACCTAATACTGTTCCTGCAATTGCAGATGCTGTTCTAACCCATTTTTGGTTTCCGTATCTTCTTTCTGCTGCATTCTTCACAAAGTCTACCGGGTTTTGACCAACAAGGTTAAATGTAGACATTCTTGTCTTTGAACCTTTTACGTAATTATTTAATACACTTGTATCAAGCGTATGGTCAGGTTTTGTAAAATCTAAAGTATTGTTACCCAACATATTTCTAAACCTTACCAAATATTGTTGTAAACGAGTCTTAATACCACCTTCTGTAATAGCTTTATCAGTAGCTTCTGTAATATAACCTTTTGCTTTGATTTCATTAGCGTTACCATCAACTCTCCAAGTTGTTTGAACAATATCTTTATAAAGTTCAGCGTTATTTACCGTATTTAATTTCAAAATATTGTCAGAAGATGTTGAACCAAGAACAGCTTGTTTACCGCGTTTAACAAGTTCTTTTCCATATTCATCAGCAGGAATTTCACGTTTGTATAAATCCATTGCGTGTAATACTCTGTTGAAAGAATTATTTACGCCTTGATATCTGTCAACAATTTTTGTAATCATTTCTTGCTTAGCTGAACCAACGCCTTTTGCGTTCGCCTTAGCATTTTCAACACCATTTAAAGCACCTGTTTTATCTTTTGTTAAACCATCTAATAAATCAAATAATTCTTCGTTTGAATTTACTGAATTAGAAAGAGTTTTAACATCTTCTTTTACCAATTTATCAATTGTACTTTTGAAATTACCCAAGCCATCCAAACGTTTTGCAGTATTGTTGAAGTTGTTTTCAATTCCTGTAATTAAATTCTTCAAAGCTTCATTTCTACCGTTCAAATCTTTGTCCATTTCAGCCATAACTTGAGCGAGTTTTGAAACAGCTTTATTGTATGCTTCTTCATTCTTAGTAAGTTCTGTTAATTTTTTATCCAAAATTTCTTTTGCAAATTCTTCAGACTGACGCATTTGTTTCAATTCTTTGAATTTAATACCCAATGAATCTAGCAATGTGCTTTCAAACTTAGCGTAAGAATGAGCTAAAACAGTTTGAGGTGCTTGTTCAACCTTGAATACTTTACATTTATCTAAAGCTTTATTATTAGCCTTAAATTCACCTAAAATTTTTGCAAAATCTTGAATATTGTTGATTTTACCTTCGTCTAAAATTCTTGAAGGAGTTTTTTGAAGTGATTTTGAAATATCATCAACAACTTGGTTTCTATAACCTTTGAATGCATCTTTTGAACCTTTTGCTTCTTTTTCGATTTTTTCATCAAAGAATTTTTTCAAATTGCCTTTGATTTCATATAAATCATCTGCAGTAATAACTTTTTTGTCACCAATAATTTTGTTCAATTCTTCTTTTGTTGGAACAAAGATTTTTTCGTAAGTAACTTTTTCTCTGTTTGGAACATTGTTTTTGATTTTGTTAATAATATTTTCAGAAGTTTTTTCATCGACTGCAAAACCGTGTTGCAATAAGTTATTCAAATCTTCTTTAATACCAACAGCTACGTTAGAATCAAGATTTTTGGTTAACATTTCAACCACATTATCAAGTTCTGCTTTTGGAAGTTCTTGACCTTTGTAGTTTGCCAAAACTTTACCGACTTCGTTACCTAACTTGTTAGCTTCAATTTCGTTTACCTTAATTGGCATAGAAGCAGTTTCTTTTGCTAAATGAGCAATCTTAGAATCATATCTAAAGTTTCTTGCTTTTTCCATTGCAGGCGCAATAAGTTTTTCCATACCGCAACAAATTAAAGCTGTCATAACAGGAGTTGCAAAACCTGCTGTTAGCATCCACAATGTATTATCTTGTGTTGCAACTTTTCTCATTTGTTCTTTGATTAAATCATTACGGTTTTTAATTCCTCTTGGAATACCCATTCTGTCGCCGATTACATCTAAATCTTCTCCAGGATATTCTCCTCTATACATATCCATTGGAATGTAGTTGCTGTCTTGGAATACCGATTTTTTTCTGCCTTGGTCATCAATGTATTCTTTACCTACTGAAAAACCATGTAAAATTCTTGATGGAACATTGATAAACGCTTTAGGGAATAATGTCATAGAAGTCAAAAACGCACCTAAGCCCAAATATTCCATAGTTCTAGCCATCGGATTTGTTGTTCTTGAAGCTAAATATGTTGCAATACCAATACCACCGATTTTTAAACCAACATCATTTAATCTGCCTAATTGGTGATCGTTTGCTTTACCTTGGAAACCGTCTTTAACGGCTTTAACATCATAAGCAATGTCTTTCAAAAAATATTGAGGAACTGATAACAAAGTATCATGCACCAAGTGACCTTGTGGAGGAAGCGGTTTGATATCTTTATCGGTTTTAATCGTACCTTTGGCTTCTCTGTAAGGAAGTTTAGTATTGTCTATATTTGGTTGTACCGGAGTTATTGCCATACTAAATCACCGTACTTTCTTTGTCTTTGTCCATAATATCTTTATTTGCCAATTTGCCCATACTTTTTGCTCTATAAATAACATTTGCTACACTGCCGACGGTTAAAGCTGTTGAGAATAAAATCCAAGCTTTTCCGGCATGTTTCATGAATCCTGTTGTGCCTTCTTTTCCTGTCCACAATGTTTTGCAAGCTTGAGTGAATGATTTTCCGAAAGTTTTAGAAATATCAACAAAATTTTCACCGGCGTTTTTCATTCTTGCAGAAATTTTTGTTCCCAAACCTTCGTTAGGTTTTGCGATATGACGTTTTCT
This sequence comes from uncultured bacterium, assembly GCA_900553895.1. Classification (GTDB taxonomy): domain Bacteria; phylum Cyanobacteriota; class Vampirovibrionia; order Gastranaerophilales; family Gastranaerophilaceae; genus CAG-196. The sequence goes on along the minus strand of USFB01000017.1, from coordinate 2,504 downwards.
GTTAGAAATTGCGTCAAAGAAGTTGCTCCAACTATCTTGAACTGCAAGCCCTACCGCAGCTCCAGCCCAAGCGTAAGAAGCTAAGCTTTTTGCAGTTTTTGTAGAAGAAACAATACCTTGAATAATCGGAGTTGTTTCAGTTACAGAATCATTCAAATTATCACCCATATTTAATTTTTTTGCGATATTATCGTAATATTTTACACCATATTTAGGGTCATTTTGAATTAAATCTTTTCTAAAGAATTCTACGCTGTCATAAACTTTTCTTTGTTGAATTTGTGGTTCAATGTTCGCTGATTCGCCTGAGTTTTTAGGAAGCGGATAATAAACGTGTTCAATAGGAAGTTCTGTATCAACACCCGTTCCCCAATAAACAGGACGTGTTACCAAATCGTTTGACAGAGTTTTACCTAAACCGTACATAACTACGCCCAACGCCATATTTTTACCGTTAAGTCCTGCAATTTTTTGAGATTTTGGCTTCAAGTCATGCAACAAATTAAACATTGCCATGAACATACCACTACCTACCAAATACGGAATAATTCCCATTGATAGAAATTCATAGAAATCTGAATTAACATCCCCTTTCAAGCCTTTTACAGGGTATTGTAAAAAAGCATTAGTTGTTTTTTGAAACTTTTGTCTTACGCGAGTATTAAGCGTATTTGGCAAAAGTCTGGATTCTACAGGAGCTTCTTCTTTTTTTTCTTCTGCTTGAGCTTTGAATTTTATGTTGTTTGAAAAATTTACCGGTTTAATCATACAAAAATCCCAATCTGGTACCCTATCTATATAAAGTCCTTAAAAAAATAATATTTGCTAGTTTAAGTGCATGAACTTAACATATTTTTACAATATTAAAAATACAACACACATTAAGTAAAATACCAAAAACAAAGATGTTTTACAAGTCAAATTGAATAGAAAAAGATAAGATTAATAACACCCTCACTTTATAGGGAGAGGGTAGAATTTCACGTTAAGCTGTGCGAAACTTAGAAATTCGGGTGGGGCTGATTGAAAACAGAAAACTTAAAAATAACTTTTCCACAAACCTTGAGATATCTATCCTTATATGTTAAAATTAGTATATAAATAATAGATACAATTTCAAAGAAAGTGAGAATAGTCCGTGAGAAAAAATATAGAAAACGCATTTTCTTTAATGGAAATGATGGTTGTGTTACTTATTGTAGCAATAATTGCAGCTGCAACAGCTCCAATGGTTACAAAAAAAATGATGCGCAATGCCGGTTCAGGCGACAGTCCTTGGGTGTTCACAGGACTAGGAAACAGCATTGCTTATAATATGAATGGAAGTGATAATGCTACAGCCATTATTGGTAATGTTTCGACGCCAAGCGGATGGAATAGACGTGCCCGATTATTTATCGATTCGGGCAATAATGCTGCTCACATTGCATTTGGAAATGGCAATGCAACTCCACTGTTGCTTACTGCAGACCCTCAGAATGGACGTATAGGTTTTTCAAATGAAGAAATCCCATATGATGGTATCGCTTTTGGTATTGGTCAAACTCTTGATGGTGGTGAGCATATAGTTGCTATAGGTGGTGGTGTACAGGTAAATAATAATCCACAAGGTGTTGTAGCTATCGGCGACAGTGTTGTTTCTAGTGGGAGTCAATATACTGTAGCAATTGGGGTTAGAGCAGAAGCAGCCAGAAACAATTCAATAGCTATAGGTGGAATGACCGGAAGTGAATATACCAGTGCTAACAGCAATGGAATCGCATTGGGTACAGGAACAAAAGCAAGTGGTGACAGTTCAATTGCACTTGGTTTGCAAGCTAAAGCAAACAATTTAAGAAGCATCGCTATCGGTTCTAATGCTGAAGCCCTAGCTGAACGTTCTATTGCACTCGGAAGTTATAATATAGGGAACGGTATTACTATAAAAACGAAAGCTTCTAATAAAGGAGGTATTGCTATTGGTTCGCCATGCATTGCCAATGGAAGTTCTTCAGTTGCAATAGGTCCTTTTTCAGCTACAACCAAACAAAATAATATAGCAGTCGGTAGCAGTGCTTATGTAACTGGCGAGAATTCTATAGCAATCGGTAGTAGTACAACTGTGGGTGGTAATAATTCTATCGCAATAGGTAATAATATAACCTCATTGACTGACAATCAAATTATTTTAGGGACTAAATTTGATACAGTTTATATTCCAGGAAATTTGAAAGTCGGTCGAAATACTTTATTAGGCGCAGAAGGACCTGGTTATCGTACTTGGATAAGTAATAAAACCTATGGAAGAGGAAACTGGAACATAAAAAGTATAGAAGTAAATAAAGGTGGTAATGATGATTATAGATGGGGAGAAGATTATTCAGAATCAGCATTTAAAAGTGCATATTCTGACCGTCGATTGAAGAATGTTGGTGAAAAATACACAGCAGGTTTGGACGAATTGAAGAAATTAGATTTCTATCATTACACATTCAAAAAAGACGAAGCTAAAACACCGATGGTAG
>USFB01000016.1 GCA_900553895.1 uncultured bacterium | reverse complement strand
AGCGTTCGTCCTGAGCCAGGATCAAACTCTCCATTGTCAGAAAGTTTATGTCCATTAGTCTTTTTCAAGACCGCTCGAACTTCATTTTTGTTGTCCATCATTCTTTGCGAATTAACAAGTTTATTTCGTCTTTCGCTATTCTGTTTTCAAGGTTCAAATATTTTGGACTTAAGTCCATTTAAACTTTTTAATTTTTCTTACTTCTTTTTGCTATTTATATAAGTAAAAGGTTTTAATCTGTGCCGACCTTTTCGACTACTTAATTCCTCGAACTGCGCCTTGCGCTTTGTCTGCACCGGAGGTTTCCTCTCCGAACTTCTTTATCTTAACTCATCAATTTCTTTTGTCAACAGGTTTGTTTTTGCTATTTACATTTCTTTACATTTAACTTAGTTTTGTAAAGTTTGTGTTCAAAAGAAAATATTTGAGTATTCAATGTGCTATTCTTTTATTTCGGCTATCCCTATTCAGGATTAAGTGTAAACCACTTTTCTTTACGGGCTACTTTGAATTTCGCTTACGCTTTGTTTCGTTCACCGCGTTCCTTTATTTTAATCTGAAAAAATTTTAAAATCAAGTGTTTATTTTACAATCATTTACAAAACTTAATATATTTTTTAAAAGACAACAATAACAAGAGTTTTGAGTTCTATATTATTTTTCAATTTATTTTTCGCAACAATGTCACATGCAAAAATTTTATTTAATTATCATGCTTATAAAAGATTAAGCATTGTAACATTTTTAATAAAAAAGGCAATTTTTAAATTTTCAAAAACTTTTATATATTACGAGTATATAAAAATTAGGAGTATTATATGAAAAGTCTAAAAAGAAAATTTTCAGCATTAGCTCTAACAGCATTATTTGCTTCCATGCAAATTTCATACGCAGCTATTGATACCGGTTTAGGTGTCGGTAATGGTGGTGCGGTAATCAATAATACAACAGGCGGTTTTGTTAATATGACAACTGGTAACGGCTCTGCGAATTTAAATTTTAACGGTGATTCACATGTAAATTGGAATACATTAAACGTAAACAAAGGTGAAAGTTTAAATTTCAATGCCGTTGAAGGTGCAAATAATTTAACAATTTTAAATACTGTAAATCAAGGCATGTCAAATATTTATGGTCAAATTAATGCAAACAGTGGCATCGGTAAATTGATTATTTCTAACCCAAACGGTGTTTTGTTTGATGGTGCTTCATTTACAACTGCAGGTGATGCAATGATTACAACTCAACCAATGACAGCTGCTTTTGTTAATGGTGCAATGAATATTTCCAATGTTGCAACAACTACTCCTGTTGGCGTTGTTACGATTAAGGACTCTAACTTTAATGTTGGTGGTCAATTCAATATCTTAGCTCCATCAGTTAATGTTGTCAGAGGTACAGTAAAAACAAAAGACGGCATGAAATTGATTACAGAAAATGGTCAAGATTATCTTTCAACAGGCAATGATGTTTCTACAAAAGGCGTAAGACTCGAAGCTGTTAATATTGATGGTAATGTTTATATCATTGCAGACAAAGGTATCGTTAAAACTGTCGGCGGTGGCGATATCAAAGGAAATTTGAATATTAAATCCGATGACAGTGTTGCATTAAACTATGTTGATAACGGTAAAGTTCTTCATGTAACTGGTGATGTTGATGTCGATGGTAATGGAGTTTTGATGTACGCTAGAAACACAAAAGTTGACGGCAATTTGAACATGACAAACGGCGGTGGCTTCTTAGAAGTTGGTAATGTTCAAGTCGGCAAAGATATGAATCTTACAACTGTTGCAAAATCAGAAAACGCACAAGGTTACAAACACTTTACTCACGTAGTTGGTAATAATAAAATCGGTGGAAACGCTACAATTAATTCTAAAGATAACATCCACATCGGCAACTATAATTTCGAAGAAAAGAAACTTCTTGACGGCAGCTTAACTGTCGGTGGCAACTTAACTGCACATGCTCAAGACGGACATGTAATGGTTACAGTTGATACAAACGCAAACAAAATTTCTTTAAAATCAGATAATTTGAATGTTTTATCAGATGGTAAAGCAACATTGAATGCAAATGAATATGAATTTTCTGCAAACGGTTATATCGGTGGTTTAAGCGGAACCGAAAACAATACGGTTGATGAAGTTATTATTGCAGTAATGGAAAATTACAAACACATTCCTGCTTCCGTAAAAACTCCTTCAAATATGAATATTGCAGGTGGTAATATCACTAAAATAGATACTCCGTCTGTTGCTTATATCGCATCTAAAGGTGATGTGAAATTAACAGGTGCAAATGCTAAAGACATTCATATAACAGCTCCTGCTAAATACATTGAAATTACCGGTGACAAAGTTCACGCAGATAACATTATCGTTGGCAAAGAAACTGATAAGTTGAAGGTTGATTTTCCTTCAAGAGATTACACTTTGAAATACACAAACATTCGTGATGCAAAAGAAGTTACAATAAACGGAACAGATGAAATCACTTATGAATTAACAAATGGTGAAAATGGTTATAACACTCGCGACCCAAGACCTGAAGATACAACTTACTTGGTAGGTCCTGATAAACCTGATGTACCAAATCCACCAACACCTGATCCTGATCCAGTTCCACCTACACCGGATCCTGACCCAACACCGGATCCTGTCCCACCTACTCCAAATCCGGATCAACCTACCATCAACACTGATGATAACGAAAACGTAAAAGTTCTAAGAAGCTTTGAAAAACCGGAAGCTGTAGATGCAGCTCAACCATACACACCGGTAGCATATGCAGCAGACTTGGACGATGACGAAGTTGATACTGGAGTTAGAAAAAATGTTGATGGCTCAGTAACAGTAGTAAGAGCATTCGTAATGGAATAATAAAAACTAACAAAACAAGAAAGACGAATTCTAAAGAATTCGTCTTTCTTGTGTCTTAAACTTTTCCCAAGAGACCTGGTTCAGCTTCCGAGCCTGTAACCTTTTTACGCAATATAAATGTTAATTTCGGAAGTGCAACCGCCAAAAGAAAGCTGCTTAATCCGACATTAGCCAAGATATTTGCAGATTTTGCAACAAGAGCTTTCTTTGCAAATTTTTCTACATCACCACTTACAGTTGCTTGTTTAGCAAATTTTTCAATTTCTTTTTGAAAATTTTGAATTCGTTTTTCATCTACAAATGTTCTAGGGTCGCGAACCCTGTTTTTCAAATACCTTACACCACAATATTTTTCTGATAATTTAGCAAACTTAGAATTCGGGTTCTTATCCAAAAACTCTATTACATCCTCTTTTGGCAATTTCAATTTGTTAGACTTAATTTCTGCCAAAAAATCTTTATCGTTTAATAAATTAGGGTCTAAATTCACATTTGTTTTAAAAATTCTATTAGACAACTTATCAAAACATTTTGCAAACCAAATAGGTGCAACAAAGTTTAAAAACATCATCATTGACATCTTGAAACAATTTTCCAAGGCTTCATATTTATTTCTCGAAGTTCCGACTCTGCCAACTGTTAAACCGCCATCGGTTAAAGCCATTTTGTGAACGGTTGACATGTTTGCAAGTGTCGTAGAAACACCTTTAAAAGCAGGTTTTGTTTGTGGTTCATAAGCCCCCACCTTCCCCCGTGGAGAGGGAGCCAGTTCATTTTCTATTTCATTATACAAAGGTTTCATCGCCTCTTGTTTCTTTCTCAACTTATCTGTCAACGCAAAATTAAATTTTGGCAAAAAATACCCCATGACTGCAACAGGAAGAGCTGTTGACAAAACGAATTTACCAGCAAGCAGTTTTTGGTAGGTTGATTTGTTTTTAAGAACCTTTTCCAATGCTTTTGCTTCATCAGGAGCTATTTCTTTAAATTTATCAATATTATATTTTAATCCTTGTTTAGAATTTTCTTTAAAAAGATTTACATTTACTTTTGGATCATAACCTAATTTCTTAATTCCACAATCACACATCGCATCAACTGCGGGAATTCCGCCGAGCCAAACAAGTGAAGTTCCATATTCATCAATAAGTCGTTCTCTTGTTGCATTATAAGCCATTTGTTTTGAGTCTTTAAGATTCTGGCTATAAGTCATTGCAACTTTTGAAGGAACTTCTATTCCGCAATCTCTTACTATAAGCGGATATATGCTCGAATTATTACCGATTGCCGAAATTATATTTACTAGTGACATTTTAAATTTTTCTCCTATTTATCGTACTCATTTCTCTCTAAAATATCCCGAAAGAGCCGATATATGGAGTCAAATCAGAGAAGCAACAAAACTCCAAGCCCTTTCGGGTTTGTATGAGTATGATGATGAAGTTTTGCGCTAAATAATGTCATACTGTATCCTTTTCATTATAGTAGCATGAAGGAAATGTTTGTAAAGGGATAAAGAGTATATAAACACCCTATCCCTCTTCTTGCAGGAAAGGGATAGGGCAAAGTTTATTTATACTATTTAACTTTTTTCAAAATAACAATACTGTTTGGAGCTAAGGACAAACTTTGGTTCATATTTGTTATAGCTTCCCTATTTCCATTTGAGTAACCAGAACCGCCATATTCTTTGGCATCACTGTTAAATACTTCTTTCCAATTACCGTTTTGTGGAAAACCATAGTATTCATAATTTTTATAATGAAATCCTTGACCAAAATTTTTAATTACAAGAGCTTCATCTTTTCCAAGTTTCAAGTGGTGAATATGAACATTGTGGTTATTGTCTTTATAAGTTCCAACTATATCGCCTGATTTCAAAGCCGGTATTTCTTGTAACAATTTTGCCATATCCTTACTGAATGTTTCCATTTGAGTTGCAATATTTTTAAACAGACCTTCTGGTTTTACTCGACCTAAAATTGAATCAGGACGTGCTACAGATTCTAAAGTATCGTAACCTTTTTCTGCAACTATTCTATTGGCAAAATTCGGATCTTTTGCCCTTTGTTGTTTTTCTCCTGAAAATTCTCTGAAGAATTTGAAATTTGACAAATCAGCTTCGTCATCACCTTGGAAATACATTTTAGGTCCAGGGATTGTCAAAACTGTACCTAAAGCCAACTTTTGTTTTGCTATTGCTGTCATAAACGCATTTGTTAAATCATCTTTACTTATAAAATCATTAATTCCCAAATTTCGTTCGGCGAGCGCAAGTTTTGTATCATCCATTGTTGCAAAATCTTTTGAAACGACTAATTCTGCCAATTTTTGACCTGCTCTTGCAGCATTTTGACCTTTTTCAGCATCACTGTTTCCCTTTGATTTTACAAACAAGTTCAACTGACGAACCATTACTTTTGGAATCAATCTTGTACCATCCTCATTACCGATTTCGTCATGGCTCATTACATATTTTACGCGGTGTTGAGAAGCTTTTAGTCTATTGTCCAAATCGTCTAGTAAGTTTGCCCCTGGAGCAAGCACAGCATTTTTAATTGTATGCATCAACCTAAAGTCCCATTCGCTGTCGAAGCCAATATTTACAGGAGTTGAACGCCATCCCTTATTTGCAATAAAATCAACTTGCGTATCAATAAAATCAAGTTCTTCTTTATGTGAAATAGGAGCATCAACATATCTTGTTACAGATTCTTTGTTTTCACGTCCGTCTTCTGCAATAATAAATACATTCGGATTGTGTTCATTAACTTCTGTTACGATTTGTTTAAGCAAATAATCAGAACCGCAAAGTTTAGTCATGTCAAGTCTTAAGCCATCAACTTTAAATTCATTTGCCCACCAAAGAGCCGCATTTGCCATCCAATCTCTAACATATCTGTTATTTTGACCTTCATAGTTGAATTCTCCGCCGAACTGTCCTGAACCTTTTTCATAAGGACCTGTTTGCGCTAAATAATCGCCGTCAGGTCCCATATGGTTTGGAACCATGTCCATAATTACGTTCAAACCTTTGCCGTGAGCATAATCAACCAAACTCTTTAATTGTTCAGCCCCGCCTAACTTTTCGTTTACAGCGAACTTATCTACGCCATCATAACCCCATTGCTTAGAAAAAGTATTTTCAACAGGTAAAAGTTCAACTGCAGTTGCAACGCCACGCTTTGCTATGACATCTATTCGTTTTTTTGCAGTTTCAAAATTACCTTCCTCAGAAAGTGTCGGAATATTTATTTCATCAATAACTAAGCCTTCCAATCCTCTTTGAAGTTCATCAGGTTTTCTTACAATTCTGCGAGGGTCTTTGCCTTCAAGCCAGTTTGTATTTTCCCATTTATAATTATCTGTATCATAAATAGTACTCCAACCGTTAATATCTTCTTGTTTTTTTGCATAAGGATCTTTTACCAAATTAATATTATTGTCCTTATCTACTACAATATATCGGTATGGCATGCCAGGCTTTGCGTCAACATCAGTTTTTTCATAAACACCATCGCCTTTGTTATCCATTGGATAAACTGATGATTTATCATCATTCGGCAAAACATTTTTTACGGTTAAAGCTGTTCCAGCAGTTGCTAAAATTTGAACAACTCTATCTCTTATAGCCCCAAAACCTTCACTAATATTTTTACCGACTTCTACAAAAACGGCCTTTGCATCAGGAAAAGAAAATAACTTAAAATTAGTTTTCCCTGTTTCTTTAAAATAATTTGCACCCCAACTCACATGTTCAGACCAATTTCTTTGAAAAGTCGGTCTTGTCTGATTGTTTTGTAAGTTTTGTTTTCTTTGAATTCCTGAATTAATTTTCTCTATTCTCATTTTTGCTCCTAATACACACTTATTTTTTCAGTTCTGTTTTTTTGCTTTTGTTGGGCTGAAAGCCCAACCTACTTTTGTTTTTAAGGGACAAACCCTCACCCGAATTTCTAAGTTTCGCATGCCTCAACTTGAAATTCTACCCCCTCTCATGTAGAGGAGTAATTAGATAAAAACTCGTAAAAAAATTTTTTGCTACTCTTTTTCAGATTTGTAACCAAAATTCTTTAGAATTTTATCTTTTTTTCTCCAGTCCTTTTCTACCTTCACTTCCAAGCCCAAAAAGACTTTCTTTTCAACTATATTTTCTAATTCCAAGCGAGCATCCGTTCCGATTTTTTTGAGCAAATTACCGCCTTTTCCAATCAAAATCCCTTTTTGGCTTTTTTGTTCACAAAATATTGTTGCATAAATCCTATCAATATCTTCTTTTTCTTCGTATCTTTCAACCTTGATTGCAACCGAATGTGGAATTTCATCTTGCGTATTCAAAAGCACTTTTTCACGAATAATCTCTTCAGCAACTGAGCGCATATTCTCTTCTGTTACAACATCTTCCGGATACAAATAATCACCTTCAGGAAGTTTTTTGAAGATATTAGAAAGTAATGTGTCTTTGTTTCTGCCAGTTTTTGCAGAAATTCTAACAACAGGAATATTTTCTTCAAACAAAGTTTTGTATGAAATCAAATTTTCCTCAACTTTTTCAGTTTTCTTTAGTTTATCGACTTTATTCATAACAAGCACTACAGGAATTTTACTTTGTTTCAAAATATTTTCCACTATCCACTTATCGCCTTTTCCGGCAGGTTCTGAACCGTCAACCAAGAATAAAACCAAATCAGCGTCAGGAACTGCAACTTTAGCTTCATCAAGTAAAAACTCGCCAAGCTTGTTTAAAGGTCTATGTACCCCCGGAGTATCAACAAAAATAATTTGTCCCCTATCCTCGGTTAAAATACCTTTAATACGTTTTCTTGTTGTTTGCGCCTTATCTGTTGTAATAACAATCTTTTGACCTAAAATCTGGTTTAAAAGAGTTGACTTACCAACATTGGGACGACCTAAAATTGCTACAAATCCACACTTTTTCATATATTCAGTATATCAAAAACAAAATTTCAATTTGCATTTGTAAAGCTTTGTTAAGATAAAGTCAATTTTTTATGGCATGGAAACTTTATATAGATAAGGGATATTAAATTAAGGATATTATTATGGGATTTGAAATTTATAATACTTGGAATACGCCTAATTGGAGTATGCCTATGTTTGGAGACTTTAATAATTCATTCAATTTTTCAAACGAAAATATTTGGACTATGCCAAATAGTTCTACTACCACTTCTACCACCGCATCAACAGATAATGAAACTTACGAACAATACAAAAAACGTATGGAAAAAGAAGCTAAAGAAGCCGAAACAAGCTCTGGCAATGCAGAATTAAATACAATTAAAGAAGATAAACTAAAAGAATTAAAAATAACTGAAACTTTGGGAAAAGCAAAAGCTGAAAAAGCACAACTTGAAAAAACAGAAAAAGCAGACGGTTCAGGCACAAAAAGAACTCCTTATAAAAAACAAGGTTTTTGGGGTAAAGCTGCAAGATGGGGCTCAAACTTACTAACCGCTGGTCTTAATATGGGTAAACAACTTTTAGGATTTGAAAAAGACGGCAAATGGAATTGGAAAAAATGTGCAACAAACGTAGGTTTAACCGCACTCTGCTTTGTTCCGGTAGTTGGTCCTGTTGCAAGACTTGGTTTGGCAACAGCAGGTCTTATTGGCGGTGGTAAACAATTAGTTGAAGGCATAAAACAATTTAACAAAGTTAAAAATAGCGATAATGATGAAGCTATTGATAATGCTATACAAGATATTCTCGGAGGAGGTACAATTATAATCGGGTCTACTTGTGGTTTACGAGCTATCGGAAAAGGGGCTACAAATGCCGTAACTTCTCAATCAAGAACATCTTTAGTCGGTAAAGGATGGCAAAAATCTACACAATTCTTAGCTGATACGTTTGTTAATCCGTTAAAAGCCACAGTTCAAGCGGTTAAAGCAGATGCAGTGTCTATTTCTCAAAACGGATTGTTAGGTAGCTTTAAACAAAGTACAAGCATTTTAAAAAACAAAGAAACAATGCAAAAACAAGAAATCAATAACTCTATTAATGAGCGATTGACAAAAGTTGATGCAAAAATCAAAGAATTACAAGAATGGCAAAAATTAAACGGTAAACTTTCTCAAAACGACAAACAATACTTGGCAACACTTAAAGAAGAAAAATTCTTATTGGAAAGAAATAAGTCTGAAATGAGCAACTTCTTTGAAGGTCAAATTAAAGAAAAAGCAATTTATGACAATTTAAAAGAAAATAATTCAGGCGCAAAAGCAATTACTAGAATGGAAAATAGAAGCGTATCCGCTAATCCTAACAAAATTCAAGGTCAAGTATTGTCTGATAAACAATTGGCAACATTCTATTCAAGAATCACAAAACAACAAAATGCATATAATAAAGCTTTGAATAAACTTATTGACACTCAAAACAGAGTAATGAGAAGATTGGCAGAAAAACCTAATCAAAATCTTGTAGAATTGAACCGTTATGTCCCAAATAGAGAAAAACTAACCTGGTGGCAAAAAAATGTTAGCAAGAAAAATACTTATCAAGTTGCGATTGGGAATAAGGGATTCTATATGCCTGATTTGCGCACAGGAAAAGCTCTAATTACGCCAACTATAACAGTTACAGGTTGTGATAATTTGTTTACGGATTCTGTACACTCAGCACCATTATTTTTCGGAGAAGATTACACAAAAGATGAATTTGAAGCAGAAATTAAAAACTATGATGCACAAATAGCACTATTAGAAGCCGCTGAAAAGAAATTTGATAATTGCAAAAATGTTGAAGAAGTAAACGCTTTAGTAAAATCTTTGCAAGAAGAAACAACTCAAAGCGCAGAAGAAGCAGCACCTTCTCCAGAAAAACCGGAAGAAAATCAAGAAGAGGAACAAGCCGCATAGTGTTATTTATTCATAACCACCATTTCACAATTTTTGCAATCAAAAATAAGCGGATAGGTTTTGCCGAATTCATCTTCAAGAAGTAATTTTTGCGGTGATTTACACATATTGAGTGCATATTTTATACAATGTTTTGTGCGCATTAGTTCTATCGGATGTTCCGGAAATTTTTCTTCCATTGCAGGTTCTAAAACGTTACTTCCACACTTAGAATAGAATTCTTTCGCCTCATTATTAAAAACATTGCCCCTGTAATCAACTTGTTTTTTGTAATATGGCACATAACTTAGAGGTTTTTGAATTTCTCTTTTATATTGTTTCAAACGTTCAGTCATAAGTTGTTCGAAAGCTTGACGGCGAAGCTGATTTATTGCACTAACAGGCATGAACGGAAGTTCTGTCGTGATTTTTATATCGAAGATATAAAAATCGCTTTCACCTGTTTTAGAAAACTGTTTTACAAAAGTTTCTTTCATTTTGTCAGGATTATTTGGATGTTCACCTTCTAGTGGCAGAGTGATTGAAATGTTGTTTTCGTCGGTGAGAGTTAATAGAAACCTCTCCCTAACCCCCTCCTCAGAAGAGGGATTAACCTCAACTCGTACACCAATTTGTCGTTTAACTGGTTTAGATAGTAATTTTTCAAACTCAACATCAAGATTTCTATATACCTTATCACCGACTTTCAACTTAATTTTCTTATTAGGATAAATAACAAGCAGGACTCCCTCTCCTCGGGGGAGGGTAGGGGTGGGGGCTTTTAGGATAACTTTATTCACCAAACATCCATCACTTTCCACTACTAGTCCATCTTGCGCATGCACTTCTTTATCCGTTTTTATAACAAAACAATCTTTTTTAACTTCAACAACTTCGCCCAAATATTCACCTTTTGACTTTGGCGAAACGAAATTAAAACAATCCTTGCGCTTTTCTAAAAAATAGTCAGTAAATCCGCGATTAAAACTTTTTTCAGGATTTGGATTAAAAGGATAAACACATTTCCCAGAACTTATTTTTTCAGAACATTTATCTAACTCTTGTCGATAATAAGCTGTAACATTTTTGACATAACTTGTTTCTTTTAACCGACCTTCAATTTTAAAAGAAAAAACACCGGCATCAACCATTTCTTTTAAATGTTTTGAAGCGTTAAAATCTTTTAAACAAAGTGCATGTATATCTTTTGCAAGGATTTTACCTTCTGTTGTTTTAACCGTATATTTTTTACGACAAGGTTGCGCACATTCACCACGGTTTGCAGAACGTCCGCCTATAAATTGGCTTAAATAACATTGACCGCTATAAGAAACGCACAATGCTCCATGCACAAACGCTTCCAATTCAAGATTCGGGTTAGCTTTATGTATTTCTCTGATTTTATCTAAGGAAAGTTCTCTCGCTAAAACAACTCTTGAAACGCCAAGTTTATCAAAGAATAAAACTTTTTCAACATCACGATTATCACACTGTGTACTCATGTGTATTGCTAAATTAAGAGAATTTCTTCCATTTTGTTGTGGTGCATTTTGCAATTCCATCAACTTATTTAACAAGCCCATATCTTGAACGATAACCGCATCAACGCCGATATCATCAAGTTTTTTGACCAATTCTACAGCTTCATCCAATTCTTTGTCGTTCAAAATCGTATTTACTGTAACAAAAACTTTTGCCCAAAATTTATGTGCATAATTAACGACATCTTGAATATCTTCAAGCGAATTTGGCGCATTTCGTCTTGCACCAAAACAAGTTGCGCCCATATAAACAGCATCTGCTCCACAATTAATAGCTTCAATTGCGGTTTGCTTATCTTTTGCAGGTGATAAAAGTTCGGTTTTCATAATTTGAGGAGAATAAGGTAATAGGGTAATAAGGGAATAAGGGATTTAAATATATTCAATTAATAAAAAGTTTTATATAAGAAATTTATAACCTCTTATTCCATTATTCCCCTATTACCTTATTCCCTTTCCTACCCCCCCATCCTATTTCCAAAAATCTTCTTCAAGAACGCTCCAAATCCGCCATTTTCTGAGCCGTTCTTGTATTTCTCATAATTATCGGCAACAAATTGATTCCTTGGGTCTATTTCTTTCAAACTGTCCATATATTCCATAGCACCGTAATTATCTCCGATAGATTCTCTGAATTCAGCTAATTTTTGTAATGCGTTTTTGTTTTTAGGGTCAACATCAACTAAGCGTTCGTAAAATTCGCTTGCCTTAGTTTTATCGCCTTCGGTTTCTAGCAAAACTGCAATAGTTTCAATTAAATCTACATTTTTATCATCAAACCTGTAAGCTGTTAAATATTCGTTCAACGCAACATCTTTATCACCGCGAACAATATTATATTTACCCCAGTTTATGTGTTCATTGAAGGAATCTTCTAACTTTTCATAAATCAAGGCGCGCATTTGATAAATCAATGGTGAATTTGGATCTAGTTTTGCGTATTCATCAATTTCTTTAAACGCATCTTCTGACATACCTTTTTGAAAATAATATTGAGCCAAAAGAGCATGAAAAGTTTTATCATTTTTGTAATTTTCTTGATTACGTTTAAGGATTTCAAATCCTTCGTCATTTTTACCTAAATCAAATAAAGCTCTTGCTTTTGTTAAATCGTGTTGAGTTAATTCTAATGCTTTTTCAGGTTGAGAGTTTCTAATATAATAACCTGCTAAAATTTCTTCAAAATCTTTAAAGCCACAATCTTTTCTTCCGCGCTCAAGAACTTGAATTGCAGAAATTATGCCTTCGGTTTTTTCATAAAGCTCTGCTAATTTTAAATACACGACAGGATTTTTATCATCATAATCTGAAATTTTTAAGTATTCATCAATAGCATCTGTAATTTTTCCTTGACCTTCACAAAGTCCTGCATATAAATATCTTGCAGGAAGAGCTTCTTGTTGGTCTTTTGCGTGCTCAATCGCTTTTTTATAGTCATTTCTTGCATGGCTCATTTGTTGTTGAAGCGCATGCAAATTTCCTCTTAGCAAATAATACTTGAACCTGTCTTCATGACAGAACAAGTCAATCAACTGTTCGTGCGCCAAAATATTTGGCGGATCGATTTCTAAAATCTTGCCGTAGTAAATCTTTGCATCATCCTTTTTCTCTAAAATTAACGCAACATGCGCAAGTTTGGTCAATAATTCGACATCATTTTGTTTATGCGAAAGCTGTTTTTTATACTCTGTATAAGCTTCTTCATATTTTTCATCTTGTTCAAGTTGTTCTGCTAAGTTCATTTTATTCTCCTAGTTAAATTTATTTTGAGCAACTGCCATACCGTCTTTAAAATAGCATGAAATTCCTTCTTTTGCTTTTGAAATTGCACCTTTTAGTGTTTCTAATTCCTCTTTTGAGAAGTTTTGAAGAACAAATACTTCTGAAGGAATGTTAGGTTGCGGACCTATACCGATTTTTAGTCTTGCAACATTTTTTGTTCCAAGATGTTGAATAACAGATTTAATACCATTGTGACCGCCATCAGAACCATTTGGACGGAATCTGATTTTACCGATTTCCAAAGATAAATCATCGTATACGATTAAAACATCTTCTATTGGAATTTTATAATAATCCATAACCGCACGCACTGCCTCACCAGATAAGTTCATGAAGGTAGTCGGTTTAATTAATAAATAATCTTCTGTGCCTGTTCTTAAATTTGTCATAAGACATTTAAGACGTGAATTTTCTCTGAAATTCAAATTCTCATTAAGAGCAAAACTGTCTACAAGCATAAAACCTGCGTTATGTCTTGTAAAAACGTATTTATCACCTATGTTTCCTAAACCTGCAATTAATTTCATCTCTAAGCCCTAAAATCCTTCAAGAAATGTTCTTCCTTTGTATCCTTTCCTCCATAAATCTTGCGGTTGCAATGAGTGTTTGGAGTTACAATATCACGCAATACTTTTAACAAAGCATCTGTTAAAGAATCCTGTTCAGTAGCATCAGTGTCTCCACTTATATAACGCCCGGCAAAATCTTCATGGTTGCTATCATAATATTTATCAAAAACAAAAATTCTTGAATTAATAGCCTTTTGGTTGTCTATTTTATCAGCAGATTTTTGAAGAGAAAAAGTATATGTATCTGTAACCAACTTTCCTGAAGGAATATCAGAACCGTATCTATATGACCTCTCAGCGGTTAATGCCAAAACATTCTTATCAAAATTTGAAGTTAGCTTTCTTAACAAGTCTGCTAATTTATCTTGCTTGTTTTCCTGCATACATTTTTTAGCAAATTCACCCCAAAAATCTCTTTCTGTCAAACGAGCATATTTGCAATAAGCATTCGGCAATTTTGATTTAAAATTTTGCTTATTTGCAGAATTGTTTTGAATTGAATTATTTTGTACTGCTGAAATTCTCATGTTTATCTCCATTTATATTCTATATTCGCTTATAAATTGTTCACTCGCTTTTTGTTTATTTCCAAAAATTGCCCTATTTGCAGGCATGATTGGGTCAATAATATTCTCCAACGCTCTTAAAATTACTGTCGCCAAAGAATCAGATTCTATAAAACCTACGTCGCAATTTACTTTTGTTTTATTACCTGATTGTTTCACAACAATATTTTTAGGATTAATTGCCCTTTCTACATAAACATCTTTTGTTTTTGATTCAGGATGCAAAGAAAAAGTGTATTCGTCCGTATTTACATTTTTACTATGCGTTAAAACAAGTAAATTCTCATCTGAATTAGCTTTTAATTTATCCAAAGCACTTTTCAAACGACTTCCTGTTCCTTCTTTAAAACATTGTTCTGCAAACTCGTTCCAATAATCTTTATAACCGTTTGTATATTTATAATTTATCGGTGGAAGTTTTGATTTAAAATTTGTGCTATTTATTTGACTTGTGATTGGCGATACATTCATGACTTGATACTCCTTTAGGGAAATCCCTCTCCCCAGGAGAGGGATTTCCCGACACTTGCCGGTAATTTTTATTAATTATTTGAACCTTCTCATGTTTTTCATCATTTGATGAGCCGTAAGTTTCGCCCCCGCTTGTCCCATCTTGCCCATCATTGAACCCATGTTTTTTTTGACGTCAGAAAAACCTTTCATCATTTTACGCATTTGCTCAAATTGATTTATAAACACATTTACATCGTGCAAAGGAAGTCCTGAACCTTCCGCAATTCTTTTTTTGCGTGAAGAATTCATAAGTTCAGGGTGCTCGCGTTCTTCAGGCGTCATGCTTTGGATAAATACTTCAATGCGTTTAAACTGTTTTTCGCTTTCGTGTGAAAGTTTTTGTCTATCGTCTTTTGAAATTTTTAAACCCGGAATCATTCCCAAAAGTTGGTCCATTGAGCCGAACATTTTCATTTGTGATTGCATTTTTAGAAAATCGTTAAAAGAAAATTCAGCTTTCGCCATTTTCTTTTCCATTTCTTTTGCAGTCTTTTCATCAAAAACTTCTTGCGCACGTTCTACAAGCGATACAATATCACCCATTCCTAAAATTCTTGTCGCCATACGTTCAGGATAAAAATCTTCTAACGCGTTAAGTTTTTCACCTGTACCTGTTAATTTAATCGGTTTATGTGTACAATAAACGACGCTCAATGCCGCACCACCACGAGAATCGCCGTCTAATTTTGTTAAAACTAAACCTGTAATGCTTAATTGCGCATCAAAATTCTCTGCTACATTAACAGCTTCTTGACCGGTCATAGAATCAATTACGAGCAATTTTTCGGCAGGATGAAATACTCTATCAATCAAAAGCAATTCTGCCATCATATCAGTGTCAATTTGTAAACGGCCTGCAGTATCTAAAATAAGTGTATTAAAACCTTTATCCTTTGAGTAACTAATCGCGTTTTGGATGATTGTCTGAACATCTTTTGAATCATTTTCAGAATAAACCTCAACCCCGATTTGCTCACCCAATGCTTTTAACTGAGTAATTGCAGCCGGTCTGTAAACGTCACAAGCAACTAAAAGCGGGTTTCTGCCTTCTTTTTTAAGCTTAACGGCAAGTTTAGCAGAAGATGTAGTTTTACCGCTACCTTGAAGACCCAACATCATGATTAGATTTGGATGTCCTGAAAAATCAAGCGGTTTGACTTCTTTGCCTAAAAGTTCGATTAATTCATCATGAACGATTTTTACAAGTTGTTGCGACGGATTAACACCGGCTAAAACATTTTCACCCTCGGCTCTATCTTTAATATTAGAAATAAATGCTTTTACAACTCTCAAGTTAACATCAGCTTCTAATAATGCGCGCCTGATTTCACGTAAAGCATCCTGCATGTTTTCTTGAGTCAATTCTTTTTGACCGGCTGTTTTTGCAATAATATCTTGTAATTTATCCGATAATGAGTCAAACATTTGCGATACATCCTTAATTAACGATTTTACTAAACGGATTGTAACACAAACATTAATAATATTGAATAATCAGAAAAATTTAACTTACAAACGCTCTTGCAAGAAGCTCCGCAGGTTCAGCTATTGCTGTTGAATATTCTATAAATTCATTATCAGGCGCAAAATATTTACGCATGGCAGAACGGTTTGTTATCTTTTCATAACAAACATACGAATCAACATTGTCCTTCAAGTAGCCAGCAAAAATCCGCTGCTTGTGGGACAAATTATAGTCCTTCAAGTTTTTGACGATATACATATACCTATATTATATATCATATTGATATAGATTTGCATAATAATGCAATAAATGTTTACAATGCGCATAAATCATTTTAAAAGATTAAAATCCCTCATTTACATTCAAATCTTTATTTGATAGTATTTAATGGGGGATTTTTTATGAAAAAGAAAGCTTCTTTATTAACTTTAGCATTACTGTTATTTTCAACTTGTGCTTATGCAGGTGAAAATAATGATTTGAGAACTTTGTTTTTGAATAATAAAGCAAATATTTGCGGTATCAATCTTAGAACTTTTAACGCTCAAGATTTAAACGGCAATGAAATTATTGATGAAGATGAAGTTAGCGGAAATTTTCTTAATGCGATTGACAGATTAGATGAAATAAAAAATCTTGGTATAAATACACTTCACGTTCTACCTATAACTCCGGTAGGAAGACTTAAAGCTCTTGGAACGGCAGGTTCAGTTTATGCAGCGGAAAATTTTTGGGATATAAATCCTCAGTTGGTTGATAAAACTTCAAAACTTACAGATGTAGAACAGGCAAAAAAGTTTGTTGATGAATGTCATAAACGAGGAATTAGAGTTATAATTGATCTTCCAAGCTGCGGTGCTTATGATTTGTTTTTAACTCATCCTGAATTATTTATAAAAGATGATAGACAGTGTTCAATTGTTCCTACTGATTGGACGGATGTAAGATTGCTTAAAACAGGCAATAACAAAAAACTAAATCAAGATGTAATAGATGCTCATAAAAAGTTTGTTGATTTAGTTTTATCAATTGGCGCAGATGGAATAAGAGCGGACGTTGCAACAATTAAACCTTCAGCTTTTTGGGAAGAAATTATTAAGTACACCAGAAGTAAAGATCCTGAATTTATGTTCCTAGCTGAAGCGTCTGATTCTTGGAGAGAACCTCCAAGTCAATATGCAGAATTTACACCTTACGATAAATTACTTCAAGCAGGATTTGACGGTTATTACGGTAGCTTTTTTAACTTGAAAGAGTGGAATGCAGAGCAATTTATGGAACATATCAAGTTTAATTTAAAGTTGCTTGATTCATACAAAGCACCAAAAAGTGTCATTATGAGTTTTACGACTCATGATGAAGTCAGTCCTGTTGTTTTACATGGCGAAAACTTCTCAATTATGATTTCTTGGCTGGAAGCAACTTTACCATTCAATCCTTATTGTATTGATGGTTTCTTTACAGGTGATGAGTATTTGTATTCTTGGGCAAACACTAAGGCTCAAAAATCAGAAACAGATGATGATACTTATTTTGTGCACCGCGGAAAATTAGACATTTTCAATTTCTCAAGAAAACCTGACGGTAAAAATGAAAGAATTTTGAATAACTTTAAAGAAGCTTTGGCTTTTAGAAATGATAATTTAGATTTAGTAACAAAAGGTGATTTTACAGAACTAAAAACAGGCAATGACAAAGTTTTTGCATTTACTAGAAAATTGAATAAAGAACAAATAATTGTTGTTGGTAATTTGGATTTTAAAAATCCCCAAAATAAAATTACAATAAAAGATAAAAGCATAAATAAAAAGAATGTATTGGACGTAATTACGGGCAATGATAATATAAAAGCCGGTCATAAACGTTTATTTACGGATTTAGATGCAGGCGAAATTAAAGTTTTGATGATTAAGGAAAGGAAATAATATATGCAGGATAAAATTGTAGTAACAGGCATGCGCCCAACAGGCAAACTTCATTTGGGCCATTATTTAGGTGTAATAGAAAACATGTTAAAACTCCAAGATGAGTACAGATGTTTTTATTTTATAGCAGACTGGCATGCATTGACTACAAAATATGATAAAACGGAATCTTTAAGACAAGATGTGATTGATGTTGCGATAGATTGGCTTGCTAGCGGAATTAATCCTGAAAAATCAACAATCTATGTACAATCTTTGATTCCTGAAATTGCAGAACTTCATATTTATTTAAGCATGATTACTCCTCAAAACTGGGTTGAAAGAGATCCAAATTTAAAAGATATGGCAAAAATCTTACACTCAAAAGAAGGTTTCGCATCTCAAATTAATTATGGCTTGATGGGTTATCCTGTTCTTATGACAGCTGATATTTTAGCGTTTAATACTGATTTTGTACCTGTTGGTATTGATCAGGTTGCGCACGTTGAATTAACAAGAGATATCGCAAGAAGATTTAATAATATTTATAAAACTGATTTCTTTAAAGAAACAAAACCTTTGTTGAACAATTGTTCTTTGATTTGTGGTTTAGACGGTAATAAAATGGGCAAATCTTTCAATAATGATATTAAAATTGCTGATACTGAAGAAGTAACTGCGAAAAAGATTATGTCTGCAATTACTGATAGAAGCAGAATGAGAAAAGATGATTTGGGTCATCCTGATGATTGTGAAGTAGCTTTCAAGTATTGGAAGATTTTTGGAAGCGAAGAAGATGTTAATACAATCAGATGTGAATGTGAAAAAGGTCAACGCGGATGTGCAGATTGTAAACGTCAATTGGGCGCAAAAGTTAATGAGAAATTTAAAGAAGTTAGAGAAAATCGAAGATACTATGAAGCTCATCCTGAAATCGTTGAAAAGATTTTGAACGAAGGTTCAGCGAGAGCAAGAGAAGAAGCTCAAAAAGTTCTAAAAGAAGTTAGAAAATTTGTAAGAATGTATTGATAAATTTAATGGTGCGCTAAAATTAGCGCACCATTAAATTACACTAGCAAAATTTATTTTTTCAGTTTTTATAAATAGCATGAGAATAACAAACACTATTAAAACATTTTGTCTTGGATGTACTATGTTAGCACTGCCAATGACTACGCATAAAATTTTTGCACAAAATCAAATAGATGTTGATGATTTTGTTATTGTTACGGCTCCACCGGAAGGAACAACTGATAAAGAAGTACTCCTTGGAGCTCCAAATCCGCATGTCAAAATAAAAGGCGAAGATAAAACCGCAAAATTTGTAGTTGATTTAAGCAAAAATGTACTGTACAAATACAATCTTCAAGGGAAACCTGAAACCGCTTACATGATAGCAAGCGGGAAACCTGAAACTCCTACGACCAAAGGCGTCAGAGTCGTTACGCATACAGAAACCTATCCTTACAAAACAGCTCCTTGGAGCACAAAAAGAAGGCGTAATCCCGGTGCTTACGGACCAAAAATCATTTTGTTAAACAGAATTGATACAAAAACAGGTGAACAAAGCGAAATCGGAGAATTTATACACGGAAACAACAATTTTGACAGCCTTGGTCGATATATTTCACACGGTTGCATGAGAATGGACAACGAAGTCATAAAACAACTTGCCTCAGAAGCAAAACGCGGAGATATTGTTATTATCAAATAACAAAGATTTAATATTTTTTATTTACCAAGGCGTCATGCGCTGCATTTTCAATCGTATCATCCAACGGTTCAGGTTTTGAACCTAACGCTAATTCGATTAAATAATCTGCAAACTGTGGATTTTTAGGTAAAAACGAACCGTGCAAATATGTTCCGAAAACATTTTTGTATCTTGCACCTTCGCTTTTATCTTGACCATTGTTACCATGCCCGATAACAACCTGACCGATAGACTCCGTTTTTCCTTGTAAATAAGTTAAACCGCTGTGATTTTCAAATCCAACCAAAGTATTTGGTTGGACTAAATCCGTATGAACCGTAACATTGCCGATAAATCTTTTATCTCCTGCAACCGTATAAACATCTAAAAGACTTATACCGAGAAGTTTTTCTCCGTTATGCGGTTGATAATAATGTCCCATTAATTGATAACCGCCACAAATTCCAAGAAAAACAGACATTCTGTCACGTTCTGCAGTCAAAAATTCTTTATGTTTTTGTAGTTCTTTAGATACTGCAATTTGTTGTAAATCTTGGCCACCACCAATAAAATACATATCGTGTTCAGTAATTTTATCACCGACATTAATTTCATCTATTTCAATTTCAATTCCGCGCCACTCACATCTTTTTTTGATAGCCAAAATATTACCGCCATCACCATAAATATTAAGTAATTTAGGGTATAGATGCGCAAGTTTGATTTTCTTATTTGGCATTACACACCTGCCATTTCTTTAATCAATTTTACAGATTTTTGGCGTTTATTTGTATGAGTTTTTATGTATTCGTCCAACAAATCAAAACAAACCTGACAAACTTTTTCTGTGGCTTTTCTATCATATTCGCTTTCATATTCAAAATCAAATTGAAGCATAGCTTGTAAGAAGTCACGTATTTTGTTGTGCATTTTAAGTTTCACGCCCAAATGTTCGTTACATTCTTTGCAAATAATTCCACCCATAGAAGAAGAAAAATACATTTCCTCGTCCAAAACCTGTTCTCTGCAGCAAAGGCAAGTATCTAATTCAACACAAAAACCCATAATCAAAAGCATTTTCAGTTGGAATTTTATTGCTGCAATTAACATATCTTTTTTTTCTACGGAATTTGAAATTCTGTTTAAGGCCTTATAAAGAAGTTCATAAATTTCCTTAGAAGCAGATTCCGAGCCTTCGCCGAAATTCATTACAACTTCTGAAATATAAGAAGAAAGCATAAGTTTATCCATATCTTCTCTTGTTTTCCGAAAATGATTTACTGTTTGCGCTTGAACGATTGTATCCATAGAACGACCTTTTAAAAGCTGCAGACTATTAGCAACAAGCAAATCCATTCTTGCACCCAATTTGCTTTTAGGTTTCTTTATGCCTTTTGCAACACCTTTAATAAGTCCATTGTCTTTTGAATACATAACAATGATTTTATCCGCATCGTTCAAATTATAAGATTTTAAATTAATAGCCTCTGTAACGTAATTATTCATAATAAGCCTTAGTACCCTGATATACTCCTCTAAATATTTTTTCTAACTCAGATTCATCATTTGAATTATTTAATGCTTCTTCTTGTGAAATACAACCTTTGTCGGTTAATATTGCTAAAGATGTATTCATTGAAATCATATTATCGACTGTATTATCGCGCAACAATTCATAAATTTCATCAGTATTATCCTTGTTTATATAATCCTTGATAGTTGAAGTTACAACCATGATTTCGCAAGCCGGAAACCTCTTTTTAGCTTGTTCCGAATATACAAGTTTTTGTGCAATAGTAGCACGTAGTGTTTCGGATAATTGCTTCCTTATCAAATATCTATTTGATTCTTCAAACATGTTTACAATACGGTTAATAGTTTGAACCGCATCATTTGTGTGAAGCGTTGAGAATACTAAGTGACCCGTTTCAGAAGCTTTTAATGCAGCCTCCATTGTTTCTTTGTCTCGGATTTCACCAATAAAAATAACATCAGGGTCTTGTCTTAGAGCATATTTTATACCGTCAGAAAAGCTTCTGGTATCAACTCCTACTTGACGCTGTGAAACAATACTTTTTTTACATCCAAAAACATATTCAATAGGATCTTCAATAGTAATAATGTGCCTTGAACTTGTCAGGTTAATTTGATTAACCAACGATGCAATTGTAGTTGATTTACCACTACCGGTAGGACCAGTTACAAGCACAATACCATTTTGATATTGAACAATAGAACTCAATATTTCAGGCAGTGCTAAATCTTTCAATTGAGGAATATTATATGTAATATTTCTTATAACTAAGGCAGGCAAACCTAATTGACGATTATAATTAATCCTAAAACGAGAACAACCTTTAATTTCGTACATAAAATCTACGTCGCAAAGAGTCAATATTTCATCTCTAATTGCAGTTGGAGCAATTTCTAATATAGCATTATCCAATTCTTCTTTTGTAAGTGCAGGCATATTAGTTTTCTTGATAAAACCGTTTTTCCTTATAAATGGCGGGTGACCAACCTTTAAATGCTCATCAGAAGCACCTGTTGCGACTGCACTTTTTAAAAATTGAATTATATTGAAATTCTCTCCCATACATATCTCCTCCATCTTATCGTATCATTAGAGAAAATTTTTGACAAGAATTGTAACAATATAAAGAAAAAAAAGAGCCTTAATAAGGCTCTATGGAATTAAGAATAGCTGGAAGTATGAAAAAGATTTATAATTATATTTAACTTGATATCTCTCAGAAAAACTATTAGGTAGTTGGGGAATATTTGCGCAATAATTTTTAACAATTTGCTTGTAATAAAAATATTGTCATGTTAATATGAAACAGTCGGACTACTAAAAAACGCTTTATATGAGCAAAAATTAATTTAGCAAGCGACGAGTACAAGGGGCGGAATGAACCGTCAAAGAGTACGAGAAGTTGACTGAAAAAGCGACTGAATATATGGACTAGTTAGTCGAATATCAGAAAAGCGATTTGTTGGAGTAAATCACCAACCTACAAGACTCTTTGAAGAAGAAATTTCAAACCACAAGAAAAAAGGATAAGTAAAATGAACACAGATCCAATAGCAGATATGCTAACAAGAATCAGAAACGCTAATTTAGTTTCTCACCCATCAGTAGAAATGCCATCTTCTAAATTGAAAGTAGCTTTGGCTAAACTTTTAAAATCAGAAGGTTTTATCACTGATTACTCTGAAAGAGCAGAAGGACACTTCAAATACTTAACAATCGAATTAAAGTATGACGAAGCTAAGAAACCTGTTATTTCAAACTTACAAAGAGTTTCTAAACCAGGTCTTAGAAACTACTGCAAAGCTAAAAACCTTCCACAAGTTTTAGGTGGTATGGGTATCGCAGTTGTTTCTACTAGCAAAGGTCTTTTAACAGACAGAAAAGCTAGAAAAGAAAACCTAGGTGGCGAAGTACTTTGCTACGTATACTAGTGCTACGCACGTAGACATTTGGTCGGTTGACATTAGTGAAATTACAAATTGGTTCAAAAACTACCAGTCAACCTCTATAGTGAAACTACTAGACCAAAGAAAATACAATACGCACGTAGACATTTGGTCGGTTGACATTAGTGAAATTACAAATTGATTCAAAAACTACCAGTCAACCTCTATAGTGAAGCTACTAGACCAAAGAAAATGTAAGTCAGGTACTCCCTGACAAATACTTAAAACAGGTTCAATTGACAGAAAAGCCTGTTCAAACAAAAAGGAGAAAATAATATGTCAAGAATTGGTAAAAAGCCTATTGAAATTCCTTCAGGCGTTGAAGTAAAAATTGAAGGAAACGTTATAACTGTAAAAGGCGCTAAAGGTACTGAATCAGTTACTTTTAGAGATGAAGTAAAAGTTTCTGTTGCTGATAACCACGTTATCGTTGAGCCAAACTCAGACGATAGAAAAACAAACGCTCTTCACGGTTTATTCAGAACTCTTATTGCAAACGCTATCCACGGTGTTTCTCAAGGTTTTGAAAAGAAATTAGAAATCGTTGGTGTTGGTTACCGTGCAGCTATGGAAGGTACTAAACTTAACATGGCACTTGGTTACTCTCACCCTGTAATTATTGAACCACCTGCTGGTATCACAATTACAGTAGAAGCTAACACTAAAATCTCTGTAAAAGGTTCTAACAAACAAGCGGTTGGTGATATTGCAGCATTCATCAGAAGCAAACGTCCACCTGAAGTTTACAAAGGAAAAGGTGTTAAATACGAAGGCGAATACATCAGACGTAAAGCCGGTAAAGCAGGTAAGAAGTAGTGCTACGCACGTAAACATTTGGTCGGTTGACATTAGTAGAATTACAAGTTGGTTTAAAAACTATGGGTCAACCTCAATAGTGAAACTACTAGACCAAAGAAAATACGGTACGCACGTAGACATTTGGTCGGTTGACATCAGTGGAATTACAAGTTGGTTTAAAAACTACAGGTCAACCTCAAAGTTAGCACTACAAACTGCTAAGACGTTAAGTCGAAAAGTCATTAGGTTCATTTATAAAATAATTTATAACGAACTTAACGCCTTAATGACCTAACGACTAAAAGACAAACACATCGCCCACATAAATCCTTGAGTGGTATCAAGCAGATTTGGGCAAAGAAAGGAAAACCAAAATGATTAAACAAGAAATTAGAAAACCAAAAGTACAAAAAAGACACCAAGCATTAAGAGTTAAGTTGGCTGGTACAACTGAATTTCCAAGATTGGCTGTTTATAGAAGCACAAAACACATCTACGCTCAATTAATTGATGATGAAAAACATGTAACAGTATGTTCAGCATCTTCAGTTGATAAAGACCTTAAAGAAAAATTGGCTCACGGTGGTAACATCGAAGCTGCTAAGGTTGTTGGCGAAGCTATCGCAAAGAAAGCTTTGGCTAAAGGCGTTGAATGTGTTGTATTCGATAGAGGCGGTTTCTTATATCACGGAAGAGTTGCTGCTTTAGCAGATGCTGCTAGAGAAGCTGGCTTGATGTTTTAATAAGAAATTGTTAAATAATTAAAAACATTATGAGGTTTGACAAATTCAAACCTCATAATGTTTTTTGTTTTAAATTTTATGATTTACTTCGTCACCAAAATTTAACTAATGACATGTACCTTAATGACTAAATAATATCACCACTTAAGAGAAATGGCAGACTTTAAATCGTTTATTAACTGGTCTAACTGCTTGCCTTCATCTTCCGAATAACCTTTTGTTGTATCTTGATGTCCCTTAACAAATTTTGCTAAATCTTTATACGCTTTACCATCAGCAATTTTTAAATATTCTGAATTTTTTTGTCCGAGTTCAGCATCTACAGCTCTTGCTTTTTCCATCAATTTGTTAGGAATAACATTACATGTTGCTTGTGGTATAGTTGTCCATTCGTTTGCAATATATTGCATTATACCTTCTTCTGGTGAAATACCATTAAAGCCTTGAATTAGTCCAACAACATTATCTGCCGTTACAAAGTTTTTATAATTGCCTTCGCCTTTAAGCATTTTTGCAGTATCGCCAGAACCTGCACCTTTTAGTTGACCATACAATTTTGCACCATTGTCATAGCCAGATTTTGACATTTTTAGCAAACTCATAGTATCTTTTTCATCCATTTTGTTATTTTTGTTTACGTCATTCCAGCCATCAGTTAGATAAACATTGTTACCTATTATATATCTATCTTTTACAGAGTCTTCTATTACACTTGTTTTCGATACAGTTACACCTGTAGTAACAAATTTGGATTCGGTAACCTTTTGTATTAAACCATTTTTTACAGCACCATCAAGGTATTTTTGTTTATCTTTTATTTTGATTCTTCCATTAAAGATTTTTTCAAATACAGCTTGCTTAGTCTTATCATCCCATTTAGCTTTGTTAGCGTCAACTTCATACAAAGCTTGATATGGCGTAATACTATTATCTAATTTACAAACTTCTTGGATGAACGCTTTATCACCCATATTTGACTTAACAAGTTCGGCAAGTCTTGCTTTTACAGCTTTAGGGTTGCGATTGCCTACTTGTTTTATTGTTTCTAAGTCACCTTTATTAAGCTCCTTTAAGACAGCTTTGAAGTACTTTTCAGCCTCTCCGGTTTTACAATCCGTTGGTAAAGCAGCTAAAACATTTACAGCACTCGCACCTTTTGGAAGCTTAGTTTTGTCTAAAGTTATCTTACCATTTTCTTCTTTCATGTAAGTTTTAACAAGAGCAAGTCTGTTTTCGTCTGAAATTGTACTGTGTACATCAACATAAGATAATAACTTATCTTTTACATCCTTATCATCAGGGAATTTTTCCAAGATTTTGTCATAAGGAACATGGTAATTTCTGTCGGTAGCAATTTTATTATCAATAAAATCTAATACTTCATTTTTATCAGACATGTTTTCTACCATATCTGCATAATGAGAAACTGTATATCTACCACCTTCTTCATTTTCAGTCACTTCGTTATACTGACCTTTACCCATATCTTCGATTTTTGTATAATTTACCAGTGCTTGTCTCATTCCTTCATTTTGAGCTACATTAAGCAGTCCTTCCATTTCTTCATAAGTTGGGCGACGGGTTGGTTTGAAGGTGTATTCTACTTGGTCATTACCGTCTTCATCTTTAGTTGTGTTTTTTTCAAAATAAGTTTCGGCAATTTCAGTTCTTGCAGCTTCTTGTTGGTTTTCAGGCAAATTGTTAATCCAATCATTAGCAACACTTAGCCATTCAGCATTTTCTAAATTGCCCTTATCTTTTGTATAAATATCTTTGATACGCGCAAGCATCGTGTTTTTAATATCATCAGACCAATCAGAGTTAGCAGAACGGTCTAATTTAGCAAGAACTTCCATGCCGTTAGCATTGATAACTGTTTTGATATCTTCATCACTAGCTTTTAAATCTTTAGCTCGTGTCATCAAGCATCTTGCAAGCTCTACATCTTTCGTATTTGCATATTCTTTAAATAACGCTACTTTCTTTTCATCTGTATCAGCAGTTTTAAGTTTATTTACAAATTCATCAAGCGTTTTTTCAGTACTTGCCCAAAAGTCGATATTACCAACGAAAGTATGATAGAACAACCTACCATCAGTACCATAATTTTGATATTTTTCATTAACATGATTAGCTTCATCAGCTTCTATTTTGAAACCATCTTCATATTGCGTATTAACTAGCGCATCTTTTAACTTAATTTCATCCGCGCTCAATTTTTCTCCGGCTTTTTCCTTTTCACGGATTTCTTGATACATGCCAGCTAAAGTTTCATGAGATGTTCTGTCATATTCTACAATAGACATGTCAACTTTGTCACCGTCTTTTGGAGTCAATGCGCTTACTACATCAGCATTTCTTGTCAACAACAAGTCTTGAACAAATGCTTTATAATCATCTGATTTTCTATCGACATAATCATCACCACGAAGTTTTTCCGCAACATTCTTAATCACTTGTTCGTTACCACCTGTCAACGTCACAAGTTCCTTCAAAGCAGCCAAATTTGTTGCCATACGTGTGGCTTTAGCTTCCGCCGTTTCATTCGTCGGAGCTGTTTTAATTTTGGCAACCGTATCCAGAATTGATTTTTCTTTAGCTTTTGCTTCTTCCAAAGTTGGTGCTGAAATCTTCACGCCACGAAGCATTTCTGTTTTAGAGTTTTGACCGTAAACAGTTTGGTACATTACTTCACCGTTAGCGTTAGTATATTTCATGTAGCTACCACCGGCTTTATATTTAGGATCCTTGAAATTCTTCAATTCATTGCCGTCTTTATCAACAGGCACACCTTTACCCATATTCAAGCCGTTTTTTGCAACCTCTATTGTAGAAGTTTTACCATCTACAAAAGTTCTTTGTTTTTTGTAATCGGATTTTACTCCATCGCCAGCCACTGGGTCTTGTTTTTCAGCATTTCCGTTTGCCTTACGTTTTTTAACACCGTTTTTTGTCCATTCTTCACCTGTTACCAATGAAGCACTTTCACCCGTAAACGCTTTTACTGAGTCATTGTCATTTTCTTTTACGCTCTTAATGGCATCATCTGTTAATTTTGTAATAAGTTTTGTACCTACTTCAATATTATTAACATCATTGATATTATTAATAACTGCAATTTGTGAAATACGGTGATTGATAGAACGAAAGTCTGTCAAAATACCTTCTTCTTCAAGCTGTTTCTTTGCAATTGTATACAGAGTTTCGCCTTTACCAACGGTATGTGTGTCATCAGCTTTAAATTTTTCTTTCAAATCATCTGTCGTATAACGGCTCTTTAGCTGTTGAATCGCACTATTATATGCCCCTCTAGGAGTTTTACCATCATCTGCAACTTGAACCGTAAAATTATTATTCTTAAGATTTGTTTTTAATTTATCAACTTCTCCGGCATTAAGTACGCCGTTATTATCAACATCTACGCCTTCAAAAATGACATCTGCCTTGTCACCAAACTTCTTTTTGATATCATCAATCTTTTCACCGGACGTAATCTGCACCGGTTTTCCATTTACATTAACATTAAAATTTGTTGACATGACATAATCTCCTTTCATGCACCTTACACGTTATGTTCATGTTTACGGCATATTTTAAAAAAACTTTAGGTTTTAGCCATGTATTGTTACAAAACTTTACTAAAACGCTCTATAAGCACAATACTTTTATATAAAAACAAAATTTAATATATCTTAATCTTATTTCTATTACTCCCTTTTTCTGTTAGAATATTAATGTCATAGGGGATAGAGTAGCATGAATAAAAAATTATATATATCTTTGTTAGCAGTATTAGTTTCTTTGTCAACAATTTCAGTAGAAGCAAAGATGACAAAAGAAGCACACGCACTTTATCAACAGGCGTGTAATTATGAATACAGAAGCGATTACGCTACAGCTATCAGCATTATTCAAAAAGCAATCGCAATAAACGGCGATGATGCTATGCTTTATACCAAAATCGCAGGATTATACTCTGATACAGGAAATTATGAAGAAGCTTTAGGCGCATACAAAAAAGCTGTAAAACTTCGTCCTAATGACGCGTTTATTTATATCAGTATCGGCAATATTTTGCAAACCTTGGGTGACTATGAAAACGCTTATAATTCATTCATGCAGGCTCAACAAATTTACCCTGAATACAAATACAACTATTTAAATTTGGCAAATATTGAATATTATAGAAAAAATTACGCAAGCGCAATAGAAAATTATAACACCTTTTTAAGCGCGTA
This sequence comes from uncultured bacterium, assembly GCA_900553895.1. Classification (GTDB taxonomy): domain Bacteria; phylum Cyanobacteriota; class Vampirovibrionia; order Gastranaerophilales; family Gastranaerophilaceae; genus CAG-196. The sequence continues at coordinate 9,271 of USFB01000016.1, read as the reverse complement.
TCCTGAACATCAGGAAGCGACTGAAAACTTGGCAAATGTATATTATGCATCAAATCAGCCTGATAAAGCATGCGATATTTATTCATCAGTTTATAAAAAGTATCCGTCTGCATTTAAAGATTTTGCAAACTACGGTATGGCATTATATGACACAAAGCAATTTCAAGCTTCTGCTGAAATGTTAGAAAAAGCTTTAGATGATAATCCTGATGATGAAGCAATTTTAGCTAAATTAGCTCTTTCTTATCAAAATATCGGTGAAAACGAAAAAGCTCTTGAAACATTCAAAAAAACATTTGAACTTAATCCTGAACTTACAGCTTTAAAATTCGATTACGCGAATTTGCTTGGCAACATGGATAAAAATGATGAAGCTATCGAACAATACAAGGCTTATTTAACAGCTTATCCTGATGATGCGGATGCATACCGCAATTTAGGTTTGGTTTACAAAAAACTTAACAACAACGAGCTTGCACTTTTCAACTTTGAAAAATCATATTCAAAAGATTCTTCGAACAATGAAACAAAAAAAGAACTTGCGCTTTGTTATCATAAAAAATGTGATTATGTAAATGCGCTAAAGTTCTATGATTTGGCTTTAAAATCAGAACCTGATAACTATGAATTGCTTGCAAATAAAGCTTTAACATTGCATGCAATGGATAATTACATGACTGCGATTGAAATTTATAAAAACCTTTTGGAAAAACAGCCAAATGAAAGATTGAAACAAAATCTTATGGCAGCGTCGATTGCTTATGGATATCAACTTTTAGATAAACAAGATTACGGTCAGGCAATTTTGTATTTTGAAGATGCAATTGATTTAAATGACAAAGAAGCTTCTGCATATTTTGGGTTAGCTCAGGCTAACGAAAAGATGGGTTGTACTGAAATCGCTTTGACAAATTATGAAAGAGCTGTTTCTTTAGCTCCTGGAAACAGAGAATACAATGTTGCTTTAAGAGATTTCAAAACCGCAAACAAAGCAAAATTAGAAGTTAAAAAACCTCAAGTAAATGAACAAGCACTTGGTTATGATGAATTAATCAAAAAGGGTGATGAAGCTTATAAAGCGCAAAAATACAATGATGCAATTGATTATTATACAAAAGCAGTTGTGTTCACTCCGCAAGATAAAGTTACAATGCTTAAAATTGCAAATTTGTATAAACTTGTTGGAAACAATACAAAAGCTTTGAATTTTTATAATAAGATTTTAACTTTGGATGCAAAAAATACTGATGCTTATTTTAATAAAGGTTTAATCTTAGCAAGTCAGAAGAATTATGATGAATGTATACAATGCTTCGAAAAAGTTATAGAGCTTTCACCTGATTATCCTTACGCTTACTATTCTCTAGGTTTGGCTTATGAACAAAAAGAAGATATAGATAAAGCGTTAGAATATTATTATTTGTATTCAGGTATTGAAAAAGACGAAAAAATGTTAAACGTAGTTAATCAAAAAATTAAACAATTGGAAAAATAATGAGATTTTGGAAACTACTAATTGTTTTTGTTTTTTGTTTAATCAGTCTAACAGCTTGTACTTACGAACGCGGATTGATATTATTTAATGTACAACCGATAACAAGAGAAAACGCACTTCAAGACCAAAAAGTTTTTAATGAAGGGCAAAGGGTTTATTATCTTTTTATTGCACCTAAAAAAATGAAAAACGACTTTATACGTGTGCAAATATTCAAGATGACGGATAAAGCGCCGTGGGGCGGGAATGAAGTTGTCAGGACAAAAGATTATCGTCTTATGAAGGATGAGAGGTATTATCAGACAAATTATTTTACTTTGTATGAGAAAGGTCGTTATGTGATGCAAGTTTTTTCACATGAAGATTTTCAGCACCCACTTGCTTTGAATGATTTTTTCGTACAATAAATTATCTAAAAGCAACAATTTACAAATCATATTGTAAACTTTTTTTAAAATCGTATATACTTTACTTGTTAAGTTTTGAACATATCTGTATAATGGTGTAATAGTTACACTTTAGCTTGGGATATGGAGGGTTATATTGAAGATTAATTCTATCAACAATAATTTGACGCCTTACAATGCACCAAATAAAAACAAAAAAAATCCGTCTTTTAAATCAATGATGCCTATTTTAGGAGCTGCTGGTTCCATTATGCAGTGGATTGAAAGCAAAGGATATTTTGTGTCATTCTTAATTCAAGATGGTTTAGGTATGACAACTCCTAGAGTGTGGACCGGCTTCCATAGAGACAAAGAAATTACAGGTAAGTACAACAAACAAGAAGGGTTTGAAGTTCTTGGCAGAGAAGGTTTATCGGGACCATATATTGTTGGTGTTGCACCTGTTGTGCTTGCTTTATCGGGAAAATTCTGTAAATCGACCAACACAAACACTCGCTTAATAAAAAGATTTGGTGAGAGTTTAAAAAGCATGGTTAAAAATCCCGGTTTTGACAACTCCATAAAACAAGATAAAAACAAATTTAAACAAGCATTTTATAAGTATAACCTTGAAGCAATATACAAAAACTCTGTACCTAATGACACAAACGCAAATGAAACTTTAGATATTTTATTGAAAGAATTCAGTATATTTGATAGTGGTGATAAAAAAGCTAAGGAAGTGGCTTTAAATAACATAACTGAAACTATCAATTCAAAAATACAAGAAACTTCATCTAATTTGTACAATATAAATAAATTGTACGTTGGAAACAGTGATACAAAACAGGCTTTTGGAATGAAAGAAACACTGCTTGCACTAAAAGATTTTGCAGATGATGCAATAAAAAACAATTCAAACAGTGCTTCTATTGATGAAAAAGCTGCTGAAAATATTAAAAACAATTTTGCCACAAAGAGATTGGGCGTGAATGTTGCCAATATTGCAATAACATTAACAGGTTTATCATACTTACCTAAACTTTATGCAAAAAGTGATGTGTCACCGGGTGCTGCTGCATTAGAACAAGCTAAAAAACAGCAACAAAATACACAATCGGATGTGTCTTTTAAAAGTAAAGGCATCAATAACGATGGTATACTGGCAAAAATTGGGAAATTTATAACAAAGCATACACCTGAAAAAATGCAGGAATTACTTGAATATACAGGTTATAATTTTTCAAAAACAACATTTGCACTGCTTGCAACTCTTGGTTTACTTTTACCAAGAGGCAAAAGAGCATGGGATAGAGCACAAATTGACGAAAATGGTAAACGTGATATGACAGAGATTAACGAAATTCTATTGAGAGATACTGTTTCATCATTATCCGTAGTATTTGCAGTTCCAATGCTTACCAAAATGATTGTAAAATCTTATGAAGACAAAGTAGGATTTGTTCTTACAAACAGAGCTTCTGACGGCAAAAGTGGCTTCAAAAAATTTTTGGATATAATTAACCCATACAGTGATTTAGAAGTGCTTTCTGTAGCCGATTTAGACTCTATTTATGGCAACATTGATTCTAAAAAGAAATTCAAGATTTTTGCAGAATTTGTAGATAAAAAAGGCGGAGATTTAGAAAAAATTATTTCTAAATCTGATAACGCTAATTTAGCCTTTAATGAAAAAAACTTTAGTTTAGATTCAATAAAAAATCTTTCACGTAACGAAAAGAATAAAAAAATTACAGAATTATTCGATAGCCTTTCGGACGAAACAATTAAAAAGATTATGAAAGGTTCCGATGAAATTAAGCACAATAAAATCGCGAAAATGGCACGAGGGCTAAATTCGCTTCCTGGATTCATTTCAACGGTAGTAATTTCTCCAATCTTACTTGGCGCACTTATACCAATGTTGACTTATCATAATACAAGAAAAGCTAATGCTAAAAAACTTCAACAAATGCAAAATTAGTTATCATTGCGAGTTTCATTATTAGCTTCGGCAGTTGCTTTAGCTCCAAGCGCTCCAAGTGCAATTGCCCCAACGGGTCCACCTACTGCGAAACCAACGACAGCCATAGCCGTTCCGCATATTGCGCCGGCTATATAGTCACCAAGTTTTAATGTTGCTCCACCTTTAAAATTGATATTTTCCGTTTTTTGAATTGGTTGCGAAACACCTCTCCTATTTTTTGCAGGCACAACAGGAGATAAAAATCCAATAGGACTAACTCTCATAAACACCTCTTTTTTATAAACTCCACTTTTGCATGTTATAGTATCTTGAAGACTTTGTCAATTGTCAAATAGTATTAACAAAACAAACTCCGCTTAATGGACTTACAAGTTTATCTTCAACCATAATTTCCAATAAGATTTGTAATTCATTTATTGTGTAATCTAAAATTTCTTCTTCATTGTAAGAAGGTACAACTATTTCTAACTTATTCATGATTTTCCTCTATCAAACTGTAACGTTTGTCTTTTTTAATAATATTGTATTTTATGGTTAATTTTGGCATTTCTTCATTTTCAATTACTACAACATAACCATTAAAACTATTATTAAACTCCGTTGTCTTAACATATTGCGTGCCGTAAGTTGTCGCAGTCTTTTTAACCGCGAAAAACAGGGCTAAAATTGCAGTTAGTGCGCTTAAAACAGATGGAATTCTTACTGAAAATTCTGATATTCCAAGACATTTATAAGAAAGGCAAAGCAGCCAAAAGAACAAAGGCGGTTTATCCCAAAATATCCTGCCATCAAGATACGGTGTGATTAAATCTTTACTTAAAAACATTCCGCGAGCCATATCCGCGTATCTGGTTTCATCAGAATCCAAAAGTGCAGGTAGCCCTAAATGGTACAAAAATATAAATCCGAGCGCAAAAATGCTCAAAGCTAGCATAATCTTTTTCATAATTCTATACTATTAAAAATTTGTTAGATTTATGTTAGGAAACTAAACTCTCAGTACCGAAGCATTAAAAAAGCAAAAGTGGCGTTTTAACAAGTAAAACACCACTTTCGTTACCCTCATTTTTTTTAATTAAGTTAAAAATCTCAACCAAATATAAGCTGTACTCATAATCAATGATGTGAATGTTACCAACACACCATATTTTAAGAAGTACATGAATTTAATCGGATGACCTGTTGAAGCTGCTGTTTCTGATACAATAACGTTTGCAGCCGCACCGATGATTGTCATGTTTCCGCCTAAACATGCGCCTAAAGATAAGCACCACCAAAGCGGGAATGTGTAATCGCCACCCATAACTTTTTGAACTTCAACCAACAATGGTGACATTGTAGCTGTGTAAGGAATATTATCAATAATACCTGATAAAATACCTGAAGCCCAAAGAATAATCATTGCAGTAGCTTTTTGAGAACCATGAGTTACATTAAGCAACCATTCTGACATTAATTTGATACCGCCAGCATGTTCCAAACCACCAATAATAATGAACAAGCCGATAAAGAAGAAGATTGTATTCCATTCAACTTCATTAAAGATTTTTTGCGGTTTTTCAAATAATAACAAGAATGCTGCACCGGCCATTGCTGTTACACAAGTTTGAATGTGTGTAATATCGTGTAACATAAAGCCGATGATTACAAGTAATAATACTACGCCTGAGCGAATCATCAATGCTTTGTCAGTAATAGTTTTTGAATTATCTAACTTAGCAACTTTGTCCATTTTTTCTTGAGAAGCAACAAGTTGTTTTCTAAAGATAAATGCTAAAATTCCAACATTAACAATCAAAATTGCAAGTACAATGCCTGTCAATTCTTTGATGAATGCCATAAATGAAAGACCTGCAGCACTGCCGATAATAATATTTGGCGGATCGCCGATTAAAGTTGCTGTACCACCAATGTTTGATGCTAAAATTTCTGTAATTAAAAATGGAATTGGGTTGATATCCAATTCTTTTGCAATAACAAAAGTTACAGGCATAATCAAAATAACTGTTGTAACGTTATCCAAGAACGCTGAAACGATAGCTGTAAAGAATGCCAAAGAAATTAAAATTAATTTTGGTTTACCCTTTGTCATCTTCAACATTTCGTTGGCAATCCAGTTAAACATACCGCTTCTTGTTGCAATTGATACAATAATCATCATTGAAACAAGTAAGAATATTACGTTAAAATCAACAAAGTTAATAAAATAACCTAAATCGAATTCTCCGTTTACTAATTTGTCTTGACCTAAAAGTCCTAAAATCAAAGTCAAAGCTGCACCTAAAAGAGCAACAGTAACTTTAGGTATTTTTTCTGTCGCAATAAACACATAAGCGACTAGAAGTATAGCTGCTGATACAGGAATCGCGTGCGAATGTATCAAGCTCATTAAACCTTCCATCTTTCCTCCTTATATTTCGTACTTCTCTATCATAAAATAAACATGAGGCTTTTCGGGTAAATAATTGTAACAATTTATCCGAAACTTTCCAAAACAAAAACGGTCGAGGTTGCACCTCGACCGATTATCAATCAAATTAGAACTATTGTTTGTTTTTTGCTTTATTAGCTTCTGTTTCAACCCAAGTAGTATAATCAGATTTGAATTGGTTTGCAAAATTATCAATCAATGTTTGCGTATTTAAGTAACTTTTTGAATGATGCCCCTTTCCAACTAGCAATCCGAGTCCAAGACCAACTACTGCGCCAATTACAATACCAACTGGACCTCCGAAGGAACCAGCAACACCTCCTGCTTTTGCGGCAGCAACAGAACTTGCAGCAGAGATAACACCAACTGTAGCACCTTCAGAAGAAAGAACTGCTGCTGTACCAAAACTCGTACCATCAGAGTTCACTCCATAAACTGCAGTATTTATTGCCAATTTTTTAGCATTATTAAAGAATTTATTAAATGTGCCTTCATCAAATGTTACACCTTTTTTTGCGCACATTGCTTTTGCTTTTGTTATCATTTGTGTTTTTAATTGATCAATCATTTGTTCTGCTAATTTAACATAGTAATCAGCCCCATGCTTTTTAGTAGTTACAGTTTTGCCACTAAAATACAAATCTCTGGCATTTGTTAAAGTTCCTTTTTCATCTTCAACATTAATTGCAGACAAATCTAAATCGCCCAAATACATTTCACCGGTTTTATTCGCTTGTACTTTAGCATTCATTGTCACTTTGATATTTGCTTGGAATAATTCATCAAACTTATCAACCATATCTTTTATATTGATATATGCGTGACCTTTTTTTGAGAAACCTCTTGCGCCTCTTCCAGTCACCATTCCATCTGTGTTTAAAGTATCTTCAATTGATTGTGACCAAATATTATCAAATTCGGTTTTGATATCTTCAAATTTCATGCCTTTAGATTCTAACATTGTTGTTATTTGTTGAATGTATTGATTTTTCAATGCATCTTGATTTAGAAGTTCTCTGGCTTTGTCTTTTGCTTTTTCAAAAGAACCTGATTTACCTTTGCCTCTTTCATGAATTGTGCCATTACCTTGAACATCTGTGTATCCTTCAATAACGTTGAAATCTATTTTTGACGAATCAATTTTGTAGTTGCTACCGCTAAGTTCATCTATTGTCATGTTTTCTTGAATGATTGTATCTTTTTTAGACACAGTGCTTAAGCCTGAAATTGCAGTTTCCATATCTGCTTTCAATGTTGCACCATCTGTGTAACTTTTCAAAGCTGTTGTAATCGCATTTGTAGTTGCAATGTTTCTGCTACCAAGTTTAACTGTAACACCGTTATTAACAGCTTCTGTTAAAAAGTCTTTAGCGTATTCTTTTAATTGAGTTAATTCGTCGCTATCAATGTATATGCCGAAAGAAGCTGCGTTCGCTTTGAATGTATCTGCTGCACTTTTCATTTTCTCAGCATCTGTTTGAGTTAAAAATGCTTCCAAATGCGCTTTTAATTCTTCTTCAGAACATTTAGGATTTGCTTTAATGTATTTGTCTGCTTCTGTTTCCAATGCAGTTGCGATTTTCTTTTGCGCTGTTTCCGAAATTGTACCACCATTATTAGCTATTGGTGTTACAGAAGATTCAGAGCCGTATATGCGATTCAAAATATCATCCAATACTTGTGATTTAAAAGAGCTTGGTTCATTCGCTAATACATTTTTCTTGATTTCTACATATTTTGTAGGCAACTCTTTTGAAAAATCTTCTGCCATGTCTGAAATATTGCCTTGGTAGTTGTTGGCATATTCAGTAATATAATTTGTAAGTTCCAATGTCACCTGAGCGATGTATTTAGATTTAACATTACCTGAAAAATCTTTTGTGATTTGTGCACTCATAGCATTAACAGCTTCTTGCATCTTGTATTTTTGTTCGTAAACGCCCATTTCATTTTCGTCAATTGTATCATCACCATTTGTGTTTACAGAAGATAATTCTACTTTATCTAATTTTTCTTCTTTAATTGCAGTGTTGAATTCGTCTTTAGAAATTTCACCGTTTCCATCTGCGTCATACTTTTCTAGTAAGTATTTGTAATCTACTCTAATTCCGTTTTGTGTTGTCAAACTGCCAAATTGATTAATTCCTGAAAATCCGCTCATTTTTTACTCCTTTTTTATTTTCTTTTTTCCCTTGTGATATGTATATCGGCATAAATTTCTAAAACTTTAGCCCTTTGCGAAAAAATAACGCACTACTACTACTACTACTACTACTACTACTACTACTACTACTACTACTACTACGTTTGCGCCAATTGTAAAGATTTTTCAGTTTTCTTAACAATTGGATATATATTAAAATATATTATTAAGATTTTGTAACAATTGCGTTAAATGGTGAATTTTTTAGTTTAATTAGCGTGGCTTTGGCATGTTTATTATTATTCTATATCACCCTCAGACTTTTGAATCAGTGCCACCCTCATCAGCCCTCCGCTCAGCTTTTCCCCTCAAGGCACTATTGTCCAAATAAAATTGTTTATCATTCTTTAAGATATAGTCAAAATTAGAAGTACAAATAAACGATGTATAGTACAGACTAAAAAATAATAGTTTCTAAAAAGCTGGATTGCCACGGGCTAATCGCCCTCGCAATGACGGCACGCTTGGAAGTCTAACGCCGAGTCATTACGAGGAACAGCTATTATTTATTGTGACGAAGCAATCCAATTTATTAAGAGATATGTATGTTTTCTCAATTTAATTTGGACAGTAGTGCCCTCAAAGGAGAAGCGGTAAAATGCGTCAGATTAGCGAAAGTAATCGCTTCGCCCTTGAGAGGAGAAGCTGAGCGGAGCTCTGATAAGGGTGGTATTTCTAAACAAAATGTTAACTTTTGTAACAACAAAACCCGACTCTGAAATTTGGCATTTCTGAAATACTTTATATATATGTAAGACGAATTCAGAGA
>USFB01000015.1 GCA_900553895.1 uncultured bacterium | reverse complement strand
ATTGAGTTAAAAACTGCTTGAAAAAAGAGTGTTTATGTAATATAATTGACGTATAAAATATAAGTGATACTTTAAAGGAGAAAATAAATGGCAAAAGAAAAGGATAAGAGTAAACCTAAAGTTGTAAAAATGACTGACGCAGAGGAAAAGAAAAAGGCTCTTGAATCTGTATTCAGTGTTATAGAAAAGGAATACGGTACAGGAAGTATTATGAAACTCGGCGACGCAAATTCGGTTGACGTTGAAGTTATTCCGACAGGCTCGTTGACGCTTGATATGGCACTTGGAGTAGGCGGACTTCCGAGAGGCAGAGTTATAGAAATTTACGGACCTGAAAGCAGCGGTAAAACAACTTTGGCTCAACATATCGTTGCAGAATGTCAGAAAAAAGGCGGAATTGCCGCATTTATTGATGCTGAGCATGCTCTTGACCCTGAATATGCAAGAAATTTGGGTGTTAACGTCGATGAACTTTTGATTTCTCAACCTGACACGGGAGAACAAGCGTTAGAAATTACGGAAGAACTCGTTCGCTCTGCCGCAGTTGATGTTATTGTTGTCGACTCTGTTGCGGCACTCGTTCCGAAAGAAGAAATTGAAGGTGCGATGGAAGATAAGCAAATGGGGCTTCAAGCACGTTTGATGTCCAAAGCACTCAGAAAACTTACAAGTATTGTCGGAAAAACAAACACGACGGTTATTTTCATCAACCAATTGCGTCAGAAAATCGGCGTTATGTACGGAAACCCTGAAACAACAACAGGTGGTAACGCGCTTAAATATTACGCTTCTGTTCGTCTTGAAATTAAACGTGTTGAAGGTATTAAAGGCGATGGTGAAGATGTAGGTAACCACGTAAGAGTTAGAATCTTGAAAAACAAAGTTGCTCCTCCTTTTAGAACAGCTGAGTTTGATATTATATTCGGTAAAGGTATTTGCAAAATTGGCAATATTCTTGATGTTGCTGTTGATTTGGATATTGTGAAAAAAGCTGGTTCTTGGTTCAGCTTCAATGATGATAAATTAGGACAAGGCAGAGATAAAGCTAAAGAATTTTTAGCAAATAATCCTGAAATCCTAAATCAGGTTGAAACGCTGGTTCGAGAAAAGTTAGCCAATAGTTAATCGGTGAAGAGTCGCTATTTTATTGGATTTAAGAAAATGGTTGACAATCATGTTTAATTATGGTATAAAATTATTGGGGTAAATGTATATTTTTGAGTCTTGCACACATTGCAAGACTTTCTTTTTATATTTAGCATTGCAAAATTTTATCAATTCTTGATTTTATAAAGATATAATGTTTAACATATTTGACGCACATGTCCCTTTTTTCTATAATTAATTAGTAGAAAAAGGGGAATTGTGTATGAAAACATTTCTTAAATATTCAGGTTTTACTATTCTTGGTGCAATTGTTTTAGCCTATGCTGGATTTCTTTTTGTACTGCCAAATGCAATAGATTTAAATCAGTACACTCCTGAAATTCAAAAACTTGCAAAAGAGCAAGCAAAACTTAACGTAAACTTTGAAAATATTAAAATTGTAACTACTCCACTTCTCGGAGCTGGTATAAAAGCTGAAAACATATCAGTAAAACTTCCTGATGATTCTGTTTTATTTTCAGCAGATAAGATTAAAACAAGAATTTCACTTCCAAGTCTTTTATTGCTGACAGTAAAAGTTTCTTGCCTTGAAGTCGAAAAACCGTTTGTAAATTTAGAAATCATAAATGACGAGAACTTCAAAGTTGTTAAACTTGTTGAAGATTTGTTGAATTCAGGAAAAGAACAAAAGCTTGAAGAAGGCAGACAAACCGTTCAAGCAGAAGCTGAAGGTTTCAAATTCGACCCTGCTTGGATAAGAATCAAAATTCCTGCTGTTAAACTTAATAACTACCGAGTTCTTGTAAATGACCTAAAATCTAAGCACTATTTGGATTTAAAAGGTGAACAACTGGTTTTAGGTTATTTTAACGGCAAAAGCGCGAAAGTTAAAACTTACGCAGAAGTGTTTAGTGATGAAAACAAAAATATTACTGCAAATATTGATATAAATACATTTTTACCGCCTGTTGAACCTTCTCTTGATTCAGAAGACGATCCGGCTGAAAGAATTGAAATTCCATTCGTAAACCCTGTAACTATGTACAGAAATTATGATTTAAAAGCAAATCTTGATACAAAATTGCGCATAAGAAATCATAATGACAATTTAACTTCTTACGGTCATTTTGATATTAATAATATCAGTTTAAAAGTCGGGAACCTAAAATTGCCTGAAAGCTACTTGAGAGTAAAAACTTTCGGTTCAAATGTAGATTTGGATACAAATATCTATGCAGCGCAAAATCAGAATATCCAACTTTTGGGTAAATTAAACTACGGTCACCATCCAAAAATGGATATGAGTATTAAAACTGCTGATATCAAGTTTAACGACTTGATTATTTTATCAAAAGCGTTTATGGATTCATTACATATTTATAATGAATTGGCTCAAGTTAAAGCAACAGGTGCATTGCAAGCTGATTGCTACATCAAAACCAACTTCAAAAAATTGACTTCAACAGGTTCAATTTTGGTTAAAGACGGCGGTTTAAGTGTTCGTAAAATCGGTAATGTAATTTCTAAGGCTAACGTTAACGTTAAACTTGACGATAATGTGTTAGATATTAGAAATTCAAGCCTTTTAGTCGGTAATCAACCAATTACGATTGACGGTAAAATAGACAAAAAATCAGTTGCCGATATTAATGTAAGCGCGAAGAAAATACCTTTGCCTGTTTTATTTAACGCATTTGCGCCAAGAGAAATCAGAAACGCATACAATTTTAAATCAGGCGACGCGTCTTTCGATTTAGGTTTGAAAGGTGAATTAAAGAAAGCTGTTGCAGCCGCTAAATTCGTTCTTGCAAACTTGAATATTTTAGACAAAAACATGGTTGTTACAAACAACAACTTGAATGGTGAGTTTTTCTTACAAGGCAAAGCTTTAACAGGAAAAATTAACAACAGCAATTTTGTTCTATCACTTCCTCAAACAAAATCAAGAATTGCTGTTCCGAAATTCAACTTGGAATTGGCAAACAATAATATAACTATTGGCGATAATAAAATTTTGTTCAACGACAAATCAACATTGAATTATGCAGGTAGTGTAATTGATTATAACAAATTAAAATCATTGAGTTTTACGACTTATGGCAACATTCATACCGATGATTTAATTAAACTTATCGGACGCGAATTCAAACCATATATTCACTCAAGCGGTACAATACCCGTTAAAGTAACGTTTGACGGTGATAAACATAAGCAAACTCTTTTTGCTCAAGCTTTAGCCGACAAAACAAACTTTATTACACCTGTGGATTTTTCAAACGTTAGCGGTGCAAACACTTCATTGCAAACGGTTGTTGATTTTAAACCTAATAGAATTAAAATCAAGAAAACAGGTTTGTTTACAAGAAATGTAACAGTGGATGAAGAAGGCAATGAAGTTGTTCATTTAAACGAAGTTTTAGGCGTAGACGGTACGATTGCAGGAGATAGAATAAATCTTCTAAAAATCACTATGCCAAAAGCTTTGAACGGTAAAATTCATGTATTCCCTCAATCTAATTTTGACATCAAAGGTAGAGCATTTATATTTGGTGAAACCTCAAACCCAAGACTAAGAGGCGGATTTACGCTAACAAATCTTTCAATTCCTGAATTGATGTTGACTTTGAGAAACGCAGGTTTGAAATTCAAAGGACAAGAAGCCGATTTTGATGTACAAGATTTACTTTTAAACGGCTCCGATATTCAAGCAAAAGGAACGGTTAGTCTGCTTCCTTCAAACGTTTTGAATATTCTTAACCTTGACGTTAATTCAAGATATATGAACGTTGACAAATTAATGAACGTTAGTGATAAGGCTATGAAATATGTTCCACAAAGCAGTGGTTCAGCTTCATCTGCTTCAAACGTAAGCGCAGATATTCCTGTTATAGTAAGAAACGGTTCTATTAACTTTGCAAGAATAATTTCAGGCAACATTGATGTTAGAAACACGACAGGCAGAATTTCTCTTGACAGAAACATTTTCTATTTGAGAAACTTGAGAACAAATGTGTTCAAAGGTCGTGTAAACGGTAATATATCAATGAACTTGATTACAACACTTTTGAACATTCGTGTAAACGGTCAGGGGATTGATGTTGAACAAGCTTTATTAGACGGTGCAAATATGAAAGGCACACTTTCAGGTACTGCAAGCTTCAGCACTGATATTTCTTTAAAAGGTGCAACTTACGAAGAACAAATGAAAAGCTTAAAAGGAAATGTTGATTTTTCAGTTAAAGACGGTCAATTCGGCCCATTCGGAAAATTGGAAAACTTGATTATTGCTGAGAACATCCGCGAATCTCAGTTCTTCCAAACAGCCTTAGGTGGTGTAATTAGCGGACTTACAACGATTGATACAACTCATTTTTCTGAATTAAACGGAAAATTGAGTTTTAACAATGGCATTTGTCATATTGAACCAATTACATCATTAGGCAATATTTTAAGTTTACATATTTTTGGTGATTTTGATATTTTAAGAAACTATGCTGACATGAAAGTTCGTGCAAGAATGGCATCACTTGTTTCAAATTTGCTTGGTCCAATAGGTGCAATCAACCCTGCTAACTTGATTAACAGTGCTGCAAGCTTGAATGTAGTAACTGCTAAAGCTTTCTCTATTTTCTGTGAAATGGTTCCGGAAGATGAGATGGCAATTATTCCAAGCTTCTCTAATAAATACGTAGATAATTCGGCTACTAAATTCCAACTCGTAGTTAGAGGTGACGCTGCAAAACCATTAACACTTATTAAATCGTTCAAATGGCTTGCAACTGAAACTCAATATCAGGATGCGGTTGATTATGTAAATTCAATTCCTGAACCTGTTGAAGGTAGTGAGGCTGAAACAATTGAACAAGCCGTTCAAGAACATGAAGCTTTGGAAGCCGAAAAACAAACGCTCAAATACAAAGTAAGACATTTGTTTGATAAGGATGAAGAATAAATAAAAAATGCGCCCAATTGAGCGCATTTTTTATTAAACGTACTAGAATGGTCTGGTAGACTTTAGTATACTTTCAAGACTATCTTGCATTCCAAAATCGGCCGTTTTTAATATCTTTTATGCAAAAGTTTGCATAGTCTGCGGCTTTAGAACGTCCGAGTTCTCGATTAATTTTTTCGGCTCTTTCAAAAAGTGCGATTGCATCATCAGGATGTCTATTGGCAAGCATTTCGGCTAAGCTAGAGTAAGTATATGCTAATTGAATTTTTACCTGTCTTTCTGTTGTAGGTGCTTTTCTTATGCTTAAGAAATTTTGTGCATTAGTATTGTAATCGGCTAAAATTCTTTTGCAACAGTCCTTTTTCATACGTAAAACTTTAAATATATCTTTTCGATTGTTGGAGTATTTATATATATGTTCTAAATTTATAATTCTGGCTAGCTCATGTAAACCGTCATGATTTCTTCGACTGTTAGCAATTGCTCTATATAGAACATCTTCAGGCGTTCCTTTTATTTTAAACATTTCGCATAATTTGCTTAATTCATTGACAAGTAATGTACCTAAACTTTTATTCCCATTTTGTTCGACTTTGTCACAAAGTGTAGACGTTTTATCAAAAAAGTCTTGGACTTGTCCATTTTTTACGTACATTTTTTGTACACAATGGAATTCGTGTCTTATTTGGGCAACAGAAGCATTTCCGTCTAAACAATTTTTGTAGAATGTATTGTATGACTTTTGGATAAGTTCGTTTTTAGGAATGTTTGTACATATTAATTTCATATATCGATAAAGTTATCAAGAATAAAAAAATTGCTTTATTTTAATATTTTTTTACATTTTTAGTATAGTTAATTTTGAAGAATCAATTGGTGTATTAGAAGTGTTTAATCTCAAAATTGGTATATTTTTATTTGTGCCATGATAATCGCTTCCGCCTGTTATTAGCAAATTATTATTTTCTGCACATTTTATTAAAAATTCAATTTCATCAAAATTATATCTTGAATAATAACATTCTAAACCTTGAATACCAAAGGTTTTCATTTTTTCTAATTTTGGTAAAAATTCTTCTAAGGTTAAATGCCTTTCGCCTTCTCCTCCGATAGGATGCGCCCAAACGACGATTCCACCTGCTTTTTTTATGGTTTCGATTGCTTCTTCTCCGTCGAAACGGGTGTTGCCTGTTTTAATATTGTCTAAATATTTTTTCATTGCAGAAACATTGTCACTTGCAAGTCCTCTGTTTACCAGGATGTTCGCAAGATGAGTTTTTACAACACTTTTTCTTGAATAAAGCCAATTTTTTTCGTCTTCTGTTAATTCGATATTAAAAACATCTTTTAAATATTGAATTCTTGTTTCTAATTTTTGACGTCTTAGGAGTTTTCCTTTTTCAATTAGCGCAAGTAAATCAGGATTATTGATGTCAACACCGTAGCCTAAGATGTGACACTTTATATCACCGCAAAGACAAGTCAGTTCAACACCTTTTATGAAGGTGATATCTTTTGGCGCAAGTTTTTCCATTTCCTTGCAGCCTTCAACCGTATCATGGTCAGTCAGTGCAAAAATATCAACACCGTTTTTTTTAAGGTTTTTTAAAAGTTCTTGAACGGTATCACTTCCGTCAGAATTATTGCTATGTACGTGTAAATCGGCTTTCATACTAGGAATTATACATCAAAATTCTTGTAAAATTAATAGTTGTGTTAATTTATAGGAATTGTTAATTTTTGGTTAAAAAAACACGTTTTTTAGAATAACAGAGTGATAATATAAGTGTTGAAAGTAATAGGTCATAAATATGAAAGGAGAATGATTATGAAATTCTTAATTAAAAAATCACCTGATGGATTTATTAAATCAGTTAATGACGAAATTAGTTCAATATTAAATAGAAACTTTGATAGTTTCTTCCCTGAGTATATTTATAATGAAGCAGAAGAAGCCGAAAAGTTTGCAATGCCTGTTGAATTGCATGAAAAGGAAAAAGAATATAGCGTAAGAGCAGAACTTCCGGGTGTTAAGAAAGAAGACTTGGATATAGACATTGATAAAAACCATATTACAATTAATGCAAAGAAAGAAGAAGAAAAGAAAGAGGATACAAAAGGTTTCAGAAAATCTGAATTCAGATATGGTGAATTTTCAAGAACTGTATACTTCCCTCAAGAAATTGATGTAGAAAAAACTTCTGCTAAATTGGAACATGGTATTTTGGAAATTGAAGCTCCTAAGCTTGCTGCCGAAAAGGGTAATATTAAGAAATTAACAGTTCATTAATTTAGGATGAAAAAGGCGGAGTGCGACGCGCTCCGCCTTTTTGTATACTTAATTTTCAATAATCAAATTCATAAACTCAATATCATCATAATCAATATATGCTGTCTGCATAAGATTTCTACCCGTTTTTATTGTGATTTCGTTCACTTGACTTTTACGTATAAGATTTTGTGGAAGTTTAATTCTTTGCCCGTCACCGTTTAACTGAATTTCAGATATTTTATTTCCGTTAAAATAAACTTCCGGGGGAGAAGCAAATGCGTTTGGAATACGATTTTGCCCCAAAGAACGTGCCATGGCGGTATCAATACCTATAATAGAACCGATTACTAAATAAACCGGTTTTGCTAAATTTATATTTCGGAGTGTAAATCTCTTGGTATAGAAAGGTCCGATTGATTGCATGTTAAATTCTCCTGCGTTAGCAGAAAGTTCTGAAAAATTGTTGTCCCCTAAGTGGTACATGTTTGTATCAATTGCCTGACCTGACGCATTAGATTTTTCAATCCCGACAACAATCGGTGTATTCAGAGTTTTATCGTTTATGGTCATTGTAAACGGCTTGTAGTTTTCTTTTTGAACAGACATGATACTTGGACCATTGATTTGTGTATCAAGCTCAAAATAACCCTCCTGGTCGGTTCTCGTTGAATAATTTTGCTTTGGTAAATGGATATTAGCTCCGCCAATACCTTGACCCGTTTGTTTATCAATAATTCTGCTTGAATTTGCAGTACCTTGTTCTGCAACTCCGCCTTGGAAAGTTGCGGCAAAAGCAGGAAATGTAAAAATCAGCATTAAAAATATACTAAGTAATTTTTTCATAGTTTTATTATTTTTCTTTCGTGTGTAAAAAAAATTGGTCGGCTGTATATTTTTAAGGATGATTTTGGAAAAGTAAATATAATGTCTTTTTCAATTATGATAAAAGAAAAAATAGTTAATAAAAGGCTGGATTCCTCGGTTCTAATCTTTCAGATATCACATAAAAGACAATACATGCCAACTTCGTTACAAAACTTAATTTTATATAAAACACATGCAAACATGCTCATGGCATGGCTTAAGCATGATTAAAACCGCTGTAAGCATGTAATCAAGAAGCTTTAGCATGCTCAAAACAGCGCAATGGCAATGATTATACGAAAATGCAATATTTTAAGAAATCGTTACAATTAGCCGAATGTAGCTTGTAAATGCGCTCTTAACCCATATAATAGAAGTATGGGTTAGGGATTGAGAGCCTTAACAAAATAGATATAATTAATCACAAATAAGATATAATTT
This sequence comes from uncultured bacterium, assembly GCA_900553895.1. Lineage (GTDB taxonomy): Bacteria > Cyanobacteriota > Vampirovibrionia > Gastranaerophilales > Gastranaerophilaceae > CAG-196. The sequence goes on along the minus strand of USFB01000015.1, from coordinate 30,120 downwards.
TCGGGAGGAATAAGTGTTCAAGAGTCGTGATATGGGGAGAGCTATTGCTGTAAAAAGATGGACGCCTACGGCATTAGAGTGTTATAAAAGAGGTTGTGTGTGTGAAGGATGTTTTTACCGTGATTTCTTTAGCGCAACTGCTCAAAGATGCCAAATGAAAGCAGCTGTTTTGGAACTTGTTAGAACAATAGGCACACCAAATGTTGAGTTACCGCAAATTTTAGAATAATTTTTGTCTACAAAGCACTTTAAAAATTGGTTAAAATGTAGTACAATAGAAAGGTAGTACATTAGGAGGTGTAAATGCATATACACGTAAACGGTAAAAACATTGAGATTACAGATGCTATCAAGGCTTATGTAAAAGAAAAAATCGGTAAGGTAGCAACTCACTACGATCAAATTACAGCTATTGATGTAGTTCTTTCTGTAATTAAAAATCCTGCTGCGACAGGAAAACACGTGGCTGAAGTTTCTTGCAAAATGAACACAGGTGTTGTTCACTGCGAAGAATCTGCAGAATCTATGTATGCAAGTATTGATTTGTTGGCTGACAAATTATCAAGACAAGTACAAAAATTCAAAGACAAAGCTTTATCTGCAGGTAGCAAAGAAACTATCAGAAATTCTGAAGTAAAAGAAGAAGCTGTAGAAAGTTAGTATTCAGGTAAAGATGATTAACAACAAAAAAGTTGTAGTGATTATGCCTGCATACAATGCAGAAAAGACTTTAGAAAAGACTTATAATGAGATTTATCAAAATTTCGTCGACGAGATTATTCTTGTCGACGATTTCTCTTCTGATGAAACAAAGGAAGTTGCAAAAAGACTTAATATCACAACAATTGTTCATGAAAAAAATAAAGGTTATGGAGCAAACCAAAAATCTTGTTACCGCGCAGCATTAAAAGCAGGGGCGGATATTGTTATCATGCTTCATCCTGATTATCAATACACACCAAAACTCGTGCCTGCAATGGCATCTATGATGGCATTTGATGAATATGATACTGTTATTGCGTCAAGAATGTTGGGTAATTCTGCACTGAAGGGTGGCATGCCATTATACAAATACATTTCAAACAGATTTTTGACAGAGTTTGAAAATTTAGTTATTGGTGAAAAATTGTCTGAATATCATACAGGTTTTCGAGGATTTACGAGAGAAATTTTAGAAAAGCTTCCATTAGAAGATTGCAGCGACGATTTTATTTTTGATAATGAAATGCTCGCTTTGATTTTATATAATGGATTTAAAATCGGTGAAATTTCTTGTCCGACAAAATATTTTGCAGAAGCTTCATCTATTAATTTTGCGCGTTCTTGTAAATACGGTTTGGAAGTTTTGAAAGTAAGCGTTTTATATAGATTTGCTAAAATGGGTTTACCTATAAAACTTTTCAATAAAGGCGGTCAAGCTTTAGATGCAGAAAAAGAATTGGTTTATTATTTTAAAAAAGAGAATTAAAAGTATGAAAATAGTTTTGGCATCATCAAATGCACACAAGGTTAAAGAGATTAATGAAATAGTTGCAGGAAGTGGATTAGAATTTATTTTACCACCTGATGGTTTTGACCCGATTGAAGACGGCAAAACGTTTGAAGAAAATTCTTTAATCAAAGCAAAAGCGGCATGGGAACTTACTAAAACTTGGACACTTGCGGATGATTCAGGACTTTGCATCGACGCTCTTGATGGTGCACCCGGAATTTATTCGGCAAGATATGCTGAAACTCCTGTAAAAAGAATTGAAAGAGTCTTAAAAGAAATGAAGGATAAGACCAATAGAAATGCGCATTTTGCTTGTTGCATGACTCTTATTAATCCTAAAGGGGAAGTAGAATTTTCAACGACAGGCATTTGCGAAGGCTCAATTACAACAGAGGCAAGAGGTAGTAACGGTTTTGGTTATGACCCGATATTTTTAGTTAAAGGCGGCACCAGAACGATTGCAGAACTAAGCGAGGAAGAAAAAAATCAAATTTCGCACCGCTCAATTGCATTGAGAAGAGTTGTTGAATATTTAAGCGAATTTAAAATGTAAAATAAAAAATTGTTTTAAACATTTCTTATTGATGAATCTTTCCAAATTTCAAATTCTTTAATTAAACTTGATACTGCGATTCCATATCCATTAGCAATTTTAGCAATTGCACTTAAACTTATACCTTGTTTTTGCGTCTCAATTCTTGATAGAGCCGCGCTGTCTATTTCATTTTCCAATGCAAAACGATTTAAAGAAACTCCGAGAGCTTCTCTTTTTGTGCGTAAAAATTTTCCAAAATTATCGTATTGCATTTTCTCAATTATGGAATATCATTTAAAATAAATCATTGATATATCTCAATGGATAAATGGTCGGTTGGGCATACCTGCCCAACAATATTATTAAGAAATAAAATTAATCATAACACCCGAAATAATACTTATCAAAAGCAAAATCAGAACAATTTTCATTGTGTCTGTAAAATCATTGTTTTTCAACAACACCAACAAGCCCAATCCTGCGTTAGATAAAAGTCCACTCATTACTGCGCCAAAAGAAATTGTTCCCTTAATAAGCATCATTGTTAAACCGATTGATACCGCGCAATTAGGTATCAAGCCAACAAAAGCCGCAATCACAGGCTGAATAAATTTGTTACCGCTTATCAAATAGTCAACATCAACATTTGTTAAAAAGTAATTCAAAATAAGTGTTATAACAAGAATGAATGCAAACACGTTCGCTGTGTGTAAAATCGGATGAATAATTAATTCACGCTTGCTACCGTGTTCGATATCGTGTTTACAGCAGCCTTCTTCAACAATATCAATTTCTTTTGTAGCTTCTATAACCTTCTGCGGAATAAGAAAATCAATCAGATATCCCGCCAAAATCCCGATAAACAGCTTTATAGCAACAATCGGGATGATTAAATATACTTTAGTCGGAGTCGCCAAAAGTATTGGAATAGTCTCATCAGAAGTTGCTAAATATACGGCAATCAAACATCCGCGAGTGATTATTCTATTTGAGTATAAACTGCTTGCAATAACAGAAAACCCGCATTGAGGAATAATAGAAGCAATTGCTCCGACCAACACTCCGCTTTTGCCTGATTTTTTTAGAAGTGAATTGATTTTATCTGCTTGATAAAATTCTAAAGCTTCGATTATTACAAAAACAATAAACAAAAACGGCAAAAGATGAATACTGTCACAAACAGCATCAAACGCCCAATCGGCTATTGGAAGTTTTTCTACCAGAGCATCCACAGGGGCAAAAAGACTCTCATACAAACCGTTAATCTTTTCCAATAATGAAATTAACATACTGTAATTTAACAATAAAAAAGAGGATTAGTCAAAATAGAAATTGAAAATGGAAAATGGATAGTGGAAAATTATTATAGGTGCAAAAATTTGCACTAAATTTCTATGAACAAATGCCACTTACATGGAAATTTTCCTTAAAACAATTTTCCATTTTCCACTTTCAATTGTCCATTAATTAACCCCAATACTTATCCAGCCACTTCGTAGGTTTAATATATCTGAATCCCAATTTTCCGAAATAACCTTTGTATGCTTGTTCAGGATTTGGTTTGCCGTGGAAAATCAAAATTTTGGCTTCTTCAGGGTCACGAGGAACTTTGAACCAACACATCGGGAATTTGTGCAAACATTGGCGTTTAAAGCTTACAACCCAATCTTTAGGCCAGTATTTAAGCAAGCCTTTTCTATCCATTTCGTAAGACAAAAATGCTTGTTCATTTTTGTATCTTTCCCTGATTGTTTTACCTTCTTGATAAAAATGTTCAATAATTTCAGGATGTTTTCCAACTTCAAAACGAAAAACTGATGAATTACCGATAATATCGTGAGGAAAATCATAGTCTTTAGATATTAAGAAACTTCCTTCAACTTCAAAAAACGGATCAAGAGAGCTTCTGATAATAATATCCAAATCCAAAAATAGAGCAGTACCTTGCAAATCAGAAAGCGGATTGGCAAATAAACCCAATTTTTTCCACATTCTATCAGGAATACCTTCATCGTTGAGTTCAGGAAGCGGACGAATTTCAACACCCTCAACAATGCCTTCTGCATTGTCTGTAAAACATACAAACCTGTGTGGTAAAGATAAATTCTTTTCAACCATTTTATAAAGCTTGTTTACGTATTCAGGACCAAACTTTGTTCCCCATTTAATGCAGATTACATTTCTATCCATATTAACTCCTTCTTATAACACCTATAACGCTAATTTCTTTTATACCATAAAAGGAGTGCAGAAACAATTTTTGTTTATTCAATACAATTTAAAAAAAGGAGTTGAATATATTTATCCAACCCCAAAATTATTAATTAATTAAGCTCCAAGTTCTTGATATAACAACTTGTCGAAGCAATACAATGTTAATTGTACAAGTTGATCCATATCAATGTAAAATTTATCTTTCTTTCTGTTGTCTTTACCGCCCCAATCTCTTGTAGTATCTTCCACGCGAGAGCCATTGTTTCCTGTTCCGTAAGGACAGTCTGTAATGTTACCTTGAGCGATAGATAGTGCTTTTTGTTGAGCACTTCTGAATATGTTTGTAATTACATCGGAACTAATTGTAGAATATTTATTTTTTAATCTTCTTAATAAATCGTTCATTGTTAATTGATAATCGGCGTCATCTGTTGTATTTTCAATATGAACGGCACCATTGTCATCAGTTTTATAAGTACCTTTATAGTTGATTTTTTCATCTCCACCGTATGTTGTATTTGTGTTATAGTGGATTAACCCTTTCGTTAAACTAGAGTCTGCATAAGATGTTTTTGCGGTATATGCTGCGATGTATTCAGGATTTTTTGATAGTTTATTCATTATTGTTTGGAAGTTATCTAATACTTGTGCAACAAAGTTTGCAGCATTATTTGATTGAGAAGAATTGTATGTGTTATATGTATCAATCCAAGCAGCTTGTACCAAACGTTTTAGCACATCTTCGCCGCCTAATGCTTCCAACGCAGCTTTGCCTTCTTCTGTTTGATTTATTTCAGCTTTCACTTTTTCTACTAAAGTTTTATAAGCATTTGTGGTAGATGTTTCTTGGAAAACAATGTCACCGTTTTTATCAATACCAAATTCGGTATGCAATTCGCTATTGTTACCTATAATATCGGCAAGATTGTTACTTTTAACGTTATCAGAAACTTTTGCTAAATTTGCTGCTGCGGCTTTCATTTTTTCATTATTTTGTGCAATGATTTTTTCTTGTTCTGCCTTAACCAAATCGCTTACAGTGCTACTATTTAAAAAGTTAGTAATTTTTTGATTTACATAAGCTTCAAATTCACTGCTGTTAGAGCCTGCTGCAACAAAACTACTTACCCAAGCAGAAACTCCATTGTTTAATAATGACTTGATTGATGCAATTAATTCAGTGCTCAACGTTTTGTCATTTAATGCTCCTGCTATATCAAAGTTTGAAATATATTCTGAGGCTTGATTTGTGTAGTAAGAAGTTAAAACGTTATTTTTCATATCTGTATTGATATAAGAACTTAAATCAAACTCTTCCAATTTTGTGTCAAGATTTTGGAAATCTCTATAATTCAAAGTATCAATAAATGCAGATTTTTCTGTTTCAATTGTAGTTGCTAATTGTGTTTTTAGAGCAGCTTTATCTGATGCTGAAACATTGATTCCGGCAAAAACTTCTGAGAATAATGTGTCATAAGAAGATTCTATTTTAGTGTTCAATTTTTGCAAAGCTTGATTTTTTTGTAGCGCAGTTAATTCATCTTCATCGCCCTGACGCCAATTGTAAGGATCTTCTTCCAAATCTTTAATATTTCCATCACCAACACCGGCTGTAGCAAGATACGCTTTTACCATGTTTTCCACATTTGCTTTGATAGTATCATCAGTAGGCATTGTTTCTGTGCTGGCACCATCAGGAAAGTTTGATTTTACGTATTTATCTAACAATTCTTTGAAAATCGGGTCTGAATATACATCAAAATTACCCAATTGAGATTTGTAGCTTTTTGTTAAATTCATTGCATAATAATCTGCGGTAGCTCTACCTTTGCTGATTGGAAGTTGCTTTTCAAGCAATGTAGTTAATTCACCTGAAGCAATAGCTTTATTTATAGCATCGGTACTTTTATTCTTTAAAAATTCTTCAACTACAGTTGTCAAACCTTCGGTAATAGAGGCTTTCCATTGGGAAGTGCTTACTCCGGAAGGAGCATCGGTAAGTTTTACATTGTCTTTAACAAAAGTGTTTAATGTATCATAGCATTGAACTTTTGCGTTAATTGCATCTTCTTCATTGCTATCTAATGCATTTTTGTTGTAGTATCTAGTACCATTAAGTTTGCCACCTTGTTTTGTATCAATAGCTTTCCAGAAAGAATTGATTAAATCATTTTTATCAACATCGCTAGGTGTACCATCCCATTCATAGTTATTTTCCATAAAAGAGCAGAATTCGGATTTAATAACGGTTCCATCTCCATTCTTATCTGCTTTTGTTTTCCAATCGCCGATGTTTGCTAAAAATTGATAAACTTTTGAAATATCTGTTGATGACATCTTTGTAACTCCTTATTTTTCCCTTTAGTAACATGTATATCGGCAGATTTTTGAAAAACTTTAATCTTTTAACTGAAAATGTTACAAAAATTTACAAATATTCTGCGAAATTATTTTTTATGTTTTTGCGATTGCTGGGATGTTGAAACTAATTACCTGCGTATGTTGAAAAAAAAAATTGCTTTTGTTACAATTAATCTGCCGAACTTAATAAAAATTTACTTTACATATCTTAACAGATGGGGATATTTGGGCAAGTTTTTTTGTGTGTGGGTGTTTGTATATATAGAACAATTTATGTGTGTAAGGAGTTATCTATGAAGATTAACGCGATAGGTACTGATTATTCTGCTATCAGAGCAAGAAATGCAAAGAGTGTGAAAGCAACCGAAGGACAACCTCAAGGAATTGATGTTCCAAAAGGAATGACCAAAATTTCTTTTAGAGGTGGAAATCCTAATCACGTAGCGCATTGGGTAATGGAAGAACCTTTGCTTGGTGCAAAAGGTGGTGGTGTTGGTACCGTATCAAACGACTACAACTCACTAAATGTTGTTGATTCAAATACGCAAGGTAAAACCGTTAAATTTATGCCATATTATAACGGCAAAAAAGTATACGATAAAAGCGGAGAACTGGTTACAGATGTTCAAGTTCATAGAGTTCCCAACAATTTACCTGACGGACACCCTCTAAAAGGTAAAGAGGGAACACCATTTTTTACGATGCAAGATTTAGATAAAAAATCTATTTCGGACATTTTATCAAAAGAAGGTGACTATTTCCTATTAGATGAAGTAAAAACTTCTACAATGAATTGGGGATTAGAAAAAGAATCTAAAATCGGTTTATATAAAGTAAGACCAACAGAAAACTTGAAAAAGAAAGCTCCAAATGTTGATTTCTTCTTAGTATTTTCAGACGCAACCGCATCAATGAGTAAACCTTATGCAGATGGAAGTTATTCTAGCAGCACAAAACTATTATCAAATTCTTGGAAGGGTGACTCATACGCAAAAGCAAGTAAAGCTTGCCAACAATTGATGGATGCTTCTCAAAAAGCAGTTGACGGATTTGACCCTAAACATATTATTTGTTCTGATGGTCAAGCCGCTTATTTAATTCAAAACGCAGCGATTGCAAACGCAAACGGCGAAAGCTATTGGAAAGACAAATTCTTGTCTGAAATCGGTCACAACTTAGGTGACGGCTACATTCAAGGTACCTCTGCAAAAAGTATGATTGTAAACCTTGGTGCAACTCCTGAACAAATTGAAGCAATTACAAAAGACCCAAAATATTTAGAAGCTTTGCAAACCGGTCAGGAAGAAGCTTTCTTGAAAAAAACAATTTTGAAAGACTTATTGAAAGGTTCTGACAGCGTAAACGCAATGTCAATTCCAATCTATTATGCTAAAAAAGATTACGTTCCAATGTTTACAACTGTATCAGAAGGTTACTACGAAACATTGTTAAAAAATCCAGAAATTACTCCTGCAATTCAAAAAGACTTGATTGAATTGGATAAATTGGGTAGATTTAAGGGACTTACAAACCCATTAAACGACCCAAGTTTAGCATATTATGAAAAACTCGGTTTACCGGGATTTAAAACTGATTCAAAATTAAAAACGGCGGACGGTAAAGAAGTTACAATTAAAGCGTTTGACGCATTCAATAAAGATAAAACTTCTCTAAAAGATATTAGAGAGGCTAAAAAAGAATTAAAATTGAATTTGTTTGACAGATTAAGCGGTGCTTACGAAAAAGCGCAAGCTTGGGATGCTAAAAAAGGCGAATGGATGAAAGAAGGTTCAGGTTTGTCTTTGATAGCTGCAGGTAAAGCCGATGCGAAAGTAAAAGTTCACGGTAATATTGACAAATCTTATATCGACAAATTGAAAAAAGGCGAAGATATCAAATTAGCAGTAAGCTGGGGACGTGGCGACTTCCAAAAAGCGATGGATACAGTAATGGATGCATTTGAAAAATATGCAAACAAAGACCCTAATACATTGCTTGTAATGGGCGGTCCTCTTGATGAATCAACACCTGATTATAAAGTAATTACAGAAAAAATTAAGAAGTTAAACGAAAATCCAAAAATTAAAGGCAGATTTGTTTACTTGGAAGGTTTTGCTCCCGGTACTGCATTAGCTTCTGCTGCTGATGTTTCACTTCTTCCTTCAAGAACTGCACCTTGCGAATTAACTGACTTGGAAGCCAAAAAGAAACTTTGTACTCCAATCGTTACAAACGCTCAAGGCTTAGCTCAAAAGAATTTTGATCCTGATATCGCAGGTGAAGCAAAATTAGCAGACGGTTTCAAAACAAAGCATGAATTCTTTACACCATTAGAAACCTGTCTTGAAGATGGCATTGCTTCTCCTGAGGCAAAACAAAAATTCTTAAAAACAAAAGAAAGTATTTCAAAAGAATTAAAACAAACTTACAAATTGAGAACAGGTAACGAATTATCAGAAGAATTGTTAGCTAAAAAATTAAAAGATAATCAAAAATATCAAAGCGCAATTAAGGATTTGCGTGACTCAATTGTTTCAGATGAATTGGTTGACTGCTTAGATAGAGCGTTAAATAAATATAGAAATGGTGATGTTGCAGAAAGAATTTTACATAACCAAGTGAACATGAATACAAGCTGGGAAGGTAATGGTTGGTTAAGCAAAACAAACAAATCTTCTGCTGAATTATATAGAGAATACCATATAAGAAATAATGGAAAAAATCTTTCAAAAGAAGATTTGATTAAACTTGATTTCTCAGGATTAACAAATGGCGTCGAAGGTGGTTCTGGTATAAAGGGCGGTGGTATGAAAAAATGGTTTAAGGCTCACAAAAAAGCTTCCATGATTACAGCCGGTGCTTTAGGTCTTGTTGGTTTAGGTTATGCAGGATATAAATCAGGATGGCTTTCTCCAAGATTTGAAGAAGAAAAGAAAAATGGACATTTGTCTTGTGTAGGATAAAATTTATAAAAGATAAAAAAAGAATGGTGTAAAAGCCATTCTTTTTTCATGTTAAAATATCTTTATGATTATAAAAACATTTGTAGAACCACCTATTGATAACAACAATTATTTGATAATTGATGAGGAAACTAAAGAAGCAGCTTTGATTGATTGTTCGTCTATTGATGACAGAATCGATGAAGAACTTGAAAAACAAGGCGCGAATTTGAAATATATTTTATTAACTCACGGGCATTTTGACCACATTGCAGGTATTCGTCCCGACCGTTTTAAAAGTCATCCCCAAGTTGTTATGCACAAAGCTGATTTGGGTTGGTTAAACAATGCAAACCAATATATGTCGATGTTTGGCATGCCAGAGATAACAATTCCTAAAGTCGATATCTTTGTAGAAGACAATGACAAGGTAAAACTCGGTTCTTTGGAAATCAAAGTTTTACACACTCCGGGACATACTCAAGGTGGAGTTTGCTATTTGGTTGACGGAAATTTGTTTTCCGGTGACACAATTTTTAAAGAAGCGGTAGGTCGATGCGACTTGGAAGGCGGAGATTTTAACCAAATCGTAAAAAGTATTGAAGATAAAATTTTTACGTTACCGCAGGAAACCGTAATTTACCCGGGACATGGCAGAATAACTTCTGTTGAGTGGGAAAAAGTACATAATAGATTTATGTAAATTCGTGGTTGAGCTTTTGGTTTTTAAGTTAATGGTGCAATTCTTTACACCATTAACATTCTACAAATCAAATTTTTTGTCGTGTTGGATGAAAACAGTCCAACACGACCTCGTACTATATTTATAGAAAAAGTAGGTTGGGCTTTCAGCCCAACAAAAACACAAAAAAAGAAAGAAGCCGTATATCCTACGACTTCTTCCCCCTATTTAGCGAACGATTAACTCAGAGCATCTAACACATCACTTGCTAAATCAAGAAATTTATCTACAACATGAGAAGCTCCATTAACAACACTTTCCCCTATTTCAGAACCTAAATCCATTATCATATCTCCGGTATGTTCAAATTGATCAATAATAGAATCTTCTGCACTTGTTCCAGGAATATGTTCTATATTGCTTGGAGGAAAACCTTCTCCCAATGAAGATCCTGCTAAAATTCCTAATGAACTGGTTGCAGGTAATACAACTTTTGGCAGATTTTTTGTTTTTGGCATTGTAGATATAGAACTAATTTTACTAATAGATATCATGTACTATCTCCTTTCTTGTATTATTACATTTTTATGTATCATAGTATCTAAAAATTAAGAAAAATAACATATAATGTGAACAAGTGTAACAAAATATATTAACGATTATTGATATTGTTTTTCATTTTTACTAATATAATATTGTATCCAAATCAATATAGGGTTAAATTAGTGAAAGTTTCTGCAATTAATAATTACCAAAATAAATATTGTTCAACCAAAAAACAAAAATCTAACAATATAAATTTTTGTGGAATTTCCACAACTTTAGTCTTATTAGCAGCAAAAGAAGGTTTAAGTGCTATAAAGAGTAGAAAAAAGGTTGATTATTTATATGCTTTAAAAGAGCATGTACATAGTAATAATACAGAAAAATTTTTGATTGGTGTTAGAGCTATGACTAAAACGCCGGATACATTTTATAATTATGAAAATCAAGGCTGGGCATATTGGATTTCCGGATTTATGGACAAAGACTTAACTGATTTAGATGAATTAAGAAGAACTTGTGTTGCAAGACTAAATGAAATTCCTGATAACAATTTTTTAAATATACAAGCTAAAAAAGATTTACTTACAAGCTGTTTTGACAATGGTCATGAAATTACAAAAGATTTTATAAATATCTTTGCTAATTTGAGAGATTCTATATACAAATCTTTTAAAGAAGAAAAGTTGGATACTTGTTTATTTTCTGCTAAATATAATCAAGTAAGACATAAATCTTTTTGGTGTAATGATAATTTTTGTTATAATTATACCACTTTGCCAACTGAGTACGAATGGTGCTGTAATCCTTTCAATTTACAACAAATACTTGATCCTTGTCTATCTGAGGACAAAAAAGATAAAAAAGAAATTACAAGACTCACAATAGCTTTTGATAATTTAAATCTTTTAACAACATTAAATAAATATGAACATTCAAACTATTTAAATGAAAAACAAGGTGTAATTCAAAGGTATAAACAATTATTAGAAAATTATTTTGCAAGAGTTATTAACTCTGGAAAGAAATTACCACCTAATACATATAATGAATATAAGACCAGCATGCAATCTTTATAAGGAAAACATTCTATGCAAGTATTACCTGTACAATCTAATACACATTACAAAAACAATCAATGTTCAATTACATATCGTTCAAGTAAAGTAATTGATGAAGGTGATTATGTAAAAATTCCAAAAGAAAAATATAAAAAAGATAAATTATGGAAATATGTAGATTATACATTGGTAAGTTCTTGTGTTTTGTATTGGATATATAAAGCATTTAAATATAATGGAAAACCTTAAAATCGAATTGATGTGAAAATTACAAATATAAAACAAAATATTAATTTTAAATCAGGACTTAGTTCTAATATTATACAAAAATGTAATAATACTAGTACAGAAAAGGTAGAATTTATTTTACGACAATATAATATAAAAGCTGATTTTGAAAACAATCAAACAGTCGCCTTTTCTACGATAAATGCTATTGAAATTATTAATAATTTAAAAAATAAACTTAATTTCTTATTATTATCAATACCTCAAATCGGTTTATACTCAAAACAAGATTTAATATTTAACTTTCAAGGCTATGGTTTTTGTATACCTGAAACTCAATTAGTTTTAAAAAATAAATTTCCTGCTCTGACAGGTTCTATTTTTTATGAGAAGGAAGAACGCATAGAAGCGTTGAATAGTAAATTGGATATGAGTTTTATAAATAAAGAACGAAGTTCTTCTCATTTTTTATCCCCTTTTATACATGAAATAATGCACAGTGTTTATCTTAATTATATTTATTCTAAGTATGGTTACGAAGGAAACTGTCCATATACAAAGAAAAAATATTATAGAAATGACAAAAATTTAGGTCTACAAATGATGAAAAAACTAACAAATTTAAGCTTTGATAATCAAGAAAATTTATTAATAAATGATGTTTTAGGTAGATATTCAACTATAAAAACAAATCAGTATCATGAAGTTTTTTCGGAAACATTTACAAAAATAATATGCGATTCTTTAAAAGGAATAGATATTGTTAAAAATCCAATTGATGTTCTAAAAAATATGCCAATAGAATTTCGAAAAATTATAGCAAAAGTAATTAGCTTATAGTTTGTTGGGCTTTCAGCCCAACAAAAACACCCCAAAAAGAAAGAAGCCGTATATCCTACGACTTCTTCCCCCTATTTAGCGAACGATTAACTTACTATTCGCCACTGCAACCGAAAGCAATAGTTACGTGTTCTTTCGGGTTAATTGCAGAGATTTTGTATCCCTTAGCGTCAACCAAGTAACCAACTTCGTCACCTGTTGCTTGAACTAAGCCCATTGTTCCTGATAAAGCAGTTCTTGTAATATCAATAGGTGCTTTTACTGTATCAACGGCTACGTCACCCAAGCTTCTTGCTGATGCCATAAATTGACCTTGGAAAGCTTCACCTAATGCGATACCTGTGCCTGAAGCTACGTCTTCTAAGGCGTTACCTAAGTTAGACAACATACCGCCTGTTGTTCTACCAACAATACCTAACATTTGACCACCCCAAGTAAGAGGAGCTGTAACAACTCTTGATACAATATTTGGTGTATTAGATTTGTTGATTTCTGCGTTAAGAATTTGTCTTGGTAAAACATCCTTGTGACCGCAGTTTTCAATTTCTGTGAATGCAAGTTTTAAAGCACCCTTTTGGCATCCTGAAGGTCTTACGACTTCAACAACTTTACCGTGAACGTTAGAACCGCATGGATACAAGTGTCCGTTAATTGTTACGTCTTCTAACGTTTTAGCTGCAAATCTTTGACCAACGTGTGATGATTTAGCACTTACTTGGTCTTTGAATTTTAACTGTAAAGTTGGAATCTTAACGATTTCTTCGTTTTCAATGAATGCTTTTTTGTCAGTAGGACAAATTGGGCAATCATTGTTTGCTGTTACAGGGTTCTTATCTATACCTGCTGCAACACGAATGTTTTGTAACATTGCTGCTATGTCAGCACGTGATGCGTCTTTAAATGGTGCAATTGTGTTTGGTGAAGGTGAATTGTTCAAAGCACCTTTTTCTAAAGCTTTTGCGATAGGAATAATTGCCCATTCAGGAACGGTGTTACCGTCGCAGTATTTAGATAAGATTTCTTGAGCCTTGCATTTATCCATTTCTGCACATTTGATACCTTTTGATAAAGCACAAAGAGCTTCAACTCTTGTTACGTTATGGTTAGGCATAAATTTGCCGTTAGGATAACCTTTAAGCAAGTCATTATGTACAGCAACCGTAATTGCTGAGTTTGCCCAGTGATTTGTAGGTACGTCTGAGAATAATTTTTCAGGTGCGCAAGAGTACATGTCTTTGTCAAAACCTTTTACTAACATTGTTGCAAATTCTGCACGCGAAATGTTTCTTGAAGGTTTGAATAATCTGTCAGGATAGCCGACAACAACATCATTTGTTGCCAGTTTATCAATTTCGCAAGACGCCCAATATCCGTCAGGAACATCAGGGAACATTTGCAAATTAGCGGCTGCACCTGTCATGTTTGCAAACGGTGACAAATCAAAAGGGGTTAAAGTTTTTTTAATCGCCTGAATTGAATTTGCCGTACTCATTTGAATTGGGCAAGAATTTCCATCCATTTTTGCTTCATCTCTAATGATTGGCGCACCTCTATGACTTGTCAAATCATTTAGACAAGGAATGTTTGAAGCAGCACCTGTAATGTTACCATCAGTTGCAACGGTTGTACCCATTGTGCCTGCTGTAAGTTTGTTAATTTCTCTGTTTACGGTAAATCCTTCTGCTTTGTAGATTGAATCTTTTTCAGTACCTACAAAGTTGTTGTAGCCGTAAACCGCGTTAGGATATGAGTAAACTTGTTTCATATCTTCGCGTTGTAAATCTTTTGTTCCCGGGCATAAAGCGCAAGATGGAACAGGGTCGGGCTCACATTGTGGAGCAACAGGGCATCCGCAATCTGTTTTTGGAGCCGGAGTTTGGCATGGACAAGCTTGACCTGTAACTTGAGGCATTTCCTTAATCGGACACTTACCTTCTGTTACTACAGGTTTTTGGTCGCATGGGCAGGCTGCCATTACCGTATTGAACGAACACGTTGCTATACCAACGGCAATTGCAGCTGCCACAGTAAGTTTTCTAATCGTCATTTTGACCTCCTTTGTAAATAACCTTTTCAATAGGTTGGCTTATAAGCTGGGCTTCCGTTTGAATACAGCTTAAAGAAGTACAGCTTCTAAACTTTGTTTAACTCCTAAATTATGTTATTTTTCAGAGATTAAAACATTGCCAAGAAAGGGAATCCGGGTGGGTAGTTTATAAAGGGGGAAAAGTTTTTTATTGGATTGAAAAGATTTCAACAAACTAGTGTTGCACTTTAATGCAGAATCTAGCCGGGTATTTTTATTTAAGAAATGTAACAAATATAACAAAAGGTGAAATTCACATTTTGTTATATGCTTTATATATATGTAAGATGCAAATAAAAACTTTTAATCCCGAAATCCCTTCCTAACTAATTTCCCTGCTTCTCTAATCTTAAGAGAAGTTTTTTATTAGTGATATTTGTTATAAAGAAGTTGCATATCTTTTTTTGTCAGATATTGCATAGAATCTAAATCATAGGGGTACATTATACTATTTTGACTTGATGAATGTTCTAAACCAATTGCGTGGCCCACTTCGTGTAACATAACACCGTAAATATGGTTTTTTGTACGTGTCACAATTTTTCTGGAATATCTTCCTCCTTCATAAGATCTTTGATATTCTTTTGTTCCTATTGTTACATAGGCTTTATAGTAATCTCCGTTTCTTGTAGCCATTTCGGTACAACCAACTGCATCTGCGCTACTGCAGTTAGAAACAAAATCTACAAATTCAACTTCTATATTTGCATTGCTTGGTTTATCTACAAATTTGAATCTAACGAGTGATTTAGATTGATTTTGCCATGCCATAAACGCTTGGCGCATGAGAACACTCATGTTGCCATATTGCGGTATATAAACATATATCGGTTGTCCTACCCATCTTGGGCGTTCAAAGGCAAATACACAAATTGTAGCAGTTAAAAAAATTAAAATTAAAATAAAAAACTTTTTCATTAATTTAGACCATTGTTATGTTGAATATAATATAATTGGGCAAAAAGCACCAATTAATTAAAACATGAATAATGATATAAGACAAGTTTTATATATTATAACTTTGAATTATTGTCGGGTTCAATAGAAAAATGAAACTCAACCTGCTAGCTATTTTTAAATTACTCCAAACAGTCTATTTTTATTAATTTTAATTTATAAACCTCTTAAAATATGCTATTCTTTTAGTAAATTAATAAAATTGGAGAACAAATATGCAAGTTTCTAAACGTCTGGTTGTAAGAAAAGAGATTCCAATGGATAATTCAAAGGATTTGATTATATCCATGGATGTTGCAATGGCGGAATACTATTGCAAAAATAATAATTATGAACGAGGTTTGGAATTATTCAGAGAAGTTATTCCAACAATTCCTGATGAAGCAGAAAGAAATAATTTAATCAATCATTATATGAACTTTGCAATGATGCATGCTCAAGGTATGGCATCTGAAAATAAAAATATTGAAGCTATTGAACTTTATAGAGATATCATGAATTATTCAGGTTTCCCAATCAATGTCTACAAAAATATTGGGCTCTGCATGAAAGCAATTGGCAATGCCGATTTGGCAATTAAATTCTTGAAAAAATTTGAAGAAATTTCTCCAGATAAAGAAGATGTTTATATCTATTTGGCAGATTTAACATATACAGATATTAAAGATAACAAAAAAGCTATTGAATACTACGAAAAAGCACTTGAAAAAAATGAAAACAATTTCTCATTATACAATATGCTTGGTCACCTGTATTCAACATATTATCAAGACAAATTCAAAGATAAGCAAATCTATTATCTAAGAAGAGCTTATGAACTTGCACCTAATAATAGAATTGTTGTTAAAAACCTTGCTTATGTTTACGGCAAGTTTGATGAGGTTCAAAAAGCTGATGAATTCTATCAAAAGCTTATGTATTTAAGCCCAACACATTCGGATTTGCACTCTTATGGTGCATATTTAGTTCACCACAAACGTTTTTCCGAAGGGTTCAAATTCTTGCAACACAGATTCTTGAAAGAGGATTTGAACAATGTCGCATTCCCTAAACTCCTTACTACTAAAAAGAAAAAATGGAATATAAAACTTGATATCAAAGACAAACATATCTTGGTACACTTCGAACAAGGTTTCGGTGACTCAATTATGTTTGTTAGATTTTTGGATGAATTAAAAAAACAATGCAAACAAGTTTCTCTAGTTGTTCAAAATTCTTTGATTAGCTTGTTTAATGATTCAAAATTGGGTGTAGATATATATTCAGAAGATGATATTCCAAAAATAAATTACGATTATTGGATTCCAATGATGGATTTACCAATTGTTTGTGAAACCAAACCGGATTCTATTCCAAAAGCAAGAGGGTATTTAAAAGTTCCTAAGGCAAAAATTAATGCTTATAAAAAAGAATATATTAATGACAATGATAAAATTAAAATCGGTATAGCATACGAAGGTACACTTGCATCAAAGGAAACTGACAGAGATATTCCTCTAAGTTACTTATATCCGTTAATGAAGCTCCCTGATGTTGAAGTATACAGTTTCCAAGTTGACGATTTGACGCGTCAAATGGATATGATACCGGAAGACACAAATTTGATACGTTTGGGTAAAACTTTCAAAAGCTGGGAAGATACAGCTTGCGCTATGAATTGTATGGATTTGATGGTTACAACCGACAATGGTGTTATGAACCTTGCAGGTGCACTTGGTATTAAGACCTTTGGAATTTTTAATAAAATTGTTGAATGGCGTTGGTTTAAAACTGAAGGCGAAGATATAGCATGGTATAAGAGTATCAAACCTTTCCAATGTCCTACAAGTGGTGATTGGAGCACTCCGGTAAATAAAATTTTGGAAGAAGTTGACAAAATGCGCTGCAAGAAGATTGCAGATAAAATTAAAGGTAAAATATAAATTTATTTTATCTTCGATATTCTTGTTCGAGTTTAGCTTTAATCATCTTCATTTCTTCTCTAGTCAAAAATGAAGAAAAACGCATAAATTCATACATTGCATCATCGTAAGAATATTGTCTGCGTTCAACTTTTTGTAGCCATTCTCGAACTTCTTTGGTAATCATATTAAACTAAACCTCAAAACTTTTTTGCCATTGACTAAAACTTCTTCATTCCACATAGATTTTGGTCTAATCCAAATATCGCCCTTTTCAACATTTTGATACACAATCATATCTTCTTCTGTTTCAGAATGTTTGCCAAACGCGATAATTTTGTACACATTTCCTTTGTAGTGTTTGTAAATTTTTCCAATAGTAATTTCTTGCATAACTTAAATAATTATATCATTAAACAAAAATATCTTTGCAGTAGAAAATCGAAAGAGGAAAATGGAAAAAAGTTAATGGTGCAAAAAATTGCACCCAACAACTATTTTATTTGGTATTTTGTATGTAGAATTGTAACAAATTAACAAAATACTAGCAAAATATATTTTTAGGGGATTTATTCTAATTGTAGAAGGTATAAAAAGGAGATATTACTGAGAATTCAAAGAATTGAAAACAATAATGTATTGAATAACAAGAATACAAAGTCTTTCAAGGGTTCTGCAAATGGCAAATATTACGAAGATTGGATTATAAAGGAAGCTAAAGAAGCTATGCATAATCCCAATTGGAAAGATAAATTTTTAAAAAAGAAAAAACTGTTAGTGACTCCCTAAAAACCTGGCAAGATACACTAGATACTGGTGGGGAAAAAGAAAATATTGCAACTAGAGTTATACTAGGAATTTGTTCACTTGGTATAACAGAAGTAGGATTTGGTACTTTGGGAGTCTTAGAAGATAAAAGTGAAAATAAAAGAATTGACGAAACTATCAATAAAATTCATGACTGTATAGAAGATTTATGGAGAGAAAAAAATAGATAGGAATAAATATGAAAGTATTACCAATAAACCAAAATTTGACATTTTGCAAGAATTCTAAGAATGTGTCAGAAGCGAATAATCAGGCAAATAAAAAATCAACTAAGGAAAAAGTTGCATTTGCAACTGTGCTCGGTTTGCTTGGTGTAAATACATTGGTAATGCTTGATAGAACATCAAGAACTCGAATTGAAAAGTTGTTAATAAAAGAAGAAAAGGCTTCTAAGTCTTTTAAAAATAATTTTACAGAGCTTTCTTTTGATAATCTTAAAAATAATAACTCAGTTATGTCATTAGACGAAATATCCGGTCTGAATAAACTTAAGGATTTGATAAGCAAAATGGATATTTTGTTAAAAAATAAAGATGTTATTAAAGAACATAAAATTGAAAGTTCTTCTTCAATTCTTCTGTGGGGGCTTCCAGGTACTGGAAAAACGACAGTCGCAAAAAGTATTGCAAAAAAACTTGATGCAGATTTTGTTATATTAAATAAAGAATTTTTTGATTCTTGTTTTGTAGGAGAAGGTCCACAGAAACTTAGTTCTCATTTTGAAACAATAAAAAATTATTCAAAAAACAATCCAAACAAAAAAGTAGTTGTATTTATGGATGAAATCGACGGTACAATTTCAATTGATAATGGTAATAATGCAAGACATTCGGATGATTTAGTAAATGTCATGAAACGTTATTTAACTGATTTACAAACAGAATGTAATAATGTCATTTTTATAGGCGCAACTAATAAAGACCCGAGTGGATTTAAAAGTGATAATAAAACCGTAAAATTGAACAATGCAATTTTGAGTCGTTTTAATTATCAATTTGAAATTGACTTGCCGGAACAAAGTGCAATAAAGGATGCTTGGTCGAAATTGGTTAAAACGCAAAGTGGAAAAGAAAAATTCACAGAAAAAGAAAATGAACTAATTTCTGAAACTTTTCATAAACTTGGAATGTCTTATAGAGATATAAAAAATATTTCCAATAAACTTAATATTGATGATGCAGTAGAGTTTTGTAAAAAAAGAAGCTATAATTCTAAGGCGAATTTGATACAAGCACTTAAAGATGATGAAAAAGTCGGCTATGATCATATTAAAAAAGTTAATATGGATACAAAAATAAAAGATAAATTAATTAGCGATTTAGAAAAGAAACTTTCTGAAAAATAATCGGACGTGTTGGACTATTGTCATCCAACACGACAAAAAATTAAATTATTGTCGGGTTCAATGAAAATGTTGAACCCGACTTACGGGCTTGCAAACCACAAATGCAAAACAGTTAATGGTGCAAAAAATTGCACCCTACCCTTCTACTCTTGCCAAATTAAAAATTCATTAAAACAATTTTCCATTTTCTATTTTCAATTTTCCATTAAAAACACCATTGTTTGAATAACTAATCATTTAATTTTTCTACGTATTTTGTCAAAAACTTCTTGCCAAGCATTGTTCCACCGACAAGAGAGGTGAAAATTATCGGAACACGATAAATTGTACGCATGTTCTTTGTTAATGTGCTTGATGTAGATAAGAAAAATAGCGGTAGTAATGAATCATTAATCATGCATTTTGTTGTGTGATTTAGGCGTTTGTCAAACTCCTTGTCTTTAGCGAGTTCTATTGCCTGTGTGCCGATTAGTCCCGTTGTAAAAATCTTCATCTGTGGCATGTCTGTTATTCTGGAATACATTTCTTCTTTTGTATCTTTATCCACAATTTTCTCTATGTTGTTATCAATATACTTTCTGATTTTAGTTTTTTCGTGCACATGATTTCTCTTAATTCTATTCGGCTGCTCAAAACCTGTTTTTGAAAGCAAATAATCCATGCCTAAAGCACCCAAAATTCCTGATGCGAACAACGTAAAGCTGGATAAAAAGTTTTTCAGAATAGCTTTTGTATAATCAAGCGAAGTTTGAACATTTTTTACCTTGCTTAAGTGTAAAATCTTTTCTGAAGCTTTGTGAATAGTGTTATGATACCATTTGCTACCGTGGGCTTTGCTTGTCAGCCCTCTTTCTGCAAGCATGCCTAAAGCAGCACCTGATAAGACAACAGAATCTTTGATAAGAAATTTTTTCTTATACTTATCATCTGCTATTTTATAATCGTCATATATTTTATACCCGCCACTTGCCAAAAATATTGATGCGGACAAGTATGGCGAATTAATTACTTTATTAAATGTCTTACCTATTTTCATGCCAGTGTTTTTTCCATTTATATAAATACATCAAAAAAAAATTTTTTGTCAGTGTTTATTTTAATTTTAAATGCCAACTTGTCTAATTGATTTCAATAACGAAACTTTTAATAATCTGAATATGAAAATTATTATAATTGGTGGTGTTGCAGCAGGTGCTAAAGCAGCTGCCAAATCAAAAAGAATACTTCCTGATGCGGAAGTTCATATTTATACACAAGATACACATGTATCTTATTCTTCTTGCGGTCTGCCATACTATATCGCAGGCGATTTTGCAGACTGGCACAAGCTTATAGTTAGGACAAAAGAAGAATTTGAAAAAAGCGGAATCGGTATCCATTTAGAACACCGTGTTACAAAAATTTTGCCTGCGGATAAAAAAATTTTGGTAAAAAATCTCCATACAAATACTTGCGAGTTTGTCGAATACGATAAACTTATTATTGCGACAGGCTCACATCCGTTTATACCTGATATCAAAAACAGTAACTTGAAAAATATCTATACCGTAAGAACTCTGGAAGACGGCATAAACATTCGCAAAAAAATGGAAGAGTCGAAAAATATTACGATTGTTGGCGGTGGCTATATCGCAATAGAAATGATTGAAGCTTTTGTGAAAAATGGCAAAAATGTAACAGTTATTGAACGTTCTCCATTTATTCTTTCTGTCTTGGATGAAGATATTTCTTCGCTTATTCAGACTTTTATACTCGAAAAGTCAAATAACTTAGTCAAAATCATAAACGAAGATTTTGTAACGGAATTTGTCGGAGAAGAAGAAGTAAGAGGTGTTTTGACCTTAAAGGGTTCGGGCTTTGAAACCGATATGGTAATAGTATCAACAGGCGTGCGCCCGAGTGTTGACATTGCAAAAGAAGCAGGAATCGAACTTGGTGCAACAGGCGCGATAAGAGTAAACAGCAGAATGAAAACCAATATTGCCGATATTTATGCTTGCGGAGATTGCGTTGAAAAAATCAATATGATATCAAATTCTCCAATGTGGTTTCCTTTAGGTTCTACTGCCAATAAAGAAGGACGTGTTGCTGCAATTAACGCTTGTGGAGGAGTGGAAGATTTTGAAGGAATTTTAGGTTCAGCTGTGTTGAGATATCGCGCAATGGCAATTTCTATGACGGGCTTAACAGAAAAAGCAGCGCAGAAACTCGGTTATGATACGGTTTCTGTTGTTATAACCAAACGTGACAAAGCAGGCTACATGCCAGAAGTCAAAAATGTTACACTAAAACTTGTTGCAGACAGGCGTTCGCACAAAGTTTTAGGCGCACAAGCTATCGGAGATGGTGACGCGGACAAGCGTGTTAATACAATTTCTATAGGCTTGCTAAGCGGAATGAGAGTTGAAGACTTGTTGGATGTGGATTTAACCTACGCTCCGCCATTTTCAACAAGTATTGATATCCTGATTTCTGCAGCCAGAATTTTGAAATCCAAATTGAATTAGACTTTCAAAATTTCTTTTGTACATTCTAGCGCAACATCTGTTACAAAATCCATATCACTTTCTTCAATAATAAGCGGCGGATTAAAGTAAATTACATCACCTAAAGGTCTTAAAAGAACACCTTTTTCCAACGCTTTTTTGTAAATTTGATATCCTGTTCGTTTTGTATAATCCAAAGGTTCTTTTGTATCGCGATTTTTTACAAGTTCAATAGCGTTAACCAAACCAATGTGACGAATTTCACCAACATTTTCTAACGGTAAGAATTTCTCTTTAATAATATTGTTAAAATAAACTGCTCGTTTATTAGCTTTTTCAATTATTTGTTCATCTTTTAATATTTTTAAAACTTCAATTGCAGCTGAGCATGCAAGCGGATTTCCGGCATAAGTATGCGAGTGCATGAAAGCTTTACCTTTCAAATAATCATCATAAAAAGCATCGTATATTTTTTGAGTAGTAACAGCAATTGCCATAGGCATATAGCCACCTGTCAAACCTTTTGAAAGACACATTATATCAGGACTTACACCGGCATGGTTGAATGCAAACATCTTGCCGGTACGTCCGTAACCTGTTGCAATTTCATCCGCAATAAGATGAACATTGTATTTGTCACAAAGCTCTCTTAATTTTTTTAGGTAAAGTGGCGGATAAACTTTCATGCCGGCAGAACCTTGTAAAAGCGGTTCAACAATAATTGCTGCTGTTTCGTGAGCGTATTCTGCAAAAGCTTTTTCAGCTTTTTCAAAACATTCACAATGACAGCGTTTAGCTTCCTCTCCTTGAGGAGAAGATTGGATTGAGGTGTCAGTCAATGAATGTCCCTCACAGTGTCCTTCGCAAACCTTACCGTAAGGGCATCTGTAACAATCAGGGCCATCAATTCTAATTACATCAAGTAGTAGTGGTTTGTATAATTCTGAATACAAATCAACACCGCCAACCGCTAACGCACCGAGTGTCTCACCGTGGTAAGCGTCAGAAAGTGCCATAAATCTTTTCTTTTCAGGATGTCCTGTTTGATAATGATATTGAAAACTCATTTTTAATGACATTTCGATTGCGGCAGAACCGTTATCAGCAAAATTAAATTTACAAAGTCCGTCAGGAACAACTTTTGCTAATTCATGACAAAGTGTAATTGCAGGTTTATGTGAAAAGTTTGCAAATATAACGTGTTCTAATGAATCAATTTGTTTTTTTACAGCTGCGTTAATTCTTGGGTTGCAGTGTCCTAAAAGATTACACCACCAAGAACTTATAACATCTTTGTAGCATTTGCCGTTTGTATCATAAATATTTATGCCTTTGCCACGCTCAATTACAATCGGTGGAAGGGTTTCGTAATCCTTCATTTGTGAACAAGGGTGCCAAATGTATTTTAAATCTTCTTTTTGCCAATCTGTTATTTCATTTGTGTTCATGATGTTTTCCTTTTATTTGTAAGGTGAATAAGGTAATAGGGGAATAAGTGGTTTTAAATTTTCCTTTGTATGTTTTGCTAAATTATACATATAAACATATATGAGCAAAGCGAATTTAATAATTTTCCACTTTCCATTTTCCATTGTCCATTAATTAAACTTTCCTTCCAATAATCCAATTTCATCGCCTCCGCGTTCAACCGTCGCGATAACTTTAACTCCTGTTAAATATTCAACCTGTTTTAAATTATCTTGATGCATGAAGTTATCCTTTTCAAAATTATTTAGAATAATTCCTGCAATTTTGATTTCGTTTGCGCGGGCGTATTCAACAGTCAAAAGTATTGAATTTATTGTTCCCAAACCGCCGTCTGCTACAATTATAATTGGGGCTTCCAGTTCTTTTATCAAATCTTTAAGAATATATTTTTCACCGTTTTCTAATCTCAAAGGGCAAGTAATTCCGCCTGCACCTTCGATTAGCAAATAATCAAACTCTTTGTTTTTTTGAACAAAATCTGATTTAATTTTAGCTATATCAATTTCCATGCCGGCTCTTTTTGCTGCCAAATGAGGAGAAACAGCTTCTTTCCACCAATAAGTAACACAGTCATTCGCACTTGTAGGAATTTTCGCTGTATTAACTACGTAGTTGCAATCACTTTCTATAAGTTTACCGTCTTTTTCAACAACACCACTAAGAACAGGTTTATAATATCCGCAATTAAAACCTTCCTCACGCATTTTTTTGACGATAAGTGCTGAAACATAAGTTTTTCCTATATCAGTACCTGTCGCAGTAATAAATATATTCTTTGACATAAATTATTCTCCCTTAAGCTCAAGATTAGCACTTGAAAGTTAAAAGTAAAGAGATTTAAATAGGTAATTGTATATAAAATATTGTTTAGGCCTGAAAAATCTCCTCCAAACAGTTGATAACAAATTAAAAAAAATGTATGATAATGTAAGAAAATAATTGGGGAGATTGGGGCAGTATGTTCAACAATATTAATGACAATAATAACGGTTTGTTTTATAACTCTCAATTAAGCAATGCGAGTAATGTTATTAACCTTGCTTCCGTTAGAGCCAATCTTCAAAAAGCAGGGTATAATTCAAACCCTTATGTTGATAAAACAGAGATTTCTTCTAACGCAATGGAACTTTTCCAAAAAGATCTTGATATCAACAAGTTTACAAAAATTGCAACCAGTGACAAAGACGATACTTCTTATTTAGAAAAGATGCAAGAGTTATTTAAAGATGGTGTTGTTGATCCATTTGAAGACGATGTATTAAAAGAGCTTGTAACAAATTCTAAATTATTAGGTGATTTAGAGCTGTAAATGTGATAGAATACAGCTATGGTATCGTCTGATTATTATATTGTCGACAATTCAGATTTAGAAAACAAAAGACTTGAAGCTGCAAAAAACCACTATGTTAAAGGTGATTACTCTTCAGCATTGAGGCTTTATTTGGATATGCTTAATATGAGCACATCGTTCAAACTCTATTATGAAATTGGACGCTGTTACTATAAACTCAACGATTTATTACCTGCAGAAGAGTATTTTAAAAAGTCTATCGGATTAGAAAGTTTTAAAAATCCTTCATATCTTTATTTAGGCAATATTTTTTATAAGCGTGAAGATTTAAAAAATGCGATTGAGAATTGGGTTTCAGCTTATGCTTACAAACCTGATGACGAAGCAGTTTGTTTAAATCTTGCGACCTCGTATTTTTCTAAAAATATGAAATTCCAATCAGTTTTTTATTATGAAAAATACCTCAAATACGCTAAAGACAGAGGTCAATCATATTCGACAATCAAAAACAGCATTAATCGCTGTAACGAAATCGGTAAAGAATTCATGCAAAAAGCTCAACGCGCAATTTCTTTAAGGAATTACTCAGAAGCCATTGAATATTTGACTTTTGCTGTAAAAAATATGCCTGTTAGTTTTGATATAAATTTGGCATTGGGTAAGGCGTATTTGGAAGAAAATGATAATATGCACGCAATGATTTTCTTGAAACAAGCTTTATGCTTGGATAACAAGTCTTTGGATGTTTTGCAGAAACTTGCGTCAGTATTCATAAATCTTGGCGATTATACGGCGGCATATTGTACAATGAGAAGGCTTTTACCGCTTGTAATTCACAATCAATCAGAATATTTAAGAACTTTGCAGGTTATAAAAGATTTAAATGCTTCGTTTGATGATTTGAGTTATCAAGGTCACAAAGAGTG
The DNA here is from genome assembly GCA_900553895.1 of uncultured bacterium. Taxonomy (GTDB): domain Bacteria; phylum Cyanobacteriota; class Vampirovibrionia; order Gastranaerophilales; family Gastranaerophilaceae; genus CAG-196. The sequence continues at coordinate 3,914 of USFB01000015.1, read as the reverse complement.
GGCAGATAGGTATTATGATGATAACAATTATCACATGGCACTTATCGAATACGAAAATTGTGTGATTTTGAAGGAAGAATTGCAAAGCGAATTAGGTGATAAAATTGATAGAATTAAATCGTTTATTAATCCTGAAACTCGTATAATTAAAACGTGTTTAGAAAAAGGCGAAGCTTTGTATAATGAAGGCGATTTTAAAACTTCTAACAAGTATTATTCAAAAGCAATGCTTCTTGCCAATGAAAACTCCTCAGAATACAGACTTGCAAAATCAAGAGTTGTAAATGTTTAAGAAATTAAAAAAGTTTTTTTATTTATATATCTTAAAAAGAAAATATTATCGCATAGGCTCTTGTAACGCTTGCGGTCGCTGTTGCCAGAAGATTTATGTCAAGCATAAAGAGGTTATTCAAACAGAAGAGGAATTTCACCGTTTACAAAAACTGCATCCTTTTTATACTTATCTAAGAATTATTGATAAAGACGAAACCGGACTCGTTTTTGAGTGCATGAATTTGGATAAAGAAACTCACAAATGTAAAATTCACAAAAATCGTCCCGGAATTTGTCGAAGATATCCTCAAGAGGAGTTATTTAAAATGGGCGGAACACTTGCAGAACACTGTGGTTATAGATTGGAGCCGGTCGAAAGTTTCGAAGAGGTGTTTAAAAAGGTTCGTAATAAGAAATAAACAAAAAGGCAGGGGAACCTCAACCTTTTGTTAGACTAAAGTCTACCCTATATTTCTCTATAAAATGGTTTATGTCATCCTACTGTTTGTTTAATTGAATACGTACAACGTTATTCATTTTCGACAAATTCAACGATTCCGTTTGCAATACCTTCTGCGACATTAGAAGCAAATTTTTCGGAATTATAAAGCACCGAATCGTACGGATTGGTCATATAGGCAGTTTCGACTAGAATTCCTACATAGTTGTAAGGTCGAATCACTGCGAAACTTGCAGTTCTTACTCCATCTTTTTTTGTTCCTACTGATTTAGTAACGGTTTTTTCTACTTTTTCTGCGAGTTTTCTTGAATTAGGATTAAAATAATAAACGCTTGTACCTCTGTTTTTGTGAATATTCATAGGAATATCGCCAATCGAATTTAGGTGAATACTTACAAAAATATTTGCGTCATTCTGTTCCGCAATTTCGACTCTATCATTTAAAGAAACAAATCCGTCACATTCTCGCGTCATAATAACATTTGCACCGAGTTGTTTTAATTTTTTGGCTAATTCTAAAGCGATTTTTAGATTAAAGTCTTTTTCTTCTTGACCCAAACACCCGATTGCACCTTTTTCAGAACCTCCATGTCCGGCATCGACAATAATCGTTATATCTTCTAAAGCTTGCGGAAGCTCACTGACTTTAAAAGTATAAACCCCATCCCTTAAATCAATGTTGTAATAATACTTTTCAGGTTTTGGGATATTTACGGTATAAACAGAATTTTCTGAAAGTTCAGGATTATAAACTTTGAACAAAATTTCTTTATCTTTTTCTTCGATAGTGTAAGGTAAATTTTTGCTAAAAGAAATAGTCTGAATTGTTGCATTTTTGAACTTTTTGCTGTCCATATTAATGAAATTTGCCGTATTTGAGCATTTAACACAACTTACGTCTTTTTTCGCAATCCAGGCTGTTTGATTTTTTGATAAGAAAACTCTATAGAATTCACCTTTCGAACCATTAATTAGAAGTGTAGTATCTTTAAAAAGATGAGCAATTCTGTTTAAACCACCGTCAACAGGCGTGTTTCTTAGAGGGACGTTATCACGAATCACAGCCATTGGTTGTGTATCAAATTCTGTTATAGGAATTTCAACAGCTTTTGTCGGAACGTTTTTATAAAATTTGTAGATTTGTGTATTGTAGTTTGAACGTACAACAATCCTATTTTCTCCGACTTTTAATTTTACTGAATGTGCAAAAGCTCCATTTGAAGCAACATAAATCGGGCAACCATTTATTGAAATCATTTCTGCGTTGTTGGCTTTGCCGACAAAAAATGCATAATCAGAATTGGAAATCGTATTTTTTTCATGTGGCAAAACCAACTCATAGCCGAAACTTTGAGTCATGCCAAATAATAACAACAAAGATAACAATAGCCCTTTCTTCATAGTTTGTATTTTAGTATAAAATTGAGTTGTGTGCAATTTTGTGTTAAGTTAATTGTATGAGTGGAAATTATGTACCGTTATACAGAAAATATCGTCCGCAAACTTTGGATAAACTTGTAGGTCAGGAGCATATTAAAAAGACTCTTACAAGTGCAATTGAGCTTGGAAAAATTGCGCACGCATTTCTGTTTACAGGTCCGCGTGGTACAGGAAAAACTTCCACTGCAAGAATTTTAGCAAAATCTTTGAACTGCAAAAACGGTCCTACAATTCATCCTTGCGGAGAATGTGAAAGCTGTTTGGATATTATGAATTCTGTCCCTATGGATGTTATTGAAATTGACGCCGCAAGTAACAGAAAAGTTGAAGATACTCAGAGCATTTTGGAAAAAATTCAATATGTTCCGGTGCATGGCAAGTATAAAATCTATATTATTGACGAAGTTCACATGCTGACTAACCACGCGTTCAATGCGTTGTTGAAAACGTTAGAAGAACCGCCTGAAAATGTTATTTTTATTCTTGCCACAACTGAAGTACATAAAGTTCTTGATACAATCAAGAGCCGTTGTCAAAGATTTGATTTCAGAAGAATTACAACAGATGATATTGTTAAACATTTGAGATATATTTCTGACACCGAAAAAATTAATATCACAGATGATGCCCTCTACACGATTGCGAAGAACTCCGCAGGCGGAATGCGTGACAGTATTGCACTTTTAGACCAGTTGAGCATTTTAGACGGCGAAGAAGCAATCTCGACGGACGACATTAACAACTTACTGGGAAGACTTTCGTTTGATACATTGCACACCCTTGCGTGTGACATAACCTCGTCAAACCCACAAAATGCAATCGAAAACCTTGAAAAAATATATAATTCCGGCAACGAGCCTACGCAAATTTTACTAAACCTTATGGATTATTTCAAAAATCTGCTGATTGTAAAAAATTGTCGTGCAGAAATCGTTTTTGAACTGACTCAACTCAATGAAGCTCAAGTTAAGGAATTACAAGTTCAATCAAAAGAATTGGAAACACATCAAATCACAGCATTAATTGATAAAATTGCGAATTATGTAAAAGATGTAAAGTCCACAAACAATCCGAGATTATGGCTTGAAGTCGGAATCATTGACCTTGCAAATTTAACAGAAAACACAACGTTAGCAGACTTGCAAAACAGACTTGCAAGACTTGAAGGAGGCATGCCGGCACCAATGCAGGCGACAGCGGCTTACAAAACACCTCCGACACCTGTATACGGCGGGGCAAAGATTAAAGAAATGACCGAGCAAAAGCCGTCTGCACCAAAGGTTTCCACACAACAAGAACCTACAACAACATCCGCAGGGCAAAAAACTTCTGGACAAACACCGACACCGGCTCCTCAAAGACCTCAAGAAGAAGATTTTGCACCAATGCCTAAGGCAAAATCTGTTGCTAGTGACGATATTAGTGTACTTTGGGGACAATTATTGGAAAATATTTCAAGCCCGCCTGCTCGAGCTCTCTTGAAACAATGGGCAAACCCTGTAAAAATAACCCCTGAAGAAACTATTCTTTCAATGAAGAATGAGATTTTCTTAACACAAATTCAATCAGGCTCTAAAAAAGCTGCGGTTGAAGCTGCCGTTGATGCCCTATTTTCACAACAAAACTCTACGGTTGTTGTGAGATTACCTTTACCGGAGGATGTTCAGATAAAAGCGGTACGCCCCAGGCAATTAAGCCAATCTCAACCAAAACCGATGCCAAAAGCTCATGAGCCAGAGCC
>USFB01000014.1 GCA_900553895.1 uncultured bacterium | reverse complement strand
CATCTTTCCAAAATCGTGAAGCGCAAGAATATTTCCTTTTTCGGCTTCGGTTTGGAACAGCTTGAACGCTTTTGGAATATTATGATTTTTATACAACTCATCGCAAGCGAATTTATATTCCGCAGTCCACTTGATATATAAATCTCCGTGCGTTTCTGTTTCGTCAAACACATCATCGCGGTGTTCCGCGAACATTTCCGAGGCAGGTTCCTGCGCTAAATTATCCATATCCAGCACCGCACGGATCACAGCGTTTTTGATAGGCTTGAACGCCTTGTTTTTCTCCAACGGCGGAAACTTCTGCACAGCGCCCATGTAGGTTTCGTATTTCTGCTGCTCCAACTTGCACCACTCGTTGTACATCTTTTTCAGCACGGGATTCTTGATAAGTTGTGCAACGATTTGGTCAACGGTTTTCTTGGCGTTCGGCTGCAAGTAGCCGTATACTTTTTTGCCTTTGGAATTGCGAAGCTGAAACTGTAACTTCAAAACAAGTTGTTCAAGCTGCGGATCAGATTGATTATTATTTTGCAGTTCGGACAGCATATTTTTCATCACGCTTTCTGCTTCGGAGCGCAGCTTATCGCGCACATCAGTCTGTTTTTTATATACTTGATATAGCTCGTTGTGAAATATATCGTTTGCGAACGCGCTCTTGATTTGCTCAATCCCGTTCTCAGTCAGAAAACCATCTTTGATATCCGTCGAGTACACAAGCAAGTGAATATGCGGATGGTGCGACGTGTTATGAAACGCGGCGTACCAGCGCAGGTTCTCCAAATGAATATTCTGCGCCTTTGCTATATCGTCAGTATGCCGCATAATCAAATTGCGCCACATCTCTGAAGTGGTATATCCAAGCCGTTCCGCGTCCTCGCGAGTCAGCGAGATAACGTGCGACCATACGTTTCCCTGATGCTCCGCAATATTTTTCTGTGCTTGTGATAAAATAATTTCATCATCGCCTAATGAAGCGATAGAAATTTTAAATGATATTTATAATTCAGGTAACGAACCATTACAAATTTTGACCAACTTATCTGAATATTTTAAAAATCTGCTTATCGTGAAAAACTGTAAACCTGATTTGTTGAGCGAACTAACGGGACTTAATGAAGCTCAAATTGCAGAACTTGTTAAGCAAAAAGAGTCATTGGAAACTCAACAAATTGTGTTTTTGCTTGAGAGAATTACGTATTATATAAAGGAAGTGAAGCTTGCTTCAAATCAGCATTTGTGGTTGGAAGTAGGAATGATTGATTTGGCTAATATGAGCGAAAACTCTACGCTTTTGGATTTGCAAAACAGAGTTAAAGCTCTTGAAGGTGGTAACTTCACTCCTGCACCTCGTCCACAGCCTGTAGCGCCGACTGCTCCTGTTACTCGTCCTGCACCAATTCCTGTTCAGGAAGTTAAACCGCAAGTCAGTCAACCTCAAACGCCACAGCCTGCTCAAACAATTAAACAAGAAATTCCAAAACCTGTTGAACCACAACCGCAAGACGATTTTACACCGCCTCCTATGTCACAAAAGCCTGACGGTAATGATATTCAGAGTCTGTGGAAAGCTTTATTGTTAAATGTAAAAAGTCCTTCAACAAAAGCACTGTTAAATTTGGCAACGCCTGTTAAAATCGCGCCGGATGGGGTTATTATTACATTTAAGAATGAAAAATTGGTTTCACAAATTAATGATACCAACAAAAAACAAATGCTTACTGAAGCTGCAGGCTTGATGTTTAATGCAGAAGTTTCTGTTATGGTAAGGCTTCCGCAAGGTGGCGATAGTGATATTACGGCGGAATCCGTAAAAAAAAACTTTAAAATAGCAACGCCGTCACCTGTACCTCAACAAAACAATCAGCCAAAAAACCAGATACAAGATATAAAGCCAACTCCTGCTCAAAAACAGCCAGATGCGGTGGTGGAACAGTTGCCACAACAAAGCGTGAAACAAAATGAGCCTGCGCCAAAAACAGAAAAAGAGAAAAAGCGTTTAGAATCCGATCAGGAAAAAATGGTGATGGAACTTTTTGATGGAAAGTATATTGAATAGGCTAATTACTTTTTTCGAATTTCTAAAACAATTCTTTATTAAGTTTATCTGCAGATTTTTTGTAATTTTTGCCATATTCCAAAGGTTTTGCGTTTTTGATAGATTGTTCGAATGTCAAATTATCAATCTTAACATCATTTCTTGCCGGAATAATTAAACCTGTTGAATTAAAGTATTCGATACTCTTTTTAGAAGATAAGTAATTAAGAAACTTTTCAGCCTGTTCTTTATGTTTTGAGTTTTTAGAAATCGCCCAACCGGAAGCGTCAAGCGGAACTATTCCGCAAAATGGAATTACATCCCATTCAAAATCTGCACTTTCCTTTATTTTAGGATACATCCAACGCCCGGAAAGATATAGTCCGATTTTACCTTGCAAGAACAGTTGCGCCAGAGTTAAACTTCCTACTTGTGAAGCTGTTGGGGCATATCTGTCTTCCAAATTCTTATAAAATTCTGCGGATTTTTGAGGATTTAAAAAGTCTTCGTTCATAGTCAAAACATAAGGCAACATAAAATAAATATCTTTTTCATAACTTATGCCGTATGGTCTGACTTCTTTAATTGTAGGAATTAGTTCGTCCAAGTTTTGCGGAGTAGTTTTGACAAGATTTTTGTTTCTATAAAAAACAAGAGTTGAAATATCTCTGGGAACTGCATATAGTTTAGCATTAATACTCATAGCTTCAATGCTTTTTGAATTAAAATTTTCTGTATTAACGACATTGTTTAAAGGCTCTAATTTACTGGCATACAAAGGTAAATATAAATTGTTAATGAAGATTACATCAGGTGCTTGATTAGACGCAAAAAGCAGGTGGATTTTTTGAAAATAATTTTGCGGAATGTGCATGAAATTGATTTTTACTTTAGGATTTTCTTTTTCATACTCTTTAATAATATTATTTAAAATCCCAACTTCTGTCACAGAACCCCAAGAAGAAAAAGTAATTTCTTCTTGCGTATTTTTTGTGCAAGCACAGAATAATAAAATGGGTAACAAACATAGGATTATAAAGCGTTTTAGCATAAATCCATTACATACTCCATATTATCATCTTTCACATTTAAGATAAATTTGTGAATTCCTACTCTTACAATATAGCGTGTTGTTCCATCATTAAGTTTTTCACTTAAACGTGTTTGTAGTTTTTCATTCTGGAGTTGTTTATAACTTTTTATTTTGAATACCTTGTCTTGGACAAAGCCCATAATATAATAACCACTATTATTTTTTACAAGATAACATCCGAATTTGTCATTAATGCTGGATTTGGAAACAATTTGGTAAATTTCATTATCTAAAATAAATGTTTTGATATCGTTATCTTTTTCTTTGGAAACATCTTCTTTAGGAGCTTTATCAATGATTTTAACTTCTTTTTCTAAGATTTGATTTTCTTGTTTTTGTTTTTTCTCTTCAATAAATTTAAGAAGTTTATCTGCTTCGCTGTCGGAACGGTTTTGAGCCAAAGGTTTGTTTTTATTTTCACTATTTTGCGGAGGTTCGGAAGATACTTCTCCTTGTATAATATTTTCGGAAGCTTCTTCATGCAAATCTATAACTTTTTGTTCATCCAAAATTTGTGGAGAAGTTAAATCATCATTATCGTTATTGGAGATTTCTAATGTAGTATTTTCTTCATAAAACGGTTTAAAACTGATATCAGAGATATTTTTAAGCAATGCCTCTTCATCAACTTCTATTGTTGATTTTTCTTCTTCATATTTTTCAGGATGAATTAATGCATCGTTCAAATCCGGTAAATCGTCAGAAATACGCATCGTATCAACATCATAACCGCTTTCTGCCAATTCTATTTCGTCAGAAGGTCTTGATTCGTAAGCATAATCTTTATTAATTTCGATTGTTAAATCCGGCAGTTCATCTTTCAGAGAAAGCGTACTCACATCATATCCTTCGCTATAATAAACAACTTGAGGTTTTGCTTCTGATTCTATCTTGCGTCCACCTTGTTTTTTTAATGCCTCTGATAAATCAGGTAACATGTCTTTTACATTTAAAGTCAGAAGCTCAGAAGATTTATGCGGTTTAGTGTTTTGTTTTTCGATTTCCTGACGCATTTCATCTAAACGTTTAGGATTTGTTTTTAAATCGGTAATAAAATCGTTGTCTAATTCAACACTCATTAATTTATTCAAGGCATCGATATCTGCATTGGAAAATGAAACATTTTGGTTAATAGTGTATGTTGTAACAAAGTTTTCTAACAATTCCCTCTTGGATGGTTTTTTCTCAATAGGATTGGTAACGACAAAACTTTTAATATCTTTCATTGTTTCATCACTGATTTCAGAATTTAAAAGCTCTTCAATTTTTTTTATGTCCGATTTTGAGAATTTTAAATTTTGGTCGTTAATATACTTTTCGTATAATTCTTCATTAAAATTTTTGTGTTGTTCTTCTTCGTTTTCAAGGAAATGAGATTCGTTAAAAGAAAATCCGCTTAAAAATTCTTCCAAAGCATTGTTTTCTTCATCTAAGTTGTCAATGGTATCAACTTTAACCTCAGAAGTATTTGTTTTTTCCTGAAAAAGTTCATCTAAATCTACAATGTTATCAACCTGTGGTTCAATTTCTTCCACAGGATTGTGCACTGTTTTAACTTGTGATTCAATCTGAATATCATTAACAGGCATTTTGGTCGGTTTAGAATACATCTTATCAAGTTTATTGATAGCAGTTTTAATTTGTTTTCTCTTAGATTCGTTCTTCGCTTCCTTTTTCTTATTTTCTGCTTCGTCATCAGAAAAATCCGGTTGCTCACCAACAATTGCTGCCATCTTATCCTTAGCTTTTATATAGAAAAATACACAAAGGATGATAACCAATACAATTCCCAATATCAGTAATAATATATCTGAAGTTGAAGAATCAGAAGTTTCAGGAAGGTTTGATTGCAGAGTTGCAGAATTATTTTGAGGGCTGATATTTTTTTGTATTCTATCAGACTCATTTGTTTCAAACTGTTGAACGCTCTTTTTTATGTCTACAGGATTTGTCTGGTCGACTCCGCTACGAGAACGAATAGGAACAACATCCTCTTTTGGACGTTCTGTGTTGTCATTGAGTTCAATATTTTCAGGCTTTGGAGCTTCTTGTAACTCGTCAGTTGTATTTTGTGCGGTTTCACCAGAGGCTGCGGTTTTTTTCTTCTCTGGTATGTATAAAGCTTTCTGTGCTGTCAACATTACGTTTGGGCTAGTTCTAATTGTAATTTTTGTGTAGCCTTTGCTACTTGTAGTATAAGGCATTGTTCGAACATTTACGCTTTCAACGTCGCCTGCAAGTTCAGGATTTGCTGACATTTGACTATTTGTTTCAGGTAGCATAATTACATAAGTGGTTGCATCTTTTTTTATCGGAGTAACAGTTTGCTCATAATTGCGTTTCGTTTGTAAAGTTACACTTACAGCACCATTCGAGCCACTATCAAATTTTAGTGACATCAAACTGTTTTTGTAATTCTCTGCTCCAAAAGCTCCAACTACTGTGACTACCGAAGCAAGAACCAATGCAATTGTTCTCTTTCTAAACTGCTTCATACAAAGTTATTTTATCACAATACCTAAAATGTGCCTATACTTTATTTACTGTAATTGATACTACATATCAGTGATAACTATTCGTTTATCTTCCATAATTTTTTCAACATTTAGAATTATATACAAAGTTTCGTTATAAATAAATTCTTTTGAAAAATACCCGTCACCGGAATTATCAACTCCGTCATCTTGAAATTCAAATAATTCATTAATTTTATCAATCAAAAAAGCAAGTTTAAGTTCGTTGTATTTCACAATAATTACAGGCTTTTTTTCATAATTTACGGTCGAATCTAAATCTAAAAAGTTCCTTAAATTAATAACAGTAATATAATCCCCTCTAAGGTTCATAATTCCTTCAATAAAATTAGGAATTCCGGGAACATTGGTTATTGAAGCATCTTTTAAAACTTCTTTTACGTAATCAAGTGCAATACAATAAGAATCATTATTCAGATTAAATGAAATGTATTTATTTTTGACGTGCAATTCGCCTGATGCTAAGCGCATATTAGATTTATCAACAATTGCATGTGTGCGTTTTGCCATCAGTGCTTTTGAAGCTTCATCTTGCGGGAAAAGTGATGGAATATCAACGTCTTTCCAATCTTTATGCTGTTTCAAAAGTGTTTCAACAGAATAAATATTGATTATAAAAATGGTTTCCTGATTGATTTTGTACAAAGAATCAACAACAGTAGTTGCATCTGCGTAAGGAATAGCATCAACAAGCGCACTGTCAAACGGTAAAATTCCAATAACTTTATCTGTAATAATCCCAAAAATCAATTCATCGGTTTTTACAATCAAAAGTTCATTTTGTGGAGTATAAGGTTTAACGTCAATATTTAAATAAAATCTTACATCAACAACATTGATGACAAAATTGTTGTATTTCAAAAGCCCTACAATGTTGTTAGGTAGTTTCTGCGGATAATCCAAAGCAGGCAGTTTCATAATTTCAAGCACATTTTCCGAATTTACGGCGTACTTGCTGTCACCGACTTGAAAATACAAATGCGTATTCTTTTTTTGTTCAATCAAATTATTGTTCATGCAAAACTACTCTGTTTCTTCCGCTCTCTTTAGCTTTGTATAAAGCTTCATCTGCTGATTTCAAAAGTTCGGCAGGTGAATTGAATTCCGGATAATTCATTGTTAAACCGATACTTGCCGTGACCTTTGTTTTTACTCCGTTATAGTCAAAGTCATACTCTTCTATCATACGTCTTAAACGTTGTACCGGAATAATCGCACCTTCAATATTAGTTTCAGGCATAATCATGATTAGTTCTTCACCGCCATATCTATACAGTAAATCTGTTTTGCGAAAAGCTTGCTTCATAAGATTTGCAACCGTTTTTAGAACATAATCACCGTATTGATGACCGTAAGTATCATTAACCTTTTTAAAGAAATCAATATCTAAAATTGCAAGACTAAAGTCTGACGGATGGCGTTTTGTACGGTTGTATTCTTGTTCCAAACCGATTTCAAACTGGCGTCTGTTATATAAACCCGTAAGCCCGTCAAGAACTGACATAAATTCTTTTTCGGTATATTGGTATTTCATTTTGAATATAGCAAGAAGTTCGCTAATCATAATATCAAAATACCTAAAAGATGCGTAATCCATATTCTGACGCGTGTAGAAACAAATTCCGCCGATAAGTTTTTTATCAAATATTAACGGAATTATGATTTTTGATTTCAAGTCCGAAAATTTGTAATCAAGCTCTTTACCCAAAAGAATTCTAACGACTTCAAACTTAGTATCTTTTAGAGATTTAAATTCTTCCATTTTCTTAAAGAAATCATATTGAACATCAGAAAGTACACTCTTATTAATATTTCTGCCTAATGTATCAAGATACAAAATATTTTCTGCATAATCATCAGGTGAAGCAAAAAATACGCCTGCAACACTATATTCAACGAAAGAACTCATAAGAGAAAATAATTTTTCTACCAAAATTCTTTCATAATTCAAAAAGTCGCTTAAATTTCTAAATTCATTTGCAAAAACCGATTTAAGCAATAAATCGTTCAAAATATTATTTAATCGAGTTTGTGCCGAATTATCACTGTTTGCTTTTAGAGCAATATTAGCTTTATACTCATCTGTCAATGGATATCTTCTAAGAGTCGCATTAATGTTTCTAACAAGTTCATTCATATCAATTGTTTTAGATAAAAACAATTGCGCACCGGCTTTTTTACCCCAAAAACTATCAATTTTCTTATCTAAAACCGTTAGTAGGATTACAGGAATTTTTTTGGTTTCATCAATATTTTTAATCATTCTGCATAATTGATAGCCGTCGATTACAGGCATCATGATATCTGAAACAACAATATCCGGAACATATTCAAATAATTTTTTGTAAGCTTCGGCACCGTTCATGGCGGTCTCGACCTCAAAACCGTTTTGTGCCAAGCCATCTCTCAAAAACTTTAATTGTGTTTCGCTATCTTCTACCAATAAAACTTTTACTGCCATAAAATATTCCAATTTTCACGATTTTAGTATAAAATGATTATATAATAAATTTTTAAAAAAAACTATATAGGAGAGATAAAGTGGCTGAAGTTCAAAATTTTGAATTAAAACAAAAATTCAATATCAAATGTATGATTGACGTATTCGTTTTCACAGCAATTTGTATTATATTTTTATTCTTTGCAAAAATCAAAAACATTGCGCCTTATGATACATTCGTGTTTCTGGCAATGATTATTGTACTGAGAACTGTTGTTCATTTGATTACAAAACAATGGATTTCAAAAGCCATTAAGCAATCTTTGACTACTCAGTCAAGCTATTTATCAGAAACAACAACTGATATCATGGAAAGCTTGAACGAACAGAAGAAGAATTTTGACGCTTTAGCAACAAATTCAAAAAATATTTCTTCTCTTGTAGAAAAACTCAGAACGCTTTCTGAAGATTCCGTTACAACTTCTAAAAACACTGAAAAACAAGTAAGCCAATCAATCAGTTTTTCAGAAAAAGAACATGACGCAATTTCTTCTAACGCGGATAAAATGCTTGTTCTAAGACAAAAAATCCAAATGATTGCAGAATTAATTTTGGAACTTTCTGAACACTCTCAACAAATCGGTAATACAATCAGTGTTGTAGACGATATTGCAGAACAAACAAATATGCTTGCGCTTAACGCAGCGGTAGAAGCAGCTAGAGCCGGTGAACACGGTAAAGGTTTCGCGGTTGTTGCAGGTGAAATCCGTAAGCTTGCCGATGAATCAAAACAAGCAATTACAAAAATTACTTCACTTACAAGCAATATCCAATACACAACTAATTCAACGGTTATGGCGACAGAAGAAGGTTCAAAAGAAATTGAAGCTGTTGTTAAAGATATCAACACGCTTTCTTCCGGCTCAGAAAACTTGTTGAAACAGATTAAGGAAATCTTGGATTCATTAGACACTTTGAACCAAAACGCTAAAAAGCAAAATGATATCATTGAACGCTTGAATATTATTGATGAAGAAAATTCTAGTATTGCTGAAACTCTTTCTCAAACAATCAGTTTAAGTGCTGATAAAGTGTCTAAGCTAAACAGTTTATCTAACAATATCAAAAATTCTGCAATAGAAGGCTAGGGAATAAAATTGGATTTTTTGGATAACGAAAACAACAATCAAAATAGCAAAGAGGTTATGGAAATTTTCCGTTCAGAATCTGATGAGATTTTGGAAAGACTTTTCAACAACCTTTTTTCTCTTGAAGGCACTCCTGCAAATAAAGAACTGACGGGCTGTGTTTATAGAGATTTGCATAGCCTTAAAGGTGCAGTTAGAATGATTGGATACAATAATATCCAAATGATTCTGCACAAAATGGAAGATATTTTTGATAATGTAAACAGTAATAAGCTTCATCTTACTGCTGATATTCTAAAAATGCTTATCAGTTCTTTGGAAGTTGTTGCAAAGTTTTTACAGGAATCTATCAAAAATAACCGTGAAATTATAGATGATAGTTATACAACAACAATTTCAGCATTGGAACAATTATCCGGTGAAAACAATGCCGAAGTGCAAAATATTTCGATAGCAGATGTTCAAGAACCTGTTCAAGAGAACGATAATTCAAAAAATCAAAAATTAATCAAAAACCAAGAAGTGATTAATCTTGCGTTCAACAATTGCTTTGAAATCATTGACAGTATTGTGCCGGAAGAAGAATCACAAGACATAGTTCTTTTGGAAGAAGAAGTTCAAAAGATTTATGCATTTTTCAAAGATACTGATTTATACGAGGTTAAAAGTTCTTTAGAAAATATTATTACGAAAATTGATTTTGTAATGAATGCAACAAACACGCTTACTATTAGCGAAATCTTGGAACTTCGTAATGAATTGAGTTCTGCTGTTGCGAAGTTTTCCACTTCTTGCATAGAAACTGAAGGTTCGGGGCTTACTTTCTTCGAGGTTGCAGAAAAAATTACAATGCTTCAAGACAGTAGTGTTTACACTAAAGAAATTAAAGAAGACATCCTAAAACTCAAAGAAAACATTGATGATAACAATGTTTTAGAAATCATTAATATGATAATTGAGATATTGGATTTCATTATGGATAATTCTGTTCAATTGGAAGAACAGATGATGATGACTTTAAAGAGTGCGGTGGAATATTGTGCTTCACCAAATGAAAGTATAGATAGTGATTTGATTGTACAGCAGTTAGAAATTATGAAACAATTGTTGGAATTGAATTACAAAAAAGATACCGATGTTGTCGAAATCAAGACTCTTTCGACTCAGACTTCAACAGGCGGAAATAATTCTGCTTCTTCAACAGAAATCAAAACGCTTCATGTGAACGCTCAAAAGCTTGATACGCTTGTTAATCAGCTTGGCGAATTGATTATTACGAAGATTAAAACAGAAAAAAATCTTGAAAAAATCGACAATATTAAAAACGTGAACGAAAATTGCCAAAAAGATTTATTGAAAACTTCAAACTATTTGAGGTACTATAACCGCAAATATTTGCAATCAGGCTCTTCTGAACAGTATACAAGTGCGTTTGTAAAACAGGTTTTCTCGCTTCTTTCTGATATTACTCAAAATGTTTCAAGAACAATTTATGACCTGAATTCTTTGTATAGAACTTCAAAAGAAGATGATATGAAAATGCGTTTAATCATTGATGAGATGGAATCAATGGTTAAAAATATTCGCGTGTTACCGATTTCCACTGTATTTAATTCTTTTTCAAGAATGGTTCGTGATATTGCGAACGAGAAAGGCAAGGATATTGATTTCGAAATCGAAGGTAAAGATACTTGTGCCGACAAAAAAATCATTGAAGAAATCAAAACTCCGCTTATTCATATCTTAAGAAATGCGATTGACCACGGCATCGAAACAAGAGACGAAAGAATTGCAAATGGTAAAAACCCTGTTGGCAGAATTCTTTTATCTGCAAAACAGGATGATAATAAAGTAATTATTGAAGTAGCAGACGACGGACAAGGTTTTAACCTTCAAAAAATCAAGGACAGAGCAGTTTCAAGAGGATTTTTAACTCAAGAAGATATTGATTCTATGACGGATGAATCAATCATGAACATTATTTTCTGGCCGGGATTTACAACGGGTGATTCTATTACAAGTATTTCAGGACGTGGAATTGGGCTTGATGTTGTTAAAACGAAGATTTCACAACTTAACGGTAAAGTGAAAGTTATTTCTGAATTCGGAAAAGGCAGTTGTGTTCGTATTGAAATCCCTGTAACTCTTACGACGCTTAGAGTTTTCTTGGTTAAGATTTCCGAACAAACTTTTGCAATCCCGATTCAGGTTATTACAACTTTTATTTTGAAAAACCAAAACGAAATCAAGACTAATAACGGTGCGCGCTCGATTATTTATAATAACAAGATTATTCCGCTTTATTATTTGTCTGATATTCTGAAACTTAAGGCTTTGCCAAGAGGCGAAAAAGAAACAATTCTTATTATAGAATCAGATGAAAAAACTATTGGACTTGTTGTTGACAAGCTTTTGGGCGACCAAGACATTTTGCAGAAAAAATTGTCACCGCCATTATATAAAGTTAAAAATATTTCAGGAATTACAAATCTTGCGTCAGGCGAGTTGTGCTTGATTTTAAACATGCAGGATATTTTGCATTATGATTTCAATAAGGCGATTAACTCAAATCAGGAACCTAAACTTATTCCAAGTGATTTGATGTCTTATAAACGTATTCTTATCGTGGATGATTCTATTACAACAAGAACCATGATTAAGAACATTCTTCTGAACATAGGCTATACGGTTGATACGGTTTTGGATGTAGAAGAAGCACTTGTTAAATTGAAAATTAATCATTATGACTTGATTATAACTGATTTGAATATGCCGAAGATTGACGGTTACGAATTTGTTTCACGGCTTAAGAGTGACGAAATGTATGCAGATATTCCGGTAATTGTTATGAGTTCTTTGCCGGAAAAAACGGCGATGCAAAAATTATATCCGCATAAGATTGAGTACTATATGCAAAAGGATGACTTTAATCAGATTGAATTTGCAAATCAGATTAAAAAAATAATTACAAAGTTTCATATTTAAAGGTAAATGATGCTTTCCTCAATTGAAAAAAGGTAGTTATTGGTGCAAAAAATTGCATCATTTACTATTTTGTTAAGTTTATATCACCCTCATCAGCCCTCCGGGCAGCTTCTCCCCTCAAGGGAGAAGCGGTAAATACACCAAATTAGCGCAAGTAACGGCTTCTCCCTTGAGGGGAGAAGCTGAGCGGAGCTCTGATGAGGGTGATATTTTATCTTAAAAGAAACGGACAATTGAATTTTTTCAATTGTCCGTTTTTAATTCCTAGTTTTCTACGTATTCTCTCAATCGTTTGCTACGGTTTGGGTGACGTAATTTTCTTAAAGCCTTAGCTTCAATTTGTCTGATACGTTCACGAGTTACGCCGAACAATTGACCAACTTCTTCCAATGTTCTTTGACGTCCGTCATCCATACCGAAACGTAATCTCAATACATCTCTTTCACGTGGAGAAAGTGTGCAAAGAACTTCTGCCAAATCTTCTCTAAGAAGTTCAGAAGCAACTGTTTTGATTGGTGCGTCAGCTTCTTTATCTTCGATAAAATCGCCTAATCTTGAATCTTCTTCTTTACCGATTGGAGTTTCCAAAGAAAGCGGTTCTTGAGCAATCTTAACAATTTCTCTCAATTTAGAAATTGAAACGCCCATTTCTGCTGCCAACTCATCTTCGGTTGGTTTTCTTGAAAGTTCTTGAGCTAGTCTTCTTGTAACTTTTTTAAGTTTGTTAATTGTTTCAACCATGTGAACAGGTATACGAATTGTTCTTGCTTGGTCTGCAATAGCTCTTGTAATAGCTTGTCTAATCCACCAAGTTGCATAAGTTGAGAATTTAAAACCTCTTTCGTGGTCAAATTTTTCAGCAGCTCTGATTAAACCTAAGTTACCTTCTTGAATAAGGTCTAAGAAAAGCATGCCACGACCAACATATTTTTTAGCAATACTTACAACTAATCTTAAGTTTGCTTGAACTAATTTTCTTTTAGCTATAGCACCTGGCGTTCCGCCTTGGATAATTTTACGTGCTAATTCGATTTCTTCGCTTGTTGATAATAATTTGATACGACCGATTTCTCTTAAATAAAGTCTTACAGGGTCTTCTACAGCAACTCCTTTTGGAACTTCTGTTTCGGTTGCTTCTTGATGAGAATCGCCTGAGTCCATCATGTAAAAATCGTCGTTTTTTACACCGCTTAGTTTAGATGAAGTAATAATATCTTCTATATTATCAGTACCTAAATCAGTTTCAATGTAATCATCTTCTTCTTTTTCAGAATCGTAGTCTAACAAATCCATGTTTTCGTCTTCTACGCTGATTACTGATGAATGTGAGTTTCTTTTTTGGGTCATTTATTTATCTCCAGTCCTTAATTTAATTTTATCTCTAAGCTGCATTTGAATTTTTAGGGCTTCTATTTCGTCATCATTGACCTGTTTGTATTGCTGACGAAGTTTTTCTGCATCTTTTTCCTGATAACATTTTTTTAGTCTTATGATGTTTTCCTTCACAGTTGCTTCAAATTCGTCCGATTCAAGTCCGTTGAAGGCTTCCGAAAGTTCGACCAGGTCTGTAATTATTTGGGTCAAATTCTCATCCTCTATGAATTCAGTAAATAAGCTTTTGGTCAATTCCTTAACATTATTTATTGTACACGCCAATTTGTCAATTGTATTTTTTACAATTATTAACGTTTCATCTTGGATGATATTTTCAGGTAACATTTCGTTTATTTGGTTGAAGGTTAACGAACTGTCACTTGCTAAAAAAACGCTCAATAAATTTTTTTGCGCTTTTATCTCGAATTGTGAAGAATTTGTTACAACTTTTTTTGTATTCAAATTCCTTTCGATTAATGCACCTTGTCTTTCATGACGTGCAAGCTCTTTCAAAATGGCTTCTTCATCGATTTCCAAAACTGTAGAAACCATTTTTACATATTCGGATTGAATAATTTTGTTATTAACATCTTTTAATATTTCAATAATTTTTTCAACTAATTCGGCTTTTTCTTGCGGAGTTTGTGCGGAATTTTTTTCTCTTAAAATATTGTTTAAAAGAAAATCAATCAATAGTGGTGCGTTTTTAATATATTCCTTAAACGCCTCTCCGCCCATAGAACGTATAAATTCGTCAGGATCTTTGCCTTGAGGTGGTGAAACTACACGTATTTCGCAAGCGTATTTGTTGTCAACGGCAGACGCGATATGGCTTTCGTCAAACTGCTTAACATCGCCCAATGTTGATAAGGTTTCTTTGATAACATTGCTTCCTTTTGTCGTTGCGTTGACTCCGGCTTTATCGGTATCAAAAGATAGAAAAATTCTTCTTGATTTTGTGTATCTTGATAATAATTTAACGTGGTCTGGAGTTAAGGCTGTACCGCAAGAAGCAACTGCGTTTTCTACACCATGCGCTTGTGCTGAAATTACGTCAAAATAACCTTCCATAATTACAACGCCATCTTCTGCTTTAATCGTATCTTGAGCAGAATTTAGACCGAATAAAAGTTTACTTTTGTTATAAATCAAGGAGTCGGATGAATTTAAGTATTTTGGATTTTGTCCTTCGTCAACCGCACGTGCGCCAAAAGCAACATATTCTCCATTTTCGTTTTGAATAGGGATTATAATTCTATTTCTGAATCTGTCGATATATCCGCCTGAATTGGATTTTAGAATAAGTCCGGCTTTTTCTAAAATCTCATCTTTGAATTCTTTTTTGAGTTCTTTATATAAAGTGTCATACTTGTTAGGTGCCCAACCGAGAGTAAATTTATCAATAATATTATCGTCTACATCACGCTTGCGAAGAGCTGTCATTGCTTTATTTGCGTCATCGGCACTTCTGAGTTGTATGTGATAAAATTTAGCGGCCTTAGTGCATGCCTTTATCATTTCTTTTTTTAAACTTTTTGTTTCAGAAGATGCGCTGTATTTTTTAGGAAGTTCGATGCCATATTTGTCGGCAAGTTCCATTATTACGTCTTTGTATTCTCTGTTTTGGATTTTTACAAGAAAAGCTAATGCGTCACCGCCAGCACCGCAAGAGAAACATTTAAAAATTCCGCG
Source organism: uncultured bacterium (assembly GCA_900553895.1). Taxonomy (GTDB): domain Bacteria; phylum Cyanobacteriota; class Vampirovibrionia; order Gastranaerophilales; family Gastranaerophilaceae; genus CAG-196. Next base: position 24,109 of record USFB01000014.1, on the reverse strand, counting down.
AGAAGGACTTACTGACATAGAAGGTTTTTTGTCGTTATGAAACGGACAAATTCCCCAATAATTTGCTCCGCTTTTTTTTAGAACAACGTATTGAGAAACTACATCTACTATATCCAGCCGGTCTTTAATTTGTGAAATAACATCTTCAAATGAATTTGCCATAACAATATTGTAGCATGAAAGAAGTTTGCGGGTTCAAATTCTGTTATATTTTTTCAAGCGGATTTTTAGGACCGCTTGAAGGAAGAAATCTTGCATCTAAGAGTTTATAATCTTTGATTTTACCAAGTTTATTTCTTATGATTTCGAACTTTGTATGTAAGATATAGCTCATATTTTGTTCGTCTTTAATTTGACTGGAGTCGCGCTTAACAAATGCTAAACCTTTACTGTTGTAAAGATTAATGGCGTCAAATGTTTCTTGAGAATAAGGGTGTTTCCATTGTTCTTTAGAAAAATTTTTGGCTCGACCGATATTTTTAGCCAAATATTCTTCGAAGAAATCAACATCTGTGCCGGTAATTATGTACGAAACAGGTGAGAATTTTTGTGGGAAGTTTGATGTTCTATTATAAAACGAGCGCACGTGCGGTACATTTCGGTAATCAGCATCACTTGCGCCGACATAAGCACGAATTTTTTGTTCTAAGTTATTAAACGGCTTAGTGCTGTCTTTCAGAGGTTTGTTTAAAACTCTTACAAGCTTGCCTTGTAATTTCTTAACAAGTTCTAAATTCGATACTGGCGCAAAACTGCTGTTTGATTCAGCAATCCAATGAGCAACCGGAAAAGTCGATTTGAAATTTGTATTAAAATTGTTGGTTGATATTTGCATATATTTACTTTCTAAGCATTCGTTTTTAATTTCCTTTGAGGTTTTACTTTTCCGTATTGTTCTATCTTTGCCTCGTACAAGTGATTATAATATTGTCTTGCGTCTTTTGCTTTATAAGCAGGGTTTAATTTTTTATCTTTTGCAATTTTAGCTTCTGCTTTATCAAGTATTGCAATAATATCCTTAACTTCGAACATGCGGGTATTATCAACATTGCGTTTCTTTAGTAAGTAATTTACGAATTTCTTATTTTTGCCGTTGATTTTCAAGTATAGATTCAATACATCTTTGTTTGCAGAATTGATTCTTTTTTTGCCAACAGCTCTATCGGCTTTTCTTGTATCAGCAACTGATGAGAAAATCTCAGGAAGCATGCCTAAACGGATTTTTGTTGCATTTTTTGAGTACAAATCGTTTTGCTTCGCAAATGTTTTTTCTCCCAATTTTGGAGAAATGAAAGATAATACATTCTCAGCAATAATTTGTTTAACAGTTTTTGCAGTTTCCTTTGGAGCATTTTCTTTTTGAGGAAGTATTGCTGGTAGAATTTCTTGTTCAACATTTTTTTCAATTGTTGGTTCATTGATAGGAGTTGTTAATTTCTTTTCAATTTCTTCAATTTTTTCTGCTTTTGGTTCTTTTGCTATTGTTTCTTTGACTGGAGTAGTTGCTTTTTGTTGTGTTCTAGGTATACTTTCAGCAACATCTTTTGTCATTTTATCTCTTAATATGTTGAAAAAGTTTGCTATACGAGCGTAAGCATTACCGAAAAATGTTCTATCTTTTTCAAATCCACAGTAAACGCGATCTGCCAATCTTATTTTATTTATTTGGGTAATAAACAAAGGATTTAGAATTTCGCGATTTAATGTTTCAATACGTTCTTGTTTTTTTGTTTGTTCTATTATATTCCAAGCGTTTTTTCTGAAGATGGATAGTTTTTTAGTAGAGATGTTTGTTAAAATTTCTTGTAAACCTTCTGCATCAATATTTTCTGAAATTTCAGTCATTGATTTTTTTACAAAATCTTTTGCATATTTATCATTGTCAATGATTTCAAATACATTTTTTAATGCTTTGATTTTTGCAATTCTTTCAGCTTTTGTTTCTGCATCAAAAGTTCCAAATAAGGATGATAGTAAGTTATTGCGTACTTTGTGATTATTCTTATCTAAGGTCGTAAGCATGTACAATACATCTTTATCCACTCCATTTTGCATCATTTCAGTTGAAATATATACATTATGGTGTAAAGCTTTTATAAAATCAGAAGTGTATTTATTATAGTTATTAAAAAATACTTCTTTGTTTAAAATAGGTGTATCTTTATAACCTAAACTCTCTTTAATATTTTTGTTATTTAACCTTAACTTGTATAGTTTTGCATCAAAAGTTTTTGTTTCAAACATTTTATCTAAATCTTTTATTGCATTTGGATTATTCTTATTAAGTATTAAATATGGTTTTATTTTTTTATAATTGTTGGCATATTCTTTTGCATGAGGAGATTCTATAATGTCTATTATCATAGTGTTGTCTTTATGTTCTCGAGCATTTTGGAATAGTTCATCATTAATTTTTTTTACTAATTGTAATTTTTTTGAACTTCCTTGTGCACCATCAATTATTCTTGCCATATTTTTAAAAGAATCAGCAAAGTGTTCACCGATGTAAAGGTGGATGTTTTTAGGATTTTTTATTGATTCGAAAACTTTATTAACATAAGTTGAATCTTCTACTTCATTAATGTTTCTATAGAAATTATGTTCATTATACCATTCTGCCAAGTTTCTTATAAAGTGGACTTTTTTAGGTGAAACAGAATTTGTTATCTTTGCGATGTCATTATAGTCTTGATGAAGAATTGATGTTACTTGGTGCTGTATATAAGTCCTACGTCCGTTAGACATTTTTAGCGACTTAAATTGTGTAGAATTTATTCCTGTAATGGTGTTCATATTATATCCCTTTTGCTATTTTACTATATCAATTAGTTAAAAAACCGTAAAAAAATTTTTTGCTAGTTTTAAATATTGTATGCAATAAATCTACATAATTCAATAATTTTTTCAGGATAAATTCCAATAAGCATTGTAACAACCGTTGTTACAACAAGAACAAATTTTTGTGAAAAATTTACATTCAAAATTGGTACAGGAGTATTTTTGTCACATTCTGCAAATAAAGGTAGCAGTATTTTTAAATAATAATAAAGAGCAACAACTGTTAATAGTAATAATGCTAATAAAAATGGTACAAATATCAATCCGGAATTTGCAATCGCTGTAAACAAATAGATTTTTGCAATAAAACCTGATGTAATCGGGATTCCTGCTAAAGCTAAAATTGAAACCGCGTAAGCACCTGTTAAACCGTGACTTTTGTAAAAAATTCCTTTAAAATCTTCAACGTTCATTGAATTTTTGTCATTATAAATATTTAAAAATGCAAAAGTTGAAATATTCATAAGTACGTAACATAAAAGATAAAAAATTACTGTTGATAAATTATAAACTGACACAAGACTTGCTGCTAAAAGCGCGTAAGATGAATTTGCAGACGCTGAACACGCTAAAATAACTTTAACATTTTTTTCTCTGATAGCATAAGTATTCGCCCAAAGCGCAGTTATTAAAGATATGATTGCAACTGCAAAAGTTAGTTCAAAACTATTACTCAGAGGAAAAACTAAAAGTCTGCATAAAATGCCAAAGACCGCAAGTTTTGGAACTGTTGATAAAAACGCTAAAATTGAAGTTTCTGTGCCTTTGTAAACATCAATCACCCAGTTTGCAAACGGAAATATCGCAAGTTTGGAAATAAGTCCTAAAACTATCATTATGGCTGAAATTGAGTACATAATTGAAGGTTCTTGATTAGCTACAACTTCATAAATTTTTGTAAGATTCAAAGAGCCTGTAATTCCGTATAAATATGAAACCCCGAATAAAAATATACCGCTTGAAATAGCAGAGGTTAATAAATATTTGAAACTTGCTTCTTTTGAATAATAACCTTTTGATGATGCAATTAAGAAATAAGTAGAAAAACTCATTAATTCAACGGACACAAAAAGCGTCAAAAAATCGTTTGCTGAAATTATGTTCATAGCCGCAAAAATTGCAGTTAAAAGTATTGCATGAAAAGTATATGCGTGTCGTTTCATTGTTTTAACAAGATTTTTTGTTAAAAGTGCCGTAAAAAATCCGCATAATAAAATTGCAAAATCAAATAACAAGGTGTAACTGTCTGACATTAAAGAATTCCGAAATGCAAAATATTGCGGCTCGGTTTGTACTGTTGAAAGAAATACAATACTCAATGATATTCCTATGATTGAAATTAAACGCGCAAATCTGAATTGTCTTGGCGAAATACACATAGATAAAATTAGTTGAAGAATTATAAAAAATCCTAAGCAAGTTTGTGGAAGAAGTACATTAAATATATCGTTTAGCATTGTGCACTCCTTATCCTATCATTCCCAGGATTGCGTTCGGATACAAACCGAAAATTACCAAGCCAGCGAGGATTGCGGCAAGAACCAGAAACTCATGGACTGATATATCGTTGATTTTTTCGTATTCAGGTTTAAGCTCTGCAAAAAATCCTCTATGCAAGAATTTTAGCATGTAACAAGAACTCAAAATTAACAATGGCAATGAAAAGACAGCAGAGAATTTTAAAATTTCACTTAAATCAGAATTCATTGCACCGATTATTGTTAAAATTTCACTCACAAATGGCGCAAAAGCAGGAACTCCAATTGATGCAAGTACAATTAGTGTTGCAAAACCGAACAAACGCGGCATAACTGTTGCAATACCGCCAAGCGTGTTAATATCTCTATTTTTAAATCTCAAATATACGATTCCTGCAATCATAAACAGACCGCAAGTTACCAGTGCGTGAGCCACCATGTGGAAAACTGACGCTGAAAGTCCGATTTTATCAAAAGCACATAGTCCTAATAAAATTAAGCCCATATTGGAAATACTTGAATAAGCAACGATACGTTTGATATCGGTTTGAGCATAAGCAATAAATGCTGTATAGATTATATTTATAAGAGCAAAAATTGCCAACGCTGGTGCAAGCCAATGAAAAGATACAGGCATGGTTTCATAATTAAATCTGTAAATGCCATACGCACCTGTTTTAAGCAAAATGCCTGCTAAAATCATACTAACAGGAGTTGGTGCATTTGTGTGCGCATCAGGTAACCAAGTGTGTAAAGGCACAATTGGAAGTTTTACACCAAAACCTATAAGAAGGCAAATCGCGATTAAATTTTGAATATAATCAGGAATTGCAGAGTCTACAATATCTGCAAAATTTGCAGACAAAATTCCGTTTGAAATAAAGTTATAATAATGCAAAAGCAGAATACCTAAAAGCATAATCATGCTTCCTAAAAACGTAAATAAAACATATTTTACTGCTGATTTTTTTGCGTTTTCCAGTTGGGTTTCGTCTTCTTCTCTCCATTTTCCGCCAATTAAAAAATAAGCAGGAATAAGTTCTAATTCCCAGAACAAGAAGAATACGAACATATCAGATGCTGTAAAAATACCAAGAATTGATGCCATCAAAAGTAAAAGCATTGAGTAATAAAACTTGTGACTTTTTCTTATATTTAATTTGCTTGCAAAAGCTGCAAGTAAAAATACAAACGAAGTTAAAACCGTTAAAATCATTGAAACAGAATCTATTTGAAACGCAAATTTAACTCCGATTGATTGCACCCAATCAAGTCCGAAAAAATGAATTTCACTTATATACGGATTTGCCGAATCAAAACAAGCCAGCATCAAAATCGAATACAAAAAGTGAAATAGGCAAACGCCTTTTGTGAAACGGCGAACGACTATTTCGTTTTTTGTAAATAAAGGCGATATCACAAACAGTGATACTACAAGTGGCATGAATATTAAAAATGGTATTGATAAAAATATGTTCATCGTTTTCTCCGTTATTTGTTATTTACTCCCCTCGCCCCTTGTGGGAGAGGGGTTGTAGGTGAGGGGAATGAATAGATTGCAGGGTGCAATTTTTTGCATCGATAACTTTTCTCATTTATCCAATCCCCATTTGACTAAGCACCCATTTATACGTTACAAGTACAAATGTTATTACTATTGTAACTAAAATAAACGCATACGCATTATACGTTTGTACATTTCCGCTCTGCAAAATTGAATCTGTTTCAGAAATCTTTTTAGAGCCGTTCGCTACAATGTTTACAACGCCGTTCATTATGTATGTTTCAACAAAATCAGAAACCTTGACGCCAAATTTTAGAATTGTACCAAAATGTTTGTAATTACTTAAAATTCTTACATCAACGAAGTTGCAGGCTAAGGCAATTTTTTCATAAACAAAACTCAAAATATTATTATAAAATTTTTCTAAAAATTTTGGTGTTTCATTTATTTTTGTAAGCCAATTTTTCATATAACAAATATAAACAACAACCCAGCCTGCAAGTGCAGTATAGAAAGGTTCTGCGATTTTGTATTCGCTATGACGTCTTATAAAGAAATAAAATGCGATATTTAAAATAAATAATATAGCAATTGGTAAGTATTCTGCCCAATCAATTTTATTTTCAAGTTTTTCATTTTGAATCATTAAAACAGAAATTCTCATTATGTAAAAAGCCGTCACAAATGAAATTATGCAAAATACAATTGCCTCAAATCCGTTTAATGAAGTAAAAATAACTTCTTTAGCAATCATGCCTGAGAAAATTAAACCTGATAAACTAAGTGCGCCGAGTAAGAATGTTACATAGCCGACATAACTGTTTTTTGTATCTAACGCTAAAAATAACATTGATTTTATTAATGCGTGTGCAACCAAAAATACTACTGCAGCTTTTATATTTTGTGTTCCTACTGCTAAAAACATCAAACCTAAATTTGCAGAAGTTGAGTATGCCAAAACTTTCTTAGGATGTGTTTCAATAGAAGCTAAAACTGAACAAATAAGCGCGGTTAGAAGTCCTAGACTTATAATAAATATTAATAAATTATTATCTAAGCTAAAGAACGGCAACATTCTAATAAGCAAATAAACACCGGCTACAACCATTGTTGCTGAGTGTAAAAGCGCACTTACTGGAAGCTTTGCTTCCATTGCATCCTGTAACCATGTATAAAACGGAAATTGTGCGGATTTTACGGCAGCACCAATTATGAACAAACCGCAAATTACGTGAAACATTGGCGTAGAAGTGTATGCACATAAAAGCGTAGAAATAGAATTCATATCTTCAAATGACAAAGTTGCAAAAGAAGAGTTTCCGGCATAATTATACATAAAATAAGAAACCGAAATTATGCCTGCTATTAAGGCTGTATCACCGATTCTATTCATTAGAAATACTCGTTTAGAAGCATTGGATTTTTCTTTTTTCTTGTAATCAAAGCCAATAAGCAAATAAGACATCACTCCGACAAGTTCCCAAAAGAAATACATTTGGAAAAGGTTTGGGCTGAATAAAAGTCCTGCCATTGTGAAATTGAATAAATTCAAGTATGCAAAAAATCTGTAATTTTTCGCTTCGTTTTTCATATAAGATATTGAAAACGCTTGCACCAAAAAGCTTATGACAAACAAACAAAGAGCTATTATAAGTGATAATTTATCTATATGTACTCCGCAAGTAATCATAAAATTATTTATTTTTATAAACGAAAAACTTTGTTCGATTGTTTCTTCAAATTTAAGTAAACTGGTTGAGCACAAAAGCGCACCTAAAAACGATGACAAAAGTGTCAATGTATAAATAATTCTTTTATTAACATAAACAGAGAAAAATCGTCCGCCCATTATGATTAAAAATATCCATAGTGGGAGAAGTAAAATTAGGTAGGTGTTGTCAAGTATTATGTTTGGCATATTAGGAGGGGAATAAGGTAATAGGGTAATAAGGGAATAAGTGGTTTTAAAAATTCCTTTATATACTCTGTTAAATTTTTATTTATAAAAAAGTAAAATGAGCGAAGCGAATAAAATCTCTTATTCCCTTATTACCCTATTACCTTATTCCCTTTTCCCCCCTTTCTTACAAATCCGTATATTTATCTATATTATCACTTTCTTTTTTCTGAAACATCAGATAAAAGATATATAACGCAACTGCGAGTTCTACTGCACCTAAGCCGATATAAAACAAAGACATTACGTAACCTTCGAAATTTACGTTGTCGCAGAATGTCGCAAATGTAATAAAATTGATATTTATACCCAAAAGCATAAATTCAATTGATATTAGGATTTTTATAACGCTCTTCAACAAGACAGAACCAATTAAACCAAGAAGGAAAAGTGCTAAACCTATGAACAAATAATGGTAAAGTGTTATAGCCATACTATTCTTTTCCCCTCCTTTCCAACATCGAAATTCCTGCAATCACAATCAATAACAGAAGTGATACGAGTTCAAATGCCCAAACATAGTCTACAAAAATTCCTTTTGCAAACGCTGAAATATTATCAAATGCAGTTATATGCGCTGTATCCATTAAATTAAATGTGTCAGGCATCATAACAAGCGACATCATAATTAAATAAACAAATGCCAATACAAAAATTCCTGCGGACATAATTGTTATGTATGGCAATATAAATTTTTTAGTGTCAGCTTCATCTTTTTTAGGTTTGCCCCTGAACATTATTGAAATTCCAATAATTATTGGTACAGCAAGCCCGTAAACTGCTGCTTGAATAATTGCGTTATATTCTGAACCTAATATAAAAAATATTACTGCACCAAAAAAGAAAACTAAAATTGCCCAAAGAAGTGAATAAATAACATTCTTTGCAAACAATGAAAGCAAGGCAAATAATATTATACCGACTGATGCTATATAGAAAAATACAGGATTATTCAGCATTATTCACCTCTTCAAAAACTAAAATCAAATCTTCTTTTTTATCAGTTGCAAGTTCATATTCTTTTGTCATTCGAACCGCAGATTTTGGACAATAATAAACACAGTTTCCGCAGAATATACATTTTTTCATATCTATTTTGTAAACCGTTTTTTCTAGCGTTTTATCAATACTAATAGCACCTGTCGGACAAACTTTTTGACAAATTTTGCAACCGATACAGCCTTTAACTTCTAATTTCCCACGAAATTCGTCATTTAATTCACGACGTTTTTCAGGATATTCTAATGTTACAGGCTTTTTAAACAAGTGTTTAAAAACTGTCCATAAACCGTCCCACAAAGCTTTAATTTCGTTTAGCACAACTGACCTCCAAACTTAATTAAAACCATTGCAAAAAGGTTTAGTATAGAAATCGGAAGCAAATATGCCCACGAAAATTTAAGTAAATCAAAAGACGCAAGTCTTGGAAGCGTTGCCCTTATCCAAATCATAACAAATATTATTAAAGAGGCTTTTAGAAATAGCCAAAAAGCTTGTTCAAAGTAGATTAAAAACGAATTACTAAACAAGTATTTCCCAAACGGTGAAAGATATCCGCCAAAAAATAAAATGGCTATGAATATTGAATTTGCAAACATTAAGCCATATTCACTCAGATAGAATAAAGCAAATCTCATGCCTGAATACTCTGTATTATATCCGCAAATCAATTCACTTTCAGCTTCAGGTAAATCAAACGGACAACGATTAAGCTCTGCTAAAATAGATATAAACATTATTATTAAGCCTAAAAAACAAGGGAAGGCAAACCAACCGAAAAGCCCCCATTTTGAACTTTGAGCCAATGTAATTGAAGTCATATTCATTGAAGAAGCTAATGCGATGACCGATAAAACTGTAAACGTTATAGGAAGTTCGTAGCTTAAAATTTGTGCAATACTTCGCATTGCGCCCATTAGCGAATACTTATTATTACTTGCCCAACCTGCAAGAAAAATACTCAAAACAGGAAATGCAACTAAAATTAGATATAAAATAACATTAGTTTGCGTGTTCACAAATGTAAATTCTGAACTGTATGGAATTATTCCAACCGCAGCAAACATAGGAATAAAAACAAGTATTGGCGCGAGGTTAAAAAGAACTCTATCAACTTTGTTTGGTGTAATATTTTCTTTGCATAAAAGCTTTAATGCATCGGCTATTGTTTGTAAAAGTCCCCAATATCCGACTCTATTTGGTCCTTTTCTTTGTGTGAAAAAACCCAAAAGTTTTCTTTCTGCTAACACAAGAAAAATTACAACGACAAGAAGCGCAACAGCTACTATACAAAAAGGAATAAAATAGAAAGTTATATCCCCAAAAAGCTTAGGAATATTGTGTTTTGTAAGAAATTCTATATATAAAAAATAAAGATAATTCACTTCTACTTATCAACCTCTGGCAAAATTATATCTAAAGAACCTGCTATTGCAATAGCGTCGTTTAAGTATTCTCCAACAAGTAATTCTCTCAAAAGATTTACCGCATAATATGAGCCTGTGCGCCATTTTAAACGATAAGGTTTATCAGAACCGTCAGATTTAACATAACAACCTGCTAAACCTCTTGGCGCTTCTATTTGAGAATAATATTCACCTTCAGGTAATTTTAAATTAATCGGGTTAATTAATTTTTGATCTAATTTGTCTGCTTTTTTTAGATATTCTAAAGCCTGATGAACAATATTCATGCTCTCTTTAATTTCTAAAATTCTTGCCTTATATCTTGCCCAAGAATCCTGTTCATTCATAACAATTGTTCTAAAATCAAATCCTTTATATAAAGAATCTTGATTTCTGAAATCCAAATCGACATGACTTGCTCTTAAGTTTACGCCTGTAATTCCGTAATTAAAAGCTTTTTCTTTATCTAAAATTCCTTTTCCGACAGTTCTTTTTAAGACAATCGGATTATCCGTAATCAGTTTTTCGTAATCATTCAATTTTTCAGGTAAAATAGAAAGAATTTCTTCTACATCTTCTAAATAATCAATATCTTTACGCACTCCGCCAAATTGAAAATAATTGTACATCATTCTTTGACCGGTTAAGCGTTCAAAATATCTTAAAATCATCTCACGTTCTCTAAAAGCATAGAAAAACGGCGAAACTGCGCCTAAATCCATTAAAAATGCGCCAATCCAAAGTAAGTGTGATGAAATTCGGTTAAGCTCTAAAAGCATGACACGGATTGCGCGGACTTTATCCGTAAGCTCTATGTTCATCGCTTTTTCAACAATATCACAAAGTAGTTGAGAATAGAAAAATCCTGCTAAATAATCAATTCTGTCTACACAAGGCAAATATTGAATATAATTAAGTTTTTCTGCCATTTTTTCCATTCCGCGGTGAAGATAACCCACATCAGGTTCGCATGACAAAATCTTTTCGCCTTCCAATTCTAAAATCAGGCGAAGAACACCATGCGTAGACGGGTGTTGTGGTCCGAGATTTAATTTAAGCTTCGTTGTTGTCATTCCACGCTAACCTCGTATCATCTTGAATATAATCTTTGCGGAGTGGAAAACCTTTCCAGTCATCCGGCATGTAAAGTCGTTTCAGATTTTCGTTACCTTTAAATTTAATACCAAATAAGTCGAAAATCTCGTTCTCATCAGCAATTGCTGATTTAAATATATCCGTAACGGTTTCTGCTTCATCTTTCACAACAATTGCTATAAATAAATCCTCTTCATCGCCTGTTGAATACAAATGATAAATAAGTTCTGTTTTGCCTTCTCCTGCATCATTTGCAATAATTTCTTTCAAAATATTATAAGTATAATTCTCTACTACAAATTTAATTACTTCATGCAAATTCGATTTTATAATAATTTTATTCCCTTCGAGTTCGCAATCTTCAAAAATTTTCATAAATTCTTTATAATTCATTGCGCACCTCCTTTGAGTTCCAGAATTCCATTTTTTTCTTCTAATTTAGAAATGTGCGATTCTACAAATTTTTTTCTATCTAAAATTGATTCTTGTTTAATTTTTTCTTGCAGTTTTCTAACTGCATCAATCAAAGCTTCGGGTCTTGGCGGACACATAGGTAAATAAATATCTACAGGTAGAATTTTGTCAATTCCGTTTACTACCGAATATGAGGTTTCTGCAAACATTCCACCGCCACAGGTACAAGCACCCATAGCTATTACATACTTAGGTTCGGGCATTTGTTCATATAATCTTAAAAGAACGGGTGCCATTTTATGTGTTATTGTTCCCGCACAAATCAGTAAATCCGCTTGTCGAGGTGAGCCTCTAAAGACTTCAGAACCAAATCTTGCTATATCATTATCGGATGCAACCGTCTGCATCATTTCAATTCCACAGCATGAGGTTGCGAAAGTAAGCGGCCATAAAGAATTTGCTCTACTCCAGTTAAGAACGGTATCAATTGAAGTTACTACAAAATTCATTATAACCACCTTAACATTTTTTTATTTATGGCAAAAAATAATCCGCCGAGTAAAAGAGAAATAAATATAAAAGCTTCGATAATTGCAAACAAACCTAATGCGTTTATTGATACAGCAAAAGGATAAAGAAAAATTGTTTCTATATCAAAAATCAAAAATAAAACTGCATAATTAAAATATTTTATATCAAACTCAATACAGGCATCCATAGAAGGTGCAATACCACATTCATAAGTTTCGTTTTTAACAGCAGATTTTTTTCTGTATTGGCAGACAAAACCCGCAACTACCATTGCTATTGCAAAAAGCGTCGCCAAAATTATAAAGACTGCTAAACAAACTAATTCTTTCATCAGCTTTTACCCTTCTAAAAAATATTCTACTAAAAAATATTTTCATATAATAGATATTATTATGTAATATTAAGTAAATTTATATGCTCCAACTGATTAGATTTTTTTGAACATTTTTGATAGAATAAAAACTTTTTACGCTTTTGATGTCTAGGTGAATGGTGCATAAATTGCACCATTCACCTAAAGATTAAGTATCAATATTTGTCGCATACACAGCATTTGATTCAATGAAATCACGACGAGGTTCAACCTTATCGCCCATCAAAATATCAAATAACTGGTCGCACATCATTGCATCTTCAATATTAACCTTTAACAATGTTCTTGTTTCAGGGTCCATTGTTGTTTCCCACAATTGTTGAGGCATCATTTCACCAAGACCTTTAAATCTTTGGATTGCCAAACCTTTTTGACCTCTATCGTCAACAAGTTTTTGCAATTGTTCAAACGATGTAATTTCAACTTCTCCGTTTTCAGTTTCTAAAATAAGCATTTTTTCTTCTTCAATCAAGAAATCTCTGATTAGCGGATAAGAATTCTTCAAACGTTTAAATTCGTTACTCTTAATGATATTTGCCGTAATTAATTCGTGTTCATTTTCAAACAAATCTAATTGAATAGCATATTTTGCAGTTTCTGCATTGTATTTTAATGAAACAGCATAATTCTTAGCTTCTTCAATATGATAATTTTCTGCGTGGTCTTTCAAATAATGAGCCAAATATTCAACAACCTCAGTCATTTTTGCTTGATCTTCAAAATCTTCAGCCTTAACATCAGAACGAATTAAACCTCTAAGAACAACAGATGGAATGATGTTCAAAATTGGGTTGTTGTAAGATTTGTAGAAGGTTGCCATGTTTGATAACAATGTCAACAACTCGTCGCCTGTTTTAACTTTAGATTTAGTCTTATCTGATAAGCTCAAAGACTTGATACCACGTTCTTTTAACATCTTATCCAAAGCGTGTTCGTCATACAAATATTCCGCTGTTTTACCGCTTGTTACCTTGAATAGAGGCGGTTGAGCGATATAAACATATCCGTTTTCGATAAGCGGTTTTGCATAACGGAAGAAGAACGTTAAAAGAAGTGTTCTAATGTGCGCACCATCGACATCGGCATCGGTCATGATGATGATTTTGTGGTAACGTAATTTATCTAAATTGAATTCTTCTTCGTTCTTGCTGATTGTAATACCGAAAGCTTGAACCATTGATTGAATTTCATTATTTGCATAAATCTTATCAAGTCTTGCTTTTTCAACATTCAAAATTTTACCTCTTAATGGCAAAATTGCTTGGAACATTCTGTTTCTGCCTTGTTTTGCAGAACCACCCGCTGAATCCCCTTCGACTATGTAGATTTCGCATTTTTCAGGTTCTCTGTTAGAACAGTCGGCAAGTTTACCCGGAAGTGTTGAATTTTCAAGAACAGATTTTCTTCTAGTTAATTCACGAGCCTTACGAGCAGCTTCTCTTGCTCTTTGAGCCTGTAAAGTTTTTTCAATAATCGTACGAGCAAGTTTTGGATTAAATTCCAACCATTCCTGCAATTTTTCTTTAACAACATCTTGAACAGCACCGGTAACTTCTGAGTTACCAAGCTTTTCTTTTGTTTGACCTTCAAATTCAGGGTTTTCGATTTTTACTGAAACAATTGCAGTCAAACCTTCTCTAACGTCATCGCCCGAAAGGTTTTGTTCAGAATCTTTCAAGATTTTGTTTGTTCTTGCATAATCATTTAAAACACGAGTCAAAGCGTTTCTAAAACCTGTTAAGTGCGTACCGCCTTGGTGGGTGTTGATGTTGTTAGCAAATGACAAAATTGATTCATTGTAAGAATCTGTGTACTGCATAGCAACTTCAACTTTGATTTTGTCAACCATTTTTTCCATGTAAATAGGTTCATCAAACATAACTGTTTTGTTATGATTAAGGAACGCTACATAACTTCCGATACCGCCTTCGTAGTGGAAAGTTTCATCTTTTCTTCCGTCTTTTTCATCGTGAAGAATGATTTTCAAACCTTTGTTCAAGAAAGCCATTTCTCTGAAACGTGTTGCAATAATATCTACATCAATTTCTGTTGTTTCCGTGAAGATTTCAGGGTCAAGCCAGAAAGTTGATTTTGTACCTGTTTTTGTTGTAGCAACAGTTTTTTCTACTTGAGAAGTCGGTTCACCTCTTAGATATGTTTGTTTCCAAACATAACCGTTACGTGAAACTTCTACAACCATTTTTTCTGAAAGAGCGTTTACAACTGACGCACCAACGCCGTGAAGACCGCCTGATACTTTATAACCGCCATCACCGAATTTACCGCCAGCGTGAAGTACTGTGTGTACGATTTCTAAGGCAGATTTACCTGTTTCAGGTTTAATGTCAACAGGAATACCACGACCGTTGTCTTCTACAGTTACACTGTTATCCTTGTGAACAGTTACGTGAATTTCCGTACAATAACCTGCCAATGATTCGTCAATTGAGTTATCAACGATTTCATAAATACAGTGGTGCAAACCTCTTTGAGAAGTTGAACCGATGTACATGCCGGGACGCATCCTAACTGCTTCCAAACCTTCTAATACACGTATATTACTAGCGTCATATCCTTGTGCCATTAATCCCCCTTATAAATAAAAGCTCTTTTCAGCTATTTTTGTGCGCATGCGCACGTTCCTTCAATTAGTATAGCACAAAAAAAGTTTTTGGTGAAATTTGTTAAAACTTGTTGTCAGCATGCTATAATACTTTTATCATGGAAAACAAAAATATTTTAATCGGAATAACGGGCGGAATTGCCGCATACAAGATATGTGGACTAATCAGACTTTACCGCAAAGCTCGTGCAAATGTGCGTGTAGTGTTGACTCCTAACGCTTTGAATTTTGTTACAAAATTAACTCTGCAAACACTTTCTAATAACGAAGTTTATGTGGATAATTTTTCCATTGATGAATACAAGCCTGAACACATAGCTTTAACAGAAGCTGATATTTTTGTCATAGCTCCTGCGAGTGCTAATACGATTTCTAAACTTGCAAACGGCATTTGTGACAATCTTTTATTATCAACGGCTTGTGCGTTTAATAAACCATTTCTTATAGCACCTGCTATGAATACAAATATGTGGGGAAATCCTTTTGTACAAGAGAATTTAAATAAGTTAAGAAAAAACGGTTATCATATTTTAGAACCTGATGAAGGTTATTTGGCTTGCGGAACAAACGGTAAAGGCAGAATGTGCGAAGTTGAAGAAATTTTTGAAGCCACTGACAAAATTCTTTCAAACGGAAGATTAAGCGGGAAGAAAATCTTAATCACAGCAGGCGGAACAAAAGAAAAAATTGACCCTGTAAGATTCATTACTAACGCATCTTCAGGGAAAATGGGAATGGCTTTAGCAGACATAGCAACACAAGAGGGGGCAGAAGTTACTCTTGTTTCTACCTTCAAGGCTGATAAAGGTTATAAAAATATTGTTGTTGAAACTGCACAAGAAATGGAAAAAGTTGTTAAAGAAAATTTGAATGACCAAGATTGTGTAATTATGACGGCTGCTGTTTCAGATTATAGAATTAAAGAATATTCAGAACAAAAAATTAAAAAAGGTGACGAAGAAGGAATAACATTGGAGTTAGTTAAAAATCCTGATATTTTGAAGGAAATTTGTAACTTGAAACAACTGGAGAAAAACCCCTCACAGCCCTCTCCCACAAGGGGCGAGGGAACATATCCTCTTATTGTAGGTTTTTGTGCAGAAAGTGAAAATTTAATAGAGAACGCAAAAAAGAAAATTCAAAATAAAGGTTGTGATTTTTTAATTGCTAACGATATTTCAAGAAAAGATATCGGGTTTAACAGTGATGAAAACGAAGTTTATATTTTGGATAAAAATTTAAACATTAAACATATTGAAAAAAACACAAAACAAAATATTGCAAAACGTATTTTGGAGGAAATTTTTGAATAAGTACGAAATTGTACAAAAAATAGAAAAATTTGCACCTCTTGAAACTCAAGAAAAATGGGATGCGAGCGGTTGGATAGTTGATTTAAAAGAGTCTTGCGTGAATAAAATTCTTTTTGCATTAACGATTACTGACCAAATATTAGAACAAGCTGTTAAACAAGGCTGTGATATGATAATTTCACACCATCCGTTGTTTTTTGTACCTTTTGAATACAAAAAAATCAATATGTATTGCGCTCATACAAATTTAGATAGAGCAGAAGGCGGAACTACAGATTTAATAATTCAAGAATTAGGCTTTAAAAAAACTTACAATGATGATTTTGTTCGTGTTGTAGAATTAAAAAATCCGATAAGTGTTGAAGAATTAAAAAATAAACTCTTAAAAATTTCACCAAAACTCAGATATGTAAATAACTATAATGCAAAAGAAGTTAAGACAATCGGATTTTGTGCAGGCTCAGGTTCGGAATTTATCGGACAAACAGATGCATTTGTAACAGGTGATTTAAAATTTCACACAGCAGTTGAAGCTAAGAAAGTTGTGTTTGATATTGGACATTTTGAGAGCGAAATTTTTGCGCCAAAATTGTTGAAAAAGATTACGGAAGTTGGAGAAAATGGAGTTATTGCAGATGAAAAAAGTCCTTTTATCTAGCTTTTTAATAAGTTTGTTTTTGGTTTCAACACTTTGCGCTTTTGCTTACGAAACCATTATTATCAAATTTCCTAATAAAGAACTTTGGGTAAAAGGATATTATAAAAAAATCGGAAACGAAGCGATTTTACAGTATGTTCCGGGTGGGCAGTCAAGCAATAATTGGTCAAGAACCGTTGTAATCCATTCTTACAAGTATTCTAATTATCCGATTAATGTGTTTGTATCAAATACAACCGGTAGAATGGTTAAAATGAATCCGACATCACCATACAAAACTCTTAGACTTACTGAAAATGAGGCAATTGTCGGACGATGCACTAAGAATTATAACAAAGTGCAGGGGCAATGCGAATTTTTACGTGTTACAAGAGGATATGAAGGTATTGTAACGATTCATTATATGAATAAAAATAAAGATGATTTTATGTACAATTACAATCAATGGTACGATATTATTAAAAAAGCAAAACTTTATAACAGTTATTATCGCGACGAACGAATGTTAGATAAAGCGGAATATTTTGAACTATAGATTTTATACTTGCTCAAAATTAGTAATTTGATTTTTTTTGTAAACTTTTGTAAATATTTTTTAAAAAAGCGTTATTGAATTTCAGATATGTGGAATTAAAAACTTATAAGGTTAAAAAAGGGTTTTTAATCGCATGCTCTTTAGAAAGGAGATTCAATTATGGAAATTTTAAATTTAGTTTTATTTGGATGCGTATTCTACTTGGCACTAATCGGTATTCCAACTATTTGTGAAAAGAAACACTAATTGACAAGCCTTGAGAGTTTGTCGTCAGAGGTTGCAAGCGCAAGTTTTTGTTCTTCGGAATCTATATTAATTGATGAAATATCATATTCTTTCACGGTGTCGATAAAGAGTTTTTCAAAAAGAACATAAAAGATTTTGGCTTGGTTGTTACTTTTTTGTAACAACGCAAGCGTGTCGTTTATAATAAGCAGAGCTTCTTCTTCTCTTGAGTTTTTGAGGAGAAGTCGAGCTATGAAGTATTTTGCAAGCATGATGATATTAAATATCGCAGAAGATTCTGCACGCTCAAGTACGTCATTATAAATACTTTCAGCTTTCTTTGCAATTCCTATATTTGCATAAGAATTTGCAATCAATAAATCACAGAACAATTCCAGTTGAAGTTGATGGATATCAGCGGTTAAAAGCTTTGCCTGATAAATGTTTTGCGCAAATGCTTTATAATCATCTGAATGTTCTGAGAATTCTTGCATAATCAGATAAATAACTTTCGCAAACGGTGTTGCATTTTCTACGTCCGTTGTACCAAAAGATTTACCACTCAAATAATCTCTAACAGATAAAATAACATTTCTATCAGGAAGTTCTTCTCCAAACGCTACTTTTATTGCGTCTAAAAATTCCTCTAAATCATCATCCATCATAAATAATTTTGCAAAACCGACCAATCTAAATGTTTCAAACAAATGTTCTACAAAGAGTTTTATTGAAAAACCTGTCGGTTTAATTTTTTCTATGATTTCAGGTTTAATAATTCCCAGTAAATCTCTTGCGACTTCTACACATTGTGCAAAATCGCCAATATTAAACAAAATTTCAATATTTACAAGTGAAAGCAGTAAGAATTTTGTATTAACAGAGCCATCTACAATAAGCATCGGATTTGGCATCCTAGAAAGTATATTATGCAATAATGGCAAAGCTTCTGTATAATTTGAAGAAATTAATGCTCCTTGTAACATAAGATTTGAAAGTTTAACTATTTTTTCATTATCATCTTCTTTTATAGCGTCCATCAAAAGAACGTTCTCGATTGAATAAATCTTTGCAGGTGAATAATTATAAAGACTCATCAAAATATTTTGGAATACTTCTTTTTTGTTGTTTTCAATATCTTCTTCCGAAATATTATTTTCTATATGCTCAATTAAAGATAAAAAGCCCAAACAATTCTTCAAATAAGCGTCATAATCGCCTGTATTCATTGCAAATTGTGAGTTTCTCCAAAGTAATAAATATTCTTCTTTAAAAAAGCCCAGTTTACCCATTATAAGTAAAGTAAGCGTATCATCAATATCTTTACCAAGATTAGCCAAAATATTTTTGCATAAAAATTCTACGACTTGTTTTTTTAACGAAGCCTCAACTACAGGTTTTACAAGATTGTAGTTATTTATATAAATAACATTGTTGATAATATGAACAAATCCGCTGCTTTCCAAAACTTTTGCAACTTTTGCAAGTTCTTTAATTCCAAGTTTTGTAAGTGTCTGAAAATCTAATCTCGCACCAAGAAAAACTGAATATGCCAAAACCATTGAAGCATCCATATTTCTGCTCATAGCTTTCAAACGAGCTTTTATTAAAGCGTTAAGGCTATTCGGCAAAATTACCGAATTTTTACTTTTTATCAAAAGTCTGTTTTCAAAACTGATTAGAATATTTTTTTCAGTCAAATATTGTAATGCATTTTTGAAATACAAAGCCGAACCGCCGAATTGCTCTTTAATTTTTTCAAAATAAAAAGACTGAATAAAATCGCTGGCTTCTTCTTTTATGTCACCTAAAAGTTCACTTATAGAAGTCTTTTGAAGAGCAAATTCTGTGTATTGAGGTGTTCTCAAAAGTTTTTTAAATTTTGAATGTAATGAAACTTCAGAATTTGTTGTAAAAATAAAATTTGTATTCAGTTTTTTAAAGTTATCAAAATAAAGTTCCAATGTCTGAATTGAAGTGTCGTCCATAAATTCAAAGCCTTCAATCAGAACGACCGTATTTTTAAGTGATGCTAAAAAGTCGCCAAAATCTTCCATATAAGCAAATCTGGCATCTTCAGGAGTCGAAGCTTTTCTTGGAGAAGAAAAAACTAGATTTTTAAGTGCATTAAATCTTTTGACATCAAAATCTTGTGGTATCAAAGATTTGCATAGAGAAAGTCCGTAAAAATCTTTAAACAGCTGCTCAAAAACACCCCAAGGCTTATAATTTGTTTCTTCCGTACAAACCGCATGCAAAATTTTAAGCTCTTTTTTCTTGCAGAAATCTATAATATCAGAAGTTGAAACTTCTAAATCTTTTTCTGCTCTTATTGAAATTATTTTACTATCATCCAAATTTTCAATAAGCTTGTTAGATGGAATCTTTTTAAAGTTACATTTTGCGTTAATATCAAAAACCTTAAAGGCATAAATATCTTCAGTTTCGGTAGTTTCTTGTTTTTTAATTTCTTTAGGTGCAGTATTTATTGGTGCATCTTGAGTTTCGCCAGACGGTGGCAGAACATAGTTTTCAAGCAAAATTTCATAAAACATAACGGTTGTACCGTCTTTTTCAACCGAATATAAAGAATCTGTTTTATAATCCTTGTTGATATTATCCCAAACGTACTGGTCAAGGATGATTTGCATACCTTTTAAATACTGAGCTTGGTCTTTTATGTTCAAAAGTTTGACGTTATTGTCAATAGAAGTTTCTTCCAATAACTCATCAGAGCTCTTTTTGACAATTGTAAGATTTAACCTTAATGGCGTTCCGAGTTCTTTTATTACTTTTAAATTCAAATCGGCAAACGCGTTGACCAGTTTTAATGCAAGTCGTATTGCTTTGTTAGCAGATGTCGGAAACGAAAGTTCTTTATTGAAATTAACAACAAATGTGTCATTATAAGTAATTATTTTGCCTTCAACCGATTTAATTTGTGCGGTTAAAAGATTTCTTAAACGAAAATAGAATTTTGTAAAAAGCTCTTGTGAACCTAAAACGCGTCTGATATTTTTTAGTGCAGAAAATTTGATTATAATAGACGCAAATTCGTCTGTTTCGCACTCTTGATAAGCAACGCTGTTTTTTACAGGAAAACCGCATTTGCATTTTTCACTGGAAGTTGACACAGTTTTTCCGCATTTTGAACATTTTGTTAAAATTATGTAACCGCATTTTTCACAAATCGGAGTTTCGCTCAAACTGTGACAGTTTGGGCACTCTAAAGTTAGAACTTTATGGCAATGCGGACATACTGTTGTGTTATCTGCAATATTTTTATGACACTTCGGACATTCCATATAAAAGATTATAGTCTAAAAAGCAACTTTATGCTACAATATCCATCAATAGGAGGAGATATGACTTTTCTTGATATTTTAAAAGAACCTGCAATACTTATAATCACGGCTGCGTTTCTGTTTTTCATTATGACAGTTCTTCGCAATTACACAAGAGTTGAGAATAATCTTAAAGCTGTAAAAAATTATTTGAGTTCTTTAAACAAAAAAGAGCTTTCTTATCGTTTTCAAGAAATGGATAACTTTATGAACTCAAACACTTTTACATCAACGGTTTGGGAAGATTTTAAAAAAGCATTAATTTTTCCTGAAAAATTGTTTGTAGCATCTCAGACTTCAACTGCTGATTATAGACCTGAAATTTATTTGACTGTTGATGCTTCATATTTTTTCAACGAAGAAACTCTTATTTTTTCAAAAATTAATAGTAAATTTATTCAAGCAATGCCAACTCTTTTAACAGGTCTTGGTCCGTTTTTTACTTTTTTAAAAATGGCAATAGCCTTTACTCAAGTTAATTTTGCAGATGATACAAATATAGGAAGTTCCTTTAATGGCTTGATTACAAATATCCAAATGGCGGCTTTGTGTTCAGTTTTTGCGGTTGGTTTCTCTCTATTATTTATGTTAATTGAAAAAATCTTATACAACAGAATGTGTAAGAAATATTCTTTAGAAATTCAAAGAGAATTAATCCGTTTGTTTGACGTTGTAACAAGTGAAAAATTTTTGATAGACTTGGTTAAAGAATCAAAACTTCAAAATCAAACAAATGAAAAATTGCTAAAGGCTTTGCCTGAAGAATTTGCAAAATCTTTGGCTAAGACTTTAAATGAAGGCACAACTCCATATTTAGAAAATATTTTATACAGTTTGAATAAATTGAATGAAACAATGGATAAATCTTCCGGTGGTGGAGATGTTGTGGATAAGTTATTTTAAGTGATTTGTTCCCTCGTCCCCTGCGGGTGAGGGGTGTTTCCAAGAGGCATAAATGAAATTAAGAAGACCAAAAGAAGACAATAATCAAGATAATATATTTTGGGTAACGATGACCGACTTAATGACCGCATTGGTACTGGTTTTTATTGTTTTATTTTTCTATACTTATATGACGAGTTATTTCGAAAAAATTCAATCGCAAATGGAACAGAAAAAGGCTTCCGAAGCTTTGGAACAGACTCTTAAAGAACAAAATATTAATGCAAACATTGATGATGTAACAGGTGTTGTTAAAATTTCTGACTTAGAATTATTTGACGTTAATAGTTATGAATTATCTGATAAGGGTAAAAAATATTTAGACAAATTTGCGCCTGCCTATTTAAATTCTATATTTTCAAACGGTTATTTAAACCAAAATATAGAAAGAATAATTATTCAAGGTCATACTGATTCACAGACTTTTAAAGGCAAGTATTCAGCTGATGAACAGTATATGAAAAATATGGATTTGAGTCTTAAACGTGCTTATGCAGTTGCGAATTATATGACAAATACACCTTATAACAAGGCAAACGGAAACCGCTTGCGCAAAATGATAATCGTAGAAGGCGCAAGTTTTTCAACTCCGATTTTAATCGACGGCAAAGAAGATTTTGGAAAAAGCAGAAGAGTTGAATTGAAAGTAGTTCTGAAAAAGTAAATCTGCGTTCTGCATTATCGAGAAGTATTAACAATTTTTCTTTGATGTATAATTAATTTATACAAAATTATAAGGAATTAATTATGCTTAAAGGAAATGAGATTAGAAATCTATATTTGAATTATTTTAAGGAAAAGCATCAACACACAATCGTTGAAAGCTCTAGCCTTGTACCTGATAACCCGACTGTACTTTTGACAACAGCCGGCATGTTACAATTTTTGCCTATATTTTTAGGTATCCAAAAATCACCTTATGACCCTGCAAGAGCAACTTCTTGTCAAAAATGTGCTCGTGCGGGCGGAAAGGATTCTGATATCGAAAACGTAGGTAGAACTCCGCGCCACCATACATTCTTTGAAATGTTAGGTAACTTCTCATTTGGCGATTATTACAAAAAAGAAGTTATTCCTTGGGCTTGGGAATTTGTTACAGAAGTTTTAAAACTTGATAAAGACAGACTTTGGATTACAATTTTTGAAACTGATGATGAAGCTTATGATATTTGGAGAAGTATCGGAGTTCCTGATGAAAGAATTAAAAGAAAAGGTAAAAAAGACAACTTTTGGGGTCCTCCCGGTGCTTCAGGATCTTGTGGTCCTTGTTCTGAAATTCACTACGATTTAGGCGAAGAATATAAATGTGATGACCCAAATTGTGGTATTGATACCTGCGAATGTGATAGATGGGTTGAAATTTGGAACTTGGTATTTACTGAATTATATCAAGATGAAGAAGGCAACCAATCACCGCTTGAACACAAAAACGTTGATACGGGCATGGGTTTAGAGCGTATTACAATGGTTTGTCAAGGTGTTGCTTCAACATTTGAAACTGATTTGTTGAAACCTATTTTGGACAAAGTTTCTGAAATGAGCGGTGTAGCTTATAAAAAATCAGAAAAAACCGATGTTTCTCTAAGAATCATTACAGACCACGCAAGATGCGTTTCTTTCTTGATTTCTGACGGCGTTATCCCAGGAAATGAAGGTAGAAGCTATGTTTTAAGAATGATTTTAAGACGTGCTTTAAGACACGGAAAAATCTTGGGTATGGATTTGCCGTTCTTGTATAAACTTGTTGATACAGTTGTTGATATGTACGGCGAAGCTTATCCTGATTTGGTTAAAAACAAAGCTAAAATTATTGACGTAATCAAAAAAGAAGAAGAAAGATTTGCAAAAACTTTGGACAGAGGCTACAAGCTTCTTGA
>USFB01000013.1 GCA_900553895.1 uncultured bacterium | reverse complement strand
AATTTCCCAATCTTACTAATCTTTAGTGCCTGATTCTAAAATCAGGTATTTTTTTATGTTTTAACCATTTCACAATAAGGTAGTTCAGTAAATCCTTGTTTTTTATATACATGGCAGGCATGAGAGTTTTCTTTTTCAACTTCTAATCTAAAAATAGAATCTTGATGTAAAGCTTCCGCATATTTAATAAATTGTGGAACTATTTTATGTCCTCTAAATTCCGGTTTCAAATATAAATCCTCAAACCAAATACAAGATTTTCCAAACTCGGTAGAAAAACTTTTTGCAAGCATTGCATAACCTAAAATAACTTCGTCAGAAGTAAAAACATAACCTTCAAGATATGGCGAATCATTAGTGCATGCTTCAAAATCTGCATTAAATATTTCATCGCTACCATTTGTAAAAACAGCTTCTGAAGAATAAAAAGTTTTCATCATAGAAATAACTTCAACTTTATCTTCAAATTTCATTTTTCGTATATTAATATTCATGTTATTATTCTAATATATGTTGTAAGACTTTACAAGTCGAGGGGTTTAGTTTGGGAAGAATTGTTCAACTATCAAAAAATGTCATTAACCAAATTGCAGCGGGAGAAGTTATTGAACGTCCGTTTTCAGTTGTAAAAGAGTTGGTTGAAAATTCAGTAGACGCAGGTGCGACAAGAATTAGTATAGAAGTTTCTAATGAGTGCAGAAATCTACGTGTAGCGGATAACGGCTCGGGAATTCACCCTGATGATATTTTGTTAGCATTTTCTAAACACGCAACAAGTAAAATTTTAACCGGTGATGACTTGTATGCAGTTAAAACGATGGGCTTTAGAGGCGAAGCTTTAGCAAGTATTATTTCAATTTCAAAATTGACTTGTATAACAAGAACAAAAGACTTTGATTATGGAACAAAAGTTGAGTGTGAAAATTCGGAAGTTAAAAAAGCTCAAACAGGTTGTGCAATAGGCACAATTATGGATATCAAGGATTTGTTCTATAATCTTCCTGCAAGGTTAAAGTTCTTAAAATCTCCAAAAACGGAATTTGCTTACATAAACGAACTTATTCAGTCATTAGCTTTGACTCATCCTGATGTTGCATTTGAGCTTAAAAATAACGGTAAAACAACCCTAAAAACGACAGGACAAAATGATTTAGGACAAACTGTAAAAGAAGTTTTTTCTGATGAAGTTCTCAAGAATTTACGTCCAGTTCTTAAAACAGATAGAATTTCTAACCTTAAAATATCAGGATTAATAAGCACTCCAGACTATACGAGAGCAAGCAAAAAAGATTATTATATGTACGTAAATTCACGTATCGTAAAATGTCCGATTTTTCAAAAATCAATTGATATGGCGTACAAAAATTTGATAGGTTCAAGATATCCGTTTATTATTTTGAATTTGGAAATACCGCCTGAGGATGTGGATGTAAATGTTCACCCGACAAAAAAAGAAGTTCGATATAAAAATCCTAATCAGATTTTTAATTTTATTCATTCAGCAATAGATATGGCACTTTCAGGCTATGTAGAAAAAGAACAACCACAAGTAACAGAAGAACAAGTTGCAAATGAGGTTCAAGAAGAAGTACAGCAATTGCAGGTTGTAAATCAGGTGCGTATACCAAGTTTTCAACCTAAATCTTCTGATGATGTTTACATTAGCGATAAACAGAATATCGGTTATGTTTTTGAAAATACACAAAATAAGAATATTGAGGATATACCTCAAAAAAGCGTTGTAAGAGAATTTTCAAAATCTGAACAGGCAAATTTTGTTGCTTCCAGCGTTCCTGAAGTAGAGGATATTATTATCGGTCAATACAAAAAAACATATATTCTGATTGAAAAAGAAGAAGGATTGGAAATTGTCGATCAGCATATTGCTGAAGAACGATATATTTATGAAAAGCTCAAGAATTCAAAAAACATTGACTGCCAACTTTTGTTTATTTCTGACGTATTAGAAGTTTCTCCAAGTGATAAAGAGCTTTTGGAGCATAATAGAGATAAATTAGAAAAATTTGGTTATGGGATAGAATTTATGTCAGACCATGAAGTAATTTTCAAAAAAGTTCCGCAATTACTCTCAAGGGTTTCGCCGAAAGAAATTTTAGCGGATATTTTAGAAAATATTTCAGGTGATATTGATAATATGGAAGAAAAGATTTTGATTACAACTTCTTGTAAATCAGCAGTAAAAGCAAACACATATTTGAATATGTTTCAGATGCAAGAAATTATCAGAAATTGGCGAAAATGCGAAAAACCTTTTACCTGTCCTCATGGCAGACCGATTTCGCATATAATTGATCATAAAGATATTGCTAAATTCTTTCAACGCACTAAATAATATGTAACAATTTCTTTACAAATAGACAACTTTTTTACTTAAGCTGTTTTTATATAGGCATAATAAGTGTAGTAATAAATTTATGAAAGAAGGTAAAAATGGACCCAATTAAAAATGCAGGCGTAAATGATTATGCTATGACAATGCCACAACAAAATAACGTGCAACAAACTCCGGAAGAAGATTACTCTTCAATGCCAATGGTTTATGATCCTGAGGTAGAAGATAAGAAGAAAGCATCTTCTAATATGTTAGGGATGACAGCATTAGGAATATTAGCACTTGGTGGCTTGGCTTATGGCGCAGTAAAAGGACATCAAGCCGGAAAGTTGGATACGAAAATTAAAGATTTAACAAAAGAAAAAGAAACCATTCAAACAGAACTTAATGAAGTTAAAAATAAATTAACCGAATTAGAAAATAAAAAACCTGAAAATAAAACTTTATGGCAAAAGATAAAAGGTTGGTTTAAAAAAGATAAAAAAGTAGAAGAAAAGAAAGAAGTTAAACCAGCTGAAGGCGAAGCGAAAGCCGAAGGTGCAGAAAAAGCTGAAGAAACTAAATAATTAATTGAGTCTAAGTTATAAAAAAAACACGCAAAGATAACTACTTTGCGTGTTTTTTATTTAATATGAATAATTAAATTTTTCTTTTTCTTCTTATTTCTGTTATAATTTATTTGAGCTTATGAAAGATTTTTTTAGAAATTTAATTTATCAATTAAGAAACATGAAATTGCTTGATAAGTACATCTTGAAGCAAGTTATCGAGATGTTTATTATGGGCGTTTTGGTATTTACTTCTATTATTTTTGCATCCGATACTTTCATAACTCTGATTAAACAAATTTCAATGTACGGAATTCCATTTAAGATTGCATTTCTGATTATTATTTTACACTTACCTGCGGTTTTTGTCATGACAATTCCAATGGGTGTATTGTTAGCAACAGTTATGACGCTTAACGGCTTAAGCTTGAGTTCTGAAATTACCGTAATGCGAGCTTGCGGAATTGGTTTAAATCGTATCGCAAAACCTATTTTTGTTTTCGCAATAGTTATGGCATGCGTAAGTTTTATTCTTAATGAAACCGTAGTTCCTGTTATGACAAAACAGTCTACAGATTTAGCTTTATATGCATTTAGTAAAAAGAATATTCCGGAAGGTAAGCATAATTTTACGTTTAAAGAAGTTAAAGATGGCGGTTTGCTAAAACGTTTATTTTATGTTGGCGATTGCACAAACAAGCAATTACATAACATTACGGTTTTGGATGCTTCAAAAGAAGGTACAATTCAAATTCTGCAAGCAAGACAAGGTGCAACTACCGCCGAAGGTTGGGAATTCCAAAAGGGTGCAATCTATACGGTGACAAACAGTGGCAAAACTCTTGATACAACTTTGTTCGAAGATTCGACTCTTAAATTTGGTATGGATTTATCTAAAGAAATGAACAGAAACTTGGCTAACGAATATAATTTTGTTCAGTTGTGCAAATTCTTAACTAAATCAGACATAGAAAACAAACACATCTTAAAAATTAGTTTGTTTGATAAAATCGCACTTCCTTTGACAACGATTGTACTTGTATTAATTGGTGTACCGCTTGCAATTACTCCACCAAGAGTCCGCTATAACAGAGGCTTCTTATTCAGTATTTTGATTATTTTTGCATATTATTTAATTAGAGCATTGTCTATTTCATTTGGGGAAGCAGGTTCACTAGCTCCTGTATTAGCAGCATTTATGCCAAATATAATACTTTCAATAATCGGTGTTGGATTATATTACAGAAAAGTATTTACGATTTGCTAGGCGGAGTTGCTTATGGAACTTTTGATTGGCACAGTTGTAATCGGATTGATTTATTGCTTTTTTATATATCCGATTCCTGCAATTATAATTTCTGTTATCGGGATTGTGTGCTATTTGATTTATATTAATATACGCAAAAATGCGCACACCCCGGATGAAGAAATGGTACGTCAAATTGCGTTAAGCTCTGCGCAAATTTATTTATCACCTTATACAGATATTTGGAAAAATTTAAAACTTTCCAATAAAAATTGTTCGCTATCTCTTGGAGCTGATGGAGTTACAATCACTTGCAGAGAAAAATTTGGGAATTACCGAACCTTTAGAATCGTATCTTCAAAAGTGCACAACCAGGTTGATGTTTGGAATTTGTTTTGCAGAAACTTTGACCACACAAAAACATATGATGGACTTAAAGATGACTGCAGGCTATATCAACTGACAATAATAGAAAAACAAAGCAGTATTCAAACCGTATTTTTAAAAAATGAAAATACGGCGAGTAGCATGAAACTAAAAGAAAAAACAGATATAAATAATGCTTCCGAAGTTGAAATAACTGCACTTCCCGGGATTAGTATCGTTATGGCAAAAAAGCTTATTAAAAAGCGTGAAGAAATTGGCGGATTTAAAAATACTCACGAAGTGTTTTTATATTTGAAACTTAAACCCCATATGGAAAATCAATTAAAAGATTTGATTTGTGTTAATAAAATGCAAGGTTCGGTTAAAATTGAAAAATACCAAGAAAGACATGTGGATTTATGAAACTTCGCGTTTTTAATATTTTAAAAAATACAAAAGTTGAAGGACCTGAAACTCGTTATTGTATTTGGGTACAAGGTTGCTCAAGACACTGCAGAGGTTGTCAAGCTGTTCATACGTGGTCACATTCGGGCGGTATTTTGTACGATGTCAATGACATTATTTCTGACATAAAAAAACAAAAGAATATTGAGGGTGTGACGTTTTTAGGCGGTGAACCTTTTGAGCAGGCAGAAGCTTTGGGAATTATTGCTAAAGCAGTAAAAGAAACGGGGCTTGGAGTTTTATGCTTTACTGGCGGACTGTTTGAAGAATTGCAACTTATAGATGAAAATAAAACACTACTGGAGAATATTGATTTATTGATTGATGGGGCGTTTGAAGCAGATAAGATAGATTATTCTCGTCCTTGGTGCGGTTCTAGCAATCAACGTTATCATTTCTTAACGAACAGATACAATGAAGATATTTTAAAGAAATACACAAATAAAGTTGAAATTAATATTTCCAAAAACGGTACGATTTTTATGAATGGCATGGGTGATTTTGAAAAAATAGTCAAAAAATTAGATTTTTCGTAAAAAAAACAACATTTATTAAGTTTTGTAAAGTGTTATATCCTCCTATTTTCGGCATTAAGTATAACTTATCTACAACTAAAGTATAAAATTTTCAAAAAACATTAAAGTTTTTAAAATTTATGCCGTTATACATGACATAAGAAGATTTTTATTTTGTAGGAAGGAATATTATGACAGATAAAGAAGAATTAGGTGCATCACTCTTCAGCCGCTCAATCGACTTGATGGAAGATGATCCGCTTGAAGAAATTTTTGCTCTAAACTTGGGCGACTTCATTTCCGAGTACCTAATATCAGAAGATTTGGCTAATAAAATCGGCAAGGATGTCAAAGATAAAACAACCAAACTTAAATCACAACTAAAAGAGCTTGTGTCTATTTATTCTCTTGATAACACGCTTTGTGTTTTAGGCTTTAACTCTCAGGATGAGTATGTTGTTTATAATTCTATTGCAAAAACGTTGACTCAAATTCTTGATGTTGATGCATGTCATATTTACCTGACAAAAGAATTCACAAAAGGTTTGAATATCGAAAACAAGATTTTAGGACTTGCAGGCTCTTCAATAGAATTTGATGAAGATATTTATGCAAAGAAATTGAGCTATGCAGAGGACGACAAATCAATCATTGTTAAAGCATTCAAGACTCTTGAAACAGTGCAAATTAAAGATATCACAAATATTGATAACTTTACTCCAAAATATGAGTTGAAGGAATTTGACGTTAAATCATTGGCGGTTGTTCCGATGCACAACAATGCGCATGTAGTTGGTGTAATTGTAATTGAAAACTACAAAGAAAAGACTATTAAACGTGCTTATATGAATCTTCTTGAAACAATTGGACGTTTGTTTGGTACATCAATGCACTTGCAAAAAACAATTGATGAAACAAACGCTTTGATTGCCTCAGAAGATGTTATGGCAGAAGAATTGCAACACCAAAGAGCAGAATTAACTGCACTTATCGGTGACTTAGGAGTTCAGCAACAAGCGTTTGTTGAAAGATTGGCAAAAGCGGTTGACGAAAAAGGTCAATACAAAGTTGCACACTCTCAAAACACAGCCGAGCTTTCTCGCAAACTTTGTCGCCAACTTGGTTTAAATGAAAAAACAACTGATTTGGTTTATTACGCAGGTCTGTTACAGAATATCGGTAAAATTACTCTTCCTGAATCTTTGTTCACAAACAAAGGTAAACTTTCAAAAGAAGAATGGGAAAAATTGCAAAACCATCCGAATGTTGGTGTAAACTTGCTTATGAATATTAATTTCTTGTCAGAAGTTATTCCTTATATTCATTACCACAAAGAACGTTGGGATGGCGGTGGTGAGCCTGAAGGTTTGAAAGGCAATTCTATTCCATTTGGTTCAAGAATCATTGCAGTTGCAGATGCTTATACAGCTATGACATCTGACCGTTCTTATAGAAAAGCCATGGATAAAGATGAAGCTTTAGCGGTGATTAAATCAGAAGCAGGTATCAAATGGGATCCTGTTGTTGTAAATGCTTTATTTCAAGTTGTAAACGGTTAAAAATACTTGTACCCCGCCGTTAATGACTAATAAAGCCGGTAGTGTTCAAACTTTCAAACAATTTAACACCTGATATTTCTTTTTAAACAATTTTTGGCATAATTAATCGCATCAAGTTCCTTGAAGAAAACATGTTTTTCGCCCAGTTGTGATACTATTTGGTGTTCTTCTAGTTGCTTAAATACAGCATCTGAATTTAAAACCAAAAGAGTTTTGATTCCTTGTGCTTTTAACCTTATAATAATATCTTCCAACGCAAAAATTGCAGAAATATCCAGTTTTGCATCGGATGAGTAATCCAAAATCAAATACTTCGTTCCCCAAATATCTTCAAATTGTGAAACCAGTTGTGTAGCTGAACCGAAGAAAAATTGTCCGTCAATGTGCACAACTCGGATTTTATGTTTGTAATCTTTATCCAAATGTTTTTCTAATTTAGCGATATCTTTATCATAAACCGTCTTGTGTACAAGTTTTGCACTATCAGCAGATCTTTTCGCATAAAGAAGTGCTGCACACGTTATACCTGCTCCAACAGCAACAATAAGGTTATAAAATACGGTCAAAATAAAGACCAAGCATAGAACGTACAAATCGTCCTTCGGTGCGAATTTGATTACTTTAAGAAGTTTAACATCAATAATATCATAGCCGATTTTAATTAAAATCCCTGCCAATACTGCAAGCGGGATTTGGGCTACAAATTCGGATAATTGAAACAATAAAAACAGTAAAATTAATGGATTGATAACTGCCGTTATTCTTGTTGTAGAGCCTGTATTTATTGCGGCAACCGTTCGCATTGTAGCTGCTGAACCCGGAAGTGCGCCTGATAATGCGCAAACAATATTCCCAAAACCTTGTCCCAAAAGCATATTGCGAGAAGATGTTTTTGTTTTTATTAAAGAATCTGCAACAAGCACTGTTAGCAAACTTTCCGCGGATAAAACAATTGCTAAAGTTACAGCATAATGAAAATATGTGATAACCTCGTGTAAACCTGCTTTTGGAAGCGTTAAAGCAGGCATATTTAAAGAAATTTCAGAAATTCTTTCTACATTTAATCCCATCTTTATTGATACTAAAGTACAAATTACAAGTGCAATCGCTTGAGAAGGGATTATTTTATTAAATCTTTTTGGGACCGCAAACACAATCGCAAGCGTCAAACTACCGATTAGCAGTGCATCTGTATTTATGTTGTGCAAGTTATGAAAAAACGCGCCGATACTGTTAATCGTATTCGACATTACGGGACAGCCGATTAGCGGATTTAATTGCATCAAGATAATAATTACGCCAATACCGTTCATAAACCCTGAAATTACAGGATATGGAACATATTTTACGATTGTGGGAAGTGAAGTTAAGGCTAAAATTATTTGCAAAATTCCTGCCATAAAAATTACCAAAATTACAGAGGAAATGTCTGCATTAAGCGCGTGCATAATTGATGCAATAACAATTGTAATGGGTCCTGTAATTCCAGAAACCAATGGGATTTTCCCCCCAATAAGCCCGGCTATCATACATAAAATAATCGCACCCCAAACTCCGGCACTTGCTCCAAAACCTGTTGCAACCCCAAATGCTAGCGCTTGCGGAAGTGCTACTATTGCAGAGTTCAGACTTCCCAGAATATCTCCTGTAAGGATTTTTAAACGTGTTTTAATCATGTTTCTATAATAACATAGAAACATGATTAAATATGACCTTATCTCCTTACCCTTTGTGGGCACTGCTGTACGGTAAAAAATCTAACTTTAAGTTTCGCGCAATGGCATACCGCTCAAATTAATTTTTTGCATATTTGAGAAACGTTTGAACTTTTGTTTGCATCATTTCTTCAGTAATAATAAACTTACCGTTCGGTTGTTTTTGAACTATCATATAAGTTTTTAGTTTATAATTTTCTCCAGAAGGTTGTCTTAGGGATGAAACCTTGTACTTATCGTTACCCAATGGGGCTACAGTTATATTAGAATAACTGTTTGTATAATGTTTAAGTTTTGCACCAGCCTGTCCTAACTTCATTTGTCTAATATAGGTTGCTGTATCTGTACTCACATTCTGAGTTGTACCATCAGGTTTTACAACTTGTCTGATGATTTTAGCGTTTGGGGAATACATCTCAGTGACTGTAGGACTATAAGTATTAGCAGCTTTTATATAACCGTTAAAAAAGTTTAAAGCACCTTGCCTATCGTCTGCTAATACCGACAAACTTACTATTAAAAGTGCCAGTGTTGTTAATAATATTTTTTTCATGATAACCTCTCTATTTATATAACGATGGTGGGAGTGGAATTGTTCATTTTTTTGGAGTCTTTAAGTCATTGAGTCGTTAAGACGTTAAGTTCGTATAAAATATTTTCAATTTTGAACGTTGTTTGTTATAGACAATAACTAAAATCTTAACGACATCCAATCATTCCAAATCAGGTAAGTCACCTTTCACTTCTGCGATTTCATCACAGTCAAGATGGAATACTTTATGAAGTCCGACTACTGCCTTTTTAGCTTCATCTTCTGCGACAATACAACTGATTTTGATTTCACTTGTTGATATCATTTTAATATTAATACCCAAATCCGCCAAAGTTTTAAACATCGTAGCTGCTATACCCGGACGGTCAATCATGCCGGCACCGACAATCGAAATCTTAGCAATTTTATCATCCACAAAAACATTACTGAAATCCAGTTGTGATTTAACTATTTCTAAAATTTCCAAAGTCTTTTTCAAATCACCTTTATCAATTGTGAACGCAATATCATTAGTGTTAAGAGCTTTTCTTGCGTAAGATTGGATAATCATATCAACTGAAATATTTTCTTTTGCTAAGCCGTTAAATAAAACAGCCGCAGTTCCGGGGTTATCCTTAACATCACAAACAACAACTCTGAGTTGTGATAAATCTGATGCCACGCCTGTTACAGGTTTATGTAATTCCATCTCGTCAACTCCTACAATTAAAGTTCCTAAATTATCCAATTTAAATGTGCTTCTAACTCTTAAAGGTACACTGTATTGTTTTGCTGTTTCTACAGCCCTCGGGTGAAGTACGTTTGCGCCGACTCTTGCCAGTTCCAACATTTCTTCATAAGATATCTCATCCAATCTTGAAGCTGTCGGTACAACTCTTGGATCTGTTGTATAAACGCCTTCAACGTCTGTATATATATCACATCTTTTTGCGTTTAAAGCTCCTGCTAAAGCAACAGCTGAAGTATCAGAACCGCCACGACCCAAAGTTGTGATTTCTAAATCATCAGTTACACCTTGAAAACCGGCAACTACTACGACTTCGCCTTTAGCTAAATGTGTTTTTATTTTATCCGTTTTAATATTAATAATTCTCGCTTTAGAATGTACTTTTTCAGTCATAATTCCGACTTGTATCGCATTCATACTTACAGCAGGACAGCCTTGCGCTTGTAAAGCCATCGCTAGAAGAGCAATTGAAACGCCCTCGCCAGTAGAAAGAAGCATGTCCATTTCTCTTGATGACGGATTTTCAGAAATTTCTTTCGCCATTTTAACAAGATAATCGGTTGTGTGTCCCATTGCAGAAACCACGACTACAATATCATGCCCTAACTCTTTTTCTTTAATGATAGCTTTCGCTACATTTTTGATTTTATCGGTATCAGCAACTGATGTGCCACCGAATTTTTGTACAATAATATCTTTCATTATTCGCACCTGATAATATGTTCCCATATATTATATATACAAATAGACCGTTTGACAATAATTTTATAGAGGCATTTTATTAACTTTTGTAAAAAAGTGTTAAGAAATTTATTTATACTAGCAAAAAATATTTTTATAGTTTTTTGAGTCGATACAAGAGTAATGCAGAAAAAGTTACGAAAAGGAGCATAAAACATATGAACATTAACGCAAGCGAACTTTTGTTATTAAACAAAAAAGTTAGATTTGGTGAAGAAGCAGGAAAACCGGCTCAACCACAAATCATTGAACAACCAACAACACAAGAAACAAATCCACAAGCAGGCATGAACGCTCTAATGTTTCAGGGCATGAACAATGTAGTTAGCAATCCTCAATTAGCAACTAATCTTAGTGTTATGAGAGAAGATGTTGCAGAAGAAGGACAACAAACAGTAAAAAACGATACTCAAGATGAAGCATCACCATTAAAAACAAATGTTGCTTTCCAAGGTAAAGCTTCCAGATTTAAAAATGTTGCTATGAGTGCTTTAATGGGTCTAATGACATTAGGAGCTGCTTCAACATTGCAATCTTGTCAACCTGATGTAAATGTTTCACAATCTGTTGATATTGATATGACTGCAATCACTGAAATGATTGCACAAATGCAAGCTCTTATGCAACAAATGAAAGAACAACAAGAAATCACTAATTCACAGTTACAAACAATGAATGCTTATTTACTTCAATTGATGCAAGAAGTTCAAAACGGTAATATTAACCAAGAACAATTCTATCAAAAGATGTATGCATATATGATTCAAAACGAATCTAACCAAGAAATTATTATTCAACAATTAGTAAACAACGGCAAATCTCAAGATGAAGCTAATAAACTTATTCAAGACTTAATTGCAAAAGTTGACGCAGGTATCATTTCTGCTCAACAAGCAATGGAAACAATTCAAAACTTGTTAGGCGATATTAAAGGTCTTCTTGGTCAAGTTCTTTCATCACTTACTAAGGCTGAAAACGATAGAGCAGAATTAATTGAATTAGCAAAACAAGGCAATGCGAATACATCAACTCTTATTGATAAGGCTGATATATTTATTGAAAGCAGTAATACTGCTAATGCAAAATTAGATGAAATTAAATCTTCTATTGAAAAAGCAAATATGGATAGCAATGCAAACTTTGATGCTGTTGTTAAGACATTAAATATGAATAAAGACCAATTAATCGGTGTTATGATGAAGCTTGGTTATACTCAAGCAAAAATTCAGAAAATGACAGCAGGTCAAATTATTGCGGCTATTAAAGAAAATACACAAGTTACAAAAAATAACAACGCAACATTAAATGAAATTCTTGCAGAAGTTAAATCCGGCAAACTATCAGCAGAAGAAGCTTCTAAGAAAATTATCAATTTGTTAGAAAACATTCAAAAATCATTAGATCAAGTAATTGTAAGCATTAAAGATCACTACCACAACGATGCTAACGTTACTGTTTACTTACAAAAGATTCAAGAATTGCTTGAAAAGAATAATGATAAGACAGATTCTACTAATGAAATTTTGAACAATATTTACAATCTGGTTGAAACTAACGGAACTAAGGCTGATGATATGGGTAAACAAATTCTTAACTACATCGCAGCAGTTGGTTTCGAAATGAACAGAAACTTCGGAAAATTAATTGAAGAAGTTCAAACCGGTAACGGCAAACTTGATTATATGACAGAATTAATGGTTGCATTAAATAAACAAGTTAAACAAAATGGTGAGGACGGTAAGAAACTAGGTAATGAAATTCTTAATTACTTAGGAGCTGTTGGTTTTGAAATGAACAGAAACTTCACAGCTGTATTAGGTGCAATTAACAATGGAACTGCTAAACTTGGTGATATTGAAAAATTGGTTGCTCAATTAAATACCCTAGTAAAAGAAAATAATGAAAACAACCAAAAACTTGGTAACCAAATAATTAATTACTTAGGTAAATTAGGTACAGATATGAACAAAGACTTCACTGCTATCTTGAATGCAATCAATAAAGGCAATGCAGGAACTGATAAACTTCAAGACTTACTTGAAAAAGTTCTTGAAAAGCAAGATCAAAACATGAACAAAATCGATACAAATTGCAAGGCAATTATTGAAGCAATGGGTAATATCAAGGTTGATGGCGGTAAGATTGATCTATCAAGTATTGAAGCGATGTTGAAAGATTTACTTGCTCAATCTAAGAAAAACGGCAATACATTGTCAAGTATCAATGGTAAACTTGATGTAATTCAACTTACTCAACAAGCAATCTTAGATAAGATTAATGCAGAAGCTCACAAGGGTGATGAAAGATATACTGAAACAAAAGCACTTCTAAAAGAAATCTTGGATAAGGTTGGTAAACAAAACGGCAAATATGATGATGGTGAATTGTTGAAGGTTCTTAACAACTTGAGCAATTTGATTGATACAAAACTTGATGCTATCTTGAAGGCAATCAAAGATCACGATGTTAAGGTAACAGTTGATGTGACAGGAAAAGTTAAATGCGAATGTAACTGCGGTAAGAAAGACGAAGGCATCATTGGTGATTTAGCAAATGCTCTTAATTAACTTAAAACTTAATTAGTATAAAAGCGTCGGGTTCAATTTGAACCCGACGCTTTTTAACAACCATAGAAATCTAATTTTATATATATTTTTTTTTATTTAATCCAACCGTTTTCTTTAGCTTCTTTTTCGGCACCTGCTCTGTCTTTATGACGTCTTGACCAATCAGTTGTAGTGTATGAACCATCTGCATTTTTACATACATTTCTTGCTTGAACCCCGGTATCACCAAGTTTTCCATTGTGTTTAACAACTCGTCTAGCTTGTGCAACTTTTATACGTTTAACGTCTTGTCTTTCTGTTCTTGTACATTCCCCATCACCGAATAAATCAGCCGGAAGAACGATGTTTGCAGGTATATAAGTTACTTTGCCGGAGATATGGTTATATTCCTTAATTTTATGTGTAATTTCAAGTGCTGTGTGAGAACCTAAACAGTTGCTGTAATACATATTTACGATTTGATTCCAAGTGTATTTATTTGAATCTGCCATTTTAATATCTTCTCTGTATTCAACATGGCAATCTTCTTTTGCTTCAGGAACAGTTGGTGGAACTGTCGGTTTTTGTTCAGGTGCATCCGGTTCAGTAGAAGGTTTTTGAGCTTGAGGTTCAACCGGTTTTTTGAATTTAAGCATTCTACATTCTTCCGGGTTCAATTTAGAACCGATACCAGCAGCATCTAAGATTGTTTGATGTAATTCAGAGTGCCAGTTTTCACCGTATTTTTCTACATAAGCATCAACTAAAGCGTTCATAGCTTGACTTTTTGCTTGACTTTTTGTTGTATTAGCAAAGTGCTTTTTGTATTTTGCAGGATCAGTATAGGTTGGGTCATTTTTGTCATAATCTGAAACTGACATACAAGATTGTTCATCTCTTTTATGACCCAAGATAACATCTAATGCAGCACTTGTTAGAACACCGATACCTAGACCTCTAAGAGTATCAAATAGTCTATTATCAATTGATACTGCTTGATTAATGTTTATGCTTACTTTGCCTTTTGTTAATTCTGTTGATGTATAATCAATACCTTGTTTATCCAATTCTTTCATCAAGTCAGATGCCATTGTTGCATCTTCAAATGTCAAGTGTACGTTTTGATTTACATCAATTGGTTTAGATGCTGCAAAACCTGAAGCGGCTGCACTTGCACCACCAACTAGAGCCTTTACAATTCCAGGAGTATGGTCTTTGTGTTCACGTTTAATCTTAAATAGACCTAGTAAATCTTTAACATCACCGTTAGAAATTTCATCTTTTGATACTTGAGCCAAATCAGCTAAACGGATTTTGATATTTTCCATTTCAGCCATTTGTTCATCTTTAGATTGATTTACTTTATAATCAGCACCAACTCTTGTTAAGATTTCATCACCGAGTTTAGATAAATCATAAGTGCCGTCTTCATTTTTAACTGTTTCTAAGTATGAACCTTTTAGTAAGTCAAACATCTTTGTACCCAATTTCTTTTCAACATCAGATCTTGTCAGATGTTCAAGTTTTTGAGCATTTTGTTCATATTTATGTTCTCTTGCAAAGATTTTTCTTTCAGTTTTCATATCTTGAATTGCATCTTTTTGGAAATCATCTTTACCTGCTTGAGCACGCAATTCTTTTCTAATGCCTTTTTTACCAGTAGCTGTTGTATCTTCCATTCTATCTGCAACAACATTTCTTGCATCATCTTTTGCAAAAGCTTCTAATTTTTTCAAGGCTTCTTTTGTATAAGAGTTTTTCTTATCAACTTTGCTTTCGACTACATTGTAGTATTCTTCAAAGTTTTGAGCTAGTCCTTCTTTTGTTGCAGCCTCTTTTACATCATTATACATGCCTATTAAAGTTTTGAATTCTTTGTTAATTTGATTTGCTTTAGCTTGGTCTTCAATAGAATCCAACAAGTCTTTGTGGAAACCGTCCCATTTCCCATCAGCTTTCAATTGTGCCTTTGATTGTTTGTGAATGTTTTCAACATCTGCTTTTGAATTATAATTTGTTGAATTTACAGTGTTAAGAACATATTCAACTTCTTCAATCACACTTGCGAATTGAGGATTTGAATATTTTTCTTTTAATGTTTTAATCAAATCTTGAGGAGCAATACCTTGTTTAACTAAATCTTTTACAGTGTCTTTAACCGCTTCCTTATCACGTTTTGTTTCTTTTTTAGTTAATGCAATCGGATTTGTTGTTGCTGGAGTAGATTTAGAAAAACCTAAAACTGCGTTGATATCATCTTGGATATAACCTGCATCTACATCAGTTAAACCTAAATTAGCTTTATCTGAAAAAATTGAAACTTCGTCACCATCAAGTTTCCCGTTTTTGTTGCCGTTTTTTACATCAACTTCTTTTGCTAATGCTAATAATTTGGAATTTGTAATGTTAGAAATGTCAAATCCTTGTGCCATGATTATGCTCCTTGTGTTTCTTTTTTATACTCTTGTATATATAAAGTATTTTTCATTTCAAGAATTGCGCATGAAACAAACATGTTGTTACATTTCTTTACAAAAACGTTTTAAGCAATAAAAAAAGTAGCACCCGTAAAACGGATGCTACTTCTGTTATTTAATAATATTACTAAAATGGCTTTGTTTGATTTAATTTAGCTCTTAACTCTCTAAATCTAGCAATATCTTCTTGAGTTTTAGGAGTTTCTCTAAACAAAGCTTGAGATGTCGGATGAACCATTCTGATAGAATCCATATGGATCTCTAAGAATTCGTATCTTCTTGGTGGTTGATTTGAATTCTTAGCATATATTTCAACATTTGTTACTGCCAAAAATCTTCTGTCAGAGTTGTTCAAAAGTTCTGTTAGTTGACGATTAGCGGCAACATTGTTTGATACATAAACAGTACCCTTAATATCATCTGTATCTGTTAAAATTATAACTTCTACCGGTATCATATCTTTGTTTGGCATAGGTTTTCCTCTCTTATTAATATTAATTCTATAATAGTTTTATCATTCTGTCTAGTCTTTGTGCTCAATTGTGAGAGCAAAATCCAATAAAAGGTTGACTAATTTTGGCATGCGTACTATAATGCATGTGTGGAGCTGAACTCTACGTTATTTTTGATGAAATCTCATATATTATTTTATTGATAGGATTATTTTTAAGTAGTGATATTTTTATTATTTTAATTGGTTAAGAGGCTTTTATTATGTATGTAAACAAGTGCATTAAATGTGGTGCAGAATTTGAAACTAAGAACCCCAAAAGAGTGATATGTCCTAATTGTCTATACGCAGATAAGGGAAATGAATCAACAGAAGAAAAACCTATGCAAAGCTATAGTTCTTATAGTTCATATTCTGCAGATTCTCGTCCAAGAAGCTATGACAGACCTCAAGGTGGTTATAGAAACAATAATTACAACCGCGACGGTGGATACAACCGTGACAATAGAGAAAGCGGATAT
This sequence comes from uncultured bacterium, assembly GCA_900553895.1. Lineage (GTDB taxonomy): Bacteria > Cyanobacteriota > Vampirovibrionia > Gastranaerophilales > Gastranaerophilaceae > CAG-196. Next base: position 24,484 of record USFB01000013.1, on the reverse strand, counting down.
CAAAGGCGCGAAGGCGGTTATCAAAGAGATAACGGTGGCTATAGAGATAATAGAGGCTATTCTTCACAAGGCGGATATAACCGCGATAATAGAGAAGGCGGATATCAAAGACGTGAGGGCGGTTATCAAAGAGATAATCGCGAAGGCGGATACAATAGAGGCGGTTATCAACAACGCAGACCACAACAAGGCGGTTTTAGAAATAATTACGCAAGTGCAAGACCGGGACAACGACGTCCAATGCAGCGCAGACCTCAAAAACCGGCAAGACCGTTACTTATTAGCAAGGAACAATTAGAACAAATTGAAGCTCTTTATAAGACAATGCTTCCTTTGCCAAACCCTGATTGTCACGAAGTAATCGGCGCACACTTGGGTATTGAACCTCAAAAAGTATTTTTTGGAATCAATTTGGTTCGTCAAAAAATGATGTTGCCAAAACTTCCATTCCCAAAACGTAAGTTAGCAATTACGCCTGATCAGATGATGGCTATTAAGGCTCTTTATGAACCATTGTTGCCACTTCCTCCAATCGGTTGCCACAAAATTATTGCGGCGCAACTAAAAATGGACGAATGGAGAGTTCACGTTGGTATTAAATTAATCCGTGCTCAACTTGGTTTAGACAGATGGAACGAAGAAAGAGCGGACAAACCTGCGGATTATATGGTTGCAAAACATTCTAAGCCGGAAGAAAAAACTCCTGTTGCTGTTAAAGCTGAAAAAGTAGAAGAAGCAACAGAAGTAAAAGAAACTGTTGAAGAAGTTAAAGAGGTTCCAATAGCTGATGAAAATGCAACAGAAGAAGTTGTTGCAGAAAAACCAAAACGCGGAAGAAAACCTAAGAAGAAAGAAAATGAAGAATAGTTTTGTTTCAATAGGTAAGGTTCTTAATTTTCACGGTGTTCAAGGCGAAGCAAAATTAGGTTACACCAAGAATAGAGAAGATTTTTTGGCTAATTTAAAAGAAGTTTATGTTCTACAAAACGGTGAATATAAATTACTTGAAATTGAAAGAATTCGATTTACTCCTAAGTGCGGAATTATAAAATTTAAAGGTATCGATTCTTTAAATGATATTTTAGAGTACAAAAATCAACTCCTTTTTGTTGATGAAAGCACAGTTAGAGAGTTTTTAGAAGAAGACGAATTTTTGATAGATGAACTTGTAGGGCTTGATGTTTATGATGGCGAAAAAAAAGTTGGCGCGGTTGTTGGAGTATCTAATAATGGCGCAAGTGATTTGCTTTCAATAAAAACTTTAAGTAAGAAAATTTCTTTAGTACCTTTTGTAAAAGCAATAGTTTTATCTGTTGACATTAAAGCACGTAAAATTCAGATAAATAACATTGAAGGATTGTTGGAATGAGATTTGACGTTCTGACTTTGTTTCCCGAATTAATTCAGTCACATCTCGATTATAGCATAATGAAACGTGCAACGGATGATGGCGTAATCAGTGTCAATGCGATTAATCCTCGTGATTTTACATTAGATAAACATAAAAAAGTTGATGATACGCCTTATGGTGGCGGTGCCGGTATGGTTTTGATGCCACAACCTTATGTAGACGCTTATAATAGTGTAGAGAAAATGGAGAATTCTATAACCTTGATGATGACTCCTCAAGGCGAACCGTTTACCGATAAAATTTCTAACGAATTAGCAAATTATGAACAAATTATCATTCTTTGCGGTCATTATGAAGGTTATGACGAAAGAATAAGAGAAATTATTAAACCGAGAGAAATTTCAATTGGCGATTTTGTTCTTACAGGCGGAGAGTTGCCTGCTCTTTGTGTAATAGATAGTGTTTCGAGAAAAATTGATGGAACATTAGGCAAAATTGAATCTGCTCACGACGATAGTTTTTCGGATGGATTACTTGAATATCCTCAATATACAAAACCTCGAGAATATATGGGATATAAAGTGCCGGAAGTTTTATTAAACGGTAATCACAAATTGATAGAAGAATTTAGGCAACAGCAAAAAATTGAACGAACACAAGCAAAGCGTCCAGATTTGTATGAAAAATGGTTAAAGGATAATTCCTAAATATTTAATTTGTGGTAATGTTTGAAATTTTAACGGGTTTTGTTTCCGAAGAGTCTTGAATTTTATATAACAAAGTTTGATATGAATTTTTTTCATCAACAGTAGTTTCTTTTGAAATTGAGTCAATATAAATTTTATCTTCACCGGAAGAGCCGATTATTTTGATATCCTTACGTAAAATCGGATAATCATTCAGATTGATTTTATTTCTGTTAGCACCGATGTAGATAGATGAACTTTCAATTCCAAGCTCATTTCCGAATTGCTTAGCATACGCAAGTAGCGTTTCTTTTATGGAATTATTTATATCACAAAACCTGAAATCTGGCTTTATTTCAATATTATCGAGAACCAATGCCGGCTTTTTATCTATTTCTGCGATATAACACATAGTGTTACCTATCGGTCTATTATTAGACAATATTTCTATAGCAGTAATCATTTTATTCATAATATAATTGGGTGCAACTGACTGTCTAAAGCCTGAGCCAACAGCCATACAACAAGAAGCATCGTTCCCCAAAAACAATGAATGTGTTATATTATTCATATCGACATGCTGTACTGTTATTTTTATGTCACCTGTTTTTGGTTCATTAGACGCAAGTATCATTTTTTCTTTAATTCCCTTTATGTAAAATTCGATAGTTTTTTTTGCGATATTTGCTTTGATGCTTTTATCAGGGCTGTTCCATAATGCATCTTTCTTTATGAAATCGGTTAGAACATTAATTAAAGGCGGTAAATCTTTAAAAGACACTGGTTGATTTTCTTTAAAAAGCTTTAAAGAATCTTGTTTTTTTAATTGATAACCATTTATACTTATCTCTTTGCGCAATTTTTGTTCTTTATAATTTGATAGAAAGCCAAATATTGGTGAGTCTAAAATTTGTTCCAAACTTTTAATTACGTTTTGTTGTTTGGGATTTCCTTTTATAATTGTCTGCATTTTTGAATCGGAGGTTATCCATTTATTAAAATTTACGCCTAATTCTTCAAATTGTTTTTTAGTAGTTATATTTTGTGGTAATTCTAATATGGTATTTTTTATACTTTTAGTCGGATTTTGATTTAATATTGATAACATTTTTTTATAGGTCGTTTTAAAATCCTGATTTGCAGATACTAATTTTGATAAATATTTATTATTTTTAAAATCTAATTGCTTGCACAGTATATCGTTAGAATCCTTGCGTACAATATTATTTAACAAGTCTTGTATAAAACTTTTATTTTGTTTGCTATAGGATGCTAGAGTGGAATCTAAAATTTCGTTAGAGTCTTTCATTAAATAAAAAAATTCAGCAAGCTCAATTTTTTCCGGATAATCCGTAAGAGAATTTTTTATCAAGTTTTTATTTTTGTTTGTTAAATCATTGATTTTTTTTATTAATGCATCTTTATTCCCAGTGGTTTGAAACTGTTTTTTTAAATTAGTTATCTGTTCTTGAATGTTTTTGTATAGTAGACTCTCTGTCGGATTTGTGAGTTCAAGCAGTTTTTGATACTGTGGATGTTCAGGTTTAATATCGCCAAAAGTTTGGATATAATTCTCTACGTTTTCAAACTTATTACTAAAAGATGCTATAAATGATTTTTTCCCGAGAAGTTTTACTGTATTTAAGACTTTATGTGGTTCTTCAAAAAATAAGCGTTCTAATTCTTCATTGCTAATGTTATGATTATAAGATGATAAAATATGACGTTTATTATATCCGGCCTGTTTTAGCTCAATAAGAGTTTGAGCTTGTTCTATGCCGTGTAAATCACTTTTTATGAATTTTATTAAATATTTATTAGGATAGCCGATTTTAGTTAATTGTAAAATTTCGTTTCTAATCAAATCGAGATCATTATACAGTGCACCAAATCTTACATTTTGTTGCTTTTTAGGAAAATTATTAACATTATTATATAGGTAAGCTTGTATTTTCATTTTTATCTTATTTTATATAGTTCTGAATTGAAAACTTCTGTACTGTCGATTGCATGCGCCTCTGCATCAAAATCAAAATATAATTGTTCGTCACCGCTTGAACCGATTATTCTAAAATCTTTGTTTTCTATCGGGAAATTTTCCATATTTACTTTGTGTCTGTTTGGTCCTGCATAAATTGGCATATCAGGCTGCCCGATTTCTTCCGTTAATTTTTTTGCATAATCGAATATAGAATCACGGATTTCGTCATTGTATTGATATCTTGCTTGCAATTCTATATTATCAAGAACAAGAGATGGTTTCTTGTCAATTTCTGCAATATAGCACATCGTATTTCCTATCGGTTCTTTGCCATCCAGAATTTCAATAGCTGAAATCATTTTACACATGACATAATTTGGAGCGGTCCACTGGTTAAAACCTGAACCGACTGCGGTACAGCAACCGGCATGATTACCTAAAAATAAGGCATATTCTACATCGTTCATATCAACTTTTCTAACTGTCATTTTCATAGAGTTCTCATTTGTTTTTTGACCAGCAGAAAGCATTTCTTTGTAACGCATTGTTAAAATATGATTTTTAAATGTTGCTTTTGCGTTCTCAATTGCATTATCAGGATTTTTTGATATCCAAAATTTATCTTTTTTCATTATGCCGGAAAGTATTTTAAACAAGTTTGGTAAATCCTCAAACGCAACAGGCTTGTTATTCTTAAATAATCTTGTGCTGATTTTTGTGCCATTTATAAAACCGCCAATGTCATAATTTACAGATTCTTGTTCTTTGAATTCAAATCCATTTTTAGCAATTGCTGTTTCAAGTTTGTTAAATTCATTTTTAGGAATTAGTTGAAAGTACTCATCAGAAAAATCATCTTCTAAATTTTTTATAATGTGCTGTTTTCTATTTGTATTGTCTAATTTTATTTCTTTTTGAATGTTTGATTTAGAAGCTGAAAACCAGTTATCAAAATTCAATCCTAATTTCTTGAATTGTTTTTTTACATTTTGCGTCATTGGAAAATCATAGAAAATTTCTTTGGGAGAATTAAAAGGGGATTTGTTTAAGGCTTTTAATAATGTATTAAATGTTTCTCTAAAATACTCGTCGCTTTTACATAAGTTTACTAAAAATTTATTCTTTCTAAAATCCAATTGTTTGCAAACATTTCCATTTTCGTCAGTTCTAAGAACTTCGTTGATAAGTTTATTAAAGCGGAGTTTACTGTCTTTAGTATTAGAATTGCAGTATTTTAAAACATATTGCAATTTTTTGGAGTCTTTTTCCATCATATGAAATATGTGCGCAATTTTTGTTTTGTCGCTTGGAGCTTTTATAGACTTTGCAATAAGGTTTTTGTTTTCATCAGTTAGTCTGTTAATTTCTTTAATTAATTGTGTTTTGTCTTGTGTTGTATTAAATTGGTTTTTTAGTTTTTTGATTAAAGATTTGTTTTCTTTGTATTTAGAACTTTCCTGTGGATTGGTTAATTCTAACAAATTTTCAATTAAAGGATGCTCTGTATCTATTGCGCCAATATTTTGAATATTATTTTCCACATTATCATATTTTTCGCTAAACGTATTAATAAAATCCTTTTTGCCTAATAGCTTAATTGTATCGAGAGTTTGTAACGGATCATTTAAAAATAAATCAGTAATTTCATCTTCTTCAACAACATAACTCGGATATGATAATTCATCTCTGTGTTTATAACCTTCTTCCAGAATTTCGAGGAGTGTTTTTATTGCATTATTTTCTTCTTCACTGGGAAGCTCGGCTTGTACAAATTCCGGAATATACTCAATTTTATATCCGGCTTGCTTTATTTTGTATAATTTATCAACATAACTTTGAATGTTTTTTGGGGTAAAATATTTAGAATTTCTATCAATCAAATCTTCTATATCAAAACCGTCGTTTATTAATTTAACAATATTTTGAATCATTAGTTTTGAAAGTTTAAAATCATAAATATTATTATTCCCGGAACTTTTTAGTATTTTATCAAGAACATTGGGTTCTTTAATTCCCGCATCATTAAGCAACTTTGTTGCTTCTAATGTAGTAAAAAAGTTCCTTTCTCGTTTAAACAAATTCAAAAATCCTCTAAAATTAACATTTTGAGAAGTATTGACATTCTCATTTTGTTCGCTTAATAGTTTTAGATAATAATTATTTGAGTTTTTGAGAGCTATATTTTTATTCTTGCGGGTATCGTAAATTGGCAAAATCTTCATATTAATTGTAAAACGTCTAAAAATATTTTTTGCTACAAAAATATATATAATTCTAACTACTTGCGAACAAAATTTTATGTGTTAGAATTTAATCAAATTCAACTGATTATGGAGTACGTATCGTGAAAAAAACAAGTTTAATACTTGCTGTAGTTATGTCGTTTGCCCTTTGCGGTACGGTTTGCGCTGCAGATACTCCAATAGAAAGTTCTATAGAAGCATTTACGAAGCAGATAGAAAATAACCCTGATGCAGCTTTAGCGTACTCAAATCGTGCTTCATTGAAATTTTTGAAAAAAGATGTGCAAGGTGCAATTGCAGATTTTGACAAAGCAATTCAAATTAATCCAAATAACCCTGAATTATATTTAAACAGAGGTTATATAAAACAAATCGCAAATGATTTAAACGGTGCAATGCAGGATTATAACACCGCGCTAAAAGTTAGACCAAATTTTGCTTATGCTTATAACAACAGAGGTGTTTTGAAGGTTGCAATGAAGGATATTCAAGGAGCAATGGACGATTATGCAAAGGCTCTTGAATTAAATCCTCGCTACTCGGATGTTTATTATAACAGAGGCAACCTGAAATTCATGTTAAGTGATAACGAAGGTGCGTTAGATGATTACAACAAAGCAATCGAATTGAACCCGAAGGATTCTGAAGCTTTCAACAATAGAGGTGTTGTAAAAAAACGTATGAACTTTAATGTTGGTGCACTTAGCGATTATTCACAAGCAATTGCATTAAATCCGAAAGACAGCATTGCTTATGCTAACCGTGGCCGTTTGAAAAAATTGTATTTTGATAATGAAGGTGCTGCAATAGACTTAGATCAAGCTGTTGCTTTGGCTGAAAAACAAGTTTTTATCAAGAATGTTAAACCGCTTGTATCAAATGAAAACTATATTGCAGCTATCCCTGTTGTGCAAGGCATTACAGAAGATGTAATAGCACCGATTATCAAATCTAATGTAAATAGCAATAAAATTTCTTATACACACCCTGAACAAACGGTTGCTTCCGCAAAACCAGTAGCTAAGGTTGCTCAAGCAAAGCCAGCTGTTGAAAAGAAAATTGAACCGCAATTACCTCAACAGGTTCAATCTGTAACGAAGGTTGCTAGTGTTCAGGTGGCACAACAGAAAGTACAGCCTGTAGTGTCTCAACCTAAAGTGGTGCAACAGCCTGTAAAACAAACATCATCCCCTGTATTAAATGCAGGAGTCGGCACTGTTAAATTGGCGTCTGTAGGTTCTGCGATTACCACCACTCAGGTTAAAAATGTACCTACGACGAATGTTAAGCTTGCGGAAAGCTATTATATCAGAGGTTTACAAAAATGTGTGCTTAGAGATTTACAAGGTGCAGTTGCAGACTTAAACAAAGCTATCGAAAACAATTCAAACTATGCGGATGCTTATTATTATCGTGCAGCAATCAGAAAAGAACTTGGTGACAGCGACGGTTTCAAAAAAGATTACGCTAAAGCAATTCAAATTAATCCATCTTTGCAAGCTTTCAATGATTCTAATTGCTTGTCATTGATTAATGGTTAAATAATATTACCCGGTAGATGAAACACAAAAACTTTTGAAGTGATATTCTTCAAGTCGTAGAGTGGGTATTTATGCCCAACGAAAACTTTAAATAAGGAGAATAAAAGATGACAGAAAAAAGGTTTTTGAGTTATGTTTTAATAGAAGGTATTTTATTATCGGCACTAGGTTTGGGCATGCTTATGTTACCCAAAATAACAACAATTTCGTTTGGTTTGATGCTTTGTTTAACGTTTGTTGTTTATGGCGGTTATAAAGTAATTAACGCAATTCTTACAAGGAATTATTCCCGACATTTTATTTTAAATATTCTAGCCGGGCTTTTGTTGTTTCTAGTAGGTGTATTTCTTTTTATGGCACCGATGTTTAATTTAATCCTGATAACAAGTGCAATCGGTGTTTATTTTATATTGGAAAGCATATCTTCAACAGCGTTTGCTGTGCAGAATAAAAATACCTTATATTTTTGGTGGCTTGAAATATTGGTCGGTGTAATGCAATTCTTATTAGGCTTGATTGTAATCCTTGGGTTACCGTCAACCGCATTATGGGTTGTAGGCATTTTAGCAGGCGTTAATTTTTTAATCGCAGGTATTGTATTAATTAGTATGTATCTTTCTACAAAATATATATTAGGCTAATTCTTTTTGAATTTATGGTGATAATATTCAATCAAGGTTATATGAACGGCTGTTAGCGCGGTCGTTAAATATGCGAGCGGTTTGTGGGCTTTTCTGAAACTTTTGTTTTTGGATAGCCCGCTTAACGTTGCAATTCCGAGAAGCGCAGTTGCTGCATATCCCGTGGATTTAGGAGTTATAATTTGATTTGAATTGATAGATGAGATTTTCATTAGTTATTAATATAGTTTAATAATCTCGTTGAGTCAACAAATTATTAACGAAATTTATTATAATGACAATATTCCATAGTTAGAAAACTTATTTTTTTCACTCGGATGTTTTTTTAAATACGCTTTAATAACTTTCCTTGCGTTAAGGTAATCGTATTTCTTTACATAAAGGTTTGCAAGTTTTATAACGTAGTCTGAATTGTTCGGATTCTGATAAATCAAATAATTATATTCCGAAATTGCCTTTTTGAAATCGGTTTTAGCGTAAACTTCGGCACGTAAAAAATGCAAATCCTCTGAATCTTTTATCGCTTTAGCATAATTTAAATAATCAAGTGTCATTTCTAAGTTATTTATATAATAATAAGCCACTGCTAAATCATAATAAGTAATATACTTAACGTCTTCAGTGCCTGCAAGAGATAATGCTTTTTCCAGCGCCTTAATCGCTTCCGGATATTTTTTCTGGGCAACCAAGCTTTCTGCTAAATCTATATAACCGCCCGGCAAGGTTGGAGCTTGATAAATATAATGTTTTGCTTCTTTGGTTTTAGATAGGCTAATATCTTCATTATCACCCAGAATCAAATATGGCACATATTCATAAGAAAGATTTCCCTTGTTTGTTATATCAGGTTTTATTTTGTATAGCAGTTTTAATGTTTTTATATCAGCTTCTGTAAGTTGCAGTTTTTCGTCTTTAACTAAAGTATCGTTTTTCTTTGATAAATACATTATATTGCCACTATCATAGCTATGCCCCATAAAACCTAAGGCATGGAAAATTTCATGCAATGCCGTATTATAAATTTGATTAGGCGTGAATTTTTCACCGTCCGGTGTATGAGTTAAAAACTTGATGTGCATATCTTCAAGTTTATCTAAATTAATATCAGGCGTAGTATAAGCAACTACATATTTTTGTCCATATTCTACGCTTTCAGTTTTATTTTGGTTTGTGAATTCTATTATAATATTTGCTTTAGTGGAAGTTGTTTCAGAAAACATAATTGGTGAAACTTTTTCCCATTGATTAAAAGCGTTCTTAATTTCTGCAACATATTCTGCGGGAGCAAGTTTTGAATTTATAAAACAATATGTAATCGGAAGATTATTCCAATGAACAATTTTTTGATTAAAAGGAGCTTGTCTTATATAATTTAAAGGATATTTGCGATGTACCTCGCGCCTTAAATCGTACAAAAAATATTTCGCTTTTACGGATGCACTGTCTGTAGTTGTATCTTCCGCTATTTTTACAAGTTTTTCTTGTATTTCAACCGTCAAAGGTGAATTAATGATAGAATTCACATAGTTTTCTCTTGTGTCTGCATCTTTATATCCCAAATCAAAGGATTTTTCGTAATATTTTTGAGCCTTTGGAATATTATTTCTCTGATAAAAATAATTCCCGATATTTGCGTATACTTGTTCTGCATAGAAATGGAAATATACTGCGCCACCAAGGATTATGACCAATATTGAATAAAAAATTGTTTTAAATTTACTCATTAAAAACCTATTTATCGTGTTGTTATACAAGCTCTGTTTTTTACTTATCGTAGCATTAAATAATCTGAAATACCAATGCATCTTGCCTAAAAGTTTAATGAAACATTGAACGCGAAGTTTTAATATAATAAAGAATCCTCATCGCTCAAACTTTCCTCTCTTTTTTTTAAGAGAGGTTTCTTTATGTTATAACTAGATTATGAACTACTCAAACATTTTTGATTTATTAAGAAATTTTTATACTTCGCTTTCATACAACGACAGATTTGGAAGAGCAAAAATTCCCTTTCGTTATTTTTTAGAACTTACATATAGATGTAATCTTAATTGTCCTTATTGTTATGTTGGTTGTGAACGTAACAAAAAAGAACTTACGACAGAAGAGTGGAAAAAAGTAATAGACCAGCTTCCATTTTATTCTATAGCGACATTAGTTGGCGGTGAACCTTTAATTAGAAAAGATTTTATTGACATTTTTGCTTATACTTCTAAAAAAATCTTGAATAAAGTTCACGTAGTATCAAATGGAGTTTTAATTAATGATGAAATAATCAAAGCTTTTATCAAATACAAATTACTTCTTTTATCTGTTTCATTGGATGGTTACGGTGAAACGCATGATAAAAACAGAGGTAAAGATGGAATTTTTGATAAGATAATTTCTAATTTAGAAAACCTGAAAGCAAAAAAGAAAAATCAAATGGTTGATATAAAAACCATTGTTTTAGAAAACAATCTTGATGATTTGCCTAAGCTTTACAAATTGTGTGAAAAAATGGGATTTGAGTTTTTATCGATTTCATTTTTAAGAAACAACAATTGGAAACAAAATTCCGTTTTGCAGGAAAGTTTTATTCCTGAATTTACTCAAAATTATCCGATACAAAAGTATTTTGATATGGAACATTTTAAAGAGGTTTATAAGGAAATTGAAGGAATAAAAGGTGAAACAAAGCTTAGATTTTCACCGAAATTTGAGTATTCGGGAAATCCGCTTGAAGCGATTGAAAGATTTTTTAATTTGACTGAAGATATGCCGATAAATGAAATTTACAAACCTTGCACTTATCCGTACAATAACATGATGATTAATCCAGAAGGGTTTGTTTATCCTTGTCTTTCTCAAAAAATAGGCAACGTGAAAGAAAAAAGTTTAAAGGAACTTTTTAATGCGCCTCACTATTGCTGTTTTAGAAAAAATCTTAAAGCAAACGGCGGCACATTTGGTGCTTGCCAAATGTGTTGCGAACTCACTCCGAAAGAATAGAACATTTGATTTGTTAAAAAGCTTGATTACATTTTTATTAAGATTTTTAGATTGTCTTTTGATTTGTTTGCTTCAAAAGCATCCAAAGCATCGTCAATTGAATAAACACCGCTTATGAATGACGAAAAGTCGATTTTATTATTTTTTAAAAGCCTTAAAGCAGGAGGAAATTGTCCGCAACGTGAGCCTAAAACAGTGATTTCGTCTATTACAATAGGCGCAAGGTTAAGCTCTTTCCCTGATGCAACCGTGCTTTTTAAAACAAGTACGCCTCTTGGCTTTGTTAATGCCATTGATGTTTCAAAACCTGACGCAGAGCCTGTTGCTTCCACTACAACATCGTATTTCTTTTCTATTTTAAATTCGCTTAAAAGCTTTGTTTGAACGCCTTGCGCAGAAGCAATATCCAATTTGTTTTGGTGTTTACCAACAAGTAATACATCAAAATTTTGTGCATTCAAAGTAAGTGCGGTTGTTAAGCCTAGCTTGCCGTCACCAAGCACAACAATTTTTTGCATTGGATCAATATGGAGTTGTTCGGTAATTTCACATGCTGCCGCAAGTGGTTCAACAAAAACCGCTTGTTCATCAGATACATTATCAGGAACTTCGAACAATACATTTATCGGCATTGTCATATATTCTGCAAAACAGCCGTCTTTATGCCAAATCCCCAAAGTATGGCGGTTTGGACAGTGGCGATAATTTTTCTTAGCACACCATTCACATTCAGGGTCATTGCATCCGTAACTGATTTCTGCAACAACGCGTTTTCCAACCAAAGATTGGTCTTCGTCGTTAACTTCTTCAACAACTCCAACGAATTCGTGTCCTAAAATACCAACGTAGCCCATATAGCCTTTCGTAATTTCGTAATCAGTATTACAAATCCCCGCAAGAGTTACTTTTATTAGGGCTTCGCCTTTTTTAGGGATTGGTTTCGGATAATTTTTATCTAATTTTAAGTTGTTATCAAATACAATAGCCTTCATGCTTTCAGCCTCCTTATTCTATACCAAAATATCACAAACATTGAATTCTGGGTTTAGATGTAAAAAAGTCTTTACAATCCTTATGTCAATTTTGAAAATAGTGTAGTATATTCTTGTACTTGATTTTAAAACAAAGCTGAAACGCTGCGTAGGACAAATCTTCACAAAGGTACAGGGCAAGTTATGCCCATTAATAGTAGAATAGCGGAGGATTATTGTGCGACATTGCTGTCAATTTCGTCCTGATGACGTTTATTATCTAAAGGACAATGAGTTATTTACATCAAGAAAATTATCAATAGGATTTTGTCCGATTTGCGGAAAGCCGGTAAGTGAACTTTCGGAATGGCGATTTGACGGAATTTGTAATGTTACAAAAGTTGCAGGAATTGAAGCTAACGATTTAGTTATAAAGCATAAAAATGAAATAGTTTATTCTATGCGTGAGTTTAATTATGCAAAATTTAAATCTAAGCCGTTTGGTTGGAAGTTTGGATTAAATAAATGTGTTAAATCCGGTAAAAAAGAAGTTATCAAGCAGTATGCTTGCGATTTTTATGGGAATAGGGAGTTAGTTAAGGAAGTTTAAATTACTTAACGCCCCCTCACCCCCAACCCCTCTCCCACAAGGGGCGAGGGGAGAATATTTTTATCTTACTGAGGGCTATTGTTTCACCTTTCTCTCTCGTGACACACTCCTTGTGTACATATACGTTGCCCTTGCCCTCAGTATTTTTTTTAAGGGAATAAGGTAATAGAGGAATAAGTGAATAAGAGGTGAAAATATTGTTTACGGCTTGAGCCCTCACCCAAATTTCTAAGTTTCAAGTCATTAAAAAAGGTTGGCTCTCAACTTGAAATTTTACCCTCTTCCCAAAAGAGGGATAGAAAGGTATATTATGTCAAAAAAGGTTGAAGATATTAAGCAGAAAGTTAATCAGAAACATATAGAGTTTTATGACAAAACTCTTAGTGTTTTAGAATTTATGCTTGACGAATACGCTAGAGAAATTAAATATGCAGAATTTGAATTTATAGACGCGCCAAAAAATTCGCTTGTCATGATTGATTTTTTGATATCGGCAATCGGCAAGGTTCAAAAAGGACAGCGTTTGGCGTTAGGTTTGGATGATGATGTTGTCGTAAATGAAGAACCGAAGATTAATGTAGTGGAGGGGTTGTGTGAGGGGAAGATTTGATAAATGTAGTGTAGAGGTTTTGGCGGAGGAATGAGTTGAAAGTTGAAAATAGAAAGTTGAAAATTAATTTTAGATATTATTAAAAATAAACTTACTTCTATATTGAACTAATATTATTTTAAGGCAAAATTTTATACAACTTTCCACTTTTAACTGTCAACTCGAAACTACCCACCCGCATCTGTAAGGCTCGCTTACACTCGCCAACAGCTGTGACCTCCCTAACTTGTGAGGTTATAATAATGATTAGAGTTTTGATACCGAAAGATGATGAGTTTTGGGAATATAAAGATGAGTGCAAAAGTTTATATGAAAAAGTGCAAGGATGGATTTGTGACACAAACTCGTTTGAATTCATAGTCAATAATACGTTCTTTTATCTGTTTTTAAACGATAAAAAATTGATTGGGGCGATTTATTATTTTGTGGATGAGAATAACAAATTATACCTGAATGGTTTTGCGAAGCGAAAAATGCACCTTTTGAATATTGAATGTTTGAAAATGTCTTTAAAGTGGTTCAAAGGTGATATTCATGCTGTTGCACAAAATCGTATGTCAGAGTTGTGTTTGAGAAGGTGTGGGTTTGAGTGGGTTGGCGGGAAAGAGTTTGTGTATAGGGGATGAAACTTTTTCAGTATAATAAAGCTCCATATAAAATTACACCTGTTATTAGCACTATATAGATTAGTGCAATAAGAGTTCCTAATATCTTTATAAAATTTAAGATTTTATTTTCTAAAAATTTTTCTTTTTGAATTTTTAATTGAAAAACTTGTTCCCAAATAAGAATTATAAAATTCAACAAAAAACAAGCAGGAAGCAATAAGTAATCTACAATTGCAAAATTATAAGTGTAGTTGTTTGTGAAAAAACAAAAAAGCCTAAAAAATAGTATAAAAACACCGATTAATGAAAATAGATTATAACTGTATCTTTGATTTAGTTGTTTTAATTTTTGAGAAAAATTCATATTTTAATAATATAGCAAAAAGAAAGGAATTTACGATGGTTAACTATAATATTCATGAAGATTGTAAATTTTTATCAAGAAGAATATATCCAGCTTGTAGGTCGTGTTCAACATTTTTCATTGAACACGACAATAACTATTCATAATTCAATTCATTAATTTTATTGATATTATCAAAATTACACCAATCTAATTCATAAAAATGTTGTTTAACAAATTTATTAAAACTTGAAAACTCCCAGTCCTTAGCTTTATTCGTATAACCATGTTTAATCGGGTTATAATGAATATAATCGAGATGTTTATACAAATCATTAAGATCTCTTATTGTATGTTCCCAATATCTATGTTGCCAAATATCACATTCTTTGCGCCTTACATTACCTGGTGTTAATGAATAATTATCAATATTTTGTTTATCTATTTTTTGAGAAAAATAACGTTTTATTTGTTGAATAATTTTAGGATAATCATTTATATCATAAGGTTTTATTATCATGTGAATATGTTCAGGTAAAATACATATTGCATAAATTTCATAATTAAAACTTTGAATAGTGCGTTTGAATGCTTCACGCAAGATTTGAATGTTTTCAAGCAATATTTTGCGTCGTTTTGCGGTTACGATTGTAATGAAAACGTATGAATTTTCAATGAATAATCTCTTATATTGCATTGTTAGATTATATAATAAAATGTTTGTTTTTGAAAAGTTTTTGTCGTGTTCAATGAAAATAGTTGAACACGACCTACGGTGTTTGAATAAGTGTAGGTCGTGTTGGACAATTTTCATCCAACACGACAAATTATTAGGAGTATACTCCAGAAAGGAAAAATATGTCATTTGAATACATCATTAATCAAGATGAAAAAATCAAAAAGCTTACGCAAGAAGAGAAAGAGCAATTAGTAAGCAAAATTTCTTCTAAATTCGTGACGCTAAACAGCGAACGTTCAGAGAATTTAGAAATGGCATCAAATCTTGCCAACGAGATTTTCTTCAAAAATGATTTTAAATCACTAACCGATAAAAACCAAAAATGGAAAGCTAAAATTAAAATGTGTAGGACTTTCATGTTTTATCAAACCCTAAAAGCTTTTATCTGGAGAAATACTTATGCAAATGTTAATTCTATGTTCGACGTGTCAGGTGAAAATCACGACTCCAACAACGCGTCAAATAAGCAAAAAGCAATGCTTGTGGACATTCTTGAAAAAATGGGTTACCAAAAGACCTGTGACCAAATCATTGATAACGCTTTACTTTATGGTGAGTTGATTTCATTTACAGCGTGGAAAAAGAAATATGAAGAATACCGACGTCCTATTGATTTCTTTAAAAACCTTTTCTCACAAGATTTCGCGAAGCTTCCGCAAATATTAGAAGCTATAAAGAATGGCAAAAATTATTGGGTAGATTCACGTAAAATTTATGACAATCCTTTTATTTACGCAGTAAATCCTGCCGATTTAGTTTTTGATTCATCACAAAAAGATAATTGGGATTCTTGTCCAAAAATTTATAGGTCTTATAAAACCGCAAGTGAAATTATTAATAACAAATATTATAATTTTACGGATGAAGAAAAAGCCGAAATTTTAGAGCTTCCGACAAGCGCAAGTCAAAATTCGAAAATAAAAGATGTTGTAAACGGTTCAACAATAGAAATTTTAGAGCATTGGGGTGACTTAAAATTGCCTAACGGAGTTATATTGCATAACTGGCATGCAGTGGTTGTTGCACGTAAATATTTGGCATTTTTCGGTAAAAATGAAAGCATTATTAACCCATTTTCTTATGGTGCGTTTATCACTGACCCCGAAACCAAGCGCGGTATAAGTCCGTTGTACTCTGTTTTATCATTGGCGCATTTGCAAGAAGAATTGATGAACAGGACTTGCAACTTACAAACGCTCAACGAAAATCCGCCACTTCTTGCGCCGGAAGGATTTTTTGATGAGGATGAAATTAATCTTTATCCGGGGAAAATTATTGAATATGGTGACAATTTGACTCCTAGCGGCGCTTTTCAACAATTGACATTTAATTCAAATATCTTCTTGCAAGATATAGAATTTTTAAACGATTTAATGGCAGAAGTTTCAGGAATTTTCCCTAATATGATTGGCTCTGTTGAAACAAGTGGCACAAAAACAGCGACCGAAATTAACACAAAAACACAAGGTCAGATGATACGTCTTGCAATGCTCGTTGATACAATTAATCAAGATTTGATTATTCCTAATGTGGAAAAAGTTGCAAAATTGTGCGCAGATTTTAAATCCGGCATCGAAACAGTTTTTGTAAACCATGAAAACAAGCAAGAAGTGATTGAGATTGATGATTTTGTTCGTCAAGGCGATTATAAATACTTGTATGCGGATTCTTCTATGATAACGCAAAAATCCGAACAGGCAGACATTGTAATACAAGCGATTGAGAAATTTTCGTCCTTGATACCTTTGAATTTGCAAGAAATATTTATTTGGTATTTTGAGCAAAAAGGGGTTGATAGTCCGGAAAGATTTTTGGGCGCGATGAATGATGGTGGCGCGCAGTAGGGTTTGAGGAATGGAAAATGGAAAATTGAAAATTGTTTTAAAAGGTTAATATGTGAATAGGTTTTTTAAGGTGGGGAGTCGTTTGCGTTTGGTTTGGTGTAGGTCGTGCTCAACGTTTTCATTGAGCACGACAATAATTCAAAAGCAAATCTAGAGGTAGTTAATGGTGCAAAAAATTGCACCCTACTGAGATTTCTAGTGAAAGTAATATGTGGTTATCTTGTGAAAAAGAAGTATAGGCACAGAAAAAAGTCAACAAGTAGTGTTATTACAAAATAATAATAAAACACGTTGACAAAAATTTTGTAATATTTGTTTTCAACCAATTGTCGATTTTTTATGCAATCATCTTTGTTTAAGTCGATGATTAATAGAATAAAGTATATTAGGATTGCTAGGAATACTATTGGTGAGCCGAAAAATGGTACAAATGCAAAATAAATTCCAGCACCATTGTCAAAATAAAAAGATTTATAAAAAGGATTTATGAAGTATATTATCAATAAAATAGAAAAAATAGTTAAGATTTGTACTTTATTCTTTAAAATTGGAAAAATTAAAAATATAAATAAAATAACTATTGGGATTATAGCTAAGACACAAATTATGGGAATAAATAGAAAAATAACAGCCAATAATACTTCTATAACATTGTGTGATACAGAAGTATCCCCCATTACATAAAGACTAAAATATGTTGCTATCATTCCAAATAATGGAAATAAGAAGTTTGTAAATCCAAACATCGCAAAGAAATTTGCACTTAAACGATTTGGAAGTTTGTTAAAATGTTCTTTTAGCGTCATAAGCTGATTATAGCATATTTTATTAACAAAAGATATAGGTATATATATTAAAAATGGAGTAAAGATGACTGATGAAATTTTAAAAGGTTATATTACAAATGATAGATTTGTTTGGAAAGCAAATAAAGGCGCTTGTAAAAAGTGTACTTCTATGGATAATAAAATGTTTGTCAATAAAAAAGACATTCCACAAAAACCTCATCCGAATTGTAAATGTCGAATTAATAAGGTTCATTATGTGGATAGAAAAAATGATACTGATTATCATGAAATATTAAGGCAAGCCGCTATTTATGTCTACCATGGAAAAGATGCAGAAATTCCTGAAGGGTATTCTTTAGCAGAAAGCGTAAGAAATGCTAAAACAGGGTTTTATGCGGATGTTTTGGTAGGAGAAGATGATGTAATTATTGCAATTAGAGGGACTAATAACTATTGGCTAATACGTGGAACTGATTTAGATGACGATTTAGCAATGGCACGTTCCAGAATCCCAGCGCAAACAAGAGATGCACTTGATTTATACGACAAAGTAAAAATGGAATATCCTGATAAAAAGATTGTACTAACAGGACATTCTCTAGGAGGAAGTTTAGCTGATATAGTTGGGGCGTTAAATTGTGAATTAGCTGTAAGTTTTAATGCTTATGGTGTCAGAGATTTGTTCAATGAAAATGCTGTAATACAAGAAGATAATATTGTTAATTATGTTAATACTCAAGATGCAGTTACTGTGGTGAATGGTGAAAACCATATCGGAGAAACTTATTCTGTGCCAAATATAGGAAATAATTTTTTTGGCAAACATAATGCAGAAGGAATGGGAGAACTTTCTGAAAGAGAAAAAATTACGACAGAGAAAATAAAAGATATTGCAGATGAAAAATATAAGAAAGCACAAGAAGTAAAAGATAAACTTACTGAGCCTTTTGAAAAAATGGAAAAATTGCGAAATAGAATTAAGCAGGAAATAGAAGAAGAGGAGTTGAGAAGACAAATTGAATTAAGGAAATTTAGGCACTCTAAGTTATAACATAAAATACAAAAGTGCCACAAAAAAAGGAATATATAAGGACCAAAAAAAGTAATAAAAGATTTTTACGAATTTTTTATAAAATTTATTACTTAATATGATGGTATTTTTTAGTGAAATTTTTTGTTTTTTGTCAACTATATGAAATGCAAATAGGCAAAGCAAATATAAACAAATAATGTAAGGATGCTTATAAACATCAATTGTATTAAGAAGATTTGTACTTGGTATAAATAGATAATACAAAATACAAATAATAGCAATAAAAAGTACAACAGTTGTAAAAAAAAGAATGTTAGATGTTTTTTTGTTATTGGTTCTCAATAAAAAAAATAAAGGAAATATCATTGGAATACTTGCAATAGAAATTACTCCAAACAGATAAATGCAAAATCCATACATTAATATTAGTTCTACAAAAATATTGTAGTCAAAGTCTTTACCAATATAACTCAACAGAATTGCAAAATTAGCAAATCCAATCAGTGCAAGGAAGTTTGCGCTGATACGGTTTGGGATGTCGTTTATGGTGGTCTTGTTTGGCATAAACGTATTATAGCATGTTTTAGTGGGTTTTTGTTTTAGTCGTGCTCAAATTTTTTCGTTGTATACGACAATAATTTAAAAGCAAAATTCTGTTAATGGTACAAAAAAATTGCACCATTAACTTTAACCTAATTCATGCCTATCAACTCTCGCAAGGGGCGAGGGAAGAAATTTTTATAAAAAAGAAAGGAAATTTATGGAAGAAATTTTAGAAAATGTGCAAGAGCCGGAAACGGTTTCCGAAAACTCTTGTTCTCAAAAAGAAGAAGGACAAGCAGAAAAAGTTTCTGAAGAGAAAACTGATTTACAAGCCCCTTCTGAGCTCATTTTAGGAAAATTCAAATCAGTAGAAGATTTGACAAAAGCTTACAAAGAGCTTGAAAAATTTCAAGGCACACAATCTGAAGAACTTGGTCTATTAAGGCAAAAAGCCACGTTATCAGAAGATTTAATCAAGGCTTGGGAACATCAACAAACAATTGAAAAAGCGAAAGAAAGCTTACAGCAAGTCGCGCAGAAGTACAATTCGCCGCAATACTTTCAAGATCCGTCTTTTAGGGAAATCTACAAGGAAGCATATTTAGCATTAGGCGAAAACTTAGATAGCGATAGGTTAGTAAAGCTGATTGAAGATTATGTGACCTCTCGAATTTTTGCAAAAGAAAAATCTCAAGCTGTAGCTAAAGAGAATAATTCTGCAATAGATACAATGAAGTTTTCTAAAAATGAGGTTTCTTCACTAACTCCGCCTAAAAAAAGGCTGGATGAGATGACAGAGAAGGAAGTGGATGAGCTGTTGGAAAGACTTTTGTAAAAAGTCTTTCCAAAAATTGACAATGGAAAATTGAAAATTTTTGGAAATTTTATTAATTATTTTCCATTTTTCATTTTTAATTAATAACAGCGTCAAATCTGCTTCCTGAACAAAAGAAAGGAAAATCATGACTGATTCAAAACAACTAATTGCAACTGCTTTTACAAAAGCGTTCAACAAACATTTTTACAATGAGCTTGTAATCGGCAAACTTGCTCATTCTGAATTAAAAAATAACATTAACAAAGGCGATGAAGTTGATGTTACAATGCCGGGACTTTTAACACTATTCGATTATGATGGTGGCGATTTGCCAAACGCAGAAATGGCAACACTTTCTACTTGCAAAGTTAAAATTGATAGAGGTAAAGCTTTCCATTTTGAATTATCAGAAATGGAAGAAAAAATGCTAAAAGCATCTGTTAGTGCAAACGAGCAAGTAGAATTAGCAAAAGATTATACAAGCGATGCAATCAAGCAATTTGCGGCTGCCGTAGATACAGCTTATGCAAACTTATACACAAGAGCCGGTCACTATTTAGACAACAGCGGTGAAGCAATTACCTTAACACCTGCAGTTGCGAAAGATATTTTTGCATACATGCAAGCAAAATTCCAACGCGGTGACGGTAAAGGTCATACTAACTGGATTGATGGCTCAATGGTTTGTGTTATTCCGCCTGAGTATCAATTCTATTTGGGTAAAATGGAAGATTTGAAGTACACAGAAACAGGTAAAAACGAATTGAAAAAGGGTTACATCGGTTCTCTTTGCGGTTGGGAAATTCTTGTTTCAAACAACATTGCTCAACCGGAAGACGGCGTTTTCTATCCGTTATTTGGTGTAAAAGGCAAAACACTTGCCGGCGGTATTTCTTCAGATTTGAACACAACTTCTTATGTACCTGAAAAGAATTTTAACACTTGTTATAAAGGTTACGGCTTGTATGGTGTTGGTGCGCCAAGAGCAGATTATTTAGGTACAGTAAAAGTTAAGGCAGAATTAGCGTTGGGGTAAGAAGGTCGTTAAACTCAATTGAAAATGGAAAGTGGAAAATTGAAAGTTGTTTATAATATTTTTAATTTTCTTTTTGTTCAATTGTTTTGTATTTGTGGATTACCACGAGGTTCTCTCGCAATGACAGCTCATTTAAGAGTATTACGCACAGTCATTGCGAGGAACGAGAGTGACGAAGCAATCCATAAAAGCTTTACTGACTCGCTATCATTTCAATATAATTGAAAAATTTAATATGAACTTAATGTCTTAACGACTCAGTGACTTAAAGACATCAAAAAGAAAGGATTTTTATGACAAGAGATATAATTAATGTTCAATATCCGACTTTAGACCACACAGAATCAGTGGCAAATATCGGAATTACAAAAACTACTGTTGTGCAAGCAAATGGAATTACAATTGCGGATGCATTTTCTAACAAAAATAATTCACTTTTTATTGTAATTGACTCAACTTCAAGTGCTTCGTCTTTGTTAACAGTAAAAGCCGGAGATGCTTATCCAAACTCAATGTTAGGTGATATTGTAATTGAATTACCAAATGGTATTTCGGCAATTCAAGTTCAGGATTTGTCAAGATTTGAAAAAGCTGATGGGTCTATTGATTTAGATTTCGCTCAAGGTTTTGCCGGTACAATTTTTGCAATCGCTAAATGGGCAGGGGTAAGAACTGTTTAATAGAAAGGGGGCGCAGCCCCCTTTTCTTAATGGAAAATTGAAAGTGGAAAATGGAAAATTGTTAAAAAAAGTCAATAAGTGGATGAGTTCGTTTTTTGTTACTATATATTATAAAACTAGTTTAATCTTGAACAAGTTTAAAATAATTTTCCACTTTCAATTTTCCATTTTCCATTTGCATCCCCATTAACTTAAAAAAGAAAGGATATCATGTACAAAATAAAATATTTGCCGACAGGAAATGTTTTTGTTTTACCTAAAGATGATGCAATGGCTCTTAAAGAAAAAAGTCCGAGTGATTATCAAATCATAGAAAAAAATGGACGCAAGGTAAAAGATAAAATTAAGCCGAAAATTAAGGAGGATGAAAACTCTATTTTTTCAAAAGTAGTTGAAAAGGAGTAGTGTATGAAGTTTTTAGACGCATTAGCAAAAATGGAATCAGGCGGAAATTATAAAGCTTTTAACAAATATGGTTACGCAGGCAAGTACCAAATGGGCGAAATGGCGATGATTGACGCAGGTTACTATATCAAAAAAGGGAGTTTTAACAATGATTGGAGTGGAATTTTTACAGGAAAAGACGGAGTTTTCTCAATAACGGATTTTCTTAATAATCCACAAGCGCAAGAAAACGCGCAAATAATTTTTAAAAAGCGTCAATGGGGATATTTAAAGGCCGTTGGCGCAGATAAATATATAGGAAAAGTGATAAACGGTTATACAATAACAAAATCAGGATTATTGGCAGGTGCACATTTGAAGGGTGCAGGGTGCGTAATTAATTATTTGAAATCTGATGGAAAAAATAATGCGTGCGACGCGTTTGGAACATCAGTAGAAACATACATGAAGAAGTTTGCAGGATATGATGTTTCAGAAATTTGCGGGTGATATCGCAAATTTATAATACAAAAATGAATGGAAAATTGAAAATGGAAAGTAATTCAGGTAGTGTCTGAATATCATGTAAGGAGTAAATATGACATTAACTTTATTAGATTTATATAATACGGCTGCAACGCAAGAATGGTCAATGTATGACAACGATGCGGCTTCAGGTGATGAATTCGAAAAATCTCTAGTATTAGCTTTGAATAAAGCATTACAGGAAATTCTTTATTCTTATGAATTTAGTTTTCGTAATAGAACGCATATTTTGTTTACTATTCCGCGAATCAATGCTTATGATTTGCCTAGCGGTATGATTAAGAAAAACCCGGATGGTGATTATTGTGTTAAACTTGGAACAAAATTCTTAAAACGAATTGAAACTCCTGAAAATTTGGATGAAAAATCAGGTGTACCGGAAGGTTTTTATTTAAATAATGATAAAATTTATCTTTATCCAACACCAAATGAACAGTCAATTGTGACGATTGATTATATTACATTGTGTATCGGAGAAAACAAAGATGGCGAAGAAATTTTCACGCTTAAAGAAGATGATGATGTTGTTTTTGTGCCAACGCATTTAGAAGAATTATTGAAAAATGCAGTTATTTCAAGAGCAATGCTGAATTCTATCGCGTCAGAAAGTGATGAGAATTTTTCTGCTTATAAAAAACAGTCTGAAACCGCGTATAGATTATTGGTAAAATATGCGAAAGGAGTTGATGGCGAAAAGAAGATTTGTTTGTAAAATTGTTTTGAGTTTTTGAGAAATGCGATTGACAAAATGTGTGTTATCGTAAATAATAAAAGTATAGGGAACCTGAGTACAAGGTTCTAGATTGTACTCAGTCCACCGTTCTCTATAATGCACTTAAAGAACTTAAAAATAGTAGCGCTGCAATCGCTGCTATTTTTATTAGTAATTTAGCGCTCATAGTCGCATCCTCCTTTCTAGCTTAATTCCACCAATTACTGTTGTGCTAGAGGTAGGAACTTTAACGGTAGTTCCCATTAACTTTTTAATGTTCAATAGAGTTATTATACTATAAATGTAAATGCATAGGCTGATTGTTGTTAAGTTTTTGTTGGGGTAAAACCTCAACCTACTTGTAGTTTTGACGATTGAGGTTGACTTGGAGTTTTATTTACATTTAGTAATTTAACAATTGTCAACCGACCAAAGGTCTACGTGTGTAGCACAAAAAAAAGCCCCAAATGGGGCTGAAACTTTGTGTAAGATGGG
The DNA here is from genome assembly GCA_900553895.1 of uncultured bacterium. GTDB lineage: Bacteria > Cyanobacteriota > Vampirovibrionia > Gastranaerophilales > Gastranaerophilaceae > CAG-196. The sequence goes on along the minus strand of USFB01000013.1, from coordinate 291 downwards.
GGTAAATATAATTGGCTTATATTGTCCCACCAAACTTTTTGTAAGATGTAAGATTATATAAGAGAGTGTTTATGTTTTTTTTGAACTGGTAAAGGTAACCCCTCACCCGAAAATCTAAGTTTCGCGAAGCTCAACTTGATTTTCTACCCTCTCCCTCAAGGGGCGAGGAGATGCGCTAAGCTTGTAGTTCCTGCATTTGAGGTTGACTTGGAAGTTACATTTATCTTGTAGTTTTACTTATGTCAACCGACCAAATGTCTACGTGCGTAGCACTTAGGCTATGAAGTTATT
>USFB01000012.1 GCA_900553895.1 uncultured bacterium | reverse complement strand
ATAATTTCTTAATTAAGATATGTTCAATATTGAAGATATACAACTTTTGAAAATTTTAAAATAATTTTCCATTTTCAACTTTCCATTTTCCATTGATAGAAACCCACCCGCATCTGTAACGCTCAGCAAAGGGATTCCCCCTCACCCCTAACCCCTCTCCCACAAGGGGCGAGGGGAGAATATTTCTCTTTACTTTTTCAATCAATAAACCATCATGTTAGATAGAATAAAGAAAAACTTAATAATTTCAGTAATAGGCTTGGCGTTAACCATGCCTGCTTTTGCTGTTGATTCTACTATCTCTTATATTTCTATCAACAATATGGCTTATCAGGATGTTGAAATCGTTTTGACGGAAAAGAACGAAATTCTTGTTCCGTTCAAGCAATTAGCCGATATTTTCAACATCCAATACAGCGCAAACCGCGTTGACAAAATCATCGCCTTCAAAACTCTTGACGGAAAAGACGGTGTTGTTTCTCAAAAAGGCGTTTTTATAAACGATTATGCAATTTCAAATCGCCCGACAACATTTGTACAACAAGGTATTATGGACGGTGTATTTAACGAAGCATACATAACAGCGGAAACCGCGTCAAAAATCTTTGGTGCTAAAATCGAAACAGATTTTAATGATTTAACAATTATTGCAAATGTTGAACGCGATATTCCGATTTTGCACAGCAGTAACCTAATTACTGCAGAAGATAAAGGCCCTAAAGCACACCAAGATGTCGTTTGCCCTAAAAAACAAGGTAAAATAACATTAAATACAATCGGTTTCCGTTCAAATTTATTAAACGATAATATGCGTATTCGCGGACAAGGTTATAATACTACGAATGATACTTTTTCAGGTAGTACGCAAGCAAGCATTAACGGGAATTTCTTTGGCGGTAAATATAGAGTTGAAGCAACAGAATATCACTATCGTTCTGATGCGTTTATGTTCGGTGGTTTAAGCGCAACTTACAAAAATAGTATAAAAGATAAAGAAACAGGAAAAGACAAATATTTTTATGAATTAGGTAAAGTTAAAGGTGTGAGTGATGTAGATTCAACACTTGGTACAAATATTTTTGGTGCACAAGTTTGGAATTATGATTATGAAAAAACTCCGCCACAACAACTTAACGGTTATGTAAAACCAACAAGTTTAGTTCGTTTGACTGTAAACGATTTAGAGCCGACTTTACTTAATACCTATGCGGGATATTACACTTTGCGTGACGTGCAACTTCCAAACCCTGTTAAAAATATTAAATTAGAAGAAGTAAACGAAGATGGTACAATTGAGTTAATTAAAGAAGAAAGATACTCCGTTTTCGGCAACAGACCTTTTGAAAAAGAACAGCGCGGAACTGCTTATGCAGGTGTTTGGGGTTACCAAAACAGATTCTTTAGAGAAGGCGCAAATATTTATCGTGGAAATAACAAAAAAGTTACAGCAGGTATCGGTTATCAATACGGTATTAAAGACAACGTAACTTTTGAATCAAAATTGACAGGCGATAAATTGTACGAAAAGAACGGCGCAAGCGTAATTTATAGAATACCGACTAACGACACTTTGCTTGTAAGCGGTACTCAAAAGAGCGTAAACTATTTAGAAGGTGCAACTTCACTTAACAGCGTTGAATGGGTAAATCCTAACAACAAAAACATCAAAGGTAGATTTACAGCAGGCGCGAGCATTGCGCACGACATTAGAGAAGAATACACCCATGCCGGCTACATTGTAAAAGGTACTGGTGAATATGAAAAAGATTTATCAAAATATTCAGGTAAAATTCTTAAACCAAAAAGATTCAATTCTAAAGTTGAATTATTCCAAACTTCACCTGATTTCTATATCGCAAGTAGTGATTCAACTTCTAAAAACGATAGAACCGGCGGTAAGGTTTCAGGTGGTATCAGCTTCAATTCTACAAGTGCAAGCGGTAGTTATAGCAGATATTATTCAAACATGAATCATAGATATCAGGGTGGAACTATTAAGTTTGACGAAGGTTCTGTAAACGCATCTACAAAAATCCCTAAGGTTGCCAATTTAAGATTTAGCGGTTTTTATAGACGCGGTACAAACGATTTAGGCAGAAACAAAAACTATTTCTATGATGCAAACGCTTCTCGTGATATAAGTCATTGGGCAAAAGTTCAAGTCGGCAGACGTGAAAGCTTGTATGATACAAAATATGATTACGAAACATCTATGAACAGAAATTATCACTCAAAATATGCTGATAATTATGCACAATTAGATGTTCCAATTCCGGGAAACCACGGTAGATTTACGCTTGGTCACAGTATTGTAAGATACAATACCGCAACTTATAAAAATGGCTATAATATGTTTCGCTTCGGCTACACGTTCCCAACTTGGAAACGTTTAACTCTCGGAGTTGGTTACGGTTTCAGATACAGCGGTCAAGGCGGAAATGATTTTAACATAAACCTTGGCTACCGTGCAAAATCAGGTCAAACAATGGCTGTAGGTTATCAATACTCGCAAAACGGCGGGTATTTCATCGACAACATGTTTATGCCAACTACAAACAGACACTCAATCAATTTTGTGTTCAATGACGCGTTCCAAATATTTAACCATGGTTTAAAATCAGTTGGCCAAGAAGATTTGGACAAAGGTATTTTTGAAGCAATCGCTTTTGTTGACGTTAATAAAAACGGCAAATTCGATAGAAAAATTGATATTCCAATCAAGGATGTACCGCTTATTACAAGTTGGACTGGTGAAGCTTGTTTGACGAATAAACGCGGAAGAACATATTCTTCAAGTTTAACTCAAGGTGTTTACACGGTTTCTATTGATATGGATAAATTACCGATTACTGTTGCGCCGCTTACAAACGATTTAATCAATAAGAAAATCAAAATTGACGGTGGTTCAACTACAAAACTTGAAATACCTTTAGCAAGTACAGTGGGTTCTGTATCAGGTGTATTAAAAATTTCTGATGAGTTTGAACGCGATTTGAAAATCACAGACTTTGTAGTCGTGCTTCTTGATTCTAACGGAGAAGAAGTTAATTATTCTACTGTTGATTCTTCAGGCGAATTCTATATTTCAGGCTTAGCTCCAGGAAATTATACGCTAAAATTGGATGAAAGATTTGTTGATGCCTATGGTTTAGAAAGCTTGCCAAACAGTGAAATAACTATTTCTATTCCGTATGACTATAATACGCCAATAGACTTCACTGAACAAAACTTGGAGTACAAGACATTGGCTCTATAAGATGATGGCAATTCGCCATTTAACAAAATTCTATTTAACATGAAAAATCACTAGCCACTAAGAATAGTGGCTTTTTTTTGTGCAGATTAAATGCTCTCTTAAATTCAAAACTTTCAAATCTGCTAACTTTGTGTTTAAATAAAATAAGGGAGTAGTTTAAATAGGATATGAGAATATGAAACTTGATATGACAACGGCGAAAAACTCGTTTAAATATGGTTGGTTATTAAAGAGAATTTTCCCGTATATAAAACCTTACATGTTTAGAATTATTTGTGGCTTTTTGGTTGCAATTCCGCTAGGTTTATTGGATGGTGTAACTGCTTTTGCACTTAAACCCTTTATGGATTATGTTGTCGGAAAGCAAGATTGGATATTCCATATTTTTGGTCACGAATTTACTCTTACATGGCAAGTTTTTGCGTTAATAATTCCGTTTGGTGTAGTTGCATTTGCTGCGTTTCAAGGTATTTTGAGATATCTTAATGATTATATCTCAGCTTGGACTTCACAAAGAATTACAAACGATGTGAAAATTGATTTATTCCACAGATTAATCTATATGGATCCTCAATTTTATGATGAAAATCCATCAGGGATAATTATTACAAGATACATGAGCGATCCGCAAACCGCTTCATCAGGGATTGTTGATCAAATAAAAACTATTACAACGAGTCTTTTCGGGGCATTAGGTTTAATTGCCGTAATGTTATACAGCTCTTGGAAGCTTGCTTTTATAGGTGTATTGGTTTTATGTATCGCATTTATTCCTGTAGCTTTGATTAGAAAAAGAATTAAGTCTGCATCTAATAAAAACATGGTTATTGGTGGTAATATAACAACAAACATTAACGAAACATACAGCGGCAACAAGGTTATGGCTGCTTATGAGCTTCAAGAAAGACAAGAAGAATATTTCCGTAAACAAGTTTGGGATTCTTTTAATGTTAATATGTCTTTAACAAAGCGTGCAGCTTGGATGTCACCTTTGATGTACACAATTGCATCTTGTGGTATTGCTTTGGTTTTGGCTTACGGTACACACTTAATTACGTCAGGTCAAATGACAGCAGGTAGTTTTGCGTCATTCGTAACTTCTTTATTGTTGTTATACAAACCTGTTAAAACTTTGGGTGGTACTCTTACTAATATTCAGAACATCTTCGTTGCAATGGGTAGGGTTTTTGAATTGTTTGATTTAAAACCTGAAATCCAAAATAAAGAAAACGCTATCGAATTAAAAGGTTTAAACGACAAAATCGAAATTCAAAATGTTTGGTTTGAATACGTTCCAAATCAACCTGTATTAAAGAATTTAAGTTTAACTGTGAATAAAAATGAAACAGTTGCTGTTGTCGGTAATTCAGGCGGCGGAAAATCAACATTAGTAAATCTTTTGCCAAGATTTTATGATATTAAATCAGGTTCAATTAAATTTGACGGAGTTGATATTAGAGATTTGAGTATCAATTCTTTAAGACATAATATTGCAATGGTTTTCCAAGATAACTTCTTATTCTCAGGTACAATCAGAGAAAATATTCTTATGGGAAATCCTGACGCAACTCAAGAAGAGTTGGATGAAGCTATTGAATCAGCTCACTTGCAAGAAATGATTGCCGATTTACCTGACGGTTTGGATACTTTATTGGGTGAAAGAGGTATGACACTTTCAGGAGGTCAAAGACAAAGAGTTGCAATCGCAAGAGCTATGATAAAAAATACTCCGATTGTTATTTTGGATGAAGCAACTTCTGCTCTTGATAATAAATCAGAAGCAATTGTTCAAAAAGCTTTAGATAATTTGATTAAAAATAAAACTGTATTTGTAATTGCTCACAGATTATCTACAATTAAAAATGCAGACAGAATTGCAGTTATCAATGAAGGTGAACTTGTAGAACTTGGTAATCATGATGAACTTATGAATATTGAAAACGGTCAATATAAAGCTCTTTACGAAATGCAATTCAAAAAACAAGAAAGCAATGCTTAATGACTTAACAAAATTGCCAAGGGTACTTTTTTGTATTAAAATATTGTTGAGAGGTGAAGATGGATTTTTTTAGAAATCATAAAAAATTAATAGTAGGACTTATAACAGTATCGTTTGTTCTGTGGACAGCAGGTATGGGCTTGTTGATGCTACTTCCGGTATTCAGCAAGTAGATTCTCTGGAGGATAGCTGTTTGAAAAAACTATTAAGTCTATTTGTTTTATTTTCATTTGCGTTCAACACACTTGCGTGTTGCACTTCTTATGCTGCGCAGGATTTAGAAACGAAGAAAAAACAAACAAGAGCTAAAATTAATCATCTCAAATGGCTGGAAAATGTTGAAACAAACAAGCTTTATAAAAACCAACAGAAACTGGAAAATGCTAATAACAACTTAAAACAATCTAAGACGCAAATTATCAGTGCTCAAAGAGAATTAAGCGGAATGCAAGCACAATTAGATAGAGCATCTGGTGAATATAATAGTTTAAACTATGTATTAGCAGGGCACATTAGAAAAGTTTTTAAATCACAAAGGAAAGCCTTCTTTGAATTATTAATTTCATCGGAAGATATTAATATGCTTGTTGATAGAGTATATTTCCAAAAAATTCTTTTGAAAGATGATTATAGAAGAATGGCTGTTGCAAAGAAGAAAGCACAAGAAATTGCTCTTCTGAAATATAATATTGAAGCTAAAAAACGCAACTTAGAACGTTCTGTAGCGAATATTAACAGCGAAAAAGCTTATATTGACCGTGCCATCGCAAAAAACGAAAGCATGATTAATAAGCTTAGAACAGACAGAGTTGCATACCAAAAGGCTGAAAGAGAACTGGCCAAGCAATCTGCAAGTATCGGTTCATACATTAATAAAACTGCAAAAGCATCTGATGTTCACGTAGCGTCAGGCTTTATCAAGCCTATTCAAGGCAGAATTACATCTCCGTTCGGTTGGAGAACTCACCCGATATTTAACAGTAAATCTTTCCACTCAGGAGTTGATATCGGCGGACCAAACTTGGGTGCAATCAGGGCTTCAAACTCTGGTAAAGTTATTTATTCAGGTTGGTATGGCGGTTATGGAAAAGTCGTTATTATTGAACACGGCATTGTAAATGGTAAACCAATAACAACTCTTTATGCGCACATGAACTCGATTGCCGTAGGCAATGGTCAAAGGGTTTCTAAAGGTCAAGTTGTTGGATATGAAGGTACAACAGGTTATAGCACAGGACCTCATTGTCACTTTGAAGTCAGGGTAAACGGGCAACCTAATAATCCGTTAAATTATATATAGGAATTTGAATTTTGAATAAAAAGTTAGTTGCAATATTAATATCATCTCTTATAACGGCAAACACCGCGTTTGCTGATTATTCGTTTGTTGATCCTGCTGATTTTACGGGTGATGCATTCTTTATCCCGCCTGCAGTGAAAGAACAACAGGAAGAAGCTTCACAAGGACCAAAAAGAAAAGCAACTTTGCCACCACTAAAAAAAGCACGTTTGATTGTAAAAAAGAAATTAAAAGAACGTGATGCGAAAAAATATGAACAAGCACCAACCGCTCCTACTGATGATATTTTTTCTGCAGAAGCTTCAACTTCAGATTATGCAATTAAAGATTTGAAAGAAAATTTTGATGAAGATATGATGCCGGATGGATTTGAAGCTGATGAACAATCAGTAGATGAGCAAAAAAGTCATTTTTGGCATAAAAAGAAAAAAGCAGAAAAGGTTGCAGAACAAGAAGATACCGAAAATATTATCTTAGACTGTGACAACATGGATTATGACACAGAAACTTATTGCATGGTTGCAACAGGTAATGTTAATGTCGAATTTGTGAAACAAGAAACTGTTATTAAGGCGGATAAAATTACTTATGACAGAATGAATAATACGATTAAGGCAGAAGGAAATGTTCGTATCTTAAAGAACGGACAAACAATAAACGGTGATTATATTTTCGTTGATATGAATGAAGAAAATGCCTTGATTGAAAATCCTGTAACTCAAACTGCAAATATTGAAATCAAAGCAAAAAAAGGTTATGTTTACGGTGATAAAATAGTTCAAGAACACGGTTCAATCACGGTAGATGAATCTTTCCCTATTAATTTTCGCTCAAGTATGGCAGGTCCTGATATCTCAAGTATGATAGTTCCAAAAGACCAAACAATGTCTGCAGATATGGAAAAAGGAATTATCAGGTTACAGGCTAAAGAATTAAAAATTACTCAGAACGGCAACTTGGAAACTATTGAGTTACGTCATGGAGATTTGTTTAAAGGCAAAAGAAAAATTTTTAAAGTTCCGGCAATAAAAGTTTATACAAATAAAAACAATGATTTTGCAGAATCAAACTCTTGGGAATTAGGTTCTCTTAGAGGCTTGGGTATGTATATTGGTCCTGGTTTTGTATTCTCGTCACCTCATGGTGCAGTGTTAAAAGCTATACCGATTTTGAATTATAACCACGGTATCGGTGTTGGTGGTATCGGTCGTTATCAAAGTGCAACTAACAGAACCCAAATCGCTTATGGTACCGCGAAAAGTAAGTTTTTAATCAGAGGTAAACAAAAACTTGATGATCATTTGTTTATTCAATATGGTATGAATGATTATATGAACGAATGGTTTTTAGGTAGAAGACGTCCTAAATACGGTTTGGATTTAGTTTATGAAAGAGCTTACGGAAGCAAAGATTTTTTGATAAAGGGTCATAATTCACAATTCGCCCATAGGTTGGACTTCGGTTATTATCATGATATCGATGAAGATAAAAACTTTGACAGATTACATGGTGCGCAAATTGGTACATTGCGTCTAAGATATATGGCACAGGCGGATCAAAATATTTTTAATTATATAAATGAAGAACAACAAAAATCTGTTCAATTTGATATATCTTCTCAATTAGCAGCAACTTTGTATGGTACTGGTGATACTCAGGTAATCGGTAGAATCGGTCCTAGGTTACATACTCAATATAAACGTTGGATGCAGGATATCGGCTACTATCAATCAGTTTATGATGACAATTCACCATTGCCGGTATTCGATGCTTACAGATACGGTAAATCAAATGTTTATTTAAGAGAATACTTAAGATTAAATCGTTATATAACAGTTTCATGGTTTGGTTCAATTAACTTGTCAGGTGACTCTCCTAATGGTAAACCTTTCCAAGAAAACTCTTTCTACATATCATTCGGTCCTGAGGACTTTAAATTTAACCTCGGATATGACTTTATCAGAGAAAATACCTTCTTTACAGTTGCTGTGATGATGGATGCTAAAGGCACTAAGATTGATTACGAAAAGTTAGAAATTAAACAAGGAAAGAAAGCTAAAAAAGAAATGGATTTAGAAGACGAGGATGAAAATTCATTTAAGAATACAGAAAAAGCACCTGTGCTTGACCATGCAGTAGTAGAAGATGTAAAAACGGTGGAAGATGTTATCTAAAGAAGTTAAAAAAATTATTGAATACGGAAAATTGTGCGGAGAAAAAAATTACACTCCAGGCTATTCAGGGAATATTTCTGCACGCTATAAGGATGGAATGTTAATAACAACTTCCGGCTCTTCTAACGGATATTTGTCCGAAAACGATATTGTTTATACAAATTTTGAAGGTAAGTCTTTAGAAGATGGTAAGAAGCCTTCAAGCGAAAAGTTTTTACATATTGAGATTTACAAAAAAAGACCTGAAATAAATTATATTATCCACGTACACGCGCCATATTTGAGTAGTTTCGCGTCAGCAGGTAAGGATTTAATGGCACCGATTATGGCTGAAAATGTGTTTTATTTCGGTGGAATTCCGTTGGCTGATTATGCACTGCCATCAACAATGGAATTGGTTGTAAATACAGTTAAATATTTTGACAAGTTTGACGCGGTTTTGATGGCAAATCATGGTTTTGTAGTAGCCTCTAAAACAATAGAAGACGCTTATATGAAACTTGAACTTGCAGAATCATACGCTCAGGTTGTTTTGAATACATATCTTTTGGGTGGAGCTAAATATTTAACACAAAATCAAGCAGAAGAAATTTTGGCTTTGAGATAGTCTTTGCTATTTATATTGGCGGTTTTGAATGTTAGAATACAATACAATTTTATTGTATTTGTGTTGTTTTGATTTATGTAGGGTGAAAAATAAAAAATGGAGCAGACTTTTTAAATAGTCTGCTCCATAATATACCCTAATCAACGAACTAGCAAGAATAATAAGTTTTATCCATATTTCACCTGCCCTTAGATTAAGTTCAAAGCGATACTTGGAGTTTGGTTAGCAGTTGCTAATAATGTAGCAGATGCTTGTTGCAAGATTTGTGCTTGAATATAACTTGATGATTCCTCCGCAACATCAGTATCTCTAAGTGTAGATAATGATGATGTCAAGTTTTGAGACTGAACGTCAATAGCTGTAACTGCTGATTCTACTCTGTTTTGAGCAGCACCGATTGCAGTTGTTCTTCTTGAAATTTCATCCATCGCATTGTCGATAAAACCTAACATTACAGAAGCACCAAAATCACTTGTCTTATCTGATAATAATGAATAAGTTTCTGTTTTGCTGTCATATTTTAAGCCACTGCAAACTGCTGCGAATGCTCTTAATCCATCCTGAGTATTAAGTGCCGCAACAGAACCTCCACCAGCTTTAAGTGCTTGATCTAATGTTACAGTGTGAGCAACTTTGTCACCCTTATCATTAAGTGTATATGATGTAGTTGATGCCATTTTAGCATTAAACAGTCCACTTACTTTTGCGCTTGAAAATAATGAAGAATCTAAGTTAATTACACTGTTACTATCTGCGTAAAGTCCTACTTGAAGGTTAATACCGTTACTAGTAAGACCGGTTCCGGCTGGTTTGCCGTCTGAAATATATGACATTAATTTAATGCCGTTAAATTCAGCGTTAGATGCAATACGGTCGATTTCTTGTAATCTTGCGTAAACTTCAGACTGGATTGCCTTCAATGAAGAAGAACCATAAGTGCCGTTAGCAGCTTGTTCGGTCAAATCTCTGATACGTTGTAAGTGATCAGTAAGTAAACCGTAACTTTGTTCTGCAGTTGTTAATAAGTCTGCGCCGGTGGCAGCGTTGTCAGCAGCTACATCCAATGTTCCAATTTGTGTTTCCCACATGTTGGAAATTGAATATCCTGCAGCGTTGTCTTTTGCTTGGTTAATCTTATAACCCGTAGTCATACGTTCTATAGATTTGTTCAAGCTGTTCGTCGCATTGTTCAAGTTTCTTTGAGTGATTAGTGACGAAATGTTTGTGTTGATTGTGAGTGTCATAGTTGGATCTCCTTTCTCTTCTCTCGATACGTACTTTACTGCGCTATCCTTGCGCAGCCTTCTATGTTACTCGTTTTTTATTTTTATTAATCCCTGTGCTCCTAAAAAAAGCACAGTTTCTCCTGTGACTGAATAAATTTACAATTTAATTCAGCCTGACTAAGCCTGTGAAAACTCACGGCTTTTGGTTATACTCTCTTTCTTTTTTCTGGATTGCTTCGTCGCTAGTTTTTGTCATTGCGAGAGAAGCTACGCTTCTCGTGGCAATCCATTGATATGTACTTTGAAGTGAATGAGTCGATAAGTGAATAGATGAATAAATTTGTATTAAATTTTCTTTCGCAACCGGGTTTAATGAGCGAAACTGTCTTTATGAATAAATCCATAATGAACCTATTCACTCATTCACTTATTGACTTTTCTGTATACACCTTCAAACAGAAAGCGTTACCCTTTGACCTATAAAACGATTTACCACATATTTATCATAAGCTTGCCTGCATCCTTTGCTTGCTCCACTTACTCAAAACATACATTCCATGTATTTACGCTTTAGATTTGTGATATATACTTCTTACACTAACATTATTGCAACATTACATAACAAAAGTAAACTCTTTTGTTGTATTTTTTTACAAATCTTTATATAAGTTTAAATATCTTAATGAATTAATGCCTGTTGGTGTAAAACGCAACTTCTTTTGTAAAAAGTAGGTTGCAATTTTTTACCATTAACATTTTTACAAATTCTATTTTTTATGCTTTAATAACGTTATGAAAGAATTTGAATTAACTAATAAGATAAGAGCTTGTTTTAAAAAGAATGAAAATACTCCGAGAGTTGCATTAACTCTTAATTTTACAATCACAAACGCTGAAAAAAATGCGGGTGAATACACAATGATGAATCGCCTTCTTATGAAAGGTACAAAAAAATACACCTCAGAAGAACTTTCTTCTATTTTGGATGAAAACGCAATTGAATTAAGCTCTGAAATGAAGTCTGATTATTTAAGATTCAGATTTGTTTGTTTGAACGAAGATTTTGAACTTGCTTTATCTATTTTGCAAGATATTATATTGAATACAACTTTTCAAGAATTTGAAAAAGAAAGACAAATGTTAAAAGGCGAACTTATGGCAGAATTGGATTCTGCTAAAGTCAAAGTATCTGATTTGTTTACAAAAACTATTTATAAAAACCATTTTTACGGAAATAGTTATACAAAAATTCTTGATGAAATTGACAACGTAAAACAAGAAGATGTAATCAATTCTTACAAACAAATTTTAAATAACAGCAAAAAAACATTGGCTCTCGTTGGTGATGTAGATGAAAAACTTGTAGAAAAATATTTAGGTGAACTTCCTGCATCAATTGAAATAGAGTCTGAAATTCCGACACCGAAAGCTTTGTCACAAGAATATAGTGAAATAATTAAACCTGACGCTAATCAAGCACAAATTCTGCAAGGATGGCGCGTTCCAACAATCGGGGACAAGGATTATCCTGCGATTATGTTATTAAATGTTATTCTTGGAGCAAGCGGACTTTCTTCAAGATTATTTTTGGAGTTAAGAGAGAAAAAAGGCTTAGCATACACAGTAAGAACAGCCTATGAAACACACAAAAAATCAGCAGTGTTCAGTATTTATATAGGAACTGAACCCGGTAACATTGAAACTTCTATTAACGGATTCAAAGAAGAAATCGAAAAGATTAAAAATATTCCTGTTGGCGAAGAAGAGTTGCATAATGCTAAGAACAATTTAATCGGTAAACAGCAATTTATTAGCGAAACGAACGCTCAACAAGCAAATATGATGGCTTATTATTCAATTATGGGTAAACCTTTTGAATACCAAAAAGAAGTTATTGCACAATTAAAAGCCGTTACAAGCGAACAATTACAAGAATGTGCTAATAAGTATTTCACCGATGATTACGTATTATCAATTATAAAACCATAAGGGATTAGTGATGGTTAAAACAGAGCAGGGCAATTCAATTAATCTTTTTATGAACAAAGAACACAATTCAGTTCTTGTGTTGGGTTGCATGCACGGTGATGAGCCTCAAGGCGAGCATTTGATTAATGAATATATTAAATCAAATATTGATACAAAACTAATGTTTGTGCCTTGTGTAAACCCGGATGGAGTTAAGGCAAAAACAAGAGTAAATTCTAACGGAGTTGATATAAACAGAAATTTCCCGACAAAGAATTGGGAATTAACCGAGAAAAACGAATTCTTCGGAGGGAATACTCCTGCAAGCGAAATTGAAACAAAGTTTTTGGTTGAAATCATTGAAAAATATAAGCCGAAATTTATTTTAACTTTACATGCGCCATATAAAGTTGTAAACTACGATGGTGACGCGCTAGAAATTGCAGAAAAGATTTCTGAAATTATTGACTATCCTGTTGAGTCATCTATCGGATATCCTACTCCGGGGAGTTTCGGAACTTGGGCAGGAATAGAAAAAAATATTCCTACAATAACTTTAGAATTGGATGAAGAAATTGATGTAAAAAAACTTGAAAAACCAATGTTTGAGATTTTTAGAATGTTGGAAAATTTATAACGAAATATGGGGAAATAAGCCCCCACCCTAACCCTCCCCCGAGGAGAGGGAACACGCGATAAATGTAGGTTGGGTTTTCAGCCCAACAAAAACTTAGGAAATAAAAATGGAAGATATCAAAAAGATTGTTGAAGAATGTGATTTAAAACACGTAGCTATAATAATGGATGGCAACAGACGTTGGGCAAAAGAAAGAAATTTGCCGTCAGCTTTCGGGCATAAAAAAGGTGTTGACGCATTAAAAGCAGCGATGCGCGCTTGTGATGATTTTGGTATAAAATACCTGACTGTTTACGCGTTTTCTACAGAAAATTGGAACAGAAAGCCTGAAGAAGTTAATTTCTTGATGGATTTATTGGGACAAACTCTTAAAAACGAATTAAAAGAAATGCATGAAAATAATGTTGTGATTTCATTTATCGGAGATACGACAAAATTAAGTGCTAAATTACAGGAAATTTTAAATCATTCTGTAGAAACAACAAAAAATAATACGGGCGTTAATTTACAAATCGCATTCAATTACGGCTCTCGTGATGAAATTGTACATGCTGTACGTGAAATAATTGCATCAGGCGAAACAGAAGATATAACGGAAGAAACAATTTCTAAACATTTGTATACTGCAAATATTCCTGATCCTGATTTATTAATCAGAACCGGTGGTGAAATGAGAGTTTCAAATTACCTGTTATGGCAGATTGCTTATTCAGAGTTTATCGTGCTTCAAAAATTTTGGCCTGAATTTGATAAGCAAGTGCTTGCGGATTGCGTAATAGAATATAAACGCAGAAATCGTAGATTTGGTGCATAATTTAAAAATGCAATCTTTTAACATTTTGTTACAAAAATCGTATTTTTAGAGCATGTTCATGGTAGTATTTCAGTATGAGAATTTTAGAAGTAAGAGATGGGTTTTTAAAGTTTGAAGCCGATAAAAGCATTTATCTATCTTCATTCATCCAAATTGACGGCTTAGAAAAGAGCTATATAGCACAAGTTATCCAACTAAAACGTTCCGGTGAAAATTCTATCGGATACGCAAAAATTTTGTTTCTTTATGACGGTGCTTTGCAAAACTATGATAAGACTTTGCCTTCTAAAGACTCTGAAATCAAAGAATTTACATTTGATATTTTGAGCAATTCTATAAATGCAAAAAAACCTGTAATTATAGGAAAAACTCAAGGTACTGATTTAAATATTACAATAGATGAATCAGCTTTCAATAAAAAAATGCTGATGAGTGTTGATGATAAAGAAACTAATAATATTCTTGTAAGAAACCTCGTAAAACAGTTTAATAATTTGTCAAAAAATGTTGTAATAATTGACTCGTTGGGTATTATTAATGCCAAGAAAGTTGTTGCGGGTGTTGATTTTAAGTTACCGCTCGATACAGCTTCTCTTGCTTTTATGTATCAAGATTGCTTAAATGATGCGACTGCAGACAGTAAATCAATGATTATTGATATTTTCAAAGATTTGTCCGAATACTCTCAAACAGTTCCGTTTGTTCCGTTCGAAACTCTAAAAACAATTGTTGATGATATGGTTGATAAATCACATATTTTTAAACTTTTGGTTTTGAAAAATAAATTAGCGAAGTTTGACAGATTGGGTTATTTTGCAAAAAATAAAAATGAAGTTGAAGCCCTTAAACATATCTTGGATTCCAAATGCGCGATTATTGATATTTCAAAACTTGATAGCGCGTTCCAAAACAGATATTTGGCGTTTATTTATGAAACATTATCTGATGATGCGCAGGTTTTGCTGGAACTTTCAAATACTGTTAGTAAAAAGAATATTAAGGACATTTTGCAGTGCGAGAAGTCTACAGCATTTGTAACTCATTCAAGATTTAAGTATTTAAATGATATAAAGAATGTTTTTGATAATTTTATAATAAATCCATCAATTTCAAATAACGAAATTTTCAATATTTACAGCACCTTCTTAAGGGCTATGCAGAAAGGTACATATTTAATCGCCGGAGAGGCTACTAATTATATTCCTTTGATTTCACAAGTAAAAATTATTGATGAAGTCATTGAAATTGAAAAAGAAGACGAAACTGTTTTAGAAAATATCGTTGAAGAGGATTTGAAAAACGAAGTTACACCTGAAGAAGTTTCCGAAGAATATATTGAAGAAACAGAATTGGAGGAAATAGCTTCTACTGCCGTACCAATCACAGAAGAAGCTGTTGAAGAAGAAAACACTGAAACTTCGGAAGCTCAAAAATCGCAAATTTCAAATGAAGAAATATTGGCGAACATCGAGGAAAAATCTAACGATGTGATATCAAAGGCAACAGAAAATTTGGTTGCGCCAACAGCTGTTAATATGTTTGATGATGAAGATGATGCTGAGTGTGAAGAAGTGACACCGGAAATAGTTGAAGAACTCCCGGAAATAAGCGAAGAAAATACGCTAATAAGCGAAAAAGATTTAGAAGAACCTGTTTTGACGGAAGAAGTTGAAGAAATTCCATTAGCAGAATCTTTTGTAACCGAAGTTCATCAAAACGAAGAAATTCAAGATTATGTGCCTTTGGAAGAAAGCGAAATTGAAGAAGTTTCTTTGGATGAAGAAATCATAGATAATGAAGATTTCTCTGAAATAGTTGAAGATTCAGACTCACAGCTTGATACAGTAGAAGAAGCTCAAGAAGATGTAGATGTTCAAAATATAGCTGAAGAACCTGAAATTATTGAAGAGAAGGAAGATGAAAATTCAATAGAAATTGATGATGATATTGATTTAGATTTGGATACAAATTTAGATGAAGATATTTCTTCACAGGATGATTTACAAGAAATTAATCAAGATTTTGAACAAGACAATGAGGCAGATAGCAACCAAAAAATGTTGCTGGATGATGAGTCTATAAATGTACTACCAATATCAGGTGAAAACGGTTTTGATAATGATTTAGAAGAAATTGTAGAACTAAATCCTGATGACATTGATGATAATGATATAGTAGTTGATTTGGAAGACGAAAAAGAACTTGATGAAAATGTTGATGAACAAATTGTAAGAGATGTTGACAAAGTATTCACAACGAGAAAAGATGATGATATTTCGGATTCCGACTTGGATTTTATAGATGAATTAAACAGCGATGATGATGGCGTTTTAGGAAATGTTCAAGACGATTCTGAATTAGAAGAGTTGACAGAAACAGAAGATAATGGTGGTATTTTAGAAGAAGTAAATGACGAGCAGCCACAGTTAGAAGAGGTAAAGGAAGAGCAAGAAATTTTACAAACAAGGAATTCTTCTACTCCAATCGTTCCTGTATATGATGCAGAAATACCTCAAGAGGATTTAGTTATGAGTGACCCTATTCAACAAGGTGATACTGTAACACACGCGAAATATGGAACTGGCGTTGTTGAAAAAATGATTAAGTATGGCAATAAAACTTTATTCTCGATTAATTTTGATAATATCGGTCGACGTTTGTTAGATCCTACTTTAACGGAAATTAAAAAAGCGTAAATTCGAATTTATGTTGCAATCGAACGACACTCGCGCCGCGAGTGTCGTTCGATTTAATGTTTAGTTGCGGGTGGGTTTTATTTTTTTTTATAAATAACAATTTATTAAAACTTAATATTAATCTTTACAAACATTTTTTTTATTATTAAAATAAAAATACTCACTATCCTCAAGTGATAGGCAATTTGTTATTGAGTCATTAACTTTAACAAAGAGCCAAAAGTGAAAGGAAAAATTAAAATGGCAAACATTAAGTCAGCAAAGAAAAGAGTTCTTATTGCAGAAGCAAACAGAGTTAGAAACGTAGCATTCAAAACATCTATCAAAACTGCTGTTAAAAAAGCATTAGCTTTGGCAACAGGTGAAGACAAAGAAGCTTTGAACAGTGCAGTTTCAAAAGTTTATCAATTATGTGATAAAGCTGTTTCTAAAGGTATTTTGCACAAAAATACAGCTGCAAGAAAGAAATCAAGACTTGTTCTTGCTATCAAAAAATTAGCTAAGTAATTAGTTATTTTAGAGTTTTAAAAATGGCGTTTCGGAAATTTCCGAAACGCCATTTTTAGTAGATTTTTATTTTTTAATAAAATATAAAGCTTTTGTTTTGTTTGCTTTATGCTTGATATTCAGTTCTTTGATTTCGTATTTATTATTCTTTATAAAATCTTTTACGTAATAACTTCCAGAAAGATAATAATAAGAACCTTTAGGCAGTGTTTCGATAAAAGCTTCACATTTATTGATATTTTTCTCAATGCATTGAATTTTATTTTCAATGATAGTATTATCCAAATTTGTGCCTAATAAGTATAAATCATATTCAGGTCGAGTATCAATTATAATCGTATCTCTTTGGGACACGTTTTCGATAACATACGGTACTATATCTCTTGCATAAGAATAAGCCATTTCTTTTGCATGAATAGTATAATTAGTAAGCGCAAAACCGGAAATTAGTAAGGTTGCAGATTTTAAAATAACTCCGGTTTTCCCCTTTAAATCAGTGATTGCAATTATAAATATCGGTAAAGTGAATAATATTAATCGTGCATAGATTGGGTATTTATGAAGTGCAGAGGCAAAAATTATGCCAAATATTGTTATACAAAAAAGAAGTTTTGGAGCAAGCGGATTATATTTGCTGAAAGAATATTTTATTAAAGCATAAAAAGATATTAAGCCGACAAATATTGAAAAGCTTTTTAGCCTGATAAATAATTCTCCAAATCTTATAAAAAGTCTGGTCGGATGTCTAAGTTCCATAAAAGCATAGCTTTGACTCCAAAAATTATCCATTCCGTTATAATTGACACTAAAAACAGACTTTAAACTGATAAAATAATAAATAACGTTAGAGAATAATAATATTGCGAATAAATATAAAAATTCTTTAAACTTTTTCGAAACGAGTAAAGTTATCATTCCTGCTGCAATTATAAAAAATGCTGAATATGAAAACCAAACTGATATTGGAATGATTAGCAAATAATACCATCTAAATTCTTTTTCCGTTGATATTTTGTAGAAACAGTAAAATAAAATAATGCTGATTAATAATTCTGTAGAATACTGTTTGCATTGTCCGGCATATAATATCGCAAGAGGATTTACTGCAAGCAGTGAAAAACCGTAAAGGATTTTTACTCTATCTTTTAATAAGGATTTTAGCAGAATTAAAAATGCAGGTAATGATAATATGGAAGAAATGAAAGGAATTAAACGAAGTTCCATATCTCTAATATATACATTATTTGTTTTAAAAGTTTCCAGTAAAAATTTGTTTACCAGATTGTATCCAGCAGGTGACGCTTGCATATACTCCAAACCCTTTAATAAACCTTTGTATGGAAGCGTTAAAAAGTTTATCGCAAGCATTGACTCATCAACCCATAATGATTGATTTTTCAAAAACACAAAAACTCTTGCAAAAACGCCCAAAACAAATAGTGATACAAGAAACAATGTTTGTTTGTTTTTTAATATTAATTTCACCTTCAATCCTCTAAATATTTAACTCCGACCAGTTCATCCGGCATGAATTGTTGTTCAATATCAGGTGCTGCGTGAGTGTAAATATAGCCTTCTCCAAAACCGTATCTTTTTGCATCCTTGTAATGTGCATCCCTCAAATGCATAGGTGGAGGAAAATCCTTGCCTGATTCTATATCCATCAAAGCTTTATCTATTGCAATGCAAACTTTATTGGATTTTGGAGCTTTTGCAACATAAGCAACAGCGTTAGCAAGCGGTATTCTACCTTCGGGAAGCCCGATTATTTCGACTGCACGGTAAGCATTTACAGCAATGTTCATTGCATTTGGGTCTGCTAAACCCACATCTTCCGCTGCACAAACTATCAAACGTCTTGCGATAAATCGCGGATCTTCACCTGCTTCTATCATTTTTGCAAGATAATAAATTGCAGCGTTAGGGTCGGAACCTCTCAAACTTTTTTGGAAAGCAGATGCGCAATCATAATGTTCTTGAGTAGAATATCGAGTATTTCTTTTCTGTGTAATACTTTCTAAAATATCGACGCTCAACAGTCTTGTATCGTTAGAAAAATTACTTGCAAAATAGGAATTTTCAACAAGATTCAAAGCACATCTTGCATCACCTCGAGCGTTATTAACAATAAATTTTGTAACTTCTTCATCAAATTGTATTGGCTGGTAATGTTTTTCCAGGTATTCAAACCCACGATTAACAATTTTTGCCATACTAACATCGTTAATCGGATTTAGTCTGATGACCTGTACTCTTGAAAGCAAGGCAGGAACAACTTGGAATGACGGATTTTCTGTCGTTGAACCGATTAAAAATATTGTACCGTTTTCAACATGCGGTAAAAGCGCGTCCTGCTGAGTTTTTGAATAACGATGGATTTCATCTATAAACAGAATTGTTTTTTGTCCTGCTCTTAAAGCTTGGCGCGCTTGTTCTACGGTTTCTTTAATTTCTTTTATTCCTGAAGTTACGGCTGATAATTCGATAAATTGTGCGTTTACTTTTGTTGCAATTAGCCTTGCTAGAGTTGTTTTGCCACAACCGGGAGTTCCCCAAAGAATAAGCGAAAAAAGCCTTTGAGTTTTTAACAGGTTTAGAAGTGGCGAATTCGGTGCAACTACATTCGATTGACCTAAAAATTCATCCAAAGTTTTAGGTCTTAGAATTTCCGCCAAAGGCGTTTGTTTATTTAGATCCTCTAATTGCGTAAACAAATCCATAGTCATATTTTAGCATAAAAGAGGAGATAAGGTCTTGAGTATAAATTTACATATTGAGCGTGCAAGATATTTGTGGTATGATGTCACAGTAAAGAGGAGCTTAAGAAAATGGGTTACAAAATATTATCAAAAAAAGAGCTTTGCCCAAATCAATTTGAAATCACTGTTGATGCGCCTTATGTTGTTAGAAACGCAAAGGCAGGTCAATTTATAATATTTAGAGCAGAAGAGGATGGAGAAAGAGTTCCTCTTACAATAGCTGACGTTAATAAAGAAACTGGAGCTTTGACTCTTGTATTCATGGCTGTCGGTTATTCTACAAAAAAACTTGCAACTCTTGAAGTTGGTGATGAACTTGTAGACATCGTAGGTCCTTTAGGTCAACCTACTCATATTGAAAAATACGGAACCGTAGTTTGCTTGGCCGGCGGTTATGGTGCTGCACCATGCTATTTGATTGCGAAAGCTTTTAAAGAAGCAGGCAACAAAGTCTACATGATTATGGGTGCAAGAACAAAAGATTTAATTTTCTGGCAAGATAAAATGAAAGATGCTTGCACGGAATTATTTATTACAACAGACGATGGAACGTTAGGTGAAAAAGGCTTTGTAACACAAGTTTTGGAACGAATAATGAACAATGAAAAGGTTGACTATGCAATCGCAGTCGGTCCAATGCCAATGATGAGAGCAGTTGCAAATATGACTCGTGACAAAGGAATTTATACAGAAGCAAGTATGAACCCTATTATGGTAGATGGAACCGGCATGTGCGGAGCTTGCAGAGTAACTGTCGGCGGAGAAACGAAGTTTGCTTGTGTTGACGGACCTGATTTTGATGCTCACAAAATTGATTTTGATGAAGTTATCAATAGAACGAAGATTTATAAAGACCAAGAACGCAAGCGTTCAGAAAATTGTAATTTATTGAAAATGGCTAAATAATATAGGAGATAGAAATGGCACCTCGTGATCAAGAAAAATCAATACCTTTATGCCCTCTTATGAGCGTTGGCTCACAAGTTGAAATTGTTTGTATGCAAGAAAATTGCGCATGGTATTTGAAGAACTATAAAATTTGCTCTGTTTACATGATGGCGCATAACTCTATGCTTGATGTACAGGCAAAACAAGCTAAAGCAAGACAAGCACAACAAAATAACGGTTAGTAATAAAAACTCCCTCGCCCACTGGGAGAGGGAAAAGGGTGTGGGAGCAAAATATATTATTCATGCTCCTTTTGAAGTTGGAGATAAAACATGAATAATACAGTTGTTATTGGCGCACAATGGGGCGATGAAGGTAAAGCTAAGATTACGGATTTGCTTGCTCAAAAAGCAGATTTAATTATTCGTTATCAAGGCGGTTGTAATGCAGGTCATACTGTTGTTACAAACGGAAAAACTTATAAATTCCACCTTATTCCTTCAGGTATCTTGTACGACAAAACAGTTTGTTTTATTGGTGCAGGAACTGTTATTCATCCTGAATCTTTCAAAAAAGAAATGGAAGAATTGAAAGCTGAAGGTGTTAATTTTAAAAACCTTAAAATATCTCCACTAGCATCAATCACAATGCCTTATCATATTGAAATCGACGGTTATTGCGAAGCAACAGCCGGTAAGGGCAAAATCGGTACAACAAAAAAAGGTATCGGACCAACTTATACAGATAAAATGGCTAGAATTGGCTTGAAAATTCAAGACTTGTATTCTTATGAGGCCTTAAGTGAAAAATTGGATATGATTCTTCCTATAAAAAATAAAATGCTTAAAAATGTTTACGGTTTGGAAGAATACACAAAAGATTGCATTATGTCTTTATGCGAAACTTACGCAGAGTTATTCAGACCTTTTGTGGCGTTTGATTGGCAAGACATGCTTAACAGATACAAAGATAAAACAATTCTTTATGAAGGCGCGCAAGGCGTTATGCTTGATATAGATTACGGAACTTATCCGTTTGTAACAAGCTCTAACCCTATTGGTGGTGGTGCCGCAACCGGAAGTGGTTACGGTCCATCAATGATTGATGAAGTTGTAGGGGTTTCAAAAGCTTATGTTACAAGAGTCGGTGAAGGTCCTTTTGTAAGTGAACTAACTGACGAAATCGGAAAACGCATACAAGATATTGGACACGAATTTGGTGTAACAACAGGACGCCCAAGAAGATGCGGTTGGTTCGATTCCGTAATTATGAAATACGCAGTGCTTGTTGGCGGAATTACAAAAGTTGCACTCACTAAGATTGACGTGTTTGATACTTTTGACGAAATCAAAATCTGCACAGCTTACAAAGATTGCAGAAACGATAAGGTTTATACTTCCTATCCGACAGATGTTTTTATTCATAAGTATTTAGAACCTATTTATGAAACCATGCCGGGATGGAAAACATCATTAAGCGACATTAGAAAATATGAAGATTTGCCTGAAAATGCAAAGAAATACATTGCAAAAGTTGAAGATTTAATCGGTGCACCAATTGGAATTATTAGCGTAGGTCCTGATAGAGAACAGACTATTTTTGTCTAACAACAAATAAAAGGTGGTAAATGTGCTTAAAAAACTTTTAAACTGCAAATTCCATCTAAGATTTGTTGTAAATCCTTGTATTAAATATATGGCTGACAATTTGGGTTCGTATTCTGGCGTTAATGAGCCTAAACGCGAAAATCCGCTTGTTGTTTCGTTGACCTCTTATGAAGAACGTTTTGATGATTTAACAATTTCTGTTTATTCACTCCTTAATCAGTCTGTAAAGCCTGATAGAATTATTTTATGGTTGAGTGATAAATTATCTTTAAATGATTTACCTTATGACATAACAAGATTTATCAAAAACGGGCTTGAAATCAGGTTTGTAAAAGATATCGGCTCTTATACAAAAGCGATTTACGCATTTAAAGAATTTCCAAACTCAATAATTGTGACAGCTGACGATGATATTTATTATCCTAAAGATTGGCTTGCTAAGCTTTATTATTCGTTTATAACAAATCCGAAGGATATTAGCGTTCACCGTGCACATAGAATTCGGCTTGAAGATAAAAAAATTGCGCCGTATGAAACTTGGACAAAGCATGTTGAAGAAGAAAACGCAAGATTTGATAATTTTTTAACTGGAGTCGGCGGAGTTTTGTATCCTCTAAACTGTTTTTCTAATGAAGTCTTAAGGGAGGATGTGTTTTTAACAAAAGCTCCTTATGCGGATGATATTTGGTTTTGGGTTATGGCGTTAGTTCATAACAGAAAAATCAGAGTTGTAAAAAATCATAATTCTTGCATTTATTGCACAGACATTTTTAGACAAATTATACAAAGCAAGCGCACGCTTTATAAAATCAATTCAAAAGGGCAAAATGACAAACAGCTCGATGAGTTGTTAAAGTTGTACGGGCAAAATGTGTATTCAAAATTGCTTATTTAAATTTTTTTTCAAAAATAAAACGATGGTTTAACAAATTTAATTTGATTGATTTTTTATCCAATTTTAAATAAATCAACCTTGCTCGCATATAATTCATTATTAAAAAAGGTTTAATTAATTTATTTTTATTTTTTATTGTATAGGCATAAATACTTACATTGAATAAGTATTTCTTTAGCCAACAGTATTTATCTCTGTTAATATAGCTGTCTTTGTGCATCCTCCAATAAGTCAGTTTTTTATTTATATAATAAACTTTATAACAAGCAAGTTGTGCCCATAAATAATAATCAAGCGTAGACTTACAAAGCGGATTGAAATCGCATTTTGCTAACAGTTCTTTTTTTGTCATAACAACAGAAAATGTTGGTATAACATTTATTTTAGGCAATATTTTTGCAAAATTTTCTATAAAACCACTTTTCTTAAGATTTACGATGAAGTTATTTAAGTTATCAAAATGTTTTTGAAGATGAATAACACATTCTTTATCTCCAAACAATTCTAAATCAGAAAAAATTATATCAGCATCGGTTGATATTGCTTTAACTTTTTCTTCTAGTGCATTGGGGAAAAATTTATCATCACTTTCTAAAAATGCTATCCAGTCTGACGTTGAGTATTGAATTCCTTTTCTAACAGTTTTTGCAAGACCAAGATTTTTTTTGTTGATATAAAGCTTTATTCTGTTATCACTCAGGTATTTTTTTATAACTTCAACAGAATTATCTGTAGAGCCATCGTCAACAATAATCAACTCCCAATCTTTGTAAGTTTGATTAATTACGCTCTCAATAGCTTCACCAATTATCGGTGCGTAATTAAAACTTGCCATAACAATAGAAATCTTCATTACTAAATTTTACCTGAAAATAAGTTTAAGGTAAAATAATTTTATGAAATTAAGTATTATAACTTTAACTTACAACAAACTTAAATATACAAAAAAATATATTGATAGTTTATTAAAATATACAAAAGATTTTGAATTAATAATTGTTGATAACGGTTCTTGCGACGGTACAAGAGAATATTTAAAATCATTAAACAATGTAAAGTTGATTTTTAATGATGAGAATGTCGGGTTTTCAAAAGGCAATAATCAAGGTTTAGAAATTGCAGAAGGCGAATATATAGGATTTCTTAATAACGATATTTTGCTCTCTCCTAATTGGTTTGAAGAATGTGAGAAGGTTTTTATAAAAGGAGATAATACAGCTTTTGTTTCACCTACTCAATTGTGTCCGAAGTTTGAAAATGTAACAAGTGAAAATTATATAGAAAATTTTATTCCATCAGACAGTTTTTATAAAACCTTTGATGATTGTCAATTTGCTTGTGTAATAACGAAAAGAGCTGTTTTAAATAATGTAGGAATCTTTGATGAAAATTTTTCACCTGCATTTTTTGAAGATAATGATTTAAAGTGCAGTGCAATAGAAAAAGGTTATAATACATATGTTACAAAAAATGCTTGCTTTTTTCATTATTCATCGGTAACTTCTGCGAAGCTGAATCAAAAATTTGAAGATAACAGATTGTATTTTTATAAAAAGCATCGCTTCGCTGAATATTTAACGATTTATGCAAATGAAAATCAAGTATATAAAGAGAAAGCACGAGCTTTTGAAACGGGATTTTTAGCATTTGTGTACAAAATTTATTTGTTTGTGCAAAAGGTTAAACGCAATTTAAAAAGGATGTTTAAAAAATGAAAATTCTATTCGATGCAACAGAACTTTCGTATTTTTTAGAAGAATCCGGGCATAGAGCCGGAGTGTTTTTTGTTGCACTTAATCTTTTTAGAGAATTGAAGAAAAGAAAAGATGTAGAACTTGTTTTTTATTGCAACTTTAAAAGATATTATTTCCTAAAAGAAGTTATTGAAAAAGTCGAAGAGTTTCAAGGAATTGAACTTTTAAAGGAAAATTCTCGGATAAATTTGGTGTTTGCAAAATTGAATTATTTATCGAATTTAAAATGGATTGCCATGCCTCTTGCGAGGCTTAAATTATCTCCCATAGCCCCCTGTGGGAGGGGGAATTGTGGGTGTATAACTCGCAGGGCAATCCATAATATTTCAACAAAACTAAAATACGGAATACTTAGTATTACTCGATATTACGAAAACATTTTTTACAGACAAAACAAAAAAAATATCGAACAGTTAAAGAATTTTGAAATATATTTTAGCCCGTTTTCTGCGCCATCTGATGAGATTTTAGACTCTAAACATTTAAAACGATTCAGAATGATTCACGACATCATTCCGATTTTAGAAGCGGGAAAAGTTCCTACAAATAAAAGACTTTGGTGTTATAGAATTTATAATACTATTAACAAAAATGATTTTTATGTCACAAATTCCGAATGTACAAGAAAAGATGTTTTGAAGTATTTTAATTTAAATGAGGAAAATATAAAAACGACACTTTTGGGTGCTGATAATTACTTTAAGCCAATAAAGGATACTAAAGAAAAATATATTTTTTCTTTATGCACTTTAGGGAAGCGCAAAAATTTGATATTTGCGATTAAGAATTTCTTTAAATTTATAGAAAAAAATAAAATTGATGACCTTAAACTTGTTTTAGCCGGCGGAGTTTGGGATAAGTTCAAAAAAGAATTAACAAAAACAATTGGGAATTTTGATCAATCAAAAATTGAAGTTTTGGGTTACGTAAAAGACGAAGAACTGCCGAATCTTTATTCAAACGCACTTATGTTTATTTATCCTTCTTTGTACGAAGGATTTGGGCTCCCTGTATTAGAAGCTATGAAATGCGGTTGCCCTGTTATAACCTCTAACGTTTCTTCTTTGCCGGAAGTTATCGGACAAGCTGGAATTCAAATTAATCCGGAAAACGATGAAGAGTTAATAAAAGCGTACGAAAAATTTTATTATGACAACTTTTTTAGAGAACTTTGTATTGAAAGAGGTCTAATAAGAGCAAAAAACTTTAGTTGGGAGAAGTGTTTTTCAGAACTTTTGGCTTATATAGTGGAAAAGACGGCAAAATGAGGAAATGATTTTTCTATCAATGAGTTTTGCCAAGCTGTAAGCTTCGATTGTGGTATAACGTATAAGGAAATGTAAAAATTTTTCTCTGCAGGATAGGTTCTTAAAATCGTTTGAATATGGTTTTCCTAAACGTTTCTGTTGGTTTTCAATAAATATACGAGGATAACTTTGAGGTAAGATTTCAAAAAGATTTTTTTGTTCTCCCCATAATGGTAAGCCAAATTTAGCAATACTTGTTTTCAAAAATGGAAATTTATATTTTTGTATTAATTTGTCCCATTTTACAAGTGTGCAATTTTCTATGTGCTTAAATTTATCACAATAGACAGCACGCTTAAATCCTTTATTTTTGAGAAGAGTAGACAATTCGATTTCATAATTTCTTACAACATCTTCTTTTGTTTTTTCAGGTTTTACTGTTTGAATTAACTCTTCAAATGTCATAAAAGTCTGTGGTTTAAGCAATATAAAATATGTTTGAATATGGGGTTTGTAGCAAAAATTAATGTCTTTAGATGTCATTTTTATTACGTAGGAATTTTGTGTTATTCCCCAAAAATCACATTTCTTTTTGTTCATTTTTTCAAAAACGTGTTTTAGAGGATAAAACGGACCATAGCAAGAATCGTTTACCAATAAAAGTTCATCAAATTGCAAATTTTTTTCTTTTGCAAATAAAAAACCTCTCTTGTATGAGCCGAAATCATATTCCCCATGTTTTTGCGCTATAACAAAATCTGCAATATTATCGAGTTTATTAATTTCATTTGCCTCAAGATTACAGTCTGAAACAAAAATTATTGTTTCACAAACTTCTTTCAATGCTTTAAGATAATATATGACATAATCATCAATTATTTTATCTCTATCCCAATGAGCAAATATGCAAAGTCTTTTCATATTGTTATTTTAACATGGAAAAATATCTACTTACCCGATGTGGGTGGGTTTTGTCAATAAAAAGTGAAAAATGAAATGTAGATAAATTAATAAGCCCCTACCCTAGCCCTCCCCCTAAGAGAGGGAATAACCACGGTCGTTTATTTTATTTTAAAATACATAAAATATATGATACCAATAATTAAACTCTGAATTATAATGATAAACGAAAGAGAGGCGTAATGGTCGTTAGAGTTTTGATGTTACTATTATCATTAGTGATTTTAGTAAATTTGTGTATTATTACTTGCTGTTATATTACAGGTGAGAATCTTTACCAAAAATATGGCAAACAAATGCTAATTATTTTTGGAAGCTTTGTATTTGTAGTTTCAGCACTTTATGTAGCTTTAGCTCTAATTGCTTTAAAATAGTTTAACGCTTTAATAATGAAAGGAAAATGATGGACAAAAAGTTTTTTGGAATGCCGGTTCTGGTGCTTTGCCTATTGGTTTGCTTTGTTGTAATGTGCAATCCGTTTGTAATGGTAGGTCCTGGCGAAAGAGGAATTAAAATAACATTGGGTGAAGTTCAGCCTGAAAGTTATGGTGAAGGTTTGCATTTAATCTTCCCATTTATTCAAAAATTTAGAACAATGGACGTAAAGACTCAAAGAAATACATTAACTACCTCTGTTTATACAAAAGACATCCAACAAGCCCGTATTACTTATGTAATCAACTACAATATTCAACCTGATAAAGTTAATAAACTTTTCCAAGAAGTTGGTACAGACTATGTTAGCACAATATTGACTCCTGTTGTTGAAGGTACTATAAAAGATATAATCGGTAAATGGAATGCGCAAGATTTAATTGCAAACCGAGAAAAAGCAACCGGCGATATTCTTTTTAAATTGCATAATCAATTAAATGATAACTATATCAATGTAACTGATTTCCAAATGACAGAAATTAATTATTCCGACGTTTTTGAAAGAGCAATTGAAAGCAAAGTTACAGCAGAGCAAGAAGCATTAAAAGCTAAAAACAAAACGGTGCAGGTTCAAGAAGAAGCTAAGCAAAAGGTTATTGCAGCGGAAGCGGAAGCAAAATCAATGGCAATAAGAGCAAAAGCTTTGAGTCAAAACAAATCATTGGTTCAATATGAAGCAGTTCAAAAATGGGATGGCAAAATGCCACAATATATGTTAGGAAATTCGGTTCCGTTTATTAACGTAAATCCTACAAAACAATAATGAAAGTATTTATAAAAACTCCTGATGAAAATTGGGAGTTTTTAATTTTATAACACTTGACTGATAGCTGCTCTCAAGTTGTAATATAATATTATATAGAAATTTTTAAATGAGTAGGTTGGACATTCAGCCCAACAATAGAAAGGAACAAACATGGAAACAACATTGACCGTTTTAGACAAAGTAAACAGTCCTGCTGATTTAAGACGTTTAAGCATAGATGAGATGAACGAATTATCACAAGAAATGCGTGAATTAATAATAAAAAAAGTTAATACTATTGGCGGACACTTAGCACCAAACCTTGGCTTTGTAGAGGCTACAATTGCTTTGCATTACGTATTTAATTCACCTGTAGATAAATTTGTATTTGATGTTTCTCACCAATGTTATGCCCATAAAATTTTAACCGGTAGAAAAGACGGATATACAAATCCTGAAAATTATTTAAAATATACAGGCTACACAGCACCGGAAGAAAGCGCACATGATTTATTCAAAGTCGGTCACACCTCAACTTCAGTAAGCTTGGCTACAGGTCTTGCAAAAGGTAGAGATTTAAGAGGCGGTAAAGAAAACATTGTTGCTATTATCGGTGACGGTTCTTTAAGTGGCGGAGAAGCTTTTGAAGGCTTAGATAATGCAGCTGTTTTAGGAAGCAATATTATTGTTATCGTAAATGATAATGACATGTCTATCGCTAAAAACGAAGGCGGATTATATAGCAATTTAAAACTGTTAAGAGATACAAATGGTCAAGCTGAATGTAATTTCTTTAAAGCGTTAGGCTTTGAATATCATTATCTTGATAACGGTCATGATATCAAAGCAATGATAGATTTATTTAATAAAGTTAAAGACACAAACCATCCTGTTTTAATTCATTTACACACGATTAAAGGTAAAGGCTTAGAAGTTGCAGAACTAGATAAAGAAAGCTACCACTGGATTTTACCGGGGGCTTTAGACAAAAAAGACGATTCAATTGTAAGCGCAAAATCTGAAGATTACGGTTCAATAACTGCAAATTATATTGAAAACAAATATAATGAAGATAATACTGTTATTGCAATCTCTCCTGCCACACCTGCAGTGACAGGATTTTCTCCGGCATTTAGGGATAAAGCGGGAATACATTATACGGATGTTGGTATTGCAGAAGAACATGCAATCGCATTCGCATCAGGCATTGCTAAAAATGGTGCAAAGCCTATTTTAGGCATTATGAGTTCATTTGTACAAAGAACTTATGACCAATTATCTCAAGATTTGGCTCTAAATAATAATCCTGCAACGATTCTTGTATTTTGGGGTTCAATCTCAGGCATGGACGCAACTCATTTAACTGTTTTTGATATTCCACTTATCAGCAACATCCCAAATATGGTTTATCTAGCACCAACTTGCAAAGAAGAATACCTAAAAATGCTTGATTGGTCAGTTGAACAACAAGATAAACCTGTTGCAATTAGAGTTCCTTTTGGCGAAGTTCACACAACAGGCATAGAAGATAAAACTGATTATTCAATTTTGAATAAATATGAAGTTGTTGAAAAAGGTTCAGAAGTAGCAATTTTAGGCTTGGGCAATTTCTTCCACTTAGGTAAAAAAGTTCAAGCATTGTTAAATGAAAAACTTGGTATCAAAGCAACTTTAATTAATCCTAAATTTATAACAGGTGTTGATGAAGAACTTATGGAAAACTTAAAGGCTGAACACAAAGTTGTAATTACACTTGAAGATGGTGTTTTAGACGGTGGCTTCGGTGAAAAAATCGCAAGATTCTTTAGTAATTCAGAAATGAAAGTTTTGAACTTCGGTGCTAAAAAAGAATTTACGGATAGAGCTTCTGTTGAAGAACTTTATACTCGTTATCATTTAACACCTGAATTGATTGTTGAAGATATCAAGGCTTGTTTATAAGTCGGATTGGATAATTAAATAGCGTGCGTTTATTTTAGCGCACGCTATTTTCATGCTAATATTTTTTTATGAGAATCCAATCGTCGTTTACAAATTTTAAGGCAAATTATTACAATTTGTCTAAAAGGAATAATAATATCAGCTTGAATCAAATTTCTACAGATAATGCTGAAAAATTGGGCAACAAACCTGTCTTAATAAGCGATGCTAAACAATATCAAATGTTTAAAAATGGCGGATTTTATACAGCAAACGTAGATGATGAAATAAAAAAATATAAAATTTTTTATCAAGATACAGGTAAATTTGAGGGTAGTGGCAAAGATATAATTATAAACCGAAATATGCTAAACAGAATTGTCAGTAAATCCGTAAACGGTGGAATTTATTCTGTTGTGAAAGGTGAGGCACAGGGTAAGCTCCTTGTATTAAACGATATAAAAGATTTCGAAAAGAAATTAAAACAAGATAACAATTTGTCAAAAAAAACTTTAATTTTAATGTTTAAAAATGAAGAGTTTTTTAATAAAATGCTACCGCCTAATGTGCGTGGAATTATTTTTACCAATGGAGATTTAGACAATCTTTCTCATATTGCGTCAACTTATAGAACTTATTTTGATATGGTTTCAATCGTTTATGACGAAAAAGATATCAAGAATTTAGAAGCAAAAAACGGTAAAGTTCTAACTTTGGCAAATCTTAATGATAAGCTACAAATCCTAAATAAAGCAGGTTCAAGAAAAATAAATTTCTCAAAAATTAATATTCCTCCGTTAGATAAAACAAATAAGGTTTTAAATCTATCAGAATGTACAAAGGAAAATTGCGGTAATAAAGCTTACAGACTTTCAATCTTAAATAAACTTGTAAAAAATGGAATTTTGGAGGATGTTAAAATCCCAAAATCAATAGTTCTGCCAAATGAATATTTAAAGCAAATTATGCAATTAAGCGTTGATGAAAAACTGGATAATAATTGCTTCAAAGATGAAATTCTATCTGAATTTAACGATGCTGAATATGTAATTGTTCGCTCTGCATTTAACGGTGAAGATATTGATAATTATTCGGCAGCCGGATTATATGAGAGTTTTATTTCAACAAAAGATGAAATTTTGTTGACGATAGAAGATGTTATAAATTCTAAAAATTCTGAAAGGGCGAAAATTTCAAGGAAGCTTCATCAAATACCTGATGAAGCTATTCAACCATCTGTAATTGTGCAAGAACATATTAATGCGGATTATGTTTTTACTGTTTATACAAAGGATAATGACGGAAATATGGCTATTGATATCAGCAAAATTCAATACGGCGAGAGGGAAAAACCGACACAAATCATTTATAACCCGCAAAAGCAAATATTCAATATCATAAAGGAATCAGTATCAAACAGTGAATTTTTGATAAATGATAATTATCAACTAGTCTCAAAAAAGATTGAAGAAGCTGATATTGTAAGGAATTTTGAAAAATTTGTACCACTTTTAAAAAAGTTAGCAAATAATACTTTAAAAATAGAAAAATATTTTGGAAAACCGCAAGATATTGAAGGTGGTTTAAAAAACGGTGAATTGTATTTATGGCAAGCAAGAAATATAATAAAAAGAGTTCACAATTAGTGAACTCTTTTCTGTTGTGTTAAATTCTGGTTTTATTCTTACCCAATTTTGCGCGTTTTTTTCTTCGCATTAAATCAACAAACGCTTCAAGTCTTGTGATATAACCTGCTTTACCTGTTTGTTCATCCATAATCAGAGTTAAAATCGGAATTTCGTGTTCGCTTCTCATTGTTGGGAAAATATTTTGTGACATGATTTCCGGCATGCAAGTAAACGGAGAAATGTGAATAATACCGTCTTTTCCGTGAACATCTGCAAAAACGACATCTGAAACACATTCTAAAGCGTCACCGCCGATATCTCTCATTAAATATGGTTTTGCCATTCTTTCTGCTCTTTGCAAGTGAGTTTCAGGCGGTCTGAATGCTTTTGGAATAATTGCGTCTTTCAAGAAACTTCCAACGGTTAAACTTCTTCTTGTTTCTACGCCCATTCTGCCCAATTCTCTTTCGATATTTTGGTTAGAGAATTCGTCATTTACTAAGAATATTTCACCTGTTAAATCTACGTGAAGAACTTCTCTGTTCGGATCAATTTCAGTCTTTTCAATTTCTTTTAAAGCTTCATGGTAAACATGCTTCAAATCAAGCGTTGAATCAACTTTATCAATCATTTTCAAAGCTTTTTTGTAATGTTTTTCAGCTTCGCCGAACTTAACTTCTCTTGCTCTATAATAAGCGAGTGCTCTATCTAAATCATCAATTGCGAAAATTTTTCTGATGGTGATATTGATAGCACGCATAATAAGAATTGGGTCATTCTTTCCGGAAATTTCTTTCAAGAAATTATACAGCCCTTTTATTCCATCATACAAAGACAATTCAATATAGTTAGCTTTGTAACCTAAATCTTTTAATGTATTTTGGATATTGTTTCCGTATTCACCAAGTCTGCAAATCCCCGGAGATGTAATCATTGCAACATAATCCGCACCGCCTTCTATTGCTTCAATAAAATTACCTAAAATCAGTTTGTAAGGAAGACAGATTGCTTCAGGCGAGTTTTTGGTTCCGTATGACAAAGTTTTTTTACTTGTATATGGCGGAACATAAGGCTCTACTCCTATCTTTTTTAGTCCTGCCGCCCAAGCTATTGATATTGTTCCCATGTGTGGAAACGCTACTTTAATTTTCTTTCCCTTTGCCATATTGTTTTACTCCTGTTTATCGTTTTAATTATAACTTAAAAAAAATAAATAGTTAAACAAAACAAAAAGCCGCAATCGATTGCGGCATTAACTCACGTTAGATAAAGGAGTGGAGGAGAAAATAAAGAAAAGAGATTATACTTTATTAATTCCACAATATATATTTTTGATAACGCTTTGTATATCATGTTTTTACAAATCTTTACAAAATTCTTAAGTCACTTATATAATAGAATATAATATCAGTCATTCAAATTGATCGCCCCTGCGCCGCGAGCGTGCAGCGTTTAGCTGCGATAGTGAGCGTCAGAGTGCAAGCTCTGCTTGCTAATAATCCATTTTAACCACAACCGTAAGGTTGTAGAAAACGACTAATGTTTCTTCTTTTTTGTTACTTTTTTCATCTTGCATTTTCAAAGAAGAAAAAAGTAAGAAGAATTTTGAAATAAAAAGTTTGCTATTAAATGTCCTTTTCTTTCTCTTTTGTTGCGAATAAAAAGAGAAAGAAAAGAACGAAAAGAAAGAGAAAATACGCTATAGTTTCCTACGCTCTTACGAGCGTGGTTCAAATGGATGTGGCAAGCAGAGCTTGCACTCTGACGCTCACTATTGCAGCTAAACGCTGCACGTTCGCGGCGCGATTGTCGCTCAATTCTGTCGGGGTTGCTTGTAAGCAGTGATAGTTAGAAAAATGTAATGTTTTCTAGCAATCCATTGAAAATGGATTGCTATTTACAATATTCCATAATATAGTCATCCATTACAAATCCGTTTCCAATATCAGAAACGACGCTGTCAATGATTTTGAAGCCGTACTTTAAATATGCATCAATTGTGTTTTGGTTATATTTGTTTACAGTCAATTGAATTTTATCAAAGCCAAAGTCTTTAATTTTTTCGAAAACTGTTTTCCCGATTCCTTTATGTCTAAACTCTTTTTTTATATAGAGTTTGGATAAAAACAAGTAGTCATTGTGAGGAGAAACTCCGATATATCCGATATTTTGGTTTTCATAATTAATAAAATAATATGTATAATTTTCGTTTTTAATTTGGTTAAAAATAGCATTTTCTGATTGAAATTTTTCAACCATATAATCAATTTGTTCGGCTGAAAGTATGCAAGGCCAATATTCGTGCCAAATTTCGTCGGTTAATTTTGCTAAATCTTTTATGTCCTCGTTTTTTACTTTTATTAATTCCATTTTATATACTTCCAATAATTCCTTCTTTTGCTACAAACGCGGTAGACCAAGCGTTTTGCAAATTGTATCCGCCGCAAAAACCATCAATATCTAAGGCTTCTCCTATGCAATAAACCTTAGAATATTTCTTTAATTCCATTGTTTTAGGGTTAATTTCTGCTAAATCGATTCCGCCGGCAGTAACTGTTTCCTCACCTTTATTTGTGCCGATAACGGTCAATTCTAAGTTATGAAGTTTGTTTAAAATAAAATCTCTGGTTTTACCATCAATCTTATGCGCTTTAATATCTGCAATATCACCAATTAAATATTTAATAAGTCCGTGTGGTAAAAATTTTGATAAAATATTTTTAACATCTTTGTGTGGATTTGTGTTTAATAATTCTTGTAAATTAATTTCTTGTGGGTGTAAATCAAAATTTAATTTGTATGGGAAATTATCACGAGCTTTAATTGAAGAAATTTTGTACGCTAACGGACCTGAGATTCCAAAATGAGTAAATAATAAATCATCAGTAAGTCCGTTGCAGTTCACATTTCTGACTACAATTCCCGAAACCTCTTTAGATTTTTCTTTTGTGTTTAAACCTACTAACGACGGTCTTGGAGGTATTATTTTGATATCAAAATTCTTTAAAAAATCGAATTTAGAATGTCCCCCAATCGCGACAATTATATGTGAGAATAAGTATTCACAAGTGCGTGTTCCCCTCGCCCCTTGTTGGAGGATAGATTGTCGACAGAGAGCAGTGGTTGGGGGTGAAGGGTCTTTTTTGCTAATAACCTTAAATTCCCCGTCTATCCTTTCAACCTCAACAACTTCTTCTTTTTGAATTTGAACATTTTTTAAATTATTTAAAATCTTCTCTCTTACATCTTTTGCGCTGTTAGAAGTTGGAAAAATTCTTTCATTTTCTTGTGTATACGTTTCAACGCCTAATTCGTCGAACAAAGCTAATGTATCATAAGTTGAAAATTTAGAAAATACAGAGTATAAAAACTTTTCACCACGTGGATAATTTTTTGCTAAATCTTTAAAATTGTATTCTGCATGCGCTAAATTACAACGACCGCCTCCTGTTGGTAGAAGAGTTCTTAGCGGCGTTCCTTTATCAAAAAGAGTTACATCAATTCCTTCTTTTTGCAATAAATATGCGCAAATACATCCTGACGCACCTGCTCCTATTATTGCAATATTCGCGCCTGTTTTTTTATATGTTTTAGATTCTTGTTCCATACAAAACAACCATTTCAGGGTTCTCTAATTCTTCATAAAGTTCCATAACTGTTTTTTTATAAACAGGATGAACAAAATCTTGCGCAATTTCTAACATTGGGACAAGTACAAATGCGCGTTTGCAGAAGTTTTTGTGTGGAATTGTTAAACGCTCTGTATTTATTATTAAATCATCATAGAATAAAATATCTATATCCAAAGTTCTATCTATATAATTTTTAGATGCAATTCTTTTTCTGCCCAGTTGGTTTTCAATTCTTTGACATTCGTTTAATAATTCTTCAGGAGTTAAGGTTGTTGAAATTTGTATAACAGCGTTTACAAACCAGTTTTCTGAGTTCATTTGCCAAGGTTCGGATTCATAGAAAGATGAAGTTGCAACTACGTTAATTTTTTCTGACGCACTAAGCAAACTGGTTGCTTGTTGCAAGTAACCAACTCTGTCACCTAAATTTGAACCTAATGATAAATAAACGATTGCCATAATCTGATTTTAGCAAGATTGTTGAATTCTTGTCAATAAAAAAAATAAATAGCCAAAAAAAGAAGCCCGTAGGCTTCTTTTTTTGTAAAATCTTAACAAAACTATTTTGTTCCGTAACGTTTTTTGAATCTTTCAACACGTCCTTCAGAGTCAAGAATTTTTTGTTGACCAGTGTAGAATGGGTGGCAGTTTGAGCAAATTTCAACTGTTAGACCGTCTACAACAGAACCTGTTTCAATTTCGTTACCGCAAACACATTTGATAACAGTTTTTTTATAATCTGGATGGATTCCGTCTTTCATTTTAACCTTCTTTCTTTATTCAAGATTCCAAACTTGAATTCTTTCGACCAAATACATTCTATTCTGCTAAATTTTATTTTGCAAGTATCATCTCTGTAAATATCAATTCTGTTTATAATTTGTTACATTTTTACTTATTACCCCCTATTTACTTATTTCTTTCGCACCTTAAAATGTAAATTTTTGTAAAAACTTAAAACAAATCTCAACCCTTTATTGACACTGATTTTTGTTTGTCTTACGATTATTATGCTATAGTCGAAAGAATAGCATAATCTCTTTGTAGTTATTGATATGACTGCATTTTAAGGATTATTTGTGTAAAAGACATAAAATAAAGGAATGAAAAATGACAACAGCTAAAAGACAAAGAATTAGAGTTTGTTTAAGATCTTACGAACATAAATTAGTTGACGTATCAGCTGAAAAAATCGTAGAAACAGCAAAAAGAACAGACGCTAAAGTAGCAGGTCCTATTCCTTTACCTACAAAAAGACGTATCTATTGTGTATTGCGTTCACCACACGTAGACAAGAAGTCAAGAGAACACTTCGAAATCCGTACGCACAAACGCATTATCGATATTTACGAACCTACTCAACAAACAACTGAAGAATTGAGTAGATTAGACTTACCAGCAGGCGTAGATATTGAAGTTAAATTATAATTAAAACTTCATTCCCTCGCCCCTATGTGGGAGAGGGTTAGGGTGAGGGATGATTCCTGAACCAAAAGCCAAAATTGAAAACTTAATAAGCATTATGCATATAATGTGAACTACGACGTCAGGTAAGACGGAAGGTGAAAACCCTTGAGGGATGACTTTCAAAATGACGATTCCCATTTTAGGTAAAGAGTAAGGCAGTAGCGCTCGCAAGATGAAAGGCATATTTGTACAAGGCAGAAATGCGCAAGTATATATGTCGGAAAGGAAGACACAATGACACTAGGTGTAATAGGTAAAAAAGTTGGAATGACTCAAATCTTTGATTCAGAAGGTTTGGCAGTTCCTGTTACAGTAATCAAAATTGATTCAACAGTAGTTACTCAAGTTAAAACTGTTGAAACAGATGGTTACAATGCTATACAAGTTGGTACAATTGCAGCTAAAGAAAAACACTTAACAAAAGCTGAAATTGGTCACTTTAAGAAAAATGGTTTAAACAACTACAGACATTTGCAAGAATTCAGAGTTGAAAATCCTGCTGATTACAAAGTTGGTCAAGAAATTGACTTAGCTGCAGCATTAGCAGATGTTCAAAAAGTTGACGTAACTGGTACTTCAATCGGTAAAGGTTTCCAAGGTACTGTAAAAAGATGGAACTTCGGCAGAGGTCCTATGGCTCACGGTTCTAAAAACCACAGAGAGCCAGGTTCTATCGGTGCAGGTACAACTCCTAGCCGTGTTATCAAAGGTAAAAGAATGGCTGGTAACATGGGTAACGAAAGAGTTACAATTACTAAACTTAAACTTGTTAAAGTTGATGCTGAAAACGGTTTAGTATTAGTAAAAGGTTCAGTACCAGGTTGTGAAGGCAGATTGGTAACAATCGTTCCTACAAGAACTAAATGGAACTAACGAATTTTGCGTAGAGTGACGGCACAGAGTGCCTAACTCGAAGTAGTGCGGAGCAAAACGAATGTATGTTTTGCGTAAGCGAAACAAAATGAGTGACTGCGGAGCATGAAGCAATAATTCGTAATCAAAAGAGGAAATAACCTCAAACAAGAAAGTAAACAAACAACCCGCTTCTGCCATATAAAGCCAAACGGCAAGGGGTAGACGGAAAGCAAAAGGAAAAATAAAATGTCAAAACAATTATTGAATACAAATGGCGAAAAGTTAGGTGAAATCGCTTTAAACGAAGCCGTTTTCGGCGTTGAACCAAACTTGCACGTAATGCATTTGGCACTAAGAAGACAATTAAACAATGCAAGACAAGGTTCTGCATCAGCTAAGACAAGAGCAGAAGTTTCTGGTGGCGGTAAAAAACCTTGGAAACAAAAAGGTACTGGTCGTGCAAGAGCAGGTTCTTTAAGATCACCTTTATTTGCAGGTGGTGGTGTAATCTTTGGACCAAAACCAAGAAGCTATGAAATCAACATGCCACAAAAGGCTAGAAAATTGGCTCTTAAATCTGCACTTTCTGCTAGAGAAGAACAATTAGTAGTTGTAAAAGATTTCTCAGCTATTTCTGAACCAAAAACTAAGTTGATGGCTGGTATCATCAAATCATTGAACTTAACTGGTAAAATTTTGGTTATCGCTGATACTAATGCAGAAGAAAATAAATTCTTAGGTTTGGCAGCAGGTAATATTCCATCAGTTAAATTATTATTACCATCAAACTTAAACGTAAAAGACCTATTAGAAGCTGATTTCGTTGTAATGACTGAAAAAGCTGTAAATGAAGTTACAGAAAGGTTGCAATAATGACTAACAAGAATATTGAAAAATTATATGATGTAATCAAAAGACCGATTATTACTGAAAAATCAATGATGGCAACAGCTCAAGGTCAATACACTTTTGAAGTAAACATGAACGCAACAAAAGTTGAAATCGCACAAGCTGTAGAATTAGCTTTCCCAGGCAGAAAAGTTAAGAAAGTTAGAACAGTTTATATGCCATCACACGAAAAAAGAATGGGTTTAAAATTTGGTAGAACAGATTCTTCTAAGAAAGCAATCGTTACTATCGAAGGTGATCCAATCGAAGAATTGACTGCTATCTAACAGTCAACCCTCGCCCCTTGCGGGAGAGGGAGTAGCCGTTGACGAAGCTATGCTGAGTCTTACGGATACGGGTGAGGGGTAACTCTCAAATATTACAGTAGCCAAAAAGATAATTATAGGAGAAAATAAAATGGCAATTCGTAAAATTAATCCGACATCTCCGGGACAAAGAGGTATGACAAAGAGTGATTATCAAGAAATCACTACATCAACTCCTGAAAAATCTTTATTGAAGAAAATTGCGAAAACTGCCGGTAGAAACAATACTGGTAGAATAACTTGTCGTCATAAAGGTGGCGGTGTAAAACAAGCTTACCGTATCATCGACTTCAAAAGAGAAAAATTCGGTGTTCCTGCAACAGTTAAGACTGTTGAATACGATCCAAACAGAAACGTTAGAATTTCATTAGTGTTCTATGCTGATGGTGAAAAGAGATATATCTTGACTCCAGAAGGTTTGAATGTTGGTGATGTAATCGTTAGCGGACCTGAAGCTGCAATTCAAACAGGTAATGCTTTACCATTAGAATTAATTCCACTTGGTACTATTGTTCACAACATTGAACTTACTCCAGGTAGAGGCGGTAAAATGGTTCGTTCAGCAGGTAACTTTGCACAAGTTATGGCTAAAGAAGGCAATTACGTAACAATCAAATTACCTTCAGGCGAAATGAGAATGGTAAGAAAAGAATGTATGGCAACAGTTGGTACTTTAGGCAATGCAGAATTCAAAAACTTATCAATCGGTAAAGCCGGAAGAAAAAGATATATGGGTATCAGACCTACAGTACGTGGTGTAACAATGAACCCTTGTGATCACCCTCAGGTGGTGGTGAAGGTAAAACAGGTCCTGGCGGACACCCTAAAACACCTTGGGGTAAACCTGCTCTTGGCTATAAGACAAGAAAGAAAGGTAAAGCGTCTGATAAGTTAATCGTTAGAAGACGTAAAA
Source organism: uncultured bacterium (assembly GCA_900553895.1). Taxonomy (GTDB): domain Bacteria; phylum Cyanobacteriota; class Vampirovibrionia; order Gastranaerophilales; family Gastranaerophilaceae; genus CAG-196. The sequence continues at coordinate 3,584 of USFB01000012.1, read as the reverse complement.
AATAATTAAACTTTGCTTAGGGTAAAGTTATGTAACATAATCTTTACCCCTTAGCAAAAATAATTTTTACAAACATTAATACAAATATACAAAGGAGAAATTAATGGCACGTTCATTAAAAAAGGGCCCATATGTAGAAGAAGCTCTTCAAAAGAAAATTAACAAAATGAATGAAAATTCAGAAAAGAAAGTTGTTAAGACTTGGTCAAGAGCATCCATGATTATTCCTGATATGTTGGGACACACAATTGCCGTTCACAACGGTAAAACACATGTTCCGGTATATGTTACAGAACAAATGATTGGACATAAACTGGGCGAATTCGCACCGACAAGACTATACAGAGGTCACGCTGCAGATAAGACAGCTAAACGTAAATAGTCGGTTTTTGATTAAGAATTAATTAAAAAGAAATAAGGAAAATAAAAATGGAAGCTAAAGCAAGACAAACAAACATAAAAATGACAGCTAGAAAACTTCGTAGAGTAATCAACGAAGTTAGAGGTAAGTCTGTTAATGAAGCTCTTGATATGTTACGTTTTATGCCATACTTTGCAGCTAAAGTTGTAGAAAAGAACTTAAAAGCAGCTGCTGCAAATGCTTTTGAACAAGCAGGCGTAAAATCCGATTCTTTAAAAGTTTCTGAAATTTTTGCAGATGAAAGCGTAACATACAAAAGAGGTAAACCAAGAGCGCAAGGTCGTATATACAAGAGACTCAAACGTACATCTCACCTCACAATTAAAGTAAGTGATACAGCAAAATAGAGGAAATAAGGAAATGGGACAAAAAACACATCCAACCGGATTTAGAGTAGGTGTAATCAGACCTTGGTCAAGCACATGGTTTGCTAAGATTAAAGATTATGCTGGATTCGTAGCAGAAGATGCTAAAATTAGAAAATTTGTTAAAAAGAAATTATATGCAGCAGGTGTTGCAAATATCTTGATTGATAGAAAATCTCAAAGCTTAACAATTACTGTTGTAACAGCTAAACCTGGTATCGTAGTTGGTAGAGGCGGTCAAGGTATTGAAGAACTTAAAGCAGAAGTTTCAAAATATTTAGGCAAACCGGTAATCATCAATGTGGTTGAAGTTGCTAGAATTGATGTTGATGCTTTATTGGTAGCTGAATCTGTAGCTCAACAGCTTGAAAAACGTATTGCATTCAGACGTGCAATGAAACAAGCTATGCAAAGAACAATGCGTGCAGGCGCACAAGGTATCAAAATTATGGTATCAGGTCGTTTGGGCGGTGCTGAAATTGCAAGAAGCGAATGGGCAAAAGAAGGAAGAATTCCTCTTCAAACTCTAAGAGCTGACGTTGACTATGGTTTCACAGAAGCAGATACAATCATGGGTAAGATTGGTGTAAAAGTTTGGATTTTCAAAGGCAATTTAATGCCTGGTGAAAAAGCAGACATGAACATCAAATCAAAAGACTCAAAGAACTCATCAGGCGAACGTTTCAACGGTAGACGTGGAAAACGCAGACCTGTAGAAACAAAATAGTAAATAACAGGAGAACAATATAATGTTAATGCCAAAAAAGACAAAATACCGCAAGATGATGAAAGGTAGAATGAAAGGTACCGAAACTAGAGGTACTCAGTTCGAATTTGGTCGTTATGCATTAAAAGCTCTTGAACCTGGCTGGATTACAAGCCGTCAGATTGAAGCAGCAAGACGTGCTATGACTCGTGAAATCAAACGTGGCGGTAACGTTTGGATTAAAATATTCCCAGATAAACCAATTACTGCAAAACCTGCTGAAACTCGTATGGGTTCTGGTAAAGGTAACGTAGAATACTGGGTATCAGTTGTAAAACCAAACAGAATCTTGTTTGAACTTGACTACTTTGATAGAGCAGTTGCTATTAACGCTTTAGAGTTGGCAGCACAAAAACTTCCTATTAAAGTTAAGGTTATCGAAAAGGAATCTGTATAATATTTAAAGGAAAATATAACAATGAAATTAAGTGAAATGCGTGAAAAAACAGTTGATGAGTTAAAACAATTTGTTGTTGATTCTAAAAAACAATTACTTGATTGCAGAATCAAAAAATCAATGCATAAATTAGAAAATACTGCTGAGATTTCTAAAACAAAACGTTTAATCGCTCAAGCAAAAACTGTAATTAGAGAAAAAGAGGTGTCAAATGCCTAAGAAAGAAAAACAAGGTGTAGTTATCAGTGACAAAATGGATAAGACAGTAGTTGTTAAAGTTGCGTCTTATGAACCACACCCTAAATATAAGAAAATTATTGAATTCAACAAAAACTACAAAGCTCATGATGAAAAGAATGAATGTGGTGTTGGCGATATCGTTAGAATTATCGAATCAAGACCAATTTCAGGCGACAAAAGATGGGTTGTTGAATCTATCGTAGAAAAAGCTAAGTAGTAATTGAATTAAGGCTCTCGGGGTGAAGTTTAACGCATAAGCTTCATGGACAGAGAGAAAAATTAAGTAAGTTGGGGTTAGAATTAACCCCAACATCAAAAAAAGGAAACGGAAAAATGATACAACAAGAAACAAGACTAGTAGTAGCAGATAATACAGGTGCTAAAGAATTATTAGTTATCCGTGTAATGGGAAGCTCAAATAAAAAATTTGCAGCTGTTGGTGATGTTGTTGTTGCAACTGTTAAGGATGCATCTCCTAACATGACAGTTAAAAAATCTGAAGTTGTTAAAGCAGTTATCGTTAGAACAAAACACGATATCAAACGTGCTGACGGTTCTGTAATCAGATTTGACGAAAACGCAGCTGTAATCATTAACAAAGATGGCAACCCTCGTGGTACTCGTGTATTCGGACCTGTAGCTAGAGAACTTCGTGATAAAAACTTCATGAAGATTGTTTCATTAGCTCCTGAAGTTATTTAGGCGTTAATGGTGGCACAAAGGTCGTGATGAAGTTAAAAGACTTCCGCTCACGAAAAAGGATAAAATCCAAAAATTTAACGGAGAATAGAAATGACAGACAATAAAAAAAGCTTGCATGTAAAAACAGGTGATAGAGTTATCATCACAGCAGGCAAGGATAAAGGAAAAACAGGTAACGTAAAAAAATCTATGCCTTCAGAAAACCAAGTTGTTGTTGAAGGTGTAAATATGATTACTAAGGCTACAAAAGCTAACCCTGCATACGGCATCCAAGGCGGATTGATTAAGAAGGAAGCACCTCTTGATTCATCTAACGTAATGGTTGTATGCCCTAGCTGCGAAAAGCCTACCAGAATTAAACACGCAACTGTGGACGGTAAAAAAGTTCGCGTTTGCAAAAAATGTGGTGAACAACTAGACGCTTAGTATGAGGCGGATATAATATGCCAAAGAGGGATAAGCTACTCCGCGATTATTATTCCGTATTAACTCGATACTAATTCCGTCATAATAGAAGGAAAAGAAAAATGACAAGAACAAAAAGCTTAAAAGCAAAATATGATGAAGAAGTAAAAGCAGCACTTAAGGAAAAATTCGGTTACAAAAATGACATGATGATTCCTAAACTTCACAAAATCGTTTTGAACATGGGTGTTGGTGAAGCTTCTCACAACTCAAAAATCGCTGACGCTA
>USFB01000011.1 GCA_900553895.1 uncultured bacterium | reverse complement strand
CTTTTATAAGTTCTAATATTTCTGCACAATCACAACCGTCTACGCCTCCTGTTTTAAAGGTGAGATTTTTCCCGTACATATCCGGTAGCGGCAGTGTCATTGCTTTATCGTAAAGTGCAACAATGGTTACAATCGCGTTAGGTCTTGCACAATCCCAAGCCATTTTGAATGTTTCTTCGGCTCCGGCAACTTCAATTACCACATCAGCTCCGCCGTGAAGGCTTTCTTTTGCTACTGTTTCTTTGCAGCTCTCGGGGGCTGTAACCAGAACTTTTGGATAATGCGTTTTTATAAAGTTTTTTCGAGTTTCATCTTTTTCGCAAACAATAATTTTTTTCGGATTTTTTAATAGTGTGCATAATAATGTACAAATGCCGGTAGGGCCGGCTCCGATTATTAAAACGGTATCGTTATTTTTTATTTCAGAAATATCTTTCATAATTTCATTAACCAATTCTTCTTGCGGTTTTAAATGGTCAAATGCAAACAACTCAAAAGAGGTAATATTAAACACTTTGCAAAACATCTCTAAAGTTTCTGCTTTTACAAAATTCTCACCATTTTCAATTCCACACAATGTTCTTGTGGAAATCTGCATCTTTTCAGCCAACTGCTCTTGTGTATAGCCGAATTTAGTACGCATTCGTTTTATTTTTTGTCCCAGCAGTTTTTTAAAATTCACAAAGTTACCTCTCTTTAACAATTCTATTTAATTTTAGAATTATTATTAACGAGATAATATTGCGTATACTACTAATTATCAGAATAATCATTTCTTGCTCAAAATCTTAAATATTAAGATTTATTAAGAACGTGTAAGATAGGGTATTTCTTGTTTGTAGCCATTTTACGAACAACTATTTCATATTATGCGCAATTTTTACTCATAAAAATACTTTATATATACATAAGAAGAATCATCGTAAAAATTAATTAATAGTTTAACACGAAATAAGGAGAGAAAAAATGACACAACCTATTACAAAAACAACACCTGTAAAAGCAAACGCTTATGTTCAAGTTGAAGGTGGTGTAAACAATTACACAAATGCTAGAGAATTAAATTTAGGTGCAACTCTTGGTGGACAAATCAATAAAGGTAAAACTTATGCTAACGCAGAAGTCGGCTATGGAACTACATTTAAAGCAAGAGCAGAAGTAGGGCACGAGTTTAATATAGGAAAAAGTATGGGCTTAGAATTGTCAGGCAATGCTGAATATAAAAAATCTACTACACCAAGTGCTTTTCATAGTTCATTTTCTGCTGGAGACTATACGATGTCACGCACTAATAAATGGCATGATGGACTAAAAAAAGCTGGCGCATCTTTAATGATGACATTCAATGGTAAAAAAGGCAATGTTAAAATCGGCGCAGAAGTTGGTGCTTACGCAAATTCAGCACCAAATATTTCCCATAACTATACAATTAATGAAGATAAAAAATTGACAGTAGATAACAATGAAACAATTATAAGAAAATCTCACACTGCAGAATTACGTTATAATGGTAAAAATAGTGGCGCATACATAACTCCTAAAATATCAGCTGAATTAAAATTAGGCAAAACCGGTAATTGGTCAGCTGTTGCGAATGCAGATGCCTTTGGCGGTAATGCAGGAATCAGATACACATTTTAAGAATAAAAAAAACAATGCGAGGATGTAATGAATTACATCCTCGCTATTTATTATCATTTTTGCAAATCCATTTCTCTCAAGCTATAATAAACATAACTTGAGAGGTAAAAATGAACTTATACGAACTATCCGAAATAGCTGATAAAAGATTTTCACACGGCGAAGAAATCCCGCAAAACATAATAGAAGGTGTAAAGCAAATTGTTTCCAATGGTGGATTTATCGGCATGGCACAAATCAATCCTATTGCAGGGAATATTGAATACAACGCAAAAAAAATTGCTAAATACATTAAATATTCATGTAAAATTGGCTTAGATATGGTTGTTTTTCCAGAATTGGCTCTAATGGGTTATCCAATTGAAGATACAATCGACAGACACCCGATTATTGTCGAAGAAAATATTAAATGGCTGAAAGGTTTGGCTAAAATTACAGTCGGAACAACCGCTCTCGTAGGGTTTGTTGAACCTCGAAAACAAGATGCGGAAGGTAAAAAATACTTTAATTCTGTTGCAATTTTAAAAAACGGAAAAATTGCAGGAATTGTCAGAAAATCACTACTTCCAAACTACTCAGAATTCAATGATTACAGATATATTGAACCATCTCCTGTCGTAGGAGTTCAGCCGACTGAAACTTTAGGTGTTTTTGATAAAGACAATATTAAAGAAAACAGTAAAATCTTTGAAAAATACGGAATCTCAATTTGTGAAGACTGTTGGAACAATAAAGAATTTTTTGAAAAAAATCTTTACGATAAAGATCCGATTGATGAACTTGCGCAAGAAAATCCTGAGATTTTCATTAATTGTTCAGCTTCACCTACAAGAGCGAAAAAAGAACAATTGAAACACAATATGCTCTCGTTTATTGCTAAAAAATACAAAACACCGATTGTATATGTAAACCAAGTCGGTGCGATTGACAACAGTTCGTTTGACGGTTCCAGCAGAGTTTTTGATGCGGACGGAAAATTATTAGCAAGAGCAAAATCTTTTGAAGAACAATTTTTAATTGTTAATCCAAAAGAAAAAATTGGCAAAATTTATCCGTTGACTAAAGGTTTGGATAAATCTCTTAATGAACAAAAAGTCTTTACTTTAGAATACGAATCCGATTTAGAGAGAACATACAAAACAATTGTTCAAGGGATTAGAGATTATTTCAAAAAATGCGGTTTTAAGCGCGCGGTTTTAGGACTTTCAGGCGGTTTGGATTCGACTGTTTGCGCAGTACTTTTGGCAGATGCTATCGGCAAAGAAAATGTTTTTGGCGTTTCGATGCCATCTCATATAACGAGCAAAGAAAGCAAATCTGACGCTCAACAGTTGGCACACAATTTAGGAATTAATTTTACTGAAGCCACAATCCGCCCAATGATTGATACAACAACAGAATGTTTAAATGAATTATTTAAAACTGTAGAAAACAAATGGGACGGACGTTACAAAACTTCGTTCACGCCTGATAATATTCAAGCACGTTCCAGAGCAATGTTTCTGTGGGGAATAAGTAATGAATTTGCCTCTTGTATCCCTATTGCTACTTCTGATAAATCAGAACTTTATATGGGTTATGCAACGATTAACGGTGATATGTCAGGCGGTTTTGCACCAATTGCAGATGTACCTAAAACTAAATTGTTTGCGTTTGCGCGCTGGATGAATGAAAACCGCGAAGAAAAAAATGCAATTCCAGAAGCGATTATTCTAAAAAAACCGGGAGCAGAACTTGCAATTGACCCTAAAACAGGAAAACCGCTAATCGCAGAAGATGCTCTTATGCCTTATGAATTTTTAGATGAAATTATTTGGCGAGTTGAAAACAAAAACGAAGGCTACCATGACCTTTTAGAAACAAAATTCGTTTATGAAAAACACAACACAGTTTCTAAAGAACAAAAGATTGAATGGTTGGACAAATTCTTCAGACGTATGTCTACCGCGCTTTACAAGTGGTCAATCCTTCCGCCGTCTGTAATTGTTGAATCTCGTTCAATCAATAAATATGATTACAGACAGCCAATCACATCTTCAAGAATTAATTATAAAGGTGTTGAAGAGGGTTATATAGTTAAAACTTTAGGAGAGTAAATGCATATAAATAGAATAAATGAGGGCACTGTCTTTAGACAAGCAAACATACGAAAAACGTCATTGTTGTCTATGTTTTCATGTTACAATTCTACTGATTATAAAAATGCTTTGAACATAAATTCAAAACCACTTTTGGAGAAAGCGGATAACTCTGTTCTATATCCTCATTTTAGTTTTTATAATGAAGTTAAAGATAAGTTCTTAAATCTCTCCACAAAAGATTTAAAGAAACTTAACAAGTTTGTTTAACCTCTAAAATGATGATATAATACTAATCGGAGAGGAATAACTTTATTAAGAACGAATGGAACTGGGGAAATTATCTAAACTATTAAGCAATAATGATATCGTCCTTGCGATTGGCTTGGTCGTTATTGTGTGCATGATGGTAATTCCACTTCCACCTGTGCTTTTAGACTTGTTGCTTACAGTAAATATCTCCTTAGCAGTTGTCATCATGCTTGTTTGTTTGTACACCCAAGAACCGCTTGATTATTCATCATTCCCTACAGTCCTTTTGATTGCAACCCTCTTCAGATTAGGTTTAAACGTTAGTTCTACACGTTTAATTTTATTAAATGGCGAAGCGGGAAATGTAATTAACTCGTTCGGAGAATTCGTTGTCGGCGGAAACTATGTTGTCGGTGCTGTTATATTTTGTATCTTGGTTTTAATCAACTTTATGGTAATCACAGGTGGTGCAACTCGTGTTGCTGAAGTATCTGCCAGATTTACATTGGATAAAATGCCCGGCAAACAATTGAGTATTGACGCTGATTTAAACTCGGGTTTAATTAACGAAGAGCAGGCAAAAGAAAGACGTAGAAAACTGGAACGTGAAACAGATTTTTACGGTACTATGGATGGTGCTTCAAAATTCGTTAAAGGCGATGCGACAGCAGGTATTGTAATTACTGTTATCAACATCGTTGGTGGCTTGATTATCGGAATAATTCAATTACACATGAATGTTCAACAAGCACTTTCAACATATACTATTTTAACAGTTGGTGACGGTCTTGTTTCTCAAATTCCTGCACTTTTGATTTCTACTGCAACAGGTTTGATTGTATCTCGTGCAACAGGGAAAGACGAATCTTTATCTCAAGATATCAAAAACGAAATGTTTTCTGACCCTAGAGTTTTAGGTGTTGTAGCAGGGCTTTTAGGTTTTATGGGTATAATTCCCGGCATGCCGACGGTTCCGTTTTTAGCAATTGCAGGTATTGCAGGCTGCATGGCTTATTTTAAAGCTAAAAATAAAAAAGAAGTTCAGCAAACACAAGAAGCTCAACAGGCTCAACAAGCTCAACAAGAAAAGCTCGGCAAAAAAGAAAAACGCGCAAAAGCCACAAGAGAAAGTGTTATGGAATTACTTAACGTTGACACTATTGAAATTGAAGTTGGTTACAGACTCGTTCAATTGCTTAACGTCGAAATGGGTGGTGATTTATTAGAACGTATTGCTCAAATAAGACGCCAAACAGCACTGGATTTAGGTATTGTGCTTCCATCAATAAGAGTACGTGATAATTTACAACTTTCTCCAAATTCATATCAAATAAAATTAAAAGGTGTTGCGCTGGAATCAGGAGAAGTTTATCCTGAACGATATCTTGCAATGTGTGCCGGCGATCCTGTCGGAAATCTTGCAATAAACGGTATTCATGCAATAGAACCGGCATTTGGCTTACCTGCTCTTTGGATAGAGCCTAAAGACAAAGACATGGCAGAAATGTCAGGTTATACAGTTGTTTCAGCCTCTGCTGTAATTTCAACACACATAACTGAAGTTATCAAGAAATGTGCGTCTGAAATCATTTCAAGATTTGATGTTCAGCAACTTATTGATAACCTTAAAAAAGAAGTTTCAGAAGATTATGTAAACGACATAATGAAAGATATTACAGTCGGCGATGTTCAAATTGTTATGCAAAACTTGCTTAAAGAAGGTGTTGCAGTGCGCGATTTGAAAACGATTTTAGAAACAATCAGTTTACAAGCTAAGATTAATAAAAATCCTAATTTCTTGACAGAACATGTGCGCCAAGCATTATCAAGAAATATTTGCAAACAAAATCTTGCCGATACCGGCGAATTATATGTAATAACACTTGCACCTGATGTAGAAAATACAATTGCTAAAGGTGCGAGTCCTGACGGTCAAAGCGTTACACTAGATCCAAGCTTTACTAAAAACATGTTTGATAAGATGAATTTAGAATTAGAAAAAGCTATTACCGCAACAGGTAATCAGCCTGTAATTTTATGTTCTTCTCCAATCAGACTGTTGTTTAGGAAACTTGTTGAAAGAACTTATCCACAAATTTCTATTATGTCATATAATGAAATCAGTCCAAATGTTAAGGTTAAGTCAGTTGGTATGGTGAAGGCGTAAGCCCCCTCACCCCCAACCCCTCTCCCACAAGGGGCGAGGGGAGAAATGATAAAAAAGTCAGAAAGGTCATATATGAGAGAACTAATAAAAGAAAACCAAATCGTAACAATCGTTCCGCAAGATTTCAAACTTACTAATAAAGGAAAGGTTTTGGATGTATCAATGGACGGTTTTAGAATGGAATTAAAATACAAGCCGGAAGGACTTATTGTTAATCATATTTGTGATTTTTATTCTTTTACCGACAACGGTTATCTTTATTTTGAATCTTATATTCAGAAACTTGAAAACAATGTGATTACAATTGCAAACCCTGTGAAACACAGATTCTTACAAAGACGTAAATTTACACGTATTAAATTCTTAGAAGATTTAGAATTGACTTGCGGTGACGTTTCTCACAAAGTTAGAACCCTTGACCTTTCAGCTGGTGGTATGAAGCTTAGAACTGCTGATAATATTGATATAGAAAAAGTTTATGATGTCTCAATTAAATTAAGTGACGAGCAGGAAATTAAATGTAAATACCAACTTATCCGTGTAGAAAAAGGTGATAGCGGACTTTATACAATTTCAGGAAGATTTACTTGCTTAAGTAATATTGATAAAATGACACTTGTTCAATTCTGTATGAAAAAAGACATGGAAAACCTAAATAAACGCGGTGAATAGGTGAGGATTTGCTAAAATGGGTTATACAGAGAATTTAAGATTATTTTTTGTAGTTATGACAATAATTATTATAGGTACTGTCAGTATCGTGAGAGTTGGCACTATAGATATGCATGCAATTATGACAACTGCAGTTGTTCTTGTTCCAGCTGTTGTCGTAATGGGTTATTTGGGGCAAAGAATGGGCGAAATTATGGATAATCCAAAAAACAAAGCTGATGCCGATTACAAACTTGCAGTCTTAAATGCCTTAAAGAAAATGGATAAATCAATTACGCTTCAAGAGCTTAACGAAAAATTGACAAAGCAGGTTGCAGAACCTGATTTGCCCGAAGCTCCCGATGATGATATAGATGTTTAAAACTATAAAAAAAATATAAAATAATGGCGTCATTTCGATATTCGAAAGACGCCATAGTTTTAAAATAAATAATTTAAATTTATCCGACGATTGCCTTATATATGAGGCTTGATGCTTTTACAATAAAATCTTTACCTTGAGGTGCATTGTGAGGGCGGTTTGCCAAAATTACCACAATGTATTTTTTGCCGTTTGGAGCGTAAACAATACCTGCGTCACCAAGCATAGTGCCAATATCGCCCGTTTTATGGATAAACATTGCACCGTCGCCCAAACCGGCTGCGATTAGTCTGTTATTTTTTACATGACTCATATAATCAATAATAAATTCTCTCGAATTAATATTTAAAAAACCTGGATTATCAAGGTTATAAAGAATTTTAGCCATGTCTTTTGCAGTTGTTTTATTTGTACCTTTTAAATCAGGAAGCCAAGTTCTAACGTAAGTTCTTGAAATACCCCAATCTCTCAAACCAATATTAATATCGTCCATGCCACCCAATTTTGCCATTATCATATTCGTAGAAGTATTATCAGAATCTTGAATCATGGTTTTTGCCAAACTATCTAAAGAATATTTTCTACCTGTTTGAGCGTATTGAAGATTCCCTGAACCTGATGATTGATAATAATCAGTAAGAAGCATTTCATCATAAATAGTCATTTGATTTGCTTCAATTGATTTAAACAAACGAACTAAAACAGGAAGTTTGATAATACTTGCTGCTGAATACAAGTTGTCACCGTTAATATCAACGTACTGACCTTTTTCGTATTCCCAAACATAAATAGACGGCTTAATCATAGGATATTGAGCCATAAGTCCAGTTAATTGTGATTTTAGACCTGCCATTTCGTTTGTATGATACATAGTTGTAATTTCACTATGAGTTTTTTCAATGGTTGGAGTTAAAAGCAAACGATTATTAAACATGTCGTTGCTTAAATAATTTGTTATAGGATTTGCAATTTTATATAAATCAGCAGCATCAGTATTTTTTAATTTCGCTTGTGCCATATTAAAGCCGGATTTTGTATTCATAGGAATTGCATCAGGCATGAATACTTGTTTAACAAGTCTATTATAAGTAGTAGGAAAAACAAAATACATAAATACTGCCAAGAATGAGAAAACTACAATCATTCTGAACAGTTCCAATATCGGATTAGTTTTCTTTTTCTTAACTTGTCTATGAACAGGTCTTTTATTGTTAGAAACTACATGTAAATTACGGTTAGTTCTTCGCTGTTGTTGATATGCGTACACAAATATCTCCTCCAAATCCCATTCTAATAATATCATTATACAAAAAATATAACCATCCATCAAAGAGTTGAAATAAATCTATACATAAAAATGCTTAGTCCAAGTGGGTAATGAGAAACAGAATAAATCTTTTATTATAAAAATAAAAAGGAGTAAGTTATGAAAAAGATATTTATATTATCATCTGTTCTAATCGTCAGTGCGTTTTTACCAAGTTTTGCAATGTGCTCCGTGGACGAAGGCACAACTGTTTGTTCGGTTCCGGGTTTTAGAGAAAAAGTATCTCCTGTCTATAATCCAAATAGTCAGATAAAGGAATTCTCCGGTTCACCGGAAGCCAGACTAACGCCTTTAAACAGAAGCGAAATAAGAAAGGAAGCCAATAGTTTCGCTCCGTCCGAAAACAATTTTAATTACAATTCAAGCTGTCAATTTGGAGTCTGTTTGCAAAATCGAGAAACGCCATTATTTCAGAAAGCCCAATAAATGGGCTTTCTTTTTTTATAAACCAATAAAACAAAAGCTATTTTTTTATTTTTATGCTAGAATATCTTTGACCCAATAAGAAGAATATTTCATACGAATTAATTATTTGTTAAAATATTTATGTAATGTATAATGTAGTTGTTACTTATATATAAGAAAGGAAATAAGAAATGAGTTTTGTACCTGTAGTAATTGAACAATCAAGCAGAGGGGAACGTTCTTTTGATATCTTCTCAAGGTTGTTGAGAGAAAGAATTATCTTTTTAGGAACTCCTGTTGATGATATGGTTGCAAACCTAATCGTTGCACAGCTTCTTTTGTTAGATAGTGAAAACCCTGAAAAAGACATTATGTTATATATCAACTCTCCGGGAGGTAGCGTAACTGCAGGTTTAGCAATTTATGACACTATGCAACATATTAGAGCAGACGTTCAAACAATTTGTTTAGGTCAAGCTGCTTCAATGGGTGCTTTCTTGTTATGTTCAGGTGCTAAAGGTAAGAGAATGGCTCTTCCACACTCAAGAGTATTGATTCACCAACCTTTAGGCGGTGCTCAAGGTCAAGCAACTGATATTGAAATTCAAGCTCAAGAAATTTTAAGAATTAAAAAGACTTTGAACGAAATTATGGCTTCAAATACAGGTCAATCAATTAAGAAAATCGAAAAAGATACTGACCGTGACTATATCATGACTCCTCAAGAAGCTCTTGAATACGGTATGATTGATAAAGTTATCACAAAAGACGCTATGTAAGAATTTTTATCTCTCGCCCCTTGAGTGAGAGGGATAGTTTTTCAATACAGAATTGTAGGTTGGGCATACTTGCTCAACCTACAATAAAAAATTAAAATCCAAACAGTCAACAAACAGGAGAAATTATGTCATCTAATGATAGGTTAAAATGTTCATTTTGCGGAAAAACGCAAGATCAGGTAAAGAAATTAATTGCAGGTCCTGATGTATTCATTTGTGATGAGTGCGTAGAGTTATGCAACGAAATTTTAGATGAAGAATTTTTTGAACAGAAAGAAAAAACAGGCGAAAAAGCTGAAAAGAATACAGAAGATGTTGAAGATAAGCCTATCCCTAAGCCTCATGAAATAAAAGAATACTTGGATCAACATATAGTTGGACAGGACGATGCAAAAAAAGTTCTTTCTGTGGCTGTTTATAACCACTATAAACGTTTAAAGCACAACCAAAAAGCTGATACCAACGGTGTTGAAATCCAAAAATCGAACATCTTGTTGGTCGGCCCAACAGGTAGCGGTAAAACATTATTGGCTCAAACTTTGGCCAAAATGCTTGACGTACCGTTTGCTGTTGCTGATGCTACAACATTAACAGAAGCAGGTTATGTTGGTGATGACGTTGAAAATATTCTTTTAAGATTATACCAAAATGCGGATTACGATGCTAAAAAGGCTGAAAAAGGTATTATTTATATTGATGAAATTGACAAAATCGCAAGAAAATCAGAAAACACATCAATTACAAGAGATGTTTCGGGTGAAGGTGTTCAACAAGCATTATTGAAACTTATTGAAGGTACTTTATCAAATGTTCCTCCTCAAGGCGGAAGAAAACACCCTCAGCAAGAAATGATTCAAATTGATACAAGCAACATCTTATTTATTGTTGGTGGTGCGTTCGTTGATTTGGATAAAATCATTGAACACCGTGTTAAAGACGGTACTTCAATAGGTTTTGGCAAATCTGCTCCAACTCAAGCAGAAAAAGAACAAGCTGCTGCTAAAATCCTTAAAAAATTACAGCCAGAGGATTTGCTTAAATTCGGTTTAATTCCTGAATTTATCGGTCGTATTCCTGTTTATGCGGTTCTTGATGCGTTGGATGAAAAAACATTAAAAATGATTTTGACAGAACCTAAAAACGCTGTATTGAAGCAATACAAATGCTTAATGGAAATGGATGGCGTTGATTTGGAATTCGAACCTGAAGCTATTGATTTGATTGCGAAAAAAGCTATAAAGCGTAAAACAGGCGCAAGAGCACTTCGCTCTATTGTAGAAGAATTGATGCTTGATGTTATGTATGATATACCTACAAAACACGATATCACTAAGTTTGTTGTTACAAAGGATATGGTAGAAAAGCAGGATGAAATTGATAACACTGCAGAGTTGATTCATTTACCGCAAAGCAATGCATCAAGTAATTCTGAAAAAACAAGGGCTGAAATTGCTTAATAATTGAAAATTAATTATGTGGGCGAGAAAATCAAAGATTTTCTCGCCCCTTTTTTGCTACACGCACACATTCACAATCCCGCAAAAGTATGTTACAATAATGTTAGAATAGTTTAAAGAGGTATTTTTATGTACGAGTTTCCCTTTGAGTTAGATGATTTTCAAAAAGATGCATGTAGATGTATATCAGAGGGGAAAAGTGTAGTTGTATGCGCACCGACAGGTGCAGGTAAGACTGTTATTGCCCAACACGCAATTCATTGCGCATTAGAAAAAGGGTTCAAAGTTTTTTATACAACGCCTCTAAAAGCACTATCTAACCAAAAATACAACGATTTTTCCGAAAAATACGGCGCTGATAAAGTCGGACTTCTGACAGGTGATTCTTCAATTAATCGTGGCGCGCAAATTGTTGTTATGACTACTGAAGTTTTCAGAAATATGCTTTATGGTACAAATTTTGGTTCAGTAACAGACAACCTTAAAGATGTTCGTTATGTAATTTTGGATGAAGTTCACTATATGAATGACGAACAGCGCGGAACTGTTTGGGAAGAAAGTATTATTTATTGTCCAACCAACGTTCAAATTATTGCACTTTCTGCAACAGTTGCAAACGCTGATAAATTAACGGATTGGATTAATACTGTTCATTCAAAAACAGAATTAATTAATACCGATTTCAGACCGGTGCCTTTAAGATTTTATTACTTTGACTCATCGCAACCGAATAATTTATTACCGTTGCTTACACCAAGCGGAGCTTTAAACAAAAAAATCAAACCCGAAAAAAAGGAATTTAAGCGTGGCAAAGCTGTTCAAAAAAGAAATGTGGTTAAAGATGTTGTAAGAAATTTGCAAGAAAAAGACATGTTGCCTGCAATTTATTTTACATTTTCTCGTAAAAGATGTGATGAGCAAATGGAAAATTGTGCATCACTTTGTCTTGTAACACCTCAAGAACAAGCAGAAATTAGGCAAATTATAGATGATTATATTGCTGAAAACCCATATCTTTATAAAAATAAGCATATAGAATATTTATTGCAAGGTGTAGCATCGCATCATGCCGGATTACTTCCGGGATGGAAAATGTTAGTTGAAAAACTATTCCAAAAAGGATTGATAAAAGTTGTGTTTGCGACTGAAACATTGGCTGCAGGTATAAATATGCCGGCTCGTTCTACAGTTATCAGTTCTATAAGTAAGCGAACCGACAGCGGACACAGAATCCTTACGCCGAGCGAATTCTTGCAAATGTCAGGTCGTGCAGGACGACGCGGAATGGACGAAATAGGCTATGTTACAATCGTTGGTTCACCATTCCAAACTCCTGAAGAAGTAGCAGAACTTGTATTGAGTGACGCAAATCCACTTGAAAGTAAATTCTCACCAAGCTATTCTATGGTTTTAAATTTGCTTCAAAGATTTACTTTAGAAGAAGCAAAAGAACTTGTGCTTAAAAGTTTCGGATATTTCTCATCGAATTATAGAATTGAGCCTCTGATTTTATTACATGATGAAATTAACGAAAAAATTAATGAATGTAATGCGTTTGTTTGTTGTTATAAACGCACAAATGAAGATTTATTAGAGTATAACAAAATTCGTGATATCTACGTTCAGAATAGACGCGTATTCAAAACTATTCAAAAACAAGAAAAGAAAAAAAACAGACCTTTGACGGAAGAAGCTCAAGAATTCGGACGCAAAAATAAAATTATGCTTGAAAAAATGCATTCTTATCAATGTGATACATGTAAGTTATTCAAAAAGCACATGAAAAATATAGATTTGTTGAATAGATATGTTGCAAAGCAAAAGAATTTAGATAAAGAAATTGAAAAACAAAAAGATATTTTTTGGAATAAATTCTTATCTCATAGAGCTGTTTTAATTGATTACGGTTATATTGTAGATAATTATCCGACAGAGCGCGGAGTTACTATCTCACAATTGCGTTCAGAAAACGAATTATTCTTGGCGCAAATTATTTTCTCAGGGGTTTTAGATAATTTGACTCCGGCAGAACTCGCAAGTGTAGTTTGTGCAATCACAACGGAAGATATGAGAGCGGATTTATATTCACAACTTCCACTTTCTCCAACTGTTAGAAAACGTTTGAATAAAATTAAAGATATTCGCCGTGATTTAGAAAAGAAACAAAAACATCACGATGTGGAAGACCCTATGTATATAAACGGCTACTATTCACCATTAATTGAAATGTGGGTAAACGGTTCTGAGTGGGATGATATTATTGATCAGGTTGATATGGGTGAAGGCGACATCGTGAGATGTTTCAAACGCGTAATTGATGTTTTAAGACAATTCTGTACAATTGCAAACATACCTGAAGATTTAGTATTTACTGCTAGAGAAGCTATTAATTTGATTCAAAGAAGCCCGATTGATGTAGATTAGTTTTTAGTACAAGTCGGGTTCAATGATGATTGTTGAACCCGACCTACAAATTTATACAAATTAGATTTTTTTTGAAATAACTAAATAACGCATGTCTTTTTAAGACATGCGTTATTTAATTTTAAAGAATGATTATTTATTATTCTTCAGGAATATCTAATTCAACATCATCAACATCTTCTTCTTTCTTAATAATGTCGATAACGTTTTTAGCCATTTCTTTAGCAATAATACTACGGGTTGAATCAGGGCAATTTTGAAGAAGGCTGATTGCTGTTCTTAGAGTCCCATCCAAGTCATACCACCTTCCGTGTTTAGATTCATCCATCATATCTTCGGTAGCTGAAACAATATCTTCTACAGATTCGTATTCTGTGCTTGACAAATGGTGCTCTGTAATAATCTTAATCAGATTAAGAGCAACTTTGATTTGCGTTTCATCATCAGACTCTTCCAAGGTTTTCATTGCAGATGATAATACAGGGTCTTTGTCATACCAACGTCTTGCATTAGTTGTAAATTCTTCCTTCATAAAAACCTCCTAAAATCTATAATATAACAAAACAATTATACTATATGATTTTAGTTTTGTAAAATGTTAAGCACCTTTTACAAGAGTGTTATACAAAGCTCGTTTTCTCAACGAAATCGGCAAAGTGCGGGTTTCTATAGTTTGTTCAATAAGATTTATTGCATTATTTGAACCTGACATCCTTTGAGTTGTTGTATCCATGCCGGTAAATAAATTTGATATAATTATATCTAAATCTTCTTCTTTAGCATAAGGCTTTTTTAACATTACATTATCCACATAACTTGTATCATTCACCGTTGTGGAATGTCCATTTACTACTAATGTCGTACAAATATAACCACAGTCAGCAAAATGATTTTCTACACCAATAACATTACCTATCTTATCAGTTATTCTGTAAGATATCAACTCATTATTCTGATTAATTTTATCGACTTTTATTTTTTGATTACTATCCTTATATTCTACGACTCTATCTAAAATGTCATAACTATATTCCTGTTTAGTAGTTTGTTTGCCGTTAAAACTGATATTTTTTTCAATAATACGTCCAAAAGTATCGTATTTATAGCCAACAAGAAATTCTCTGTTCAATGTCTTTTTACAAATTCGAATTAAACGTTTTTCTTTATTATATTCATAATTGATGATATACGCTACAACTCCATTTTTTCTATACACAGTTTTTTCAACTAACAAACTGTCATTGTACTTGTCTGAACAATACAAAAGATTTTGTCTATAGTAGTTTACTTGTGTTATTTGTGCTCCTTCATAGCATAGACTTTTAACTAAATCTTTATCCGGCGAATAAAACTTTAAAGAAAATATTTTGCCTTCATTATTTCGCACTACTTCAACGTTAGACGAAAAATTTTGCTCATTCTGATTTGAAACATCTGCGGGGTTGTAATATTTAATCAACTCCTGTGGTATTGTAAAATTACTTATAATATCCGGCATTAATTTCTCCATCCTAGATTAATATCTCCTCGTATATAAATAAAGTATTTGAACAAAGAAAAATTGCCTTTTATTAAATAAACTGTTTACAAAACTTAAATTTTTATTATTCATTCAAAGTTAATTTATTCTATATTTTATTTAGAAATTTTATGCTAAAATAAACTTATTGATTATAATGGAGGGATAAATGAAAGAGGCATATTTTCCACAAGAAATAGAAAAGAGATGGCAGGAAAATTGGGAAAAGAACAATGTTTTCCATACGCCTGACAAAAGCGACAAGCCTAAATATTTTGCATTATCAATGTTTCCGTACCCATCAGGAAAACTTCATATGGGACACGTTAGAAACTATACAATTACAGATGTAATTGCAAGATTCAAAAAAATGCAAGGCTTTAATGTACTTCATCCGATGGGATGGGATAGTTTCGGTTTGCCGGCAGAAAACGCTGCAATGAAACATGGTGCAGATCCTGCTAAGTGGACTGATGAAAATATTGCCTATATGACCAAACAGCTTAAAATGCTTGGTTTATCTTATGATTGGCAACGAGAAGTTACAACTTGCAAACCTGATTATTATAAATGGACTCAGTGGTTATTTATTCAACTTTATAAAAAAGGTTTGGCTTACAAAAAAGAAGCTGCTGTAAACTGGTGTGACAAATGCGGTACCGTTTTAGCCAATGAACAAGTTATTGACGGTAAATGCTGGAGATGCGATAGCGTTGTAGAAAAGAAATATCTTTCTCAATGGTTCTTCAAAATTACTGATTATGCTGAAAGATTGCTTGAAGATTTAGATAAACTTCCAGGTTGGGGTGACAACGTTAAAACAATGCAAGCGAACTGGATTGGAAAATCTCAAGGTGCAATTTTCAAGTTTAAGGTTAAAGAAATTGAAGGAATGGAAGTTCCTGTTTATACAACAAGACCTGATACTGTTCACGGTATAACTTATCTTGTTGTAGCACCTGAATACAAGGATATTGATAAACTTACAACTCCTGAAAACAAAGAAAGAGTTGAAGAATATAGAGCAAATGCTCGTAAGATGACTGAAATAGAAAGACTTTCAACAGATAGAGTTAAAACAGGTGTTCCATTAGGGACTCATTGTATAAATCCATTTACGGGCGAAGAATTCCCGCTTTGGACAGCAGACTATGCTCTTGTTGAATACGGTACAGGTGCTGTTATGGCAGTTCCTACTCACGATACAAGAGATTTTGATTTTGCTAAAAAATATAATCTTCCTCTAAAAGTTGTTATTTCTCCGGAAGGTAAAGAACTTAAACCTGAAGAAATGACTGAGGCTTATACGGAAGAAGGCGTTTTGGTAAATTCAAACGAATTCAACGGAATGAAAAACACTGAAGCAAAGAAGGCTATTACTCAAAAAGCAGTTGATAACGGTTTTGGCGAATTCAAGACTCAATACAGATTAAGAGATTGGTTGATTTCTCGTCAAAGATATTGGGGCGCACCAATTCCTATGGTTTATTGTGACAAGTGCGGTATTGTTCCAGAAAAAGAAGAAAACTTGCCTGTAATGCTTCCTACTGATGTTGATTTTTCAGTTGTTGGCAAATCACCAATTACAACTTCAAAAACTTTTGCAGAAACTACTTGCCCTATTTGTGGCGGAAAAGCAAGACGTGAAATGGATACAATGGATACATTCGTTTGCTCAAGCTGGTACTATTTGAGATATTCTGACCCTAAGAATTCTGAATTACCGTTTGCAAAAGAACTTGTAGACCACTGGTTACCTGTTGATCAGTATGTAGGTGGTATTGAGCATGCTATTTTACACTTGTTGTATTCAAGATTCTTTACAAAAGCACTTAAAGATTTAGGCTTGTTAAGCTTTGATGAACCGTTCAAAAACTTGCTAACTCAAGGCATGGTTCTTAAAGACGGTTCTAAGATGTCTAAATCAAAAGGCAATACGGTTGACCCTGATGAAATATTCGAAAACTACGGGGCTGATACGGCAAGATTATTTATTCTTTCAGATTCACCTCCAGCTAGAGATTTTGACTGGTCAGATGCTGGCGTTGAAGGCTGTTATAAATTCTTGAACAGAGTTTGGAGATTGGTAAGCGATAATCAAAATGATTTAACAAAAGATTATAAGCTTACATTCCCTCTAACAAGAGAAAATGATGACCTTGTAAGAACAGTTCATATTGCAATGAAGGGAATTACAAACGATATAGCAAATGATTTTCAATTTAATACCGTAATTTCTAAGTATAGAGAACTTACAAATGCAATTTATGATTGGAGAAGCAAAAAGTCTGACTTAAATGATGAAGACAAGAATGTTTTAAGCTTTGCTATTATTTCGTTAATCAAGCTTATGGCTCCTGTAACTGTTCACATGTCAGAAGAAATTTGGCATGACTTGGGTGGAGTTGGTTCTATTCACGATGAAAAATGGTGTGAATGGGATGAAAACTTAGCGAAAGCAAGTAAGATTACTCTTGTTGTTCAAATTAACGGTAAAGTTAAAGACAAACTTGAAGCTGACGAAGGCTTGAATAATGATGAGTTGCAAGCATTAGCTTTATCAAGCGATAGAGTAAAAGAACTGACAGCCGGCAAGGAAGTTGTTAAGGTGATTGTAGTTCCTAAAAAACTGGTAAATATTGTAGTTAAAGGCTAATATTTAATAAAAAGGTTGGATTTCTTGTAAAGAAACCAGCCTTTTTATTTTGTCAAAAGTAGGTTGGGCTTTCAGCCCAACAACATAAATTTAAATACAAAAAGACACACCCTACGATGTGTCTTTTTTTGTTCTATGAATACTTAACTATGCTAATGCCTTTGATTTTTCAATACAGCTAATCAAAGTTGAAGCAACAGTTTTTTGTTCTTCTAATGTTAGTTCTGGGAACATTGGAAGAGAAATAACCATTTCAGTATCTTTTTCAGTGTTTGGAAGCATTCCCTTAGTCCATCCAAGGTGAGCATGAACTTTTTGCAAGTGCAATGGAACCGGGTAATAAAGCATTGCGCCAATGCCTGCTTCTTGCAACATTTTGTGAATGTTATCTCTGTTAGGAATTTTAACTGTGTATTGGTGGTATACGCAATAAGTATCAGCCAATTCTTTTGGTGTTTGAATATCAGGACATCCTGCGAATAATTCGTTATAAGTTTTTGCGTGGCTTCTTCTATCTTTGTTCCATTCGTCAATGTAGTTAAGTTTAATTCTCAAGATTGCTGCTTGAATTTCGTCTAAACGAGAGTTTACACCGATTTCATCGTGATAATATCTAACAGCACCGCCGTGATTACGTAGAGCGATAATTCTGTTTCTTAAGTTTTCGCTGTTTACGGTAATCAAACCGCCGTCACCCATACCGCCTAAGTTCTTAGTAGGGTAGAAGCTGTAGCATCCGATATCACCGAATGTACCAACTTTTTGTCCTTTGTATTCTGCTCCGATTGCTTGACAACAGTCTTCAATTACATATAAGTTGTGACGTTTAGCAATGTCCATAATTGCATCCATATCGCATGGTTGACCATATAAATGAACCGGAATAATTGCTTTTGTTTTTGGTGTGATTCTTTCTTCAATTTTCTTAGGGTCTATATTGAATGTATCAGGGTCAATATCAGCAAAAACTGGAGTTGCGCCTACGATACCAATAGCTTCTGTTGTAGCAACAAATGTAAATGCGGTTGTAATAACTTCATCACCTGCACCTATATCTAAAGCTCTTAAACCCAAATGTAACGCATCTGTTCCTGAGTTCAATGCAACTGTGTAATTGCATCCGATGTATTTTGCTAATTCAGCTTCTAAAGCTTTGCAGTTTGGTCCTAAAATATAAGAACCTGAACGTAAAACTTCACATACTGCTTTTTCAACTTCCTCCCCTATTTTAGCATATTGTCTTTTTGAATCTAAAATTGGTATCATAATATCCTCCTATTCTTTCTCTCTATATATTAATAGTAACACACAAAATTTGAGCCTTTATATAATCTTAACTCTGTCTTTAATTATAAGACAAAACCAAACCAATAACGAACAATACTGTGTAATATATTGTAAGATTTCTTGACTGATACATTCTAATCATAAAGCTTGGCGCACCGTGCATATCTTCCATCGGAAAATGAAACCACTTGTGTTTCGGAATTGAATCAGAATTCACAGTATAATCAACCATAGATTTATATAAATCCACTGCAAGCGGAATTGTTAGCCAGCATAACAAAACTTGCCAATCTGCAATATCCAAAATACATAAAATAATTGGAGATAAGTACGCCAGTATAATTAACCATTTTAAAACAACAAGAGCATCCAATGGTGAATCAAATGCGTTTGCTATCGTATTATGTCCTTCATTAATATCAAATTCGAAATCCATAACCGTGTGGATATATAACAGAATTACGGTGATTAGCATTGTTGGAATTGATAATACAAAAACTTCCCAAGAATATGTTTTTGTCATTACATAATAAATTCCGCCAAATAAAGCCGGACCGTATGCAATCGCAATTACAAGTTCTGATAATCTGATTTTTGAAAAAAACGAATACAAAACAGCTATAAATCCACCGACCAGAGCAAAATATAAAACTCCAACACCGCATTTCAAGAAGAAAAATAAACCGATTAAACCAGCGATAAAAAGATAAGACATTGCCAAATACAAAACATCTTTTTCTTTTATCATTCCTGAGATTAAGTATCTGCATTTTGTTTTTTGAGAATTTTTTAAATATTCTTTTTTGTCAAAATTTACCTGTTTAATAAGTGATTTATAATCGAAATAATCATCCAATGTATTTGTTGCAAGATGTACCAAACATACGCCAATTAGCGCAATAAAGCCATACAACTTATTACCTGCAACAGTTGCAGAATATGTAAAAATAACCAGCCATGACATTATTGTCATCGGAAGTGAAAAAATTCTTGAACACTCAAATATTAAAGGTAATTTTGTTAGCATAATAAAATCGTAGCACAAATATTTGTAAGAATTAACTCGCTTGTAGGACTAATTATATAAATTCCGATAATATTATATTGCTGACTAAAATGCCTTTTAAGTTTAGTTTAAAACCTTTTTCTGTTCGCTCTATAAAATCAGAATATTTTTTCAAAATATTCGCATATTTTGTTTCAAAATCTATGTTAAATTTTTCTTTTATACGCTCGCAATCAATTCCTTCTGTCTTTCTAAAACCTAAAAAGATTTCTTCTTCAAGTTTTTCTTCTTCTGACAAAATATGCCCAACCTCGTGCGTTGAAGGTTTTTCCAAATATTCTTCTAAAGTTGTGAAATTTGAATATCTTGCACCATCTAAATAACCATGTGCAGCTACTCCAAAACCGTAGTACTTGTTATTATCCCAATAATTCAAATTATGGCGAGATTCAAACCCCTTTTGAGAAAAATTGCTGACTTCATATCTGAAAAATCCGTTTTGTTCCAATTTTTGATTAATTAATTCGTACATATCCGCTTGAATATCATCATCAGGAACACTCGGAGGATTTTTACCCCAAAAAGACTCTGCTTCTATTTTTAAGCCGTAAGTTGAAATATGTTGAATACCAAGTTCTAAAATTTTCTCTAAATCAGAAGAGAGTTTCTCTAAAGTTTGAGTCGGCAACCCATAAATTAAATCAACACTAATATTGTCAAATCCTGCATTTTTCGCCATACTAATAGCTTCAACTATTTGCGCTGAATTATGACGTCTACCAATTAGCTTCAGAATCTCATCATCAAAGGTTTGTGAGCCGATACTCAAACGGTTTACACCAATTTGTTTTAAACCTGTTAAATATTCTTGTGACGCATCATCAGGATTGAGTTCAAGCGTTACTTCCGCGTTTTCTGTAAGTTTAAATTTGTTTATAACTTTCTTGAGTAGTTCTATTGAAACAAGAGAAGGCGTTCCTCCGCCAAAATAAAGCGTTTTGAGTTCTTCTCCTTTATAATTATCAGAAATATCTTTTAACAGAGCAAAAATATAACCTGTAATTAATTCTGAACGATTAAATGACACAAACGAACAGTATTTGCATTTTGATTTACAAAACGGTATATGGATATAAGCACTTTTTGCCATAATTATTCATCCAGTTTTATATAATTAGAATCCCAACGCAAGTCAATATATTTAACTTTTTTATTAAGCATTTTTACTTGCGGTAACAAAGATGGTAAACGATGGATTTTTTCATAAGTTCCTGCATTAAAACTTCCCAGTCTTATATTCGCAGTCGGAATTTTTACATAAACATCTTGTGGATTTCTGTAATCAATGTACTCAACAGTTTCGCCCGAATCTATTTCCACAGTCATTGCAAGCTTTTTGAAGTTATTAATCTTTGCCTTATCCCAATTTCTGTAATCGTCCCCGCTTCCGTAAGTGATAACTCTTACAACCTTAAAATCACTGCTTAATGGCATATAATCACGACCAATCAGTTTGCCGTCAGAAGAAAAGAACGCAATCGGTGCAACTTTTTCATCAGGAGCAATCGTAATTGCCGGAGTTCTTTCAATTATAATAATCTGTATTCTTGCAGGAAACCAAAAACGTCTTATATAAACGTCTTGAATAGGGTCAAGTTGCATAATACTTTTTTTTAGGTTATCTGTTTTAACCATAAAAATAGGTTTTAGCGGAACTTGGTTACGTCTGAGTGCAGAAAGAATTTTTTGTGAAGGAACAATCCTGTTATTAACAATTTCTAATGCAGGACTGTTTAAACTGTCAAAAGCGTTTGAGTGCAATCTCCATTGAGGCATTTTTAGAACAAAAACACCAATACAAATCAAGCCAATTGTGATAAACATTTTCCAAAGTGCGCGCAACTGGTTAAGTCGTCTTTGCGACTTCCTAACTTGACGTTGCATTTTTGCTTGTTGTAAACGTCTGTTTTGATGGTATCTTGGATGTTGTTGTCCTTCGTTTGACATTATTTATTTAATCCTACGCTATTAAGTATCATTAAAACAAGATTATCATAGTCTATTCCACAAACTTTTGCTTGAGCAGGCAAATCGCTTGTATCTGTCATACCCGGATTTGTATTAATTTCCAAGAAATAAGGTTTATCGTCTTTTACCATAAAATCTACTCTTGAAACACCTGAGCAACCTGCGGTTTCGTGTGCTTCAACAGCAATTTTCTTAGTTAATTCTGTTGCTTCTTTTGATAAGCCTGTTGCAGGAACAATAAATTCTGACAATCCTTTTGTATATTTTGCATCAAAATCATACCATTCAGTTTTTGTTCTGATTTCAAGAATCTCTGTTGCAAATGCTTTACCGTCTTTTTCTAAAACACCAACTGTGATAAAAAAGCCATCAATAAATTCTTCTATTAAAACATCATCGTTATATTTTATAGCTTCTTCATAAGCTGCTTGTAATTCTTCCGGCTTATTAACTTTAGTCATACCAAAGCTTGAACCTTCAGAAACAGGTTTTGTAATCAACGGATATTGAAGTCCTTCAACCGCTTTCATCAAATCTTCGCCTTTTCTTACAAAAGCGGATTTGATAAGAGGAATATTTTTGTTAGTAGAAAGTACTTTCTTTGTATATTCTTTATTCATACAAATTGCACTTGCCATTACGCCACAGCCGGTATAAGGTATTTTCATTATTTCTAAAACACCTTGAATACAGCCGTCTTCACCATATTTGCCGTGAAGAGTGTTGTAAGCGTATTCAAATCCCTTTAAATCGTTCATTACGTTTGGAGAAACGTCAACGATTTCAGCGTTTTTATAACCCAATCTGTGTAATGCGCCCAAGCAGTTTTTGCCTGAACGTAATGAAACTTCACGTTCTGATGACATACCGCCACATAGAACTGCTATTTTTGCATCTTTGTTTTGTATAGTATATTGCATAATTCTTCCTCTTTTTTTGTTTTATCG
Organism: uncultured bacterium; assembly: GCA_900553895.1. Lineage (GTDB taxonomy): Bacteria > Cyanobacteriota > Vampirovibrionia > Gastranaerophilales > Gastranaerophilaceae > CAG-196. The sequence continues at coordinate 21,752 of USFB01000011.1, read as the reverse complement.
CCGATAAAAATAATTTCCGGCTTCAATTCTATTGTATAAATATTTTTAACAGCTTGATACATTTTTACCATAAGTTCAAGAACATCTTCCGATGTTGCGTTGCCCTTATTTACAATAAAGTTTGCGTGCTTATCCCAAACTCTAACCGTATCCGATTCAAAGCTTTTAACTCCTGCTTTGTCCAAAAGTCTTCCTGCCGAATCGTTTTCAGGGTTTTTAAAAACGCTTCCCGCATTTGGATTTTTCAGCGATGGTTGAATATTTTTTCTGAATGTCAAATTTCTTTCCATCAATTCTTTGATTTCTTCTTGCGGAAGTTTTTTTAATTCAAATTCGGCAGAAAGTAAAATATAACGTCCTTCATGTAAAATTGAATGTCTGTAAGAAAAATCCATTTCCGGTTTTTGTTTAAAAACAACTTCTTTTGTTTCTTTATCAAATAAACAACAAGAAACCAAAACATCTGCAATACATTGCCCATGCGCGCCTGCGTTCATATAAACAGCTCCGCCGATTGTTCCGGGAAGTCCAATCAAAAATTCTAAACCGCTCAAAGAAACATCTGCAACTTTTTGAGATAAAAGCGGATCTTTAACACCACAATCAGCATAAACTTTCGTTCCTCGGATTTCAAAATTTTTCATTTCGGTTGTTAAAATAATATTTCCCTTACAGCCGTTTGATGAAAACAAAACATCAGAGCAACTACCAAGAACGATATAATTATCAAGTTTTCTTAGCAAGTTCGTGAATTCTTCCAATGTTTCAGGCAGGTAAAGTTTTTCAACTTGACCGCCAATTTTAAAAGTTGTTAAATTTTTGATTTCGAAATTCTCTTTTATTTGCATAATTTTCCTTTTTGCCCTTGTGGGATAAGACCTCACCCTAACCCTTTCCTGTAAGGCGAGGGAATGACCAAGGCATGTTTTATAAATTGTAGGTTGGGCTTTCAGCCCAACAACAACCAGCTTTTATTTATTCGCCTTTTCCAATTCTTTTCCCAATGCCGTAATAGTGCCTGCGCCTAAGCCAATTACGATATTTCCATTTTCAAGCGTTGGTAATAATTTCTCTGCAACTTCTTGCATATTACCGCCAATATATTCTGCATCCGAATCTTTTGCGAAAGCTTCACCACTTACGCCTTCAATTGGATCTTCTGATGCTGCATAAACATCAGTTACAATTACTCTGCCTGCTTCAGAAAACGCACTCTTGAATTCATTCCACAAAGATTGAAGTCTTGTGAATCTGTGTGGCTGGAATACAGCAACAATGTTTTCTTTTCCAAACTTAGAAGCTGCAGCGTCCAACGTTGCTTTTATTTCGGTCGGATGGTGTGCGTAATCGTCGTATACTTCAATTCCGTCAATTTTACAAACTTTTTGGAATCTTCTACCCATGCCAGTAAAATCTGCAAAATAATCAGCAATCATTCTTACATTTACACCGGCTTCATTTAATGCTGAAGCAACTGCAAGTGTATTATATATATTATGAACACCTGCAAGCTGAATTTTCATACTTGTTAATAAATTTCCATGATGATAAATTTCAAAACTTGTACCATTTTTTGAGAATTCAATATTTTTAGCAACATAATCTGCATCATCAAGCCCAAATGTAATGAAATTTCCGCTTAAATTTTGAATACCTTCATTATCCTTGTTTACAATAACTTTTTTTGCTTGAGAAATTGCTTGATTGAAGGTTTTAACCAAATCTTTCATACCATTTTTGTAGAAATCCAAGTGGTCTTCTTCCAAATTATTAATAACTAAAATATCAGGATGGTATTTAATAATAGTTCCATCGCTTTCATCAAGCTCAGCAACAAACTGTTTACCGTTTTTATGTTGAGCGTTTGTGTTTAATTCGGGAATAATTCCGCCATCTACAAAAGACGGATTTAATTTTCCTTTTTCAAGTACAAAAGACGCTAAACCGCTGGTTGTTGTTTTGCCATGAGTACCAGAAAAACCAATGAAACATTTTCCGTTTTCTTGCGCAGTTTTGGCAATTTCTGCGAGTAAATCCGAACGGTGATAAATTGGCAAACCTAATTCCTTTGCTCTTACAACTTCAGGATTATTATCTCGAATTGCCGTACTTTTAATTATAATTGCGTCATTTGGAACATTTTCGGCTCTTTGTCCAATAAAAACTTCAGCACCTAATTTTCTTAATTTATCTACATATTTTGAATCTACTATATCAGAACCTGAAACAGTATGCCCGTCTTCTAATAAATACTTGGCTAAACCGCTCATTCCTATTCCGCCTATTGCTATAAAATGATATCTTCCCATAATCTCTCCAATTCTACGTTAATTATATTATAAAGAGAGATTTATTTACAAGAAAAATATCTTCTATAAAAAAATAAGACCGATTTAATAAAAACCGATCTTATTTTTTGTTTGATTCTTTTTATGCAATAAGCATAAACTTATGATCTTTTGCATCTACGTGAGCCAAACCGACGCCGTCTTGACCTGTAGCAATTTTATTCCCTGCTTCATCTTGTGTATAAGAATGATTTTGTGGAATAGAAATTCCATATTGGTTGTCAACGGAAGGAGTTGGGGTTACACGTGGTGATACTGTTAAACCGCCAAACGGAATTTTACTTCCTTGACCGTAAAGACCATATTGATAATTTTGTTCGATTGGAGATACACCCATAGTCATATCCTTTTCAACTTGTATATATATAATAACGTTTTAAAATTTAAAAAATTGCTTTGTATATAAAAATCTTTACAAATGTTTACACTCTAATTATAATGATTTTATGAAAACAATTGGAATTATTGCACTTTCTGGTGCTTGCGATAAAGAAAAAGTTTTAAATGCTAAAAAGTTTTTTGAATCAGAAGGTTATAATGTAAAGCTTTCTGAGAATATTTTCGATAAAGACAGATATTTGGCAGGAAGTGACGATAAAAAGCTAAAAGATTTACACAATTTTTTTTCTGATTCGGAAATAGATATAATTATGTGCGCAAGGGGCGGTTACGGTGCAATCAGGTTAGTTAATAGAATAGATTATAATTTGATTAAAAAAAATCCTAAAATTTTTTGCGGATTTTCTGATGTTACCGCACTTTTATTGATGATTTACAAGAAAACCGACATGGTGGTTTATCATGGACCAATGGCGACGAGTGATTTTGGAGAAGTTCCTATACCGCAAGGAGAGGACAACACCTATGCCAGTTTTTTAGATGCAACAAGCGGTAAAGAGCTTCTTTTTTATGGTGACAAAATTTATAAAGACGGTTTCGCGCAAGGTATCGTTTGGGGTGGAAATTTAGCAACAGTTGTATCTTTGTGCGGTTTAGATTTCATACCTGATGAGGATTTTATCTTCTTTGTGGAAGATTTAAACGAACCGGTTTATAAAATTGATAAAATGTTCCAACAGCTTATAAATATTGATAAGTTTAAACAAAATTGCAAAGGAATTGTTTTAGGTGATTTTTTAGATTGCGGTAATGATATGTGGCTGCAAGAATATTTTACAGAATTAGCACGAGGACTTAATATTCCTGTTATTGGAGGTTTTAAGATTACGCACGAGCAAGACAAAATAACAGTGCCGATTGGCAGATTAGCAAGGCTTGAAGGTAGTAAGCTTGTAATCCTTTGATTTTTATGTTAAGATTTCCATGCCGTACTCCACGGGGACGTAGCGTTCTCTCGACTCGAAGCGTTTGCGAGGTGCAGAGCCTGCTGTGAGGGGTACAGAAAAGTTGCCTATGTTTATAGGGTTGTTGATAATTTAGATTATGATGGCGTAAGATATCGAACCGTGTCAGGATGGAAGCATAGCAGCACTAAGGTAATCCTTGCGGGTGTCATATTTCTAAAAAGTAGATTTTATAAGCAAAATCAATTTGGCTGTATTTCGATAGGTAGTGGTACGGTATTAAAAAGGGCAAAATCGGTTTCACCGATTTTGCCCTTTTTAATTATTTTCAATTTTTCAAACCCTTTTTCAATTTTTCAACATTAGCCTTTATATGAGAAACTATATCCGTTTCTTCTCGTTCTGGAATATAAACACTTTTTACTTCATAATCATCTATATTTTTATTAAAAGTATCAGTTTCTTTCAAGGGTTTATAACTAATGTCGTAACCTTTGTCATAGAAAGAATGTCCAGGTCTTTTATAAAAGTTAGATGTTATATTAATATCGCAATCTTTTGCTAACTCTCTTAATTTCCCTAAGTTCTTTCTTATAATCTGCTTTTCCCCATAATGAACACGGTTAAATCTTAAACTTTTAAAATTAGTGTTTGGATTGTCTTGTGATAAATTATTGATTTTCATAATATTAAGTTACTCCTTTACAAACTTATCCATCGCCTTAACAAAACCGTCATTATAGACCGTATCAGTCACATAATCTGCAATTGACTTTAATTCTTCTGTTGCATTTCCCATTGCAACTTTAATGCCACCGGCTTTTAATAGGGCAATGTCGTTATTTTGGTCACCAATGGTTAATGTTTCATCCTCATCAATTCCCCAATATTTTTGCAAAAATTTAACTGCGCAATATTTTGAACCTTCTTTGTTAGAAAATTCCAAAAAGTATGGTGTTGATTTAATTATATACAAATCCGGAAAAATTTTTGGTAATTCTTTTTCAAGTTTATCAATTTTTTCAGGATGGTTATAATCAATCGCGAGTAGTTTATTTACACTACTTTTTTCTACTTCACAAAAAGATTTTATAGTATATTTTGTATGTAAATTGTTGCAATAACGCTCAATTTCTGGACATATTGTTTCTGAATACAAAATATCATCGTTATACAAATTCAAATGAATATTTTCAGACTTTGCCCAATCAATAACTTTTTGTGCTTGCTCTTCTGTCAAACATCTTTTATAAAGGGTTTTACCATTGTATTTTACAAGCCCGCCTTGATAAGAAATCACGGGAGTATTAAGTCCTAAGTCTTGGGCAATAAGTTCTGCGGCAGCGTTCATTCTACCTGTAACAAGGACTACTTTAATCCCTTTTGCACAAAGCTCTTTAATACATTTTTTCACACCTTTGGTAAAATCACCTTCAGGTATCAAAATTGTGCCGTCTATATCAGTTGCAACAAGTTTAATCATAATAAATCCTCTTCAATCAAAATATCATGCCCGATATCTTGCATAAGTTCTAAATAAGAATAAAAGTGTCTTGACATCGCAGTCAAATATTGGCTCAAAACCTCCTGGTGACCGTTTTCGTTGATTACCAAATCCGTATAAGAATTTTTGCCTTTGATATAACCTTCGGTTGAAAGTTTTACGATTTTTTTTGAATCTTCAAGAATTTTTTTTGAATGTTCCATATTTTCAGCCGAATATTTGAACGTATTGTAATCTTTCTTTAATTCATACTTAAGTTGATATTCGTAAGCTTTCTTGCTTGCTTTGCTTCTTTCCAAATAAATTTGCGCCTTTTGAATTTCAGGCGTAAAATTGTACAAAATAGGTACATCAATAGTTCCACCAACGAACGCGCCGCCATAATTATTTGGCGCATGACCATGCGCTTGCCAAGCGTAACCTCCGGCAACGCTAACATCAGGCACACGATTTCTTTTTGCCATTGTTACTTCAAGCTCCGATTTATCAATATTTTTTTGAGAAATTTTAACCATATAACTATATTGAAGTGCTATATTTTCCAAAAAATTATATTCAGGAAGCCGAATATTCAAAAACGCCCAATTTCCAAGCAATGACGATTCTTTTGTGTCATACATTACGCTATCATCACCAGTATTCAAAATCTTATTTAACTCAAATTGTTTTGCCAATAAATTTGCTTTAGCGTGATTTACTGCAATTAACTGCTGCGCATATTGAATATCAGCCTTCAAGTTATCAATCTCATAGGACGGATATTTTGGTTTGTCTGTTGTTATTTGAACTAAATTTTTAAATAATTTCAAACGTTCTTCTTGAATGTTATAAACTGATTTTGCATAAAGAATGTCAAAATAAGCCTGCATTATTTGTAATTTGTAATTATGTTCTGCCTGTTTTAATTCTGTTTCTTTAATATTGTAAGCCTCTGTTGCGACTTTTTTCCTAATTCCACGTTTTAGAACTTCTATCGGCAATGCAACGCCTGCTTGCGAAGAGTTACCGAGCGCAACATTTCCCATTACAATGTTTGATTGAATTTGCGGATTTTGTAGCCGATTTGCAATTTTAATATCTTTTTCAGCAGCTTTAAGTTCCATTCTCTTAATTTTAAGGTCGCAATTTTGTTTCAAGCCGATTTGCACCATGGTGTCCAAATCAACGTTTTTGACATTCGCAAACGCTGAAACCTGCACCGCCATAATTAAAATTAGTGTAAAAACAAATCTCTTCATATGAAAATATTCTAGCATAAAAAATTTCTTTTATTTTGTCCAATGATATGGAAAATTTTTAAACCAATAACGTGGATTAAGTGAATTAATATAAATTTCGCCTCTTTACATTATCGCTGTTCATGCTAGCATGGTTCTATAAGGAGAAATATTATTATGAAAAATTATGAATTACTAGCGGTTTTAAAACCAAGTCTTGATTCAGAAGAATTAGATAAAGTTGTAGATAAAATTTCTGAAGAAATTAAATCTTACAAAGGTTCTGTTGCTTCTGTTGACAAAATGGGTCGTAAAAAATTAGCATTCGACGTTCAAGGTTATAGAGATGGTTTCTTTACAACTATGATCGTTTCACTTCCTGCAGAATCTATTGTTGAATTCAAGAAAAACTTGAAATTAAACGATAACGTTTTAAGATTTATGTTTATGGAAGTAGCTAAAAAGGCTCAAACAGTTTAAGAGGTAATAAAACATGGCATTTGCAAAAGCAGTTGTAACAGGTACAGTATTTCGCGCGCCGGAAAAACGTTTCACACAAAATAACGTTCCGGTATCATCTTTTGTTTTAAACATTGGTGATAGAGAAGAAATGCTAATCAGAGTTGTAGTCGGTCGTGCCGCTTTAGACGAAGTTGTCTCAGGTATTTCAAAAGACGACAGAGTTTTAGTTGAAGGCAGACTTCAAATCACTACTGTTAAAAACGAAAGCGGTGCTGAAAGAAGAATTTACGAAATTGATGCAAACACAATTGAGATGATGGGTGGTTCAGCACCTGCATCTTCAAATTCAAGCAATAGTGAAGATATCGTGAAATTTTCTCAAGAAGAATTCTCTGATGAATTAATAGGAGAAGACGAAATTCCATTCTAGGTGCTACGCACGTAGGCATAGGGTCGGTTCCTAGTTTAACTACTAAACTATTTTATAGCTACAAACTCCGCCTCAATCGTAGGACTACTAAATAAAGAATTTTAAAACGAACTTGACGACTTAACGTCGTTCAACTTAAAGACAATATTAAAGACAATAAATGGCTAGAAAGGCAATAACAACAATGGCAAAACAAGATGCACAAGATAGAAAAAAACGTAAGACCTGCTCATTCTGCGCAGATCACGTAGAATCTATTGATTACAAAGATGCAGCAAAACTAAAAAGATACTTAACAGAAGCAGGAAAAATTATTCCTCGTAGAGTAACAGGTAACTGTGCTAAACACCAAAGAATGATTACAACTGCTATCAAAAGAGCTAGAGAAGCTGCAATCATTAGTTATGTATTTGACTAATCTGAAAAAGTCAGTATAATTATTTTTAAAGGAATGGTGGATTTATTTTGCCATTCCTTGTTTAACACAATAGTAAGAAGGATTAGACTATGAACAATCAAATCACAATCAGATCAGACAGAAAAGATGACTACACTTTTCAGTACAAAGGTGAAGACGTAACTCTAAAAGCAGGAAGCATTATTAGTATAGCAGATGGTTTAAGCGAGGTTGTTCTTCCGACATGTGCAATGAAAATTGTAAAAAACTTGATTGTAATTAAAGGTGATGTGAAATAGTTAAATATTTTTTATAATTTTAAAACGGCGGAATTTTCGTTAACGAAAATTCCGCCGTTTCTTTTTTGGTAATTGTAGGTCAAGCATTGCTTGACAAAAACTTATTCTTATCTGACAAAAATTTTTTCAATATTTGTTCTGGTGATTTTATCGAGTTTTAAGTGTTAGCTTTCATTAAAATCTTATACACTAGGGACCAAAGCTACTTTTATCAGGTTTATTACGTCCAGAAGCAGTAGCGTTATGGAGCTCATAAGCTTCTTTATATGAAATCGGTGATTCTGGTACCGCCCAACCCGGATCAGGTCTATAACGTCCTGAATCTGGGCGCTTTTTATTTCCTTCCTTTTGTTTAGTAAGCTCTTTTGCAATCTCCATTGGGTTGTCTGCGAGCTTTTCCCAAGTATCTAGCTCTTGTTGAGCTTTCCATAATTTGTTCTTTGTATTTTCTAGTTTAAATTTTGTATCAGCTAATTTTTCTTGAGTTTTTTTTAATTCCTTTTCCAATTCTGATGGTTCAACTAGCAGACTTTCTTTAGGGCGTTTTAGCAAAAGTGCGCCTAATGAAATAAGACCTAAACCGATTCTACCCATCAAGCCTTTTTTAGTGGTTGTAGGGATAGTTTTTGCAGTAAATGTTGGTTGAGAATAGTTCTTTTTATGAGGCATTGAATGATTTGTGGAAGAACAGATATTTGTTTTCGAAATTTGGTTGACTTGCATATAATTATCTCCTTTTATTAATAGAAAACAAGTAAAGAAAAAATTTGCTATTAGGTACATTAATTGTAATTTTTTTTTTACAATATAATTCTATTTGAATAGCGGAATTTTCTTAAACGAAAATTCCGCTATTTTGTACTTATAATTTAGTAAATTGTTGCCAAATGAGGGTTTCTCCAATAGACTAATCTTCTTTTTTGCCGGTTAGTTTATCTTCAATATCACTGCCGATTTTCGCTCCTGCAGCTCCACCTCCTAAAACGGCTGCACCACCTAATAATGCAGGTAACGCTGCACCTCCCGTCACTATGCTTGCTCCAATACCTAATAGGACCAGAGTCATTCCTCCTCCTAATCCAATTAATCCTCCATTAGCACCTTTAAATGAAGGTACATTTTTAGGCTCTTGCGGAACTTCATGAATAACTCTACGAGAGTTCTTGTTTGATAAACCTTTTGTTTGATAATTAACTTGACCTTGAATAGCTGAAATACGCATATATACACCTCCTAATTTTTATTTAGAATATATTAAAGCAAAATGATATCTAATGCAATACTGAAAATTTGAGATTGCTTATAATCATGCATAACGATTGACATAAATTATTTATAGACTAGAATTATAATATAACTTAGTATAGTAAGTTAACGTAGTATATTTAATCAAAGAAGGAGATTAATCTCATGGCACGTGAAAAGTATGAACGTACAAAACCGCACGTTAACATTGGTACAATCGGCCACGTTGACCACGGTAAAACAACATTGACAGCAGCTATTACAGGTGTTATGGCTGCAGCTGGTAAAGCACAAGCTAGAAAATTCGATGAAATCGATGCTGCTCCAGAAGAAAAAGCAAGAGGTATAACCATCTCTACTGCTCACGTAGAATATGAAACTGATGCTAGACACTACGCACACGTTGACTGCCCAGGCCACGCTGACTATGTTAAAAACATGATCACTGGTGCTGCTCAAATGGACGGTGCAATTCTTGTAGTTGCTGCTACTGACGGTGCTATGCCTCAAACTCGTGAACACATCTTGTTAGCAAGACAAGTTGGTGTTCCTAACCTAGTTGTATTCTTAAACAAATGCGATATGGTTGACGATCCAGAATTATTAGAATTAGTTGAAATGGAAGTTAGAGAACTTCTTTCTTCATACGAATTCGATGGTGACAATATTCCATTCATCCACGGTTCTGCATTGAAAGCTTTAGAAGCAGTTCAAGCTAATCCAAACATTCAACGTGGTGAAGATAAATGGGTTGACAAAATTTGGGAATTGATGGATGCAGTTGATAGCTACTTCCCAACTCCTGAACGTGATTTGGACAAACCATTCTTGATGCCAGTTGAAGACGTATTCTCAATCACTGGTCGTGGTACAGTTGCTACAGGTAGAGTAGAACGTGGTATCGTTAAAGTTGGTGATGAAGTTGAATTAGTTGGTTTAGGCGAAACTAAGAAAACAACTGTAACTGGTGTTGAAATGTTCAGAAAACAACTTGATCAAGGTCAAGCTGGTGACAACATCGGTGCTTTGTTAAGAGGTATTGATAAGACTGAAATCCAACGTGGTCAAGTTCTTGCAAAACCTGGTTCAATTCACCCACACACTAAATTCACAGCTAACGTTTACGTTCTAACTAAGGATGAAGGCGGACGTCACACTCCATTCTTCCCTGGTTACAGACCACAATTCTACATCAGAACAACTGACGTTACTGGTTCAATCAAATTCGAAGGCGAAATGGTAATGCCTGGTGATAACGTAGTTATGGAAGTTGAACTTATCGCTCCAGTAGCTATCGAAGAAGGTATGAGATTCGCTATCCGTGAAGGTGGTAGAACAGTTGGTGCCGGTGTTGTAGATAAAATTATTGAATAATTAATTTAATTATCTATAATATAAAAAATAACCTGATTTCTTTTGAAGTCAGGTTATTTTTTTGTTTGATTAAATTGAGCGAAGTTAATGTTTAATAAAAACGACTCTAAAAACACTTTTTAGAGTCGTTTTTATTATTATGTAAAATTAAAAATCTGATTAATACAAAGGATATTTTCTGCAAAGTTTTGCAGAATCTAATCTTAGTTCGTTTAAGATTTTTTCATTGTCTGAATTCTTTATTGCTTCTGCAATAATTCTTGCAACTTCCTTCATGTCATCTTCTTTAAATCCGCGAGTTGTCATAGCAGCAGCACCTAATCTAATACCGCTTGTAACAAACGGACTTTGCGGGTCGTTTGGAACTGTATTTTTGTTAGCTGTTATGCCGACTCTTTCCAAAATATTTGCCATGTCTTTTCCTGTTTTACCGGTATTTCTTAAATCTAATGTCATTAAGTGGTTTTCAGTCATGCCACCTACGATTTCCATACCGTTTTCAATAAGACCTTCAGCCATTGCTTTAGCATTTTTAACAATTTGTTTTGCGTATTCCTTAAATTCAGGTGACATAGCTTCTTTAAGAGCAACTGCTTTGCCTGCGATAATATGTTCTAATGGCCCGCCTTGAATTCCAGGGAAAACTGCTTTATCAATAGCGGCTGCAAATTCTTCGTCACACATAATAATGCCACCTCTTGGGCCTCTTAAAGTTTTGTGTGTTGTAGTTGTAACGATTTGAGCATAACCTGCAGGAGATGGGTGAACGCCGCCGGCTATAAGTCCTGCAATATGTGCAATATCTGCCATTAATATTGCGCCCACTTCGTCTGCGATTTCTCTAAATCTTTTGAAATCAATAACTTTAGAATAGTTACTTGCACCGCAAATAATTAACTTAGGTTTGTATTCATGAGCTTTTTTTCTTACATCTTCATAGTCAATATTGCCTTCACTGTCTACTCCATAGCTTTTCGCATCAAAATATGTTCCTGAAAAATTTACTGGACAGCCATGACTCAAGTGTCCGCCGTTTGATAAATCCATGCCCAAAATTGTATCGCCATGTTTAAGTAGTGCAAAAAATACAGCCATGTTTGCTTGCGCGCCGGAATGTGGTTGAACATTCGCATGATCCATCTTGAATAATTCGCACGCTCTTTTTTGAGCTAATTCTTCAACTTTATCTACTATTTCGCAGCCGTTATAATAACGTTTATGAGGTTTTCCTTCTGCGTATTTGTTGGTCAAAACACTTCCACAAGCTTGCATAACTGCCGGAGAGGTGAAGTTTTCACTCGCAATAAGCTCTATTGTGTTTTCTTGTCTATGAAGTTCTTCTTCAATAAATTGTGCCAATTCAGCATCAGTTTCTTTAACTTTATCTAAAATCATAAACTCCTCCTAATTAAATCCCCTAACTTAACTTTTTTATTATTATAATTAAAATCAGAAATAAATGCAAAAAAGAGGAGGTTTAATTTAAACCTCCTCTTTTATAACTAAATAATAGTTCCTTCGTTAATAAATTCAATTTTTCTTGCTTCCGGTTTCGTTTCTGGAAGAATTAAATTTTTTGTTCTAACAAATTCATCAACATATTTTGTGTCATTTTTTTGTTGTATCAAATTTGTTGGAATTAGTTCTGAATATGATTTGTAATCGTGGCTAATTTTGTCAAAGCCTTTTACTGCGTTTTTAGTTGCTACTGCACCAAAATTTGGTACTGAAATTTTTGTGATGTTCATGATTTTCCTTTCTAAATTTAATTAAAAAATTTTTACAATTATTATAAAAACACTAAAAAATAAATTTGCTAGTTTTCACACATAATGTAACAATATTTTAACATAAAAAAATAAAAAGAGTGCAATATATATTTTTTTTATTGTATTTATTTCATTCTAGTTCTATAATATTTGTTATATATAAGGACATTGGGGAATGAAGAGCAGGGTCTGGTCAGTAATAATTAGTTTATTTTTAATTATATGCCAAGCGGTTTCAGCGCAAGGGCTTTATTCTGAATACGTACCTCAACAAAATGAAGTTATCTTTAATCAATCAATGTATAAGATTGATGTGATTGATCCGCAAGCGAGTACAAACACTAAAGGTGCAAGTTACCCTGGGCTTAGAGGCGCAAACCAACTTGTAGTTTATACCCCATCTTTTGGTTTTAGAACAAATACAAATGAATTTGGTACGGAAGCTATCGTAACAGGCGATACTGTTACGGCATTAAGTGGTGCAGATTCTTTAATTCCCGCAAATGGTGTTGTAATAAGTGGTCACGGTCAGGCAAAAAAATGGATTAATGAAAATGTAATGGTTGGCGCAAAAATCTATATTAATCCTGAAAAAAAGATTATTACATCTTATATAACCTCTGATACTTTTTTGTATTCAGCGAGAGAACGCATTAAAGAAGTTCAGAATATGATGCTTTATTATACTCAAAATTATTCAAACTATAATCAAAAGCGCACTTCTCAAAGTTTGGATAAGGCAAATGATTTGATAGATAAAGCCGTTAAAAACGGAGAAAATTCTCAAAAATACGCTTCAAAAGCAATAGAATATGCGGATTTAGCAATGTCTACCGTTATTCCTTACGATTCAGGCGAATTAAAAGGAGTGTGGATAAGACCGACTTATTTTAGTGAAGATGAAATCATTAAAACCATAGATAAAATATATAATGCAGGAATTGATAATATTTTCTTAGAAACTTATTATCACGGCAAAACAATTTTTCCTTCTCAAACCATGACAAAATATGGTTTTATAAGACAAAATGAAGATTATGTCGGTTTTGATCCGCTTAGAATTTGGATAAACGAAGCGCATAAGCGCGGAATAAAAGTTCATATTTGGTTTGAAACTTTTTATGTAGGTAACAAACCGCCTGAAACAAATGCGGGTTATATTTTGGCTAAAAAACCGGAATGGGCGAATTATCAAAAGAAAAATGCGGATTCAGACACGATTGCTTATTCAGTATCAGAACATAACGGATATTTTATTGACCCTGCAAATCCGGAAGTTCAAAATTTCTTATATGAATTACTTTGTGAAATCATTACAAGATACAAGCCTGATGGAATAAATTTGGACTATATCAGATATCCGCAATCATTGGATACGATTTATTCAAATTACGATATGTCTAACTGGGGTTATACAAAATATGCTCGTGATGAATTCTTTAAAATGTACGGAGTAGATCCTATAGAATTGAAATATACTGACCCATTATGGTTCCAGTGGCGTGCATATCGTTGCAATAAAGTTACAAGCTTCGTTAGAAGAGTAAGTGTACTTTGCAGGTTTAACAAAATTCAAATTACGGCCGTAATTTTCCCAAACAGAAATCTTGCACTTAATACAAAAATGCAAGACTGGAAAACATGGTCAATGAATAATTTTGTTGATGGTTTTACGCCATTATTCTTGACATGTAATGATATGACTGCAATTAATCTTATGGAAGAAATTTTAAGAAACAAATCTGCAAGTACAAAATTATATGCAGGCTTGTTTGTAACATTCATGAACGGTTCATCTGCAGATTTAATGAAACAAATTCATGCTGCAAGAAAATATTGTTTAAATGGTTTAATTATTTTTGATTATGCGCATTTAACTGATTATTACGTTGACACTTTGACAGAAAGTGTGTTTAAGCCTAATAAAAAAGAGATTGTAATTACAGACACCGCAAAATCTCAACAGGCGAAATACAGTACAGGAAACAAACGTGGAGGGAATTAATTTGACTGAAGAAACTAAAAAAAGAGCTTTTTTAGGAATTTGGTTTGATTGCTGCCATGTTTACGGAAGGTTGTACAAAAATCAAGCGGGAACGATGTATGTCGGCAGATGCCCGAAATGTTTGCGTCCCGTGAATGTAAAAATAGGCGGTGAAGGAACAAATAGGAGGTTTTTCCGTGGCAGTTAATTTAGAAGATTTAAGAAAAGAAAACGAAGTTTTAGATATATTTTGTAATTTGGTTTCAATACCATCTCCATCTTTAAAAGAAGATAAGGTTATTGAATGGATTCTTGATTTTTGTAAGAAAAATGGAATTGATGGTAAAAAAGACAACTATGGAAATATTTATATCCATGTTCCTGCAACAGACGAAACTAAAGAACCAATTATGCTATCTTCTCACATGGACGTAGTAGGTGACGATAGCCCTGTTAATATTTTCTTGGACGGGGATTTTATTAAAGCAGAAGGCAGAACATTAGGTGCAGATGATAAAGTCGGAGTTGCTTGTGCGTTGAAGCTTGCTAAAGACCTAGTGAATGCAAGCTCTGATGAGGGGGTGTCACATGGCGGACTTGAAATTACATTCACTCGTGATGAAGAAACTGGCATGAGTGGTATCGAACATGTTGAATTTGATAAAATTTTATCAAAATACGTTCTTGTTTGTGATGCGGATAAATTAGGTCAATTGCAGATTTCAGGCGCAAGCTATACAAACGCAAAAATCACTGTTCGCGGTTTAAAAGGCGGTCATTCAGGTATTGATATCGGTGATAAAACAAGATTAAATGCAGCTAAACTTATAGCAGAACTTCTTGCAGAATTTCCACAAGGCGCATATTATACTGACGAAACAGGTGTTATAACTTCTTGTAATTTAGGTGCAATTGTAGCAGGCGGTGTTCAAAACTCTATTGCAAATCTTGTAGAAAAAGGAGTTAAAACTAACGATTATATTACTGAAATAATGAAAAAGACTTCTACAAATATTATTAATACTCTTGGCATGGCATCTTATTCAATAAGAAGTGCGAGTGTTGCAAAAGAAGAAGAATTGAAGGCTTTGATGCAAACAATTGTTGATAAATTTAATAAAAAATATAAAGATTTAGCAGAAGCGAAAATTGAATTTGAAGTCCACTTGTTAGCTTTTGAAAAAGCTGATGATGATAGGATTGAGATTGCACATACAAAAGCATGTAACAAAGCAGGAATTAAAAACGATATATCATCCTTCCATGCCGGTGCTGAAACTCATATCTATTGTCATAACAAGAATTCTAAAGGCGAAACATTTATGCCATCACTTTTAGGTTTGGCTGATGTTTATAATATGCACTCAGCAGCTGAAAAAGTAGATTACAAAACATTAATTAAAGGTTTTGAAGTAATTAAAAATACTTTTGAAGAATTTAATAATTTTAAAGAAAACTAGCAAATTTTTTTTTGACGAGTTTTTATGTTCTTGAAAGGTGAAGCTTATGAAAATTATAAATCCAATAAATTATGCAAAATCAGCATATCGTTCAACGATGCATACAGGAAAAATAAAACCAAGATGTTATACAGAAGGTTATTTTATGCAAAAATCGCCATTGGCTAAAGATTGTGTTCAAAAATCAAAAGGTAATTTTATTACGAGAATTGCGTCAGCATTAATAAACTGTTTTTCAAAATAGAGAGGAAATGATGAGAAATATAAACTTAAATAATACAGATTATGTTTTATCAAAGAAACATGATACTTTGGTCTTAAAAAAGGCTCTCCCGGAAGGGTATTGTTTGTCGCAGGAAAGAACAAAGACAACTACTTCAAATAAGATTTGTGGCATAGAATCTATTATAAGAGATGGAAAACGTGATGAATGTATTATAACTAGGGATGCCACATCTAAGAAGCCTTTGATGTTTTCGATTAATTTAAAAAAACACAATACAAGATACAGTAATTTGAAAATCGCAGGTTCTTACAATGCAGGAGCACCTTCCGATGTTGTTATTTCTGTTACAGAAAGAAATTGTAGCCGAGATTTATTCGCATCACAAAAAACTAATCTTTTAAAAAAAATAGAAAACGATATGAATATGTATTCAAATATGACTCAAAAGTTGTTAAAAAAGACTTTGAAATTTTTTAAATAATATTAGAATCGTAAAATATTACCTAAAAAAGCAAATTGATATAAAAACAATTTGCTTTTTTTATTTTGTCCGAAAAATTAATACTTTTAGTTGATGTTTTAAATTTTTATCTAAAGTTTGAAAAAATATTGCCGATAAAACAATTGACAAAGTTAAATAAATCATTAAACACCATTTAGAAAGGTGCAAAAAATGGCTGAAATTGTAAATTTATTATCAAGAGTATTAACTTCAAATCCGCTTGTACAAACAGGTGCTGTTGCACAAGCAAAGCGTTCAACTAACCCGTTTGCTCAAGCTGGCGGGAATCCATTTGTATCAAGCAATCCGTTCGCAAATTATGGACAAAACAGACCAGTTGCCGGTGGATACTTTGCAGGATATTACAATAATCAACCTAATATTGTCGGAAGACGACTATTTATAGAGGTATAGGCTCAAAAATATACCAATTTTCACTACCCCAAATTTTAAGCCATGTACAATTAGCATGGCTTTTTTGTTAGAAAAAATTAAGAGATGCGTTTCTAAAAAGCGCATCTCTTAATTTTAGATTAGTAAATAATTATTCTGAGTGTTTGGAATAAATGTTTTTTTGTAGTTTTTAGGGACTTCGATATAAACATATTCCGTTTTCTTTTTTAGTCCACATAAGCCGATTACTGAGTCGTGTTTGAAAAAATTTTTGATAAATTGCATATTTAATTCCTTTCATAAGTATGTTATAATCACGATATTAATTTAAGGATTTGTTTTTATAAGTCAAGAAAAGGAGTATAAAAATGGCAAAAGTTACTAAAGAAATGGGAATTATGGAAATTGTTCAACAACATCCTGAAGCAGTTGCAGTTTTCCAAAAATATGGCATGGGTTGTATCGGTTGTGCTGCTGCACACTTTGAAAACTTAGAAGCCGGTGCTAAGGTTCACGGCTTTAATGCTGATGAGATGGTTGCAGAAATCAATTCTTTGATTGAAGAATAGTGGTTAAAACACCCTCTCTCGCCTTCGTCACCATCCATTGGTGGAGGGTGACGAAGGCGGGAGAGGGTGTTATAAACTTATAAATATTTAGGAGATTTATTTTGTTAGTTTGGCAATTTTTATGTGTAATTGGTATTGCTTTTGTAATACTTGAAATTTTTACACCAAGCATGTTCTTTTTGAACTTCGCTCTAGCAGCTTTTATAACTGCAGGAATTTCGTTAATCACATTGAATAAATTTGCTTTAGTATTAGCGTTTTTCTTGTTATCGTTTTTGTCTTTTGCGTTCTTAAGACCAATTCTTTTAAGACGCAATTCTAAAGACACAGAAACAGGCATGGAAGGCAAATACATAGGTAAAACAGCAAAAGTAACAGAAGAAGTTACTGCAGAGCGTGGTGTTATTACAATTTATGGTGAACGTTGGGAAGCCAGATGTGAAAACGGTGAAATAATTTCCGTTGGAGCAGAAGTTAAAATATTAAGAAACGATAGTTTAATAATGTATGTAACAAAAATTTAGGAGAGAGTTATGATTTCATTATCAATTTTTTTGATTGCCCTAGCACTCATCTTTGTAGCAAAAGGTGTTGTTATTGTGCAACAGGCAGAAGTAGTTATTGTTGAACGTTTGGGTAAGTTCGACAGAGTTCTTCAATCAGGTTTCAATTTTATTATTCCTGTGATTGAAGCACCGCGTGCAATTGATTGGAAGGTTACGCAAAAAGGCTTTGACGGTTCAAGTTATTCGGTTATACAAAAAAGAGCCAAGATTGACTTGAGAGAAGCTGTTTATGATTTTCCGCGCCAAAACGTAATTACAAAAGATAACGTTTCTATCAGCATCAACGCGCTTTTGTATTTCCAAATTGTTGACCCTAAGTCAGCTGTTTATGAAATCCAAAATTTACCTGATGCGATTGAAAAATTGACACAAACTAACTTGAGAAACCTTGTTGGGCAACTTGATTTAGATGAAAGTTTAGTTTCAAGAGATAAAATCAACCATGAATTAAGAGCAATTTTGGATGACGCTACAAATAAATGGGGTGTAAAAGTAAACAGAGTTGAACTTCAAGACATTATTCCGCCTACTGATATTCAATCAGCGATGGAAAAACAAATGAAGGCTGAAAGAGATAGGCGTGCGGCTATTCTTGAAGCAGAAGGTTTGAAAAAATCTGCGGTATTAAAAGCAGAAGGTGAAAAGGAAGCTGCAATTAACCGAGCAGAGGGTGAAAAGAAAGCAAACATTTTACGCGCGGAAGGTGTGGCTCAAGCTAGAATTTTGGAAGCTGATGGTGAAAAAGAAGCCATTCAAAGAATTATCAACGCCTTAGCAGATAAAGGTCAACCTGATAAATATTTAATCGCTATGAAATATTTAGAAACAATGCAGGCTATAACAAGCGGTCAAGATAACAAAGTTGTTTACATGCCTTATGAAGCAACAGGTATTTTAAGTTCTGTTGACGGTATTAAGCAAATGTTTGATGCAAATAAATAATTTTTACTAAAAAAAATAGACACTCATTTTGGTATGAGTGTCTATTTTTATTTGTTTGTAGTATAATCAGTATGCCTAGAGGAGGGTTATAGATGATTAATGTAGCAGTATGCGGTGCTAACGGCAAGATGGGGCAAGAAGTCATTAAGGCTGTCGAAGCGAATAATGGCATGTCACTTGTTGCAAAAATTGATATTAAAGACGGTGAATTTGCAACTATTAAAGATGCAAAGAATTCAGTAAAGATTGATGTTTTAGTTGATTTTACTCAGCCGAAATCAATTTATGAAAACGCACTATACTGTTTAAATAACGGTATCAATATTGTAATTGGTACAACAGGTTTATCAGATGAAGAAATCGCAGAATTAAAGAACCTTTCTCAAAAAACAGGTTTAGGTTGTTTAATTGCGCCGAATTTCTCAACTGGTGCAGTTTTGATGATGAAATTTGCTCAAATGGCATCTAAATATTTTGATAACGCAGAAATTATTGAATTACACCATAATCAAAAGAAGGATGCACCTTCCGGTACAGCAGTAAAAACAGCATTAATGATGGCTGGTGAAAATACTAACTTCGTGGCAGGCAACTGCGCAGAAGTTGAAACCATTAAAGGTGCAAGAGGTGCAAATTCTTATAATAACATTCATATTCACTCTGTCAGAATACCGGGATATATCGCTTCTCAAGAAGTTTTGTTTGGCGCTAGCGGTCAAATTCTAACTATAAGACACGATTCAATGAACAGAGAATGTTATATGGACGGTGTTTTAAGAGCTGTTAGATTTGTTAATGAAAACAAAGAATTTGTTTACGGATTAGAAAATATTTTAGACTAAGCTTAGTGGAGCAATATTAAATGAGAAAACCAAGAATAGCTATTTTAGGCGCAACAGGCGTTGTTGGAAGAGAAATTACAAAAATCACTGAAGAACTGAATGTAGAATTTGAAAGTATTAAATTCTTATCAAGTGCGAAAAGTGCCGGTTCAAAGATTACTTTTAAAGGTCAAGAGTACACTGTAATTGAAGCTACACCGGAAGTTTTTGATGATGTAGATATTGTTATGGCATCAGCAGGCGGTTCTACAAGCCAAAAATTTGCACCTGAAATTGTAAAGCGTGGCGGAGTTATTATTGATAACTCATCAGCTTTTAGAATGGATAAAGATGTTCCGCTTGTCATAGCAGGTGTAAATGATGAAGATTTAAGAAAACATAAAGGTATCATTGCAAATCCGAATTGTTCAACATCTCAATTGATGTTAGTATTAGAGCCTTTAAAACAATTTGGAATAAAAAGATTAATAGTATCGACTTATCAGGCTGTTTCCGGCGCAGGTTTAGCTGCAATTAACGAATTAAAAGAAGATACAATTGCAAATTTGGAAGGCAAATCTTTTGAAAACAAATGTTTCAAAAAACCTATTTCGTTTAACGTTATTCCACAAATTGATGTATTCTGTGAAAACGGTTATACAAAAGAAGAAATGAAGGTTGTTAATGAAACAAGAAAAATTTTACACTTGGATGAAAGTACAATGATTTCTTGTACAGCTGCTCGTGTTCCTGTCTTTAACGGACATTCAGAAGCTGTTGATATAGAATTTAATCAAGAAATTACGCCTGAAAAAGTTAGAGAAATTTTATCTAATGCTTATGGCGTAAAGGTTATAGACAATCCTGCAAACTTCGAGTACCCTACAACAAGGGATGCAAGCGGAGTCGACCCGGTATTTGTCGGAAGAATAAGAAAGAATTTAGCGTTCAATAACGGTATTTCTTTGTGGTGTGTTGCCGATAATCTTAGGATTGGGGCTGCTTTGAATACTGTTCGTATTTGTAAAAAAGTTATTGAAATGGATTTGTTTTAATCCGTTGTAAAGGAGAAAATAAAAAATGAAAGTTCTAGGAATTGGTAAAATAGTTTCTAATTCCGGAGTAGCTAAAAATACCCCGAAAACAGCTGTAAAAATCGGTAAAAGCGGCTTACCTTTAGAAGAGCCGCTTGACGTTTTTGAAAAAGAAAAGCAATATATATACATGCTTAGTCCCGAATATTCTTTGGAACGTAGTATGAGAGAACTTCAAGTTAAAATAGATAATATGAGCAAAAAATAACAAAGTTAAGATTTGTTTTATTTTAATTATTACTTTTTGTTAAATAATGGGGCTTTTCTTTGTTTTTTTTGGTAAAATATTAGTGGTAGATTGCTTAGAAACAAGGTGGATATGTTAGTCAAAAGAGAAGATGTTAGAGCCTTGGTGGATGCTATTCACCACGCAGGTAAAACAGTAGTTTGTACAAACGGGTGTTTTGTTATTTTGCATGTGGGTCATGTCAGATATCTTGAAAAAACCAAAAGTTTTGCGGATTATAGTATAGTTTTGTTGAATTCTGATAAGTCCGTAAAATCCATAAAAGGGCCAACAAGACCGATAAATACAGAGTTGGATAGAGCAGAAGTATTGGGTGCATTGAGAAGCGTGGATTATGTGGTGCTTTTTGATGAGGACAGCCCGAGAAATCTTCTTGATGAGATAAAACCGGATGTTTATACAAAGGGTGCGGATTATACAATGGAAACTCTTCCGGAAGCGGATATTATGAAAAAAAACAACACCCGAGTGGAATTCATAACCTTTGTCGAGGGCAAATCCACAACAAACACAATTAAGGCAATGGGGAAGGCTTTAGAGTGAAAGGTGAAAGGTGAAAGGTTCAATTTTGGGGCATTAATTCAATACTAATATTGAGC
>USFB01000010.1 GCA_900553895.1 uncultured bacterium | reverse complement strand
AAATTGCTTTTGTGGGCAATTCCGTTGAGTTATTGCCGAGATATCGTCGCAAGCGGTCATTATAATTTTATTTCAGACTGTATTGTGGCGGTTTTTGCCGTTCTTCTTTTAGGATTTCTTGCAGAATCCGCAAATAATGCCTCTATCAAAAAAGAAGTTTTAATCCCCGGAATTAATCTTTTGTCAATGGCTTATAACGGGTTGAAAACAATTTTGGCACTTGGTGTTTATACTGCGATTGCATATTTTGGCGGGACTTTTCTCTGTGGGCTGTTTGATATTTCGGTTGACCATGCCGTCCTTGATATGACAGCAAAAATCATTATTTGGTTGTTACTTATTGCGATTCCGGCATCAGGTTTTATTATTTAACTTAGAAAATTGAGTCTGATTGATGCTTACAATATCAAACGTTTGGGGCAGGTTATGGGTGACACTTTTATAATGTTTTCATATTTGATTGTGAAACTCGGAATTTTGACCACTCTTGTAATCGGTTTTATTTCGTATCTTTTCTGGATGTTTGTCGGATTTGACAACTATTTAATCAGTTATATCTGGTCGATTGCAATTCTTTACAATTTAGTTATAGGTGTGAATTATTTTGCACAGTACAGCGAAGAATTGATTTCTCTGATTGAAAAACGAGAAGGCAAAGAAACTATTGAGGCTGCAAAGCTCTACTAATTGGCTGTTATTTTTTGTTAACCATTTCTCGAAGTTTTTTGAGCTTGTCACGAATTTCTGCAGCTCTCTCAAAGTCAAGAATTTTTGCCGCCTTGTGCATATCTTTTTCCAGTTTGTCTATAAGTTTTGGCAAATCCTTTTTCTCAACCCCCAAGTCAACCATTTCTTCCGCAACGATATCTTCCAAATCACGATAGCTTGCAACAAGTGAAAGCAAGTTGTTTTCGATAGGTTTTTTGATTGTTTGCGGAACAATTCCGTATTTTTTGTTGTGTGCAAGTTGGATTTCTCGACGGCGTTCAGTTTCGTCGATTGCGGCTTTCATCGAGTCCGTAATTCTGTCTGCATACATAATAACTTCACCGCAAGCATTACGCGCTGCACGCCCGATTGTCTGAATTAAGCTTGTTTCTGAGCGCAAAAATCCTTCTTTATCTGCGTCCATAATTGCCACAAGCGAAACTTCAGGAATATCCAAACCTTCCCTCAATAAATTTACGCCAATCAAAACATCGAATTCACCGAGTCTTAAATCTCTCAAAATTTCTACACGTTCAATTGATTTAATTCCGCTATGTAAATATCTTACTCGAATTCCTTCTTGTAAGAAAAAGTCGCATAAATCTTCTGCCATGCGCTTTGTAAGGGTTGTAATAAGAACTCTTTCTTCTTTTTTAGCGCGTTTTTCAATTTCAATTTTCAAATCTCCGATTTGTGTTTCAATCGGACGAACGCTGATTTTAGGGTCAACAAGACCGGTTGGACGAATAATCTGTTCAACCATTTGTTCGGAAGTTTTCTTTTCGAATTCTCCAGGGGTGGCAGAAATATAAATTTTTTGTCCGACTTTTGAGAAAAATTCTTCACTCTTAAGTGGTCTGTTATCTTTAGCGCAAGGCAATCTGAACCCAAAATCAACAAGTGTTTTCTTGCGCGCAGCATCACCGTGATACATTCCGTTAAGCTGTGGAAGTGTTACGTGTGATTCATCAATTACAGTCAGAAAATCGGTTTGAAAATAGTCTAAAAGTGTTGCAGGCGCGGAACCCACAGGGCGGCGTTCAATAATACGTGAATAATTTTCAATTCCTGAACAATAACCCATTTCTTTAATCATCTCAATATCGTATTTAACTCTCTGTTGGAGTCGTTGAGATTCTAAAATCTTGTTTTCACTTTCTAATTCTATGACGCGATTTTTGAGTTCTGTTTTAATCATAGAAATAGTTTCGTCTTCATTTTCATCATAAGCGATGTAATGCACTGCTGGATAAATCATTACAGACTCAGGTGCTTCAATAATTTCACCTGTCAAATTGTCAATTTTAACGATTTTTTCAATTTCATCACCAAAGAAATAAATTCTTGTAATAATTTTTTCATAAGCCGGCATGATTTCTAAAATATCGCCTCTTGCTCTAAATGTTGAACGCTCTAAAACAAGGTCGTTTCTTGTATATTGAGTCATTACAAGGTGTTTAATTAAATCGCCTCTATCTAAAGTATCACCGACTTTAATTTGAATTGTGCCTTTAAAATAGCTTTCAGGTAAACCCAAGCCGTAAATACAACTTACAGAAGCTACTATTATTACGTCGTTTCTTTCATAAAGACTTCTTGTTGTGTTGTGGCGAAGTCTGTCTATTTCTTCGTTTATGCTTGCGGATTTTTCTATATAAGTATCTGTTCGCGGAATGTAGGCTTCAGGTTGATAATAATCGTAATATGAAATAAAATATTCAACCGCGTTGTTTGGAAAAAGTTCTTTAAATTCGTTATAAAGCTGCGCCGCCAAAGTTTTGTTGTGTGCAATAATTAACGTTGGTTTTTGTATTTTTTCAATAACGTTGGCAATCGTAAAAGTTTTACCTGAACCTGTAATCCCTAAAAGAGTTTGAGCGTCATCTCCTTCTTTAAGTCCTTCTACAAGTTCTTCAATTGCCTTAGGCTGGTCGCCTGACGGTTTATATTTAGATACAAGTTCAAATTTTCTTTCCATAAAAATATTATAGTTTATGCAGTATAAAATGAAAAGTTGTTTTGAAAAGTTGATATGTAAAAAAATTAAAATTATACAATTCTTAATGACCTATTGACAAATCTGTCAATATAATTGTATACTGAGCCTATGAAGCAATTTTATTATAACAACTCATCCTCATCATCATCTAAGTTTCAGTCGAGACTGGGATAAATTTTAATGTGATAAGTTGTTAGTTAAAGTTTTGAAAGGTCTTGTTAAATATAACAAGGCTTTTTTTATAGGGATAAATAATGAAAATAAATAATAATATAAATAGCAATATAAATTTTCGTGGACCTTTGGATGGCGCGGTTACAGGTTTATTAAGAACTTGTGATATGAATGAAATGGTGAATGCAGTCGGCTTAGATGTCGGTGCAATGGTAATTCCGCGTGCTTATTATGATACAAAAAATAGAAATCAATATGCGGGCGCAGAAACATTTTTTAGAGAAATCAGCGGAACGTTTATTAACTGTTTGGCTGCCGGAATTTTTGCAAAATGGATTGCAAGATTTATGGCAAACAAAGGTGAAGTAAAAATTAACCCTAATGATTGGTTCACAAAAGATTCTATGGATACGCTTCAAGCAGCTTGGGACGGTAATACAAAAAAATATTCTAAAAACGTTTTTGAAAATTTATCAGGTCGCGACGGACATAAAATAAACAATTTCAAAGACATTAATTGGAAAAAAGTTGATTGGATAGATGAAGAAAAATGGAATAATATTCAATGGAAAGATAAACAATACAAAGATATCCAAAATAAATTGACTTCAAAAAAGGGCTTTGTCGATACGATGAGCAAAATTATTGAAGATAAAAATATTGCAGAAAGTGATAAAAATCACGTACTTTCAATCATGGAAAAACGCTTGGCAAACGCTCTCGGCGCAGAACGCGATATTGAATTAAATGTCAAAGGAAATAAACTTTCTGCAAGACTTGATACTATTTTGCGCGATACTCATGATATGGGTAAAGATGTTTTTGGAATTAATGGTGGAAAAGATGCCAAAAAGATTTTGGATAGAATATCTAAAGTAAATAAAACAAAAGCTTTCGGGGCAATTGCCGGGGCAAGCATTTTAGGTTTGACAAACCAATTTATCAACAGAAAAATTACCGAAAAACGAACAGGCAAAAAAGGCTTTGTTGGTGAAGTCGATTTCACTTCAACATTTAGAGGTGAAAAGAAAAAAGATAATTTGTTGTGGCTCAAAAAACTTGGAGCAAGTGCTCTGATGGTAGGTATGGTTACAAGCGTTATGGGTGTTAAAAATTTCAAACAATTTGCCAAAAAGCTTGAATTTACTGGACCTATTACAAGCGGAAACGCGATTAAAACAGTTTATGCTGCAAATATTGTAGGAAGATTTATGGCTGCGGATAATGGAACTGAGCTTAGGGAATCTATGACCAGAGATTATTTAGGCTTCCTGAACTGGCTTGTATTTGGCGGTTTTGCGGCAAAAGGTGTTGCTAATTTACTTGATAAGCAAGGCAAAGATTTGTTTAATTATTCAAAAGAAGGCAAAGGCTTAAAGCACTGGCTTAATGATATGACTTTAAAAAGCCATAATGAAATTGCTTCTAAGGGTAAAGAGTTTGCAAAGAAAAATATGTGGAAAGTAAACCTCGCGCAAGGCGCAGGCATTGCATATTCAGCAATCACATTGGGGATTTTACTCCCAATGATGAATGCTAAAATTACTGAACATAAAAGTAAGAAAAATATTGCTTAAACTAAGCCTTCTTTAAGTGCTTTCACGGCTGCTTGAGTTCTGTCATCTACGACAAGTTTTTGGATGATGTTGCAGACATGGGCTTTTGCAGTATGTTCGCTTATTGTTAGAGTTTTAGCAATTTGACTGTTAGATTGTCCGTCAACAACAAGTTTAAGAACTTCATACTCTCTTTGGGTTAAATTAGAATGGTTTTCTTTAAACGTACTTCTTGAAACCTGGCGAGAAGGAATAATCCCGCAATTTTTATCCCTGATAAACGGTACAACATGCGGATCAATCCACATTGCACCTTCTTTAACCATCCTTATTACGCTCATCAGAAAATCCGTACTTATATCCTTGATTACATAAGCACTCGCGCCTGCACTCAAAGAATTATTCAATTCGTTTTCAGAAATGTGCGAAGTCAGCATAATAACTTTGATATTGTTGTTATGTTCCAATATCTGTTTTGTTGCTTCAATTCCCGATATGTCAGGAAGTCCTATATCCATCAAAACAATATCTGGTTTTATAAGGCGTGCTTTTTCTACGGCTTCTTTTCCGTTTACGGCTTCGCCTATTATTTCCAGTTCGGGATAATCGCAAAAAAGCGATTTTATACCAATTCGCATTAATTTTTGGTCTTCAACAAGTAATATTTTTATTTGCATAAAACCTCACTTTCATTTGAAGCATATTTTGCTTCAAAATAATATTAGGATGTTTTATGCTCTTAAGTAACGGTTGAGTTAAACGCTAAATGCCCTATTTTAGCTTTGTTTAAATTTAGAAATATTTTTTTAACGATTCTTGTAAATCAATGATTTTTAAATGATTTTCTAGCATTGCTTGATTTCTGCCTTCGTAAGCTTTGTCATAATTATCATTTGCGTCAATTGCAAGATTAAAATATTTTACTGCTTCATCGAGTTTTTCTTGTAAATAATAAGCCATACCGATTAGGCTATATTCAATTTCTTTCGCAGTTGAATATTTCAAAGCTTTTTTGAAATATTTTATCGCTTCATCATAATTTTCTTCAGCTTGTTTAAAACAACCGAAACCTCTTAAAATAGTTGGGTTAGTTTTGTCAAGTTTGTAAGCTTCTTCTAAAGTTTTATAGCCCGTTTTTAAGTCATATTTGTCATATTCATTTTTAGCTTTAGTAATAAGTTTAACAAGTTTAATCTTATTGCTCATTCTTTTAAAAAAATCAGATATTTCATTTAGTTTTTGTTCTTCGTCAGACATGTGATACCTTTGTGGTTTTGAAATGGATTACTTCGTCACCTAAAATTATCGCTGTTCCTCGTAATGACAGTGCGTCAAATTTTTTAATGGACTGTCATTGTGAAGACGATTAACCCGTGGCAAGCCGTTCTATTATATTAAACCGTATGCATCTTTTCAAAAATGCCCTTTTTCTGAACCCAAACTTCCACTTCAAGTTTATTCCCTTCTTCTATAAGAACATTTTTTAATTCTTTAAAATTCAAATCTGCGTGTTCAATATCGCACAACATAAACATCACAAAATGACCTTGCATTAGAGTTTGTTTAATGTCTTCAATATTAACTTTGTATTTAGCAAGAACTGTAGAAATACTTGATACAATGCCAACTTTATCAGAACCGGATACTGTAATAATAATCTTAAAATCGTCCATAAAACTCTCCTTTTAGGTTGGTAACAAATTATATCAAAGCTATGGATTGCTTTGCCGTCAATATGACATGTTACTTCGTGAGTCCATTATAACGAACATTTAAGATTTTGTAAAACCATAGTTTATCTATTAGTCAACAGAAGCTAACATTGTGTTAATTTCTGCAATCAAATCTTCGTTTTTTGTTTTTACAGCATTAACTAAAGCTTTTTTCAATAAAGATTTTGCTTTGTTTGGACTGTTGAAATCAATCATAAGTTGTGCTGCAGATTTGTAGTTTTGAGCAATTTCTTCAACAGAGTTTGATTTTTCATAATTCTTAACAGCTTCTGCATAATATTTTAAAGCTTTGTCGCCCTTTTTGAATTGAACACATGCGTCTGCAGTGTTACTTAAAACATAACCTTTCATTGATGAATCGGTTGTTTGTTCAATTAATTTTCTAGCTACATCATAGTATTCAAAAGCATTTTCATCATATTTGTCTGTAAAAATATTTGCCATTTTTGTTAAAGAATCAGATTGACCGATTAAATCATCAGATTTTCCGGCGTAAGAAATTGAAGTTAAATAGTGGTCTAATGCAGGTCCAACTTCGTTTACGTCATCATAAATTTGTGCCATTGAAAAATGCGCTCTTGATTTTACGTTCACATCGGTCGTGTACTGCAAAGACTTATTATAACTGTTCAACGCTTGAACAAAATGGTCATTGTCGTCATAGATTTTGCCAATTTCAAGACAAATTCTTGATTGAGTTTCTGTGTCTTTAAGTTCGCTTGCACGTGTGAAAGCTTCTTTAAAGATTTGCATTGCTCTTTGAGGATTGTTTGAAAAAGCTTGTTTTTTAGCCTCAACAAACAAAGACTTTAGTCTTGTATCTTGTGGAATGATGGTTATATTTGGTTTTTTAGAAATTGTTGCTTTAGCTTGTGTAAATTCTTCTTCTAAGCTTAATTCTTCAGGCTCAATTTCAAGAACTTCATTTTGTGGAATTTCTTCTTGAATCGGTGCTGGTTGTACTGTTTCAGCTTGAGGAACTGCTTGTTCTTCTTGCTGAACCTGTTGTTGAGGTTGTTGAGTTGTTTCTTTCTTTTCTTGTTGATCAGGAAATTTTACTAAAAAGTTTGGGTTGATTTCTTCTTCGTTGTAACTGTAATTAATCCTTTGCAAGAATAAAGCATCAAGCCAATTTTGAACAACTTTGGAATCTTTGTTAAGAGTTTCGGAAATATATTTGTCTAATAAAGAAGCCGCAATTTTCAAGTTGCTTTGAATCATATTAACTTGCGGTTGAGGTTCTCTTACAAGTTGTTCAACTGTTTGCAAGTATTGTGCAACTTGTTCTTCAATTTCCGGAGGAGTTGCGATTGCTTTTATTGTATTTCTGAAATCTTTTAAGATTTGCGCAATGTTGACTTTATTGCTTCTGGCAGGTTGTTGTGGTCTTGGTGCAGATTGTTGTTGAACAGGCTGTACCATTGGTTGATAACCTGCTTGAGCAGCTTGGTATTGCATGGCATTCATCTGATGAGGTTGATTGTTAATTCTCATCGGAGGAGGGGTTTGAACTTGATAAACCTGACGGTTAGGAGTTCCGCTGTAAGCATTTTGAGCTGGTGAATATATTGCCTGACGCGGTGCGCCTGCTTGCTGTTGAATATCTTGCGCACGACCGCGAGCAACAACTTGTTGGTTCTGACGTTGCTGTTGTTGGTCTTGGGCGTTGCCGTTGTGACCGTCTTTGTCAGTACCTTCGTTACCTGCGTTATAATTGCCTGTGCCTCTTTGAGGATAAGGGCGTGGGCGCACTGTATTCATTGTGTTAAACAATATAAACCGTCCTTCCTTTAATAATATCGGAACTATTAAAGAACTCTTTATTTTTTAGGAAAAATATCATACGTTTGTACGATATTTTTTTAATGACGGTTTTAAAAAAGTCATGATAGTTGATAAAAATAATAAAGCTTTAATTTTTATCTAAATTCATTTGGTTGAAAACGACCGAAATTGTTTAAATAACCGCCAATTGGAAGCATCGTATTTGTTCTGTCATACATTTCTTGTGGAACCATTCTGGCGCGTTCTTGCGCTTCTAATCTTGCGTTATAGTCGCTATTTTTTTGATATTGTTTAACCTTAACTTCTTGATAGCAACTAACTTGAGCATTAACATCTGTCATTTCACGACATTCTTTAATTGAACTATCAAAATCAGCTTTTCTTTTGTACCAATAAGATACAGTTTCGTTCAATTTGCCGATACCTTTAGGTTCTTCAATATTAATATAAGCATGCGGAGCAAAGTCTTTCCATTCAGGTTCATTAACTCCGTTTATTGTTACTTCTTCATCCGCAATTACGGCAAATGGAACTAAAAATGCTAATAATATTAATATCTTTTTCATCAAAATAAATCCTTTTTAGCGTTATATATAATTATAGTAACATTTTGAAATGATAATTTCAAGAACAATTACTGTCAAAATCATAGTCAGCAAAATCTGCAAGATATTTTGTTATCTGATTTGCACATCCGTTATTTACATCTGAGAATGAAATCGTAAGAGTATGTTTTGCTCTTGTAATTCCGACAAATAAAAGTTTTAAAAGTTCACTGTCTTTCTTCTCTTTTGCACTAAATGTACTCGCCTAAAAGGTAAATATATCGTGATAAATTAGTAATATGTTTTAAAATCGGTGAAATTTTGGTGCAAGTATTTCTCAGGTAAGTGCAGATAAAGCCCAATTAATGCAAGTGTATCTCATTCTATTAAAATCACCACAAAAGGCTTTAGGTTTCGGTTTTAGCGATTATGCCCCCATCTCACACTTGCACTTTATTACAAGAATATTGTAATGACTTTCGTTATAAGAATTTCAAATAGTGTCGAAAAATATCGATGGCGGGACTTGAACCCGCAAGGATTACTCCACATGAACCTGAATCATGCGTGTCTACCAATTCCACCACATCGACAAGATATATTAATTATAGTACAAAATAGGTGGAATTGGTAAGTATTTTTCATATGGTTCATCTCGCTTACCTCCAATAAAACCTTTTAAACGTGTAAAAAATACACTTTTTACAATTCTTAATAAAGTAAAAGCGATAATTGTGAAATTATCGCTAAATTATGTGTGTGTATTATAGATTTTTCTTTTTAATGCTTATTATGCAACTACATTGAATTGCTTTGATTCGTTTTGACCAGCTTGATCATTTTCACGAATCATACTGAATGTTCTGTACAACTTATAACCTAAAGCCTTTAATGGGTTTGAACTTACTGAGTCTGCATTTTGTGCGAACTCTTGGTTATGTTGAAATTTAACAGATGCATTTGGGTCTCTTAACATCAAAATAGCATTTTGAGAACCAAAATCTCTTGTCATATATTTATTATTAGAATTTTCTCTGAAGTTTACGTTTGAAATTTTAGTAATTTGCATTTCTATCACCTCTGTGAACTTTCTGTTAATTAAGTGTTTGTTTTACACTTCATTTAACAATTTCATTATGCTACATCTTAAATAAAAAGTCAAGGGGTTCTTTCTCTTTTTGTAAACTTTTGTGAAACTCAATAAATTCGAGGGTTTATAGATAAAATGTGAAAAATACACTTAAAAATAGCCCAATTGGACATTACCCATTCGGTGTATTTTTTACACTTTTTATTTGGGCATGCTTTTTCTTTTTTCTATTCCTACAAAAAAGACGCCTCTGAGCATGCTCAGAGGCGTCTTGAAATTATTATTACACAATACTTCGTTTAAGTCTTTCAGAGCGATTTTCACTCAACAAGTTTTTAAGCTTCATAATCGCTTGCGCATGCAATTGTGAAATTCTGGATTCAGAAACATTAATTGCTTCACCGATTTCTTTAAGTGTCATGTTTTCGTGGTAATAAAGAACCATGATTGTTCTTTCTCTTTCAGGTAATCTTCTCAAAGCGTTTTCAAGCTCCTTCTTAACGTCTTTTTCTTCTAATTCCTCATGTGGAGCCAAATTATGTGAATCCTGAATAGTATCAATGATTTCAATATCCCCATCTGACGAACCTTTTTTGTCATAAATTGAAGTCACAGTTGTATCATCTGAGAGCAACTGTTCAACTTTTTCTCTTTCTATCCCCATGAAGTTTGCAATTTCCGTGTTTGTGGCAGCACGTCCAAATTGTTTTTTAAGTTCTTCTTGGGCTTCTTTTACATCTTTAATTTTTCGTCTTACGCTTCTTGGTAGAAAATCTTGAGAACGAATTTTATCAATAATATTTCCTCTAATACGAACAAGTGCGTAAGTTTCAAATCTCGCTCCCATTTTAGGTGAAAATTTTTCTACTGCGTCAATTAAACCTTCCACACCATAGCTTGAAATATCTTCATAGGAAAATGTTGGTGGAAGTGCAACTTTAACACGTCCTACAACATAGCGCGTAAGATAAATGTATTGAAGGATTAAGGCATCTCTCAATTCTTTGTTATCATGATCAGCAAAATACTGAGTCCACATTTTCGCTAACTCTTCATTCGTAACCTTTTTTATTTTATTGTATGATGAGATATCTTGTTCCATCCCTCTGTCCTAAAACATGTCTCATTCTATTGTAACGTTTTGTAACAAAATTGCTATCGTGTATATGGATGAATTTATTCAAATATATTGAAGATTCAGTAATAAAAGTCCTTCTCAAACAATATTTTTTTTTGTAAAATAGGAATGGAATTAAGAATTATGGAGTTTAATAAATGAGAAAAAAACTTAAGACACTACTATGCGCCTCAGCATTGTTGGCGTCCTTTTATTCTGGGTGCATTTATGCTGCAGATAATATAATAATTGATACAGAAGATTATAAGATAACAGAAGGTCAGCAATCTTTTCAAAATATTGAAGTTATTGCTCCAGGGAAATTAACCATAAGCAACGGCGCCACAGTTATTTGTGACAACTTGCATAATGGCAATCAAGTTAATAACTTCGGTAAATTTGCACCTTCACAACTGGATAATCAGGGCAAAATAACTAACAATTTAACAGGAATTATAGATTCTAACATTACAAATAATGATACAATTAACAATTTTGGTAACATAGATGCAAGATCTCTTGAAAATAACGGTACCATTTCAAGTAGCGGCAATTTAACAATTCATAGCGGAACTAACTACAACAAAATCGAACAAAAAGATATTACATTTAATGGTAATTTCACAAATGATAAGACTCTAATTTCTACAGGTACTTTTACAAATAATCATGTAATTTCAGGTGGAAATGATTCTGAATTGACCATTAAAGATGGAGAAAATACTAACGAAATTACACAAGATATAATCAATATTTCAGGCAATTTTAAGAACAATGGTAAATTGACTTCTACCGGCACTTTCACTAACGCAGGCACAATTACCGGTGGAAATAATTCTGAATTAACCATTAAAAACGGAGAAAATACTAGCGAAATTACACAAGATATAATCAATATTTCAGGTAATTTCAAGAACAATGGCAAATTGACTTCTAACGGCACTTTCACTAACGCCGGCACAATTACCGACGGAAATAATTCTGAATTAACCGTAAAGGATGGTTCAAATTCAGGCAGTATTACGCAAAATAAGATTACAATAAGCGCAGGAAATACTTCTGCTAACGGATTTGTAAATAGTAACTCAATCATTTCAAACATAATAGAAAACAATGGAGTTTTAACAAACGAAGAAAATGCTACGATTACTGTAAATAATGAAACAAAAAACAATGGCAATATTACAAATAATGGTTCTTTCACTACAAAAAGTTTGACAAATGTTAATAGTGCAACAATAAGCGGTGATAAAGGCACTTTGAGTTTTGAACAAGGCGAAAATCAAGGTAGCATAAGTCAAGCAATAATTAATAAAACTGGTGATACTACATTTACTAATAAAGGTCAAATAACGGCAGGACAGTTCAATATTACTAGTGGAACATTAGAAAATTCAGGAAATATTGGCAATGAACAAACTCCGATTTCTAAAGTTATAAATGGTGGAACTTTAAACAATAATAATGGTGGCAATATTATTGCTGATGCAATTCAAAATAATTCACAAAAACAAATCACTAATAATGGTAATATAATTGCTAATAGTTCACTTGTTAATGAAGGAACTATTTCAGGAAACGGCAATTTAACCATTGGTGGTGGAAGCAACACAGGTGATATTTCTCAAAAAGATATTACGATAAATGGTAATTTCACAAATGATAAGACTTTAACTTCTACCAATAAATTTACAAACAACGCTGATATTACCGGTGGTGCTGATTCAAGTTTAAGTATTGCAAATGGTGAAAATTCAGGAAATATTTCTCAAACAATAATGAATATTTCCGGCAATTTTACAAATACTGAAACCGGAAAAATTATTGCGGATATTGCAAATAGTGGAACATTAACCAATGCGGGCAATATCGGTGATGATACATTAGCGAATGATTTTACTAACAGTAATGGTGGAATTTTAAGAAATGGTGGTAATGTTTCCGTAAAAGATTTGATAAATGCTGGAAGTATCGAAAATAATAACGGTACGATTAAAGTCGGAAACGATTTAACAAATTCGAATTCTATTAAGAATTCAGGAACAATTGAAATTGCCAATGATTTGATAAATAGAGGTTCTGTTGAAAACTCAAAAACCATTTCTATTACTAATAATTTAATCAACAGTAAAAAGATTACCAATAGAAGAGATGGAACAATAACCGTAGGTAAAACTCTTACTAATAATGCAGGTGCAACTTTAAACAACGAAAAAGATGCGACAATCGATGTTAGCGCAAATGGTGCAAAGTTGGTAAACGTAGGAACCGTAAACAATAACGGTACCGTAAAATTCAGCGATGTAAGTGCAGGACTTGAAAATTCAGGAAGTTTTATAACAAACGGTGGATTAGTTCAAGATGCAATAGTTGCAAATACAGGAAGATTAACTGCTACAAATGGTGCTAAATTGAATTTAATTAGTTTAAATAATACAAATGGAATTGTAAATATTTTAAACAGTTCTGATTTAGATTTATCAAATCAAATCGGAGATTTAAACGGCACGATTAATGTGGCAGGCGGAAGAGCTGATGCAAACGGCAATTTAATTGCTAATACAATAACATCACAAATAAATGATACAAAATTTGTTGGCAATTTGAATGTTGGTGATGGTGTTTCAAATTCTACTCTTTCAATGAGTAATATACTAGTTGATAAGACCGCTAATTTAAATATCGCTCATGGTGGTTTGCTTGTTGTCGGAAATAATTCTACCGTGAATTTGGATGACAATACAAAAGATATCGTAAACGGTGATATTCAACTTCTTCAAGATGGAACGCTTAATCTCCAAGATTATACATTAGCTACGGGTAACAGTTCTACTCAAAAGAATGGCAATCAAGCTTATTATTCACAAAGTGGCGGAGTTTTGAATTTAAATAATTCTACTTTGAAGTTGGGCGACTCTTCTGCTGTAACCGGCGGTATTTTGAATCTTGACAGCACTTCTCAATTTTTGGTAACGTCAGAGGCAAACGGAACTGCTAACACATTCTTAGAAAGTATGACTATGGCTGACGGTAGTAGATTTGGTGCTATGAACAGCGGAATGGCAGACTATAATATCACAGATATTAATGTTAATGGTACAAATAATTTTACTATTGACGTTTTAGGCAGAAGTAATGCTCAAGGTGAACACGGAACAGACAGATTTGTTGGTGATAACCTTGTGGGCAATGGTACAATAAATATTGAAGATTGGACTTTGGCGGGTGATATTTTCGGATGGCAAGCACCGATTGATAGAGATTTAAAATTAGATAATGTCTTTAAGTTTAATAATATTTCTCCAAATATTCAGCTTACAGCGACTAAGAAAGAAGTTTTCACTCCGATTGGTTGGTATCAGTTGAATAACCATGGCGGAATGACAGGTAATTATGAATTAAATTTAACGAGATTTAATCCGCAAGTATATAGAGGTCAAGTAACAACATTGGCTCAATATATGAACCAACTCGCAATAGACGATATGTTGTTTAATCATTCAATGCTTTTACCAAGTTTTAAGGATGATGACTTATCTGATAATGGTACAATGATTAACAGACTTGCTTCTGCAAACCCTGTTTACGCACCATATCAGTATTCTAAAAAAGATGGCGGACTTTGGTACAGAATGTACGGCACATTTGAAACATTGCAAATGTCACAAGGTTTGAGCCGAGTTGGTAATAACGCTTATGGTACAATTATCGGTGCTGACTTTGGTTTAAAAGATTTGAGAAATGGTTGGAAATTCATGCCAACAGCTTACATCGGATATAATGGCGCACACCAATATTTCGCAGGCATGGGTGCATATCAAAATGGTGGTCAAGCAGGTTTCTTGGGAACTTGGTATAAAAATAACTTTGTTTTAGGCGGTTTGGTATATGGCGGTGTTTATCAAAACAGCATGGATATAGCAGGACACACTGATAATACATTCAACTATTTTGCAGGCGCATCTGCTAAAGGTGCTTACAATTGGCGTTTACACAGAGATTGGGTGTTACAACCTAATTTAATGCTCGCTTATAACTTCTTTGGGCAACAAAATTGGCATTCAGATTTTGGTCAAATGGGTATGATGTCAGGAACTCTGAATGGTATCAACTTAGCTCCTGGATTGAACTTGATTTGGGAAAAAGAAACATTCAGTATTTATGCAACGTTACAATATATGTATAATTTGAATGGCGCGGTTGATGGTAGAGCCGGAAATGTAAGCCTTCCACACTTATACATGGATAGAGGATATATTCAATACGGTTTTGGTTTCACAAAACGTTTTACGGACAGATTCTCCGGCTATTTCCAAACTGTATTCAGAAATGTTGGCAGAACGGGTGTTGGTTTCCAATTAGGTTTGAATATCAAGTTGGGTAAAGAGTAATTGAAACGTAAAGAAAATGGCGTCTTGTTCAGAAAGAACAAGACGCCATTTTTTACGTTAATTATATATCTAAATATTTTCTTCTCCGTATCTGATGTATGCATACGCATTAAAATCTAACGAACCAAATATAATTTTTACAAAATTTTTATTGTAAGGTAACAATTTTACAAAATCTAAGTCTTCGCTGTCATAATCATCGCTTGTTTCACAAGCTCGAACTTTACCTTTAAAAAACTGTGATTGATAAAATGACAAATAAATATCATTGTTTTTATCTCGTTCAGCAAAAACTTTGTAATATCCTTTATCAAGCGGAGTTTCATCTATAATCAGATTAACCGGAACATTTAACAATAAGCCTTCTTCGCTTTTGTTTTTTAATGGAGTCATTCCTTGTATTTCCGCACCAGGTGCAAGTTCAGAATGTAAGCTTGTACCACCACCGCTAATCTTTTTGGCTTTCTTTTTTTTCTGTTTTTCTTCTCTTTGTTTTTGCTTACCTTCAAGAGTATTTATGGCATCTTCAAATTCTTTATTTGTAATAGATTTCTGCCCGTCCCAAGCTCTATCTAAGTCAGAAAAATCATCCCAGCTTTCGGCAAAAACAACGGGTGATAAAATTAATAATGATATTAATAATATTAAAAAAGCTTTTCTCATACTTATATTATTTAACGAAAAAATAGTAAAAGTAAACAAAAACTTTTACTTTTCTTAACTATCATGTATAATGATGTTAGGATTTTAAAGAAGAGAGTATAATGACTGATACAAATATAATTATAATTGTAGTTGCTTTTATCGTTGCAGTTTCAGCAATTTATGTTTTGTAT
This sequence comes from uncultured bacterium, assembly GCA_900553895.1. Taxonomy (GTDB): domain Bacteria; phylum Cyanobacteriota; class Vampirovibrionia; order Gastranaerophilales; family Gastranaerophilaceae; genus CAG-196. Next base: position 36,463 of record USFB01000010.1, on the reverse strand, counting down.
TCAATAATTTTATTTCAAGGTAATGGTTCTTCAAAAGGTGATGAATTACAACTCTCAACAAAAAATATATTAGAACAAGTGGAAGTGCTTTATGATAAAAAAGAATATTCTTTAGTCCAATTGCTTGCAACAAAGTATCTTGACAGAGTTCCTGGACATATTGATGTAAGAATTTATCTTGCAAAAGCATATTTTGAAGATAGAAAATACAATAAAGCTATGAAGCAATGTTCAATAATTCTTAAGAAAAGACCGAATAGCATAGAAACAAGACAAGTTCTTGGCGATTGCTATATCAAAAAACAAATGCTTCAAAAAGCGATTAAAGAATATGAATTCCTTTTTGATAATAAAAAGAATGATAAAGCTGTTGTTAAAACTCTAGCGGAATTGTATAGAGAAGCTGATCAGTTATTTTCAGCAATTGGAGCCTATGAAGTTTTATCAGATTTAATGGAACTAGATGAAGACATAGCAGATGTTCAATCTATTTTGGCAGAATTAAACGAAGAAGCCCGCGACTATCCTGCAGCATTTGAAGCCTATAAAACTCGTTTAGGAATTTATCCGAATGACATTGCAACAAATAGAAAACTTGCAGAGCTTTATATAAAAATCAAGAACTATCCTGTTGCTAAAGAAACATTATTAAACATGCTTACATTTGTAACCGATGCAAAAAACCTTCTTTGGATATATGAAACTTTGGTAACACTGAGTGTAGAAACAGAAGAATATGATAAAGCTATTGAATATTCTGAAAAATTATTAGATATTCAAGGTTCAGACAAATTCAAAGTTCGCAACAATATTGCCACTTTTAATATTAAATTAAATAGAATTGCTGATGGTATTGTTATTTTAGAAGATTTAGCAATGATGTCCCAGAATGGATTTGATATAACTTTAGAACTTGCAGACGCATATTTGCAGACAAAGAATTATCAAAAAGCACTGGAAAAATATATGATACTATTAGATAAAGCGACGCCTAGAGAAGCAAAAACTGTAAATTTACTGCTATGTAACTTATATGTTTTCTGGGCTATAGATATGGCAGAACAGAAGAAGTATGATGAATCTTTTGAGTTGCTTAAAAATGCAACACAATATAACGCTTTAAATTCAGAAATCTATTTTAATGGCGCAAAAAACTATTATGCAAAAAAAGACTATGCAAGTTGCATTGAATCAATCAACAAAGCATTGGAATATGACAAACAAAATCAATATAAATCAAAATATTTGTTACTATTATCTGAAGCACATCACCAATTAGGAAATTTCTTTGAAGAGAAAAAAGCATTGACTGATTTACTAAATTTTGATGACAAAAATCCAATCGGCTTATATCGAGTTGGAATTATGTATGCTTCTCAACAGGAAATTAAAAAAGCAGAAAATGCTTTTAAGCAAGCTTTGTTGTACAGCCCCGATTTCATTGAAGCTAAGTACAACTTGGCATTGCTTTACGAAAATAATAATAAAGATAAGGCAAAAGAACTCTATATAGAAATTCTCGAACAAGATCCTACATTTGAAGAAGCTAAAAACGCATTAAATGACATGTCAAGTTCTGAATTTCATTAAACTTCTTCCGGAATAAATACTACAATATCACTTAAGTAATTTCTCACATCTTCTGCTGTTGAAAAACGTGGTACAACTCTCTGATAATCTTGCACCACAGAAATTATGTCGTCTACTGACATTTTAATAATTCGACGTTCTCCTGATTCAATAATTCTTGCCATGAATACCTCACTTTTGGTTGTCAATATATTCATCGGCAAAAATTAAACAAACTTTACCGCAGACCCTCTAAAATCAACCGTTTTAGTTAGGAAACACTTCTCCGCTTTGAATATAAATTTCAAACTCTTCTTGAATATTTACGCTGGAAACTGTCAATACATAATCATCTAATTTAATTTTTTTGAACTTCTGCGCAGGTTTACCCAATTTATACTCGGCTTCATATTTTGTCCACTCATTGTAAAAATCTTCTAAAGTGTCGCATTTAAATCCCATTCGTTTTGATATACTTTCAAACTCTCTAAGTTTAATTTTTTCTATATCAACACCACAATCATAATCCGAAAACGCCAAAGCGATAAAATCGTTACTATGACTTATACTAAAAAATTTTTCCCTTGTCTTAAGAAACGGTTTATTACCGTTAAAAACAACCTCACGATTTTCTATTTGATAAAAATCTCTAAGAATCCTATCCACCATCAAATAAGAAAGACAGTGTTCATTCCATTTTTTAGGATTAGAAATTTCTTTTTTCTGAAATTCTTTCAATAATTCTTTGTGCACATTATCTGCATCAACTATCTCAATTACAAAAATATCCATAACTAAATTATAATCCAAACAGTTTTTTAAGTTTCTTTAATCCGACACCGATATAAGTCGTTGCAACCATTGTGATTACAAAATACAAATAAGTGTTTTGCGTCGGATTATAAATCCAATAAATATTGTGCAAATTTCTTTCTGCAAATGGAATTCCGTTTATTTTGAAAATGATTGCAGTTAAAATGAACATTACAAACAAATGATTTGCCATAATATGATAAGTATTTTCACCTATGAGTTTTATAAAGTTAATATTCTTAATGTATTCATAAGTTACATTAATAAACCACATTGAAAACCAAATCCCCGTAATACTTGTTAAAACAGGTACAATTATTTGATTATCAAATCTCGCCCAAACAAGAACATAACTCAAGCCTATTCCGTGTTCTGGCGTAAAATCCCTGTTAAAATGCCACAAAATAGCTTGCAAACAAATTACAGCTCCAAGAATTTTTGGAGTGAAAATATTATATTTACCCTCGATTTTTGTTGTATAAAAATGTCCGAGGTAAACAAAAAACAGTGAAAAAATTGTTCTAACAATAACAAGTAAAAGCGGTGTAACTTCAGGAACAATTTTAGTTAAAGGAATTGCCAAAAAACCTAAAAAAGTATAAAACGCAAATTTAATAGGTTCGCTTTTTTCTCTAAGCAGTCTTTGGCAATACAAAAACATAATCATTGTAATAAATAATTGAGGTACAAACCACATAGGACAAGATAAATCGAATTGGTGACCGTTAAGAAACGGAGTTATAAAAAAGTTGTTAAGGCTCAATTCCATTCCCCAGAATTTGCCCGTAAGTTTTTCTATACCGATTGTCACAACAGCATAAAAAGCCGAATACAAAAAATATAAAACCAAAAGGCTTTTTACTCTTCTTTTGACGTATTCAAAAACATTATCCAAATATTTGTCTTTAAACAGCATGCCGGAAATAAAAAAGAACAAGGCAAGTTGAAAAGAATATGGTGGAAACATATCAAAAAGCCTAAATTCCAAATGACCTGATACAACTAAAATTATTGCTAACGCTTTTAATAAATTGATTTTATCTGAAAAAATTTTGTCCATAAGTTGATTGTAACATGGTTATTTAGATGTTCAATAGAAATTGGTGCAAAAAAAATTGCACCCTACCCTTTCTAAATTGAAATAAGTAGAATGCAATTTTGCACCAATAAAATAGTTTACCCAATTAACCTTCTAATTCGTCTTTTTGCTTATTCAAAAGGTCTTGAAGCTTATTCATGATTTCTTCGCTTTTTTCTTGAGCGTCTGTAATCAAGTTATCAGCTTTTCTTTGGATGTCTTTTACTGTTTCATCTGTTTTCTTAGCCATATCAGAAGCCATATCACCAAGCATTTCTCTTGTTTCAGCACCTGATTTTGGAGCTAATAGAATACCTGCTACAGCACCAATAGCTGCGCCAACAGTGAAACCTGCTAAAAATTTTTGTACTGACATAATTATTTTCTCCTTCTTTTGTAGTTTAATTTGTCTTAAGATTTTTTATATTACCAAGTCGGTTTATTTCTTTTTACTAAATATTTTAAACGCAGAACATAAACCGCCAAAAAAGCCCTTTGACACGGTTCCCGTGATACTTGTAAGTTTGCTCAAAAGGTTAAGCGGTGAATTTTTTATAGCGTCCTTAATTTTATTAACGCTTTCATCTGCTTTAATAATAATTCCGCTTACAATTTCTACCGATTTGTTAATATTTTGCAATGTTGGAATCAGTTCTGTTTTAATAACAGTTGCTGTTTCATCAATATTTTTTGTAAGTTTAGATAAGTCAAACAAAACTTTGATAAACATACCGCCAACAAGAATTACAATAACACCTGTTGCGTATGCCAAGAATGTTAGACTTTGATATAAATGTGTTGTTTCCATGTAAGTTCCTTCTCCTCTGAAGTCATTTTTTGAAGGGAATAGGGGAATAAGGTAATGAGGGGATAGGTTGTATTAAATATTTTGCGTTTATTAAACGCAATTCATTTAAACAATAATCTAAAATCTCTTATTCCCTTATTACCCTATTACCTTATTCCCTTAAAACTGTTTAGATATCATATTCAGACAAATCTTCAAGTTCTTTTGCTTTTCTCATTTTCTTTGATTTAAGCATGTTACCGAATTTTTTGTACTGTTTTTCTAATTTGTATTTCAATAAATCAATTGATTCCATTGCTTGCTTTTTAGCTTCATTTACAGCAGGTGAATGTTTTTCTGCCAAATCGCAAACTGTTTCTTTAACTTTAGCTCTCATTTCAGAACCTGGTCGTGGTGCATAAAGAACGCCAGCAACAATACCGCCGATTACACCTGCAATTAAGCCCATTCCGAAACCAAATGATGATTTATCTTTGCTCATTTTATCTACCTCTTTCTTATAATCTATGCGCTTATTATAGCATATTTTGAAGCAAGGTTAAACCCTTCCATGCAAATTTTGCAACTTTTGTTTTTCTTACTCTTTTTATAACCTTAATATTTATAACCCAAAATAAAACCGATGACATTAGACTCTCGAGCTGTTTTCTTACAAACATGTTTCTGACTTCACGAAACTTTTCAACCCAAATCGGTGTAAGTTCTCTTACCTGCTCAGAAATTCCGTGCACAAGCTCCATAATTTCTTGAATTTTAGGCTTCGCTTCAATTAAAAGTTCATTTGTTCTATTGATATAAATATCAAATTTAATTAAGTTGAATAGAATTGCAAAAACTATTATGAGTTCTGCTATAAAAACTATTGCCGTAAAAAATATAAAAATCATACTTATCCTATCGTATTTGTATTATTATATGATTATATTTTATAATAACGGAATTTAAAATACACTCGGAGGATTATTTCTTGTTCTATTTATCACTTTTGTTTGCGCGCATGGCATATTTTGCTTTACATACAACAGGACTTTCTGCAGGGACTTCAATTATTGGTAAATTTGTTTTAAAACTTGATCCGAATTTTCTTAGTAAATGTAATAAATATATAGACACAAAAATTAATGTAACGGGAACAAACGGCAAAACTACAACAGCAGGTTTGATTTCGCACCTTATTGAAGGCTCAGGCAAAAGTGTAGTCAATAATGCAATGGGTGCAAATATGCTAACGGGGGTTGTGAACGCGCTTTCTGTTTCTCTCAATCCTTTTAAGAAAACCGATTATTCTGTGATAGAATCTGATGAAGCGTATTTATCAAAAATCTATGACAAATTTGATGCAGATTATTTGCTTGTAACAAATTTGTTCCGCGACCAACTCGACCGCTACGGCGAATTGGAAACTACAAAACGACTTATTCAAGACGGTATCAATAAGAAACCAAATCTCAAGCTTGTATTAAATGCTGATGACCCTCTTGTTGCAAGTTTTGAAGGCGAAAACAAAACTTTCTACGGAGTTGAGAATGTTTATTACGCAGATGAAAGCCTGAAAGCTAATACTTCAACCGAAGAAGCATTTAATTGCCCTTGCGGTAAACCTTTAATGTATTCAAAGAAATTCTATGCTCAACAGGGACATTATTTCTGCACTTGCGGTTACAAGCGACCTGAGCCTAAATACAAAGCAGAAATTTCTTTGTATAAAGAATATTCAGTGATAAAAGTTAATGATGAAAACTTTGAAGTTCCGCTTGTTGGTTTGTTTAATGCTTATAATGCACTTGGCGCAATAGCATTATGCAAAGAACTCGGGATTGAAAATATTATTGACACTTTGCCAACATTCAAGGTTGCGTTTGGAAGAAGTGAAGTTAAATATTTAAATGGCAAACACACGCTTATTCAACTTATTAAGAACCCGATTGGCGCGAATGAAGTTTTAAAAACGGTTGATAAAGACTCAAATATTTTGATTGTTATTAATGACAATTATGCCGACGGACGCGATGTTTCTTGGCTTTGGGATGCGGAATTCGAGTTCCTTAAGAATACAAAACATGAAATTGTTGTTTCTGGAATAAGAGCCAATGACATGGCATTAAGACTCAAATATGCAGGTGTAGAAAAAATTAAAATTATTAACGATATTACACAGGCCGTTGAATATATCGGCAAAAATGCAACAAACAACATTACGATTATGCCAACCTACACTGCACTTTTGCAGATTAACAAAATGAAGAATTTAAAACAAACCACTGCAAAAAAATATGCTGAATAATTACACATTGCCATTACAAAACATTCATGTGCTATAATTTTGTTATGGCAGATAAAATCACAATTAAGGGTGCGAGAGAACATAATTTAAATAATGTATCGTTAGAAATTCCAAAAAACGAATTGGTCGTTTTTACGGGTGTTTCAGGCTCAGGTAAAAGTTCACTGGCTTTTGATACAATCTTTGCGGAAGGTCAAAGACGTTATATAGAAAGCCTTTCTACTTATGCACGTCAATTTTTAGGACAAATGGATAAACCTGACGTGGATTATATTGACGGGCTTACTCCTGCAATTTCTATTGACCAAAAATCAACCAGCAACAATCCGCGTTCAACCGTCGGAACTGTTACAGAAATTTATGATTATTTGCGTCTTTTGTACGCTCGAGTTGGTACACCTTATTGCCCTAAATGCGGAAAACCGATAAAACCGCAAACGATTGATGAAATCGTAAACAGCATTTTAAAACTCGAAACAGGAACAAAAATTCAAATTCTTGCGCCAATCGCTAAAGGCAAGAAAGGCGAGTTTCAATCTCTGTTTGAAGAATTAAGACAAGAAGGCTTTGTTCGTGTAAAAGTAGATGGCGAGATTTATAATCTTGACGAAGATGAAATCAAGCTTGCTAAGACTAAAACTCATACGATTTATGTCGTAGTAGATCGAGTTGTAGTTAAACCAGAAGCAAAATCAAGAATTGCAGATAGTGTTCAGATTGCATTAAAAAAAGCGGATGGAGTTACAACAATTGATGTAATCGGCGGAGAAGAAATAATTTACAGCGAAAAACTCGCTTGTCCAGATTGTAACTTGAGTTTTGAAGAATTGACTCCGCGCATATTCTCTTTTAACGCACCTTACGGTGCTTGCGATAAATGTGGTGGGCTTGGTGTTGATTTTAAAATTGACCCCGATTTGGTAATTCCAGATAAAAACAAATCCATAAAAGAAGGCGCGATTTATCCTTGGAGTAAATCCTCAACAGGATATTATGATGATGTAATAAATGCGGTTTCAGCTGAATACAAAATTGATTTGAATATCCCGTTTAAAGATTTGCCGGCTGAACATCAAACAATTATTTTATATGGTTCAGAAGAGCGAATTCCAATGCGCATAAGAGAGTTCGGAACTAAACGCTACCGCACAACTTTGCAGAAGTTTATCGGCGTAATTCCATTTTTGATGAAACATTACAATCTTGAGAGCGAGTATTGGAAAGCCGAGATTGAAAAATACATGATTACAACTCCTTGTGAAAAATGTGGCGGTTCAAGGCTTAAACCGTTCCCGCTTGCAGTTAGAATAAACGGAGTTAATATATATGAATTCTGCTTGATGCCGATTGATAAAGCTTACGAATTTGTAAGCGAGCTTTATTTGACACTCAGCGATTTTCAGATGAAAATCGGTAAACAAATTTTAGATGAAGTGCGCGCAAGGTTAAAATTCCTGTGCGACGTCGGTTTAAATTATCTGAACCTTGCACGCACCTCAGGTACACTTTCAGGTGGTGAAGCTCAGAGAATCAGACTTGCGACCCAAATCGGAAGCGGACTTTCAGGCGTACTCTATGTTTTAGATGAACCTTCTATCGGCTTGCACCAACGCGATAACGATAGACTTATTAAAACCCTGATTAAGCTTAGAAACATGGGCAACTCACTTATTGTAGTCGAACACGATGAGGACACAATCAGAAATGCTGATTATATCGTTGATATTGGACCGAAAGCAGGAGTTTTTGGTGGAAATATTATTGCGCAAGGCAGTGTAGAAGATATTATAGATGCACCAAATTCAATCACAGGCAAATATTTAAGCGGTGAATACAAAATTCCTATCCCTGAAAAAATTAGAGAAGGTAACGGTCAGTATTTGCAAATCAGAAATGCGTTCAAAAACAATTTAAAAAATATTGATTTAGATATTCCTCTCGGCAAAATCGTTGTATTAACAGGTGTTTCAGGCTCAGGCAAATCAACTTTAATGCAAGATTTGGTTTATGAATATGCAGTACATAAACTCAGAAAAAACAAACCCAAACCTCAAGGTGTGGACGAAATTCTAGGTTTTGAAAACCTTGATAAGATTATTGATATTGACCAATCGCCAATAGGCAGAACTCCACGCTCAAATCCTGCGACTTACACAGATGTATTTACACCGATTAGAGAACTTTATGCAAAAACAAACGAAGCAAAAATGCGTGGTTACAAACCGGGAAGATTCAGTTTTAACGTTAAAGGCGGAAGATGCGAAGCTTGCTCGGGTGATGGCGTTTTGAAAATCGAGATGAACTTTTTGTCCGATGTTTACGTAAAATGTGATGTTTGCAAAGGCAAACGCTACAATAATGAAACATTGGAAGTTAAATACAAAGGCAAAACGATTGCTGATGTTTTGGAAATGAGCGTAAAAGAGGCGTATGAATTCTTTGAAAACATTCCGCAAATTGCAAACAAATTAAAAACTCTTAATGATGTCGGTTTGGACTATATTAAACTTGGTCAAAGCGCGACAACACTGTCAGGCGGTGAAGCACAGAGAATTAAACTTGCAGCTGAACTTAATAAACGCGCAACAGGTAAAACCTTGTATTTGCTAGATGAACCGTCTGTTGGTTTGCACTGGCATGATTTGGATAAGTTAATTAAAATTCTTCAACAACTTGCAGACAACGGTAACACAATTTTAATTATTGAACACAATTTAGACTTAATTAAAGTTGCAGATTATATTATCGACCTCGGACCTGAAGGTGGAAATGCGGGTGGAGAAATTGTTGCTTGCGGAACTCCTAAAGAAGTTTCAAAAAATCCAAATTCACATACAGGAAGATACTTGAAACCGTTTTTTAAGTAAATCATAACAGGTAGCAAAAAATATTTTTACGTGTTTTGATATTGATAGTATGAACATTTCAAAAATACAAAATACACCAAATTTTTATAATAATCAAAAACCGCAAAAACGAGAATTCATAGATATTTTGACAGAGAATGTCAGAAATCCTCGCGATGTGAACGACTGTGTTGCAGTACCAAGAGGTATTTTTAAGGCGTATCTTTATTTGATGGCAGGAAGCTCTACGATGATGTTAGCAAATTTTCTACCGCAAAAATGGAATAGTGCGAAAAAAGCAACAAACATTTTGGGTGTTATTTTAAACTTCATTAGTGCAATCTATTTTGCAAAACCTTTTGCACTTAAAGGTTTATCACCAACTGTAAAAAGGGAAAATATTAATGAAAATAAATAAAATTACAAATTGCGTGTTAGCATCAGCCCTAATAACTGCATCAACTTCATGTTCCAAAAAGCCATTTAAGCAAATGTCAAAAGATAGAATACCACTAATGGTTGAAAGAAAAATCGATTCTTTGGCTAAGCAATCAAAAGAAATTTTAAAAGATACAACATACAAATATTTCGGAAAAGATACTTTACGTCTAAGTGATACGAAAGCATCAACAAAGCAAATTCAAAAAAAGATGGATAAAAGAGCAAAGGAAAAAGATAAATCTGTAGTTGTGGGTTCACACATGGTTATGGTGCCGATTTATACCGGTAAAAGAACAACCTTAATGCCACAATGGCATAATGATTACGCAAAAATACACATTAATCAAAAAGCAATAGTTAAAGATACAAAAGTTTTTACAACAGATTCAACAAATATATATATTCCTGTTGAATATTACGGACAAATTAATCCGAAAACTTTAAAAAAAATAAGGTAAACAAAAAGAGGACTGTTATAAACAATCCTCTTTTTAAACTTATTCAGTTAAATCGAACTATCTTAATTTTACAGTTACTGATTTAGCTTTTTGAGTGTATTCTAGTTTATCTTCTCTTGATAACCAGCCTAAACCCATTTCAGCAAAGTTTTCGTTCAAGCTAAGGTCTTTTTTCATTTTATTGATTGAAACTTCACCTTTGTTTGAAAGGTAGTTATAAATTTGACCAGCTGATTCAATAATTTGTTCTTGGATACCTTTTCTTTCTTCTTTAACTTTTGCCATTTTAAATCTCCTTCTTAAATAGTGTCGTCTGTAAAAACTTACTCCTCAATTGTAGTAAAAATTTTCTTATTTGGCAATACTTTTGAGTAGCGTTTATGCTAAAATAGTCCATAAGGAGTATGTTATTAAATTTTATTAAAGTCGATTTTCGCACTAAAATTTTAGTCGATAAATATTTAGAGCTTATCTCTGTTGGTGTGAAACCATCAGAAATACTGGTGCTTGTTCAAAATTCAACTTTAAAAAAACAATTTAGCGATAAAGTTTTAGAAAAAATCAGTGTTAATGCTATCGAAAAATTAAACATTCATTCTTTCTTTTCAATTGTCTATAATACTTTGATTGAAAACTGGTGTTTTTTAGAAAATGCAATACCGGGTGACAAACATTATATCCTCCCAAATCTTGTAGGATTAGAGGTTTCACAGTTTTTGTTAAAAGATATTTTAAAGAAAGTTGAAGTAAAAGGTTATAATTCTAAAAAATCATTGCTTCATCAAATTTTTAGAAGATATTCTCTTATTGTTCAAAATAATTTAACAAATGAAGAAGTAAAAGAGCGTTCAAAAATTTTGAAGGAATCTTTTGCAGAAGATGCAGAAATAATTATAAAAAGATTATTGTCTTCGACTCTAAAAAGTAGAAGTTTAGACTATTTAAGACAAACATTAATTTTTAATCATGTTTATAAACACACTGATTATTTCAAAAATATTAAATATCTTTTAGTTGATGATGCGGATGAAATGACGCCGGTTTGTTTTGATTTTATCAAATATTTAAAACCACAATTGAAGGATTGGATTATTTGTTTTGATTCATTAGGTTCAAGCAGGTGCGGGTATTTGAGTGCGGATACGTCGATTGAGTGTAAGCTGAGAACTGTGTTTGAAGAAGACGTTGTAAGTGACTATAAAACCCTCCCCCATGGAGAGGGAATGTGCGAGGACGCACAATCTTTGTCAAATATATTCCCGCAAGGTGAAATTATTTTTTCAAACATATTAGAAAATAAGCATGAAAGATTAGAAAATTTTACATTAACTTCTCTGTCTAAACGTGCGGAAATATTAGATTACACGATTGAAAAGATACAAAAATTATTCAAAAAAAATGTCTTGCCAAAAGATATTACAATAATAACTCCGCTACAAGATGACATGCTTCATTTTACTTTAAGAGAGAATTTAAAATGCAATCTTCTTTTCTTATCAGGCAGTGAAAAACTTATTGATAACCAACTTGTAAAAGCAAGTTTGAATATACTTAAACTTATGCTGGGTTTGGAAATTTCTGAGATGGATTTGCGCGTAATTTTAGCGGATTATGTTGGAATTCCTATTAAATATTGTCATAAGATTTTAGAAGTTTACAAACAATCAGGACTTCTTCCTGCGATGAAGCTTGATTTTTATGATTCTAATTATCAAAAATTTTATGAAGCTTTTGAAAGTGGAAAAGAAAAAGTTGAAAACGGAAAATGTAAACTATCAAACGCTGTTTATGAAATGTTTTATAAAGTAGTAACTTATGTTGATGAAACAAAGATTAACAAGTTTAATTTCTTTATCAAACAATTGAAAGATTTTGAAAGTGTTTTGGGTTGGAAAAATGTCATAGAACGCGCTAATGAAATCATTGTTCAAATTGAAAACTCAATTATTGCAGAAAATCCAAGCTCTACTTTAGATATTAAAGATGAAGATTTAATTGTAGCAACACCTCAAAAAATTATTGATAATAAGATTTCAACAAAATATCAATTTTGGCTCGATGTTTCTCACTCAGATTGGGTTAAAAATGATACAGGACCTTTGTATAATGCGTGGGTAATGCAGGCGGATTGGACAAAAGACGAATACACAATTGAAGATGATATCTTTTTATCAAAACAGAAAACTGCAAGAATTTTGAGAAAATTATTATTGCTTGCTAAAAATCATATTTGGGCTTGTTCAAGTTTATTTGACCCGACCGGTGCTGAAAATTTAGGCGGAATTGAAGACTATTTAGCAGGTGGTGATGATAATGAAATTATTGAAGAGAAGAAAGTTTTCAAAATTATTCCACGAGATGACCAAAAACCTGTTTTAGAATATAAAAAAGGCTCAATGGCAATTTCTGCTGTCCCTGGGGCAGGAAAAACCACAATTTTACTTGCATTGATTATTAAACTTATTAATCGTGGAGTTGTTCCGACAAATATTTTTGTTTTAACTTATATGGATTCTGCTGCCAGAAACTTTAGAGAACGCATAAAAAACATGTGCCCAAATTCTAATACATTACCTAACATAAGCACAATTCACGGACTGGCTTTAAAAATCTTGAAAGAAAATTCAAATTATGAAAGATTAAATTTGTCTTCTGATTTTGATATTTGTGATGATACGCAAAGAATGAGAATAATTAAAGGAATCGTGGGTAAATTTACGAAAACCGAAATGGAAGAATTTGACCGTGCAATTTCTGTTCTTAAACTCCAGGAAGGTAATATTGACACACCATCTTCTGATAAAAAGATTGAAAAATTTAAGACATTTTTTAAAGAATATCAAGCTCAATTGAGAGAAGGAAATTTGATTGATTATGATGATATTTTAATTATGTCAGTTAAATTGCTTGAACAAAATCCTGATATTTTAGAATACTATCAAAATATCTGCGAATATATTATTGAGGACGAAGCGCAAGACTCTTCAGGAGTTCAACAAAAATTAATCGGACTTTTAAGCGGAAAACATAAGAATTTGATTCGTTGCGGTGATATTAACCAGGCAATTACTACAACTTTTTCTAATGCAGACGTGGAAGGTTTTAGAGCGTTTATTAAAAACGCAGATACAACAGTAGAAATGAACCACTCTCAGCGTTGTACGCAAGACGTTATGACTTTAGCAAACAATCTTGTAGATTTCGGAAACGGAATTTTACCGAAAGCGTTTTTCACAAGTTATATGCAGGGAGTTAAAGGCAAAAATCCGGAAAGTGAAAATGCGATTTATTCTAAGATTTTTGAGAATTCGTTTGCTGAAAGAAATTTTGTATTAAAGGAAATCAAAAATATTTTGACAAGAAATAAAGACGCGACTATCGGAATTTTATTGAGGAACAATTTTCAAGTTGCGAATTGGACGCATTTTATTAATGATGCCGGTTTAAAAACTATTACCAGAAGCGAATCTTTAGGTCAAAAAGGAGTGTTTAATACAATTTATTCAATCCTTAAATTCATTCAAAATCCTTTTGATAACGAAGTTTTAGTTTCCACTTATGAAACACTTTCAGACTTAGGATTTTATCGTCAAAGACTGCAGTTGGAAATTAGAAATTCTGAAACTCCGTTTATTGAAAAAGATGGTGATGATATAGAATCAACAAGCCTTTCACAATTCTTATGGGATATGCAATATTGGCTAAACTCATCAACACTTCCATTAGAAGAATTAGTTATAAGAATCGGGTTATTTTATTATACAAGTGATATTGAAAAATCAAACGTGTATTTAATTGCAACGCTTGTAAAACGACTTAACGCCAGCGGTAAATTCGATTTAACCTTGCAAAGATTAGAAGAACTTTCTAAGAAGCCATCTTTAAGTGGTTTTAAATTCTTCTCGGAAGAAGAAGATAAAGACGCCGCAAAAGGTAAAGTTCAAATTATGACTCTGCATAAATCTAAAGGTGATGAGTTTGAATATGTATTTTTACCTGAGATGGCAGAAAAAAATCTTTCAATTGACGTAAATCAAGCAAAACTTAAAGCCTCATCTTTATTTATGGAGGATGTTAAATCATTTAATCCAAGTTATAAACGCAAATCGGAATTAGAACTCAAAGAATTTAATTCTGAAGAAAGTTTAAGGCTTTTGTATGTTGCAGTTACAAGAGCGCAAAAGAAATTGTTTATTACAACTTATACAAAAGGAAAAGGATGGCAAAATAAAGATATCGTACTTGCACCAAGTATTATATTTTCTGGAGTACTTTAAAATTATTTACTCCCTCTTTTCAAGAATTCAATTTTAATGTACAATATTTACATAAACTCGGAAGTAAATATGAATATTTTTAAAACATTTGAGATATTTTTAAAAGAACCCCTAAGTATTCTAAAAGACAATTTTGTTCAGATTGTCAGTCTTCAAACGGGTAATATTTTTGAAAACAAACCGTCAATTGATGTTTCTATGATGAAAAACAAAGCTCAATTGACTGTTGTAAATAATGAAAAGTTATATAATTTGCTTTCTTTAGTAACACATAGAGCAAAACAAAAACAAGAAATGGAAAAACAAAATGAAACAGCTTAATGCGAATTTTATAATAAGTGCAGAAAAACTTTCTCAATGTCCTGATTTTCCGTTTCCTGAATTTCCGCTTTTAGGGCGTTCAAATGTTGGTAAATCTTCGTTTATTAACGCATTATGCAATAACAAAAAACTTGCAAAAACTTCTAATACTCCCGGCAAAACAAGATTGATTAATTTTTTTAATTTTTCTGATAAATTTATGATTGCTGACCTTCCGGGGTACGGTTATGCAAAAGTTTCCAGAGAAGCTCAAGCAAGATGGCAAAAATATTTGGAAGAATATTTGCTGAACCGCAAACAAATTAAATCTTTGATTCAATTTATTGATGCAAGACATGATATCCAAAAAAACGATTTTCAAATGCGAGAATGGGTAGAAGCTTATAACTTACCGATTTTCACAATTGTTACAAAAATTGATTATGTTCCAAAAGGTAAACAACAAAGTGTTTTGGCTAAGATAAAACGCAATTTTTCAGGCGATGTCTTGCCTTTCAGCTCAGAAGACAGAAGATACTGTGAAGCTACTATTGAATATTTATTAGATTTGTGTAAATAATATAGATAAGTTTTTTGAGTAGAAGTATGCAAATTTTACAAAATTTTTGCGTTATTAAAGAGGGTAATTTGTGTTTAAACTATTAGAGGATACTGAATTGAACCAAATATCATTGACAGGTACTCGTTCATTGGTTTTGGTAGGGCTTTTGATGAAAGCTCCAAGGTCATTGGAAGAAATCAGAAAAGCGTTTATTGAGCTTAAAATTATGGAGCCGGAACATTCTGACGATATATTAAGAATTGATTTAAACACTTTGCGAACTATGGGATGTGAAATTTCACGCTCAAGTGCAAAAACAGGTTACAAATACGTTTTAACAAAACATCCGTTTTCTTTGAACATCACAAGCGAAGAAGTTTCTTTATTACGTAAAATATACAAACGCGTAAAAGATAATTGTGATATGGCGTTACTCTTAAAATACGATGATTTGTTCAGAAAACTTGCTTTTCACGTAATGGATGATGAAATTAGAGAAGAATTGTACGGCCTTTCTCTTTTAAAAAATTTTAATATAGAAACAATAAAATCCTACAAAGATGACTGTAATAACAGTAGAATTTTGACTCTTGTTTACAAAAATCCTGTTGCAAAAGGAAGCGATACAAAAGAAGTTTGCGCTCAAAATCTTGTGTTCCAAAATGATAAAATTTATCTCTATGCTTATGATTTAGGCAAAAAAGAATCTGTGGTTTTGAATATTAAGCGCATTAAATCAATTCTTTCTCGCAGAGAAAATGATGATAATATTCAAGTAAAAAACATTCATGTAAAATTTTTCCTTAAGAGTTTTGGTTTGAACGATATTTTGGAAAACGAAAAAATCGTTGAAAAACAAGAAAATGGTATGATTGTAGAAGGTGAGTATCATAATGAATTTGTTGCAGTTCAGAGAATACTTTCATTCGGTGCAAATTGTACTGTGCTTGAGCCTCAAGCAATAAGAGAAAAAATTATCGAAAAATTGAAAAATATGAGGAAGAATTATAATGGCTAATAATAAAAATAAATTATCTCAAAAGAAAAACCTATCCTCAATGCAAGTAATCAAAACATTGCAAATTTTATTGCAAGGTGATTACACAATGAATGAACTTATTGAACAGCTTAATGCTAATGAAAGTGAGCCGATTTTTAATAACAGTGTTGTAAGCAAGTATATTAATACTTGCAGATACTGTGGAATTGAAATTCCAAAAATCCATAATAAATATTTTGTAACAAGTATGCCGTTTGGCTTAGAGCTTTCGAACGCCGATATTAATTTATTAACTACAATGCAAACTCTTGTTAAAGAAGAGATGACAAAAAAATATCACAAAATTTTTAACGGATTTTTAGAAAAATTAAATCGTTATTCTAACAAAAAAATCGCAAGAATAGACAAGGCAACTTACAAAATAACGGCAGAGCTTTTTGAAAATGCTATTTCTGAAAAACATAAAATTAAATTGATGTTTAAAAACAGACAAATTTTAGAATGTATTCCATTAAGCATAGAAGATGTAAAAGGAAAAACCTTCTATCACGTTTTATATAAAAACAGAGAACGTATGATTGATGCGGGAAGACTTTCAGGCTTGGAAGTTATGCGAGAAAGATTTATTGAAAGCTTTAATGATGAATCTGTGATTTTCTTAATTCGTGATGATTTAGCCTCCAGATACGATTTGAGAGAAAATGAACAATACACCAAGACTGATAGAACTGGCTGGAAAGCTATTTCTAATAAGGGTGAAAACAAAGAACTTTTGCTTTCGAGATTATTGCGCTATGACGACAAGTGCGAAATCGTAAGTCCAAAATCTTATCGTGACGAAATGAAACAAATTTTGAATGATACATTAAGTAATTATGGAGAAGTATAATGCTTCTTGCGGTTGATATCGGAAATACAAATATTACACTCGGTGTGTTTGAAAATGAAAGCATATTAGAAACTTTTCGCTTGGCGTCTGATAAAGAACTTCCACAGGAAGAGTATGAAATCTTGTTGCACTCTTTGTTTAAAAAATACAATATAACTGCATGTATAATCGCATCAGTCGTTGACGAATTGAACAAAATTTTGAAACGCGCGTGCGATAATGTGTTTCATATTGATTCTTTACTTTTGTCACCAAAATTAAATTTGGGAATTAAGATTAAACTTAAAAACCCGAAAGAAGCCGGTGCGGATAGAATAGCGAACGCGTGCGGTGCTTATGTTTTATATTCTAAACCTGCAATTATTGTCGATTTAGGCACAGCAACAACTTTTGATATTATTAACAAAGACGGTGATTTTGTTGGCGGTGTTATCATGCCGGGGCTTAATTTGCAGTTCAGAGCTCTAAATAAAAGCACTTCAAAGTTGCCTAAAATCGAACCTGATACCGTTAGTAAGGCTATTGGAGATAATACAGCGGATGCAATACTTTCGGGCGTTATCAGAGGTTCTGCGTGCGCGATTGAAGGTTTGATTGAACAATGCGAAAAAGAGCTTGGCGAAAAAGCCTGCATTATTGCAACAGGCGGTTATTCAGGATTGATTGCAAAATACATGACCCGCGAGTTTGATTTCGTAAACCCTTATTTGACGCTGGAAGGGTTGAGATTTTTGTATGAACTTAATAAAGAAGTTGAAAGCTGATAATAATGGAAAATTGAAAACAGACGTTTAAACCTACAACCGAGTAAAAGTCAAATCACCCTCAAACATCTTTCTATCAATCTCATCAAAGCTTTTAATAATTGAAGAAACACCGTCAATATTTTGATAGAATTCAATCGGTTCAAGTGACGCAATTGCAATAATTTTGCCAATTCCTGCGGATTTTGCGGCATTGATTCCTGCAATCGCGTCTTCTACTACAACGCAATCTTTCGGATTTAATCCGATTTTATCTGCTGCAATCATGAAAATATCAGGGGCCGGCTTTCCCGGAATTTTTCCGTTAGAATAAACGATTTTATCTATATCAAACCAACGCGATAAATCAAATTCTTTTATATAAAACTCAACATTATCCCATTCTGACATTGTTGCAATAGTTCTAGGAATATTATTTTCTTTTAAAAAGTCCAAGAATTCAATCGCACCCGGAGCTAATTTAAAATTTTCTCTATCTATCAAGCATTGTTTTCTGTACAAAGCTTCTTTTTCTTTTGCATATTTTTCTACCATTTCAGGAGTAGGTTTTTTACCGATTGCGTATTCAATAATATCTTCATTTGTATGTCCGAACATATTTTCACGCATTTCTTCATCAGTGAATGCAGTGCCTCTCAAAATTTTTGAAAAATCTCTCCAAGCGTCGTAGTGGAGCTTGGAATCCCAATATAATGTTCCGTTAAAATCAAAAATAATACCCTTCATAGATACCATTTTGGCGCAAAGTTTGTTATAATACAAGTAGAATATCAAAATAAGTGCTAATATATGAAATTTAATCTTAATCTGGACAACATCAATTATATCAAAATTGTTTACAAAGACAAAAACGACAATGCTTGTTGTACAAAAGCTGCCATTAAAAATATGAGTGAAAGAGAAATTTACGCCTGCGCGAAATTTGAAGATGGACTTTATATCGAATTTCCACAAGAAATTTCACTGAGTTTTGTTTGTGATAATGGATTGTATCGTACAAACTCTGTTTTAAAATACGTAGAAAATAAAAATCCGTTTGTATTTTTCTATATAAAAACACCATTTGGAATTGAATATCAGCAGAATAGAGAATATTTCAGAGTCAGAATGGAAGAAGATGTTATTATGACATTCAACCAAACTTCTGTAGCCTGCAAAGTTCATGATATTTCAGCAAACGGAATTAGAATAATATTACCTAAAAAAATAGACATTCCTGAAGAAGTAACTCTTGATATTCTATTCCGGCCTAAAAATGTTAAAACAAAAGCAAAATTAATAAGAATTGATAATGAAGAAAACATACTAAAAGCATCATTTGAATATTTAGAAATTTCGAAAAATGATGTTGATTTGATTTCGCAAAAATGCATACAAAAACAACTTGAGTACAAAAGAAACGTAAACTTAAAATAATTTATACTACCCAATTAAACAATTTAATATTTTTCTTCATACGCTATTCTATGGTAGAGTAAAAAAGGAGAGATTATGAACAAAAATGTTTTTATTATTTTAACAATTTTTCTGGTACCTCTTGCCGTTTATTGGGGTTTAACAAGGGATAAGCTTACAACACCGCCTGCTATTGCCACAAACAGCGCGGAAGTTATTAAGTTTGCTTCTCCGATGTGTTATGAATGTCAAGAGTTGGAAAAAGTTTTTGATGAAGTTTTTCCACAATACAACAGAGATATTACATTAAGAAAAATTGATGTTACGCAAAAAGACACTGCAACTCGCGACTTAATCAGAAAACATGACGTTAAACTTGTTCCGACTACTGTTTTTAAAGACGCGAACGGAAATATCAAAAGGCGCATAGAAGGTTCAATGCAACCGCAGATTTTAGAAAATTATTTGAAAGAGTTAATCAATGGATAATCTAGTACAAATTTTTTCAGCAGGAACTTCAAGCCCGCAAATTTGGCTTTTTATGTTTTGCGCTTCATTTGCGGGAGGTGTAATCGCTTCAATTTCACCTTGCTCACTTGCAATGCTACCGCTTATTATCGGATATGTCGGCGGATATTCTAAAGAAACACCTTTTAGAACTTTTATTCAATTGTGCTTCTTTATATGCGGAACGGCAATTGTATTTTCAATTATCGGAATAATTTGTGCCGTGACAGGTAGCGTATTCGCTTCTGCGCTTGGCGGATATTTTACACTGATTATTGCGTCACTCTTAATGGTAATGGGACTTAAAATCACAGGTTTGTTGGATTTTGAAATGCCCGTTATAATTAAAGCAATGCCAGTAAATTCTACAAATTCGCTATTTTTATATCCGATACTTTTGGGAATAGTTTTCGCGCTCGCAGGCACTCCTTGTTCAACTCCAATATTGGCAGGGATTATGGCGTTCGCTGCTATCGGCAAAAATCTTTTAGCAGCAATATTTATGCTATTCTTATTCGCCTTAGGACAAGGATTAATCTTAATTATTGCAGGGATTTTCACGTCAAGCGTGAAAAATCTCAAAAAACTCTCAGGTTATACGAATGTTTTAATGAAAATAAGCGGAGCTTTGTTAATGTTGGTTGCAATTTATTTGTATTACAAGACGTTCGCACCGTTGGTTTAATTGGGAGAAGTTGATAATACCCTCTCCCGTCCTCCGAACACCCTCTCCAATAGGGAGAGGGCACTAAAGTCGTTCAATTTTTGCAGAGATGTATTAAATCAACACAAGTGCTCCCTCCCTTGGGGGAGGGGTAGGGGAGATGGTATTATTAAATTCTACAACAACTCCTCTTCAACAATCATAGCCACACATCTGATAAACTCTTCACAAGGTCGTTCTTTGTAATATTCTTCTGTTCTCGCTGACGGAACTGGTGAAAATTCTGTCCCAT
Source organism: uncultured bacterium (assembly GCA_900553895.1). Classification (GTDB taxonomy): domain Bacteria; phylum Cyanobacteriota; class Vampirovibrionia; order Gastranaerophilales; family Gastranaerophilaceae; genus CAG-196. The sequence continues at coordinate 15,516 of USFB01000010.1, read as the reverse complement.
CCAAACCTAAAAGCTCACGACAAATAATCGTACCATACTTAGACTTAAATTCAGTGGCTAAATCTTGGATAAGCTTATAATGATTCGCTTTAGCAATATCGTTATCAGGTTCTGTATAACCTTTTAAAAATCCTGCTATCATAAACATCGCACTAACAGCTCCGCAAACTTCTCTAAGACGTCCCATACCGCCACCAAATGAAGAAGCAAGCCTCAATGCCTCATCATCTGTTAAGCCAATCTTCCCTGCAAAAGTCAAAAGCACGGATTGTGCACAATTATAACCGTTTCTAAAACTATTTACAGCTTTTTCTGAATAATTATCCATAAAACTATTTTACTACCAATTTGAACAAAAACAAAACTAACTTCGTTATACAAATGTAAACTAAAAAAGGAGAGTACATTATGACAGATGAAAACAAAATTGTAGAAGAACAAAAAGAGTGCAAATGCTTATGCCAAAACAAATATTTTAAAAAATTTATTGTTATTTCAGCAGGAACATTTGTAGGCGCATTTTTGGCACTAAGCTTATTTGCAGGATTAAATAAACCACCAATGCCAGCACCAATGCCTTGTCCATGCCAGCAAATGATAAGACCGGATTTCGGTCCACAACATTTTGACAGGGGATATAGAGGCGATTTTCATAAGAAATTCGACAAAGAACACGCTAAGAAAAAATTTCCACCAAAGGCAGAAAATGAAATTGATGATTAATCAGAAAAAAATGCACCTAGAAAGGTGCATTTTTTGTTTTTCATAAATATTACGGATTGCCACAAGAAACAAAGTTTCTCTCGCAATGACAATTCGTTAAAAATTCTACGCCAAGTCAGATTAAACCTAATTCATCTTAAAATCTTGTGCGAATTCCTGACGTTGATTAACATAGCCTGAACTCATTTGTTCATCGGCTTCAACACGTCTTCTTTCCATTTGCAACTGACCATTTTTCACAACTTCTTGAAGTTGTCCAAGGTTTTGTTCAATACTTGCAAGAACTTGTTCAGCATAAACAGTCGCACCATCTTTAATTCTTGTTGCTTCATCAATTGCTTGATTTCTTACACTTTCTGCTTCATCCAAAGCCTTACGCTTAATGTCTTCGCAGTCAGTAATAACTTGTTCTTTAATTTTTTCTGCTTCTCTTTGAACAGCTCTCAACAAATCAGATTCGCTAAGAAGTCTGTTAGCTTCTGCTTGAGCGTCAGAAATAACTTTTTCCGCACGTTGTTGAGCTTCATATTGAAGTTCATCTTTGCGTCTTAACAATGCTCTAGCTTCTTTTATTTCATCAGGAAGAGCCGCGTACAACTTATCCAAGATGTTTGTAACATTATCTTTTTTTACAATCGAAACCGAGCCTAAAAGCGGTAAACCTTTATCCAACGCTTCTTCTAACTCGTTCATTAAACCATATATAACATCTTGTTGTGAATTCATTTTTTACTCCGTAAAATTTGTGTGATAGTTACCAAAATTGTACAACAAATAGATTATAAAAGTCAACGAGTAACGGATATTCATGCATATTTTTCTAAATAGTTAATATCACGTTCAATTGCTACCAAAAATGTAGTTATAGACTTATTAGCCTCCCCAACATTAACAGAGTACATTTGAGAACTAAAAGGACATTTTTTCTTAAGTGCATCAAAAAGATGTTTATACGCAATTACTGAATTTAATTTTTTACCTAAATCGGTATTCATATTTTTTTTAAAAATATTTGGCATGCTTGCTAAAATACAGCACCAAATATCATCAACTTTATTTTTCTTTATATAACTTGAGCCAAAAAAAGTAAAATCTGCATCATTAGATATAACTCTCTGTAGTTTTTTTAAATATTTTTTTAAATCTGTTAAATCTTCCATAATGTAGTTATTGTACTAAAAATTCTTGGAAATAGCAAATTAAAAAATCTCCGTCTACATTTGTGATAAAATAGAAGAATGAAAAACACTATCATTTCACCTTCAATATTATCGGCAGACTTTGCTAAACTGGGCGAAGAAGCGGTTGCAGTTAAAAATGCAGGCGCAGAATGGTTGCACATCGATGTTATGGATGGACATTTTGTTCCTAATATAACAATTGGCGTTCCTGTAGTTAAATCCTTGAGAAAAGTAACTGATTTGACACTTGATACACACTTGATGATAGAAAACCCGGAAAAATATATTAAACCATTTGCAGAAGCCGGTTCTGACATTTTAACTTTTCATTATGAAGCCTGCAAAGATTATAAACACGTAGAAGAAGTTATTAATCTAATCAAAAGTTTTAATATAAAAGTCGGACTCTCTATTAAACCAAAAACTGAAGCTAAAGAAATATTTCAATACTTAAACAAAATTGATTTGTTGCTCGTTATGACAGTTGAGCCGGGATTCGGCGGACAAGAATTTATGCACGACTGTGCAATGAAAATTCCGGCAATAAGAGAAAACGCACCTGATGATTTAATAATCCAAGTTGATGGCGGTATCAATAATTTGACATCAAAAATTTGCACCTCATTGGGCGCAAATTCACTTGTTGCAGGAAGTTACATCTATGGTAACAACGACTATAAAAAAGCTATTGATAGTTTAAGAACATCATTGGCGTAAAATTTTGTCTAAAACTGCTACCAATTCGCCGATTTTTTTGTCTTTGTCCGTTTCGCTGTCTTGAGCTAAAGATTCTCTGATACAATGCTCGAAATGGCCTTTCAGTATATCAAAATTTACTCGTCTAAGAATCGATTGGCTTGCCAAAATTTGTGTACTGATATCAATACAATATCTATCTTCTTCAACCATTTTGATAAGCCCGTCTATTTGACCTTGAGCCGTTTTTAGTAACCGAGTTATTTTTTTCTTGTCTGCATGCATGATTGTTCCTTTCTTTTTTTAATGTTAATAATACCCTCTCCCGCCTTCGGCACCCTCCATCGAGGTAGGGAACTAAAGTTGTTCAATAAACACAGACAAGTTGGGCTTTCAGCCCAACATTTACCTACTTACATTCACATTTAGATTTTCTAAAAATCTTGAATACATGTTTTTTACTGCAACTACAATTTTGTGTTTTACATTCACAACCTTGTTTTGCACATTCACAAGTCTTGCCTTCCTTACAACCACAAGTGCAATCATCAGCACATTCTTGTTTGCAATTGCAATTCTTACCGCAATCGCAACCACAATTACATTCACATTCACACGCCAAAACAGCACCTGAGAACACTATAGATGCACATACCACTAATAATCCTGTAAATAGTTTATTCATAAAAAACACCTTTCTCATACTACTATATACCCATACCCCTACGGGGTATGGGTATATAGTAGTATGCTTTATTTTTTTTGTCAAGAAAAACACAAAATTTCTAAAGCATATGTCGTACCTACTTCTCAGAATTTTACATCTCAATATTCTAAATTTAATTATTATCTTTAATTACAAGAATGGTACTCAAAAGATGAAAAACCTACATTTGATAAGGCTTTTTGTCTTACAGCTTCACTGATTGAATACTGCTTTTTCAAAAGGGATCTTCGGGTTTCTATATACTGCACACCCATTGCATCAGTAGGCAGAACACCTCCGTTTGCTAATACATTGAAAGAAAATCTATCAGGATTTTTACAAGTATTGCTATTATAAAAACAGTTGTTTCCTTTAGTACCATTTATATCAATATATACATTCCCTCCAAAATAACGTACATTAGGAGCACTGCCCATATGTTCTGCAAAGACTTTCCACTCCATACCGTTCGGAGTTGTAAACGACATGTCAGAAGTTGAATCAAAATCACTTGGATTCCCTTCAGAAGTGCTACACTTAACATTTGATGCATTTAAACTATAGGCTAATAAATTACACAATTTAGTTTCACCACTATATTTAGCATCATCTTTGAACGGGGATATAAGTGGAAGTTGTAAATTATAGAGCGGATTTTCAGAACAATCAACATTATTTGCAGCATCACATACAGGATAAATCTGCGAATTTGAAGCCAAAGCTTGAATGGTTTCTGACAATGTATCATAAGTTTTAAGATACATTGTTTTATTCTCGTCCGGCATAGAACTCACTATTGCCGGTATTATAAGTGCAGAAATTCCACCTATAATACCCAATGTTATAAGCAATTCTGCTAACGTATAGCCTAACTTTTTCATTAAAACGCTCCCTGTTAATAAATACATTTTATATACTAATATTAACATATTGAGCGTTTTTTGTATAGATGCTGTGAAGATTCAGCTATTTTAATATTAATCTGTATCACCCTCAGCAGCCCTCCGGGCTGATGAGGGTGATACAGACCTTATTTATTTAATAAAAATAGTCTATTTCCCACAGCAATTTTTGTACTTTTTACCGCTTCCGCAAGGACAAGGGTCATTTCTACCAACTTTTTCGGTGACAACCGGTGCTTGCGGTTTAGGTTCTGATATATAATCAAAAACTTGTGAAAACGCATTTGAACAGAACAAAATCGTCGCGGAAGAATAAATTTTATTGTTCAAAAATTCTGATTTATAATTTTTAACCAATTCTTCAAATGTATAATTTGTTCCCATTATTTCATTAATTGTTTCCATAAAGTTTGAATACTGGGTTGAAACTCTTTCTAAAATTGTATTTGGAATTGAGTCATTTGTTAAAAAGTATTCAACGCAACCTTTCGCATTTTCTACAGTATCTTTGTTTTCAAAAATTTTACAGAATGTTTCGTAGAAAGGTATTGCATAAAGTCCGTTTTCTTTGTCAAAAATTACTGCAACATCGTAAGTTTCGTTATGAGAAGAAAATCCGCCCATAGAATTTTCCAAGAAGTTTGAATAATTGTTATCCAATTCTTTAACGTGAAAAAATTTGTATTCGGAGATGTCACAACCTTTATCCGACAAATCAACATCTTCACCTTCATTAAACGCACCGATAATATCATCTGCGTGTTTATTGGTGGTTAAAATTATATCTTTATCAAATGTTTTGATAAATTTTTCATACATTTCTGCTATTGTTGATTTAATTTCTTTTTCTTTCTCAGGATTATCCAAATACAACAAACGCGGAGTATGAACCAATTTCATTACTGCGTATCTATAAGCGTCTTCTTTTTGAGAATGTGAAAGAACACTGGAAATTTCAATAATATAATATTCGCCATCAAGTTCGAAAATTCTGCCTGCGATAAATTGACCGGCGTAAATACCTCTAAAGTTAGTCATTTTAGTAAGCGAAAGCACTTTATAAGTTTTTTCATTTACCAAATTATATAATTCAAAACCGTTTTTCAAAATCTTTTTGATTTCGAAAATAGAAGATTGTGCTTCGTTAAGTTTTGCGATAATATCTTTTGCGCCTTTTTCTTCTGTATACATTTCCAAAATAGATTTGCCGTTAATTCTTCGTTCAAAAACGTAAGGTAAAAATATCTTTTCCATCTGATTAAGTGAAATATTTCTTGCACCTATGGTTGATAAATATTCTGTAAAATCAGATTTAATAGTTTCATTTGTTTGCGTGAAATCAAAAATTTCTTTTAAAGCATCATTAATTTCGTTGATTTTTTCTAAAACTGTCATTGCCTTCTCCTCATTGTATTCAAGAATACCGTAAACAGGATAAGTTAGCAATAATACAATAAGGCTAGATTTTTGTGAACGACCTTAGCTTATTCCCTCTCCACGGGGGAGGGTAGAATTTCAAGTTGAGCTTCGCGAAACTTAGAAATTCGGGTGGGGGCTTACAAAAATCAAAAAACAATGTAAAATATAAACATGAAAGAAAATATAAAAAGAGCGCGAGATTTACGAAAAAATTTAACCCCTCAAGAAAAAAAATTATGGCAGATTTTTAGAAATCACAATTTTTATAATTTTGAAATAAGAAGACAATATCCAATTGGACATTATATTGTCGATTTTGTTTGTCGTTCTAAAAAAATAATAATTGAAATTGATGGTGGTCAACACAATCAACCAAATGACATTGAATATGATAAAAAAAGAACAAAATTTTTAAATTCCTTAGGTTTTAAAGTTATAAGATTTTGGAATAATGATATTGACAAAAATATAGCAGGTGTTTATAAAATATTGCAAAGAGAATTTGAAGTATTAGAAAAATAAGTGTTCAGCCATATATTAGCCCCCTCCCTAACCCTCCCCCGTGGAGAGGGAAGCGGCTAAAGTCGTTCAATTTTTAAAAATATTATAAGGTACTTAATTTACACGAGTACATTCCCTCTCCACGGGGAAGGGTAGAATTTCAAGTTGAGCTTCGCGAAACTTAGAAATTCGGGTGGGGGCTGATTAAAAAATATTTAAAACAGACCTTCACACAACACAAATCTGCCTAAAAGTTCAACTTCGCAATAATTTTTTAATGAATCCACAAGACATTTATTATCGCAAAAACCACCTGACAAATAAATTTTTTCAGGTTTTTTACAGAAATTCCAAGCATTGAAAGCTATTCCGTGTACAAATTTAGAAATCGCTTCTGAGGGTTTAACTCCAGCAGATATCGAATCCATAATCTTTTCCATTCCAAAAATCCCACAGGTAACGGCGAATTTTTCATCATTAAATGCCAATTCTTCTGCTCTTACTCCATAGAATTTTAAAAGCATCTCTACCGTTGCACCGGTAGAACTAGCACAAGATGTATTCCAATCCATATCATGAAATTTGCCGTCTTTGAATTTTATCCATTTAGCATCACGACTTCCTAAATCCAAAACAGTTGCGTTAGATGAAATATCACGTTTTTTTGCACCTTGTGCTAACGCGATAATTTCATTTTCGCTGGCATTTGACATGTGACCACAAGAGCGTGTCGGCACAATGTTTTGCGCTTTTATTATACGTGAAGGCAAAATGTAATAGGCAGAATTTCCATCTTGCTTTATAAAAAACTCATCATCAAATTGTTTTTCGTCTGTTATTATTTTTGAATATGTCGTTCCTGCATCTAAATAAATCATTGTTCTCACTTGAAAAAATTTATAAATACGTTAAAATAAGAATACAGGCAAGGGTAATGCGAATACCCTTACCCGTAACCCTAATTAAAGGGTTTTGAGGACGAGAATTAGTATTATTAATAATGCTAATTCTCTTGCATTGACTTCAACAAGCACTTTAACCTCCTTTCTGCTTTCGCTCGTTAGTCAAAATGTGTTAAAATCTTTAGCCTGTATTCTTTTTTCAAAGTTCAATGATAATTATAAAATAGAGGGCAAAAAAAATCAATGTACCAAGAAGATACATTGATTTTTTTAAATATTTATAATTCATCCTAAAATTTGATAAATTTTTTAACTAATTTCATATCTTGTCTTTCTAAATAAGCTTTCAAATCACGCTTAATTTCAGGACACAAGATATACAATACAATGATGTTTGGAACACATAACGCAATCATCATAGCATCTGTAATATCAATAACTGATTTAACATTCATTGCAGAACCGATAATAATAAATAAGCAATAAATCAAGTTAAATGCAAGAACACGTTTTTTACCTTCGCCAAACAAGAATGTCCAAGCCTTTTGTCCGTAATAAGCCCAAGAAATCAATGTTGATAATGCGAACATTACAGCGATTATTGAAAGAATAATTGGGAAGAACGGAATTACAGATTGGAAAGCGTTTGACGCTAATTCTATACCTGAAATTTCTTTAGCTGCGTGTGTGCAAGCACCTGAGAATACTATAGCAAAAGAAGTAAATAAACAAAGAACACCTGTTAAGAATGTTTCTAATAAAGCCACAAAACCTTGTGAAACAGGTTCTTTAGTTTGAGCAGTAGCATAAACAATCGCAGCGGCACCTGTTCCGGCTTCGTTTGATTGAACAGAACGTCTTAAACCAATGATAATTGTACCGATTACGCCACCTGCAACTGCCGTAGGGTTAAAAGCTTCATGAATAATCAAAGCGATAGCATGAGGAATGTTCATAAAGTTTGCAAAAATAACAATTAAACCTGAAATAATATACAATAAACACATTGTCGGAGTTAAAATTGTTGTAACTTTTGCTATGCTTTTAATACCACCAACAATTACCATACCTATCAAAACTGCTGCAACTAAACCGATTAACCAAGTATAGCCATGAAAAATACTATGCGAACCACCGGTAATGAATACTATTTGGTGTGCTGTTTGGTTAATTTGAATCATATTACCGCCTGTAATACCGCCACCAATACAAAGTATTGCATATAATACAGACAAAGGTTGACCTAACCAACGCATTTTCTTTCTAGTAAGACCGTGCGCGATATAGTGCATAGGACCACCTGAAACAGAACCGTCAAGGTTAAATCTTCTATATTTTACTGCTAAAGTTGCTTCAACAAACTTAATTGACATACCCAAAAGTGCGCCTGCAAAAATCCAAAACGCTGCACCCGGTCCACCAATTGAAATCGAAATAGCAACACCTGCGATGCTACCGATACCAATTGTACCTGATAAAGCGGTTGCTAATGCTTGGAAAGATGAAACTTCACCACATCCGTCATTATGTTTTTCAGCAGGTTTTGCGACAACGTCAAGCGCGTGTTTAAATCCCCAAACAGAAATACCTTTAAAATAGAACGTGAAAAAGAAACCAGCAATTAGCACCCAAAAAATAATTAACGGAACATCACATCCGCAAATATTGATTGGGAAGAAAATTAATTTTGCGACAGCGTCAGAAATTGGCGCGACATGCTTATCCATAAATTCGTCTACATTCATAGCTTGCGCAGACTGTAGAGTCATAAGCATTGTCGTAAATAACATCATCAAAAATTTCTTCATAATCTCTTTTCCCTTAATTCTCGGCTATTTTACCACTTTTTATTAATTGTACCAAAAACATGTCAAACTATTACAAAATCTTTACATTAGAGGGAAAATGTAACAAGTTTGCAGGATTTTAATATTTTTAATGAATAAAGAAATCACTAAGTGAGCTAATAAATTTATTTAAACCTTTTCATTTATACCAACATGTTATAAAATAAAAATTATGTTAAAAAAACTCACGCAAAAATTCACAATACATACAATTTTAATATTAACTTCGCTACTTTCAATATTCCCTTTTATTTGGCTGACTTCAACGTCACTCAAGGGGTTGAGCGAAGATATTTTTGCGTATCCGCCAAAACTTATCCCGACTGATTTTACCTTCGCAAATTACGTCGATGTTTGGGGGAAAGTCGATTTTATGGCTTATTTTTGGAACAGTGTAATTGTTGCAGCACTAACTGTTTTATTAAATTTAATTCTCTCATCACTTGCAGCTTATCCGCTCGCAAGAATGAATTTTAAAGGCAAAAAATTTGTTTTCTTCTCTATTCTTGCAACAATTATGATACCGTTTCAAGCAATTATGCTACCTGTTTACATAATAACTTTAAAATTACATTTGATAGATAGCGTAAATAATGTAATGGGCTACATCGGGCTTGTTATGCCATTCGCAGTAAGTGCCTTCGGAATATTCTTGATGCGCCAAGCGTTTTTAAAAGTTCCCAAAGAAGTTGAAGAAGCTGCCATTGTAGACGGCTGTAATGTTTTTCAAATGTTCATCAAAGTAGTTTTACCAATGGTTAAACCTACTTTAGCAGTGCTTGCAGTTTTCACGTTCATTGGTTCTTGGGGCGAATTTCTTTGGCCAAGTATTATGCTTACAAAGGATTCAATGTACACTTTGCCTGTCGGTATCAACAATTTGCAAGGAATGTTTTCCTCTAACTGGCGTTTTATTGCAGCCGGCTCCATAATTTCAACAATTCCGATTATTATATTTTTCCTTGCTATGCAAAGATATTTTATATCAGGCGAAAACGATGGAGCTGTAAAGGGTTAGCATGCTTGCATGTCAGACTTTCTCATGATACGATACCTGAAAAAGGGATAAATTATGCGTGTCGAAAAAATAAGTACAAACCAACCAAACTTTGAAGGAAAAAATTACAAATCAATATTTAATCGTTTTACAAATATGTTTTCAAAAACAAGTGACGCACAAGTAGAGAAAATCAAACAAACTTTTGTTGCGTTAGCTGGAGCGAGTTCTGCTATTGCGCTTGCAGCAATTGCGATTAATAAAAAACAAGAGGAAGAAAAAGCAGAACCACAAATTAAAGAAGAAATAAAGCAACCTGAAAAGACGCTTGATGAAATTTTCCCAGATTTGCCAGAAGTTTCAGAACCAAAATTGCAAGCGTTGGAAAGAAAAATTCGTTATGACGAAAGAAGTCGTTATGTAGTTGGTGAAAGAAAGCTTGCAGGTAAAAAAAGAGAAATTCAGCTAGTTAACAAACTTCTTGATGATGACAAATTAATAAATAATCCAACGCTTAGAAGAAATATGTCACAACTTATTTTTTCTCGTGGTAGAGAATTAAGCACAAAGCAGGCTAAAGTTGTTGACTATATTATGAGCAACCCAAGATTGTACAATAACGAAAATCTTGTGAAGAATGCCACAGAGGCTCTACCTTACGTTGATGAATCTAATATTAATTCTGTATTGAGAGTTCTGAGCGATGAACGTTTTGATAAAACGTATTTTTATGCTTATGCTGATATTTTAGATACAAATGCTTGTTCTGATAATCCAAAGTATACTGCAAGAATTAGAGAAGAAGTTGTTGATAAATTTTTGAGTGATGAAAGATTGTATAATAATGCTAATATCTGTAACGAAATTTCTCGTATTGCATATTTTACAAAAGATAATGAACGTTTAGGGTATGTGAATAGTTTGTTTGACAAGTACCTAAATACGCCAGATGTATTCAACAATAAGCACATAAAACATAATATTGCCAATATTGTTGAGAGTGTAAATGACAAGCGAAAATTTGATTTGGCTAATAGATTTTTTGACACTCCAGAATTATATAGAAACAGATTTTTACTTAATGGCGAAGGAATGTACAGTAGTGGTATTACCTCAGCTATACATTCTATAAAAACTCCAGAAGACGCTCATAATATCAACGAGTTTTTAGATTTGTATTTATCAAATGGAAAATTCTACAAAAACGATAATTTAAACGGCGCATTGGGTTACATTTTGGAAACAACAGACAATGATAATTTAAAATTCAGAAAATCTTTACTTAGAAAATATCTTAATAATCCTGAGATACAAAATTCAGAAGTAGCTAATAATTTAGGTCTACTGCTCGGTTATAGCAAAAATGAAAAGGGATATAAGTTGGTAGATCAAGTCTTTAGCGATGAAAGATTATACAATAATAAAGCTGTAGTAACCAAGCTTCCAGAAATTCTTCAAAAATCAGAAGGGTCAGAAGACATAAATTATATTTCTAAAATGTTGGACAAAGATGAAATAATTTCTGATAAAAAACTTATTGATAACATTACAAAATTAGAATGGTTTATGAGTTTTAGCAATAAGAATGTTTATCAATTAAAATCAGACCTTCTTGATAAAGTTTTATCTGAAAAAAGATTGTATTCGAATAAAGATGTAATGTATCTCCTGCCACAAATTATAGAAAATATGGGATTTTACGAACAATATGAAATCGCAGAAACTGTTTTGAACTTTGAAAATCTTTTCAATGACAAAGCGGTTTTAGGTAATCTTCCTAGCTGGTTAAATAGAATGGACGGCTTTAGAGAACCTAATATGAAAGTTTATAGTGAAACGAAAACAAAGCTTGATAATATGATTAAAGAGTTTCTACAAAATAATAAGGTAGACTAAAGTCTACCCTACGTCTAATCAATAAGCGTTAATAATCCCCTCTCATTTGCAACTTTCTACGCACCTCTTTATTCTTCAAAAGGTATTGTTACTATGTATTTATTACCTTTTCTTTCTTTAATGATTTTGTTAGACAACAATTTTTCATCAAGATAAAAAGACTGTGAAAAATTCATAATTTTTTCACCTCTCAATTCTTTTTTCTGCATATCGCCTGAAACAGTTACAATATTGTTGTCTAACTTGACATCAACGTTTTTTTCATCATCTCCGAGAAGCTTTAAGTCAACAATAACTTTATATTCGTTTGCCTCTTTAACCAAATTAACTAACATTGGTGACATTTTGGGAACAAAAGGATTTTCCATCATTCTTTCATCAAATTTTTGAATATTGTTAATTGTTTTTTCCATTTTTCGAATTTGATATTCCGGATTAAACATTCTATTTAATGTCAAATCTACCGCTAAATAAAAAGCTAAAAACGCTCCCAAAAATGTTGCAATAATTACTCCGATAACTTTTAATAAGTGATGTTTGTTTTCTTCTGGCATAAAAAACTCCTTTCTTCATTTAAAAGTTTTATATCATTGTAATAAAGAATACAATAGCCAAATTGGAGAATTCGCACACTAAAAAATAAGTTGGTTGGGCAGGTATGCCCAACCGATTTATTAAAATAACTTTTTTTTAAAATTCTTTAAATTATATTATTTTATCTACCACTCATATTATAAGGATCCGGATCTTCATAACTATTGTCAAATCCAGATTTTTCGAACTCTTCAGCACCTTTGTCAATCATATTACCATACTTATTTCCTAAAGCTGCACCAATTCCTGCACCAACTGGTCCAAAACAAGCACCAAACGCAGCTCCTAAAACAGTAAATGCTTTTGTACAACGACCTTTAAAATTTATTTCATTTGCTTGAGTTGTATCTGTTTTTGTAAATTCTTCTGAATATCGACTTTTTAACTTAGAATTATTCATTTTTAATTTTGTCTGGCAATTAAAATTGTTTACTGGTGTTATTTGCATAATATCCTCCTTGTGCACATTATTATAAACATTATAATAATTACACAAAACATTTTAATGTCAATCTATTGAAAAATAATTTTTATTATATAAAATACCTAATAGGAATGAATGTGTATGTTAAAAATTTCTACAAATAATTCACCAACGAACAATTTCAAACAACAACAATTTGATATTTCTAAAAGAAGAACCTTGATAAATGCAGTTGATACCCTCGATTTAGAAATAAATCAGTGTAATAAAGAATTCAACTCTCTGCAAAAAACAAGTCTAGTATGTTTTTCTGCTATTTTTGCTTTCATTATAACCAAGTTTGGTGAAAATTTGGATGGAAACAAATTATATAAATTAACCGGCTCTAAAATGTTTTCATTAATGCTTGGAGTAACAACATTATCCATGTTACTTTTTGGTTTATTAAACAAAAAACGTGCTGATGGAATGTATAAAACAAATTCCCTTGGACAAAGCAACGCAGAGAAAAAACTAAGTAATCCAAAATTATTTTTAAACCTTTCTGATGAAAGGCAAATGTTTATTGCTAAGAACCCTATCTATGCTTATTATAACAATACACAATATCCTAAAGAACAAAACTTTTTTCCAGATTTTAAGATAATAAAACATAAAAACTTTATGCACAATGTTAATCTTAGTGCTAAAAACTTTCAACCAACAATTGATGAACCAAATAAATATTTAGAAGCTCTTAAACAAATAGATAACAAAACGCAGGATTATACAAAAAAAATAACCGCAGGCTTAAATTTATTTTTTGCAACAGGCAGCTTAACGTTTGGTGGAATATTTTTTGTGCTTGATAAAATGACAAAGAACAAATATAAAGAAGCTGGCGCATTTGTTCCAGTTGTAGCAACAATTCCTTTACTATATTTATCTAATAGTGTTTCAAATGAAAAATTTAATAACATAGAAATGATTTCGCGACAAAAAGCTAAAGAAGATTTTCTTGAAAACAAAAACAACAATAAAAATTTCCTGCAAACAACTCTTGAATACCTGCAAACAAAAAAAGAATACAAGCAAAAAATTTTAAAACAAAAAGATTTAGTTCCTCTAAAAAATAAAATTTTATCAAATATGGAAGCTAGTGAAGCTGAAATTGATGAGGCTAAAAAATTTCAGACCGCATTTTTTAACGCTATAAAATCAGAAAGCCGAATTAAAAATAAAAAGAAAAATACACTAAAAAATAGTATATCACAAGATTTAATCATTAATTCTATGACATTACCAGTTCTTTACTTATTTATGAAAAGTTTTGACAACACTAAAAATAAAGCTAATAAGTCATTGTTCGGTTTATTTACACTTCTAGCCGGAGCTTATGCTGCAAACACTGGATTAACACTTTTGTTAAACAAAGATGCAAAAAATAAATAAGTCGGTTGGACATACCTGCCCAACAAAAACTTTAGAATAGCGTTTTATCTCCTCTTGTCCTACAAGCCGATTTTAGATATAATAAACACAAATAAGAGGTGTTTATGAAGAAATCATTAGTGAAATATCCGTTTTTGACAAAAGAAATTGAGATTTACGAAAGAGAAAACGGGCACAAAATCGTTCTTGCACACAAAGAGGGCGAGTTAGTGAATGTTAGTACTTGGGTAAAAACAGGTTCTATCAACGAAGATGATAAAATCAATGGAATTTCTCACTTTCTGGAACACTTGATGTTCAAAGGAACTCACAAACATAAAGCCGGATATTTTGACAGAACTCTTGAAGCCAAAGGAGCAATCGTAAACGCTGCAACTTGGAAAGACTACACTTTCTACTACGTTACTCTTCCAAAAGGTGCAGAAGGCAAAGACTTAGACCTTGCAATAGAACTTCACGCCGATATGATGCTAGACCCCGTTTTGCCGGAAGAAGAAATCGGAGCACCATTCGACTTAAATAACCCGAAAGTTACCGACAAACGCGAACGTCACGTTGTAATTGAAGAGATTAGAATGCGTAAAGATCAAAACTGGACGAAAGTTTACAACGCTTGCAATTTCAACATGTACAAAAAACACCCTTATAAACGCGACGTAATCGGCACGCCAGAAATCATTTCACAAGTAACTCGTGATGAAATAATGAATTACTACAAAACTTTCTATTCTCCGGAAAATATGACAACTATTATCGTCGGAGATTTTGACAGTGAAGAAGTTTTGAAAAAAGTTGAGGCTGAATTCGATTTTAAAGGTCGTGGAAATTCACCGAAACGAGTTAATGAGATTGACCAGCCGATTACGTCTACAAAAATTGTTGAACAAACAGGTCACATGAATACGGGTTATGTAATGTTCGGCTGGCTCGGCCCGAGAGCTGCGGATTTGAAGGGTACGATTTGTCTTGATTTAATCAGCATTATTTTTGGGGATGGGACGAGTTCAAGACTTTATCAAAACTTGGTAGAAAAACAGTCTGAGCCGATTTTCAATATGATTAATTGCGAGCATTATCAGTTTAAAGACGGCAACAACTTCTTTATTCAAGGCAATTTTAAACCCGAATGCAAAGATGTTGCAATTAATTTAATCAAGGAAGAGCTTGCAAACCTTATTAACAATCCGATTACTGACAAGGAGTTTTTGAAGGCTAAAAAGAAAACAAAATCACGTTTTGCTTATGCCGCAGAAACTGTTTCTGAAATCGGGGAAACTATCGGCTATTACACAACGGT
>USFB01000009.1 GCA_900553895.1 uncultured bacterium | reverse complement strand
CGGTTGGGCATACCTGCCCAACATTGACTTATTAAATCTACTTACTCATTGCTCTTGAAATAATAATATACAAATTAACAAGCAAGAATCCCAAGAATAATCCTGCGGTTACATCTGTTAAGAAATGAACTCCAAGCCATAATCTTGATAAGCATACCAGGAAGATAAAAATTCCAAACAATGAAGTTAAGAAATATCTCCAAAAATCTGATTTTGCGTAATGTAAAACCAAATAGATTAAAATTCCGTAAAAACACATTGTAGTTGAAGCGTGACCAGAAGGAAAGCTAAAGCCTGAATAGCATAATATTCCGGGGCGTTCTCTGCAAACAAAATCTTTAAGCAAATCCGTTACAACAAAAGATGCTTGCGTGAAAAATATTAAAAGAAAACATTTCATATATCTTTTTTCGGATATTAAAACACTGCCAGCAGCAATTTGAGGCCAAAGCATGTGATTTGCGCGTCCGAATTCTGATATAACTTGCGCATAAGAAATCGGATATGGCGAAAGAGCCAAACGAATCGAATGAAGTATATTCATATCGATTTCGCGCAAATTTGGCATATATAAAACTAATAATGTTAAAACAACAAGCACGACAAGAGAAATTATTACATAATTCCAATTTAGTGCAGTTCCATATTCTTTATTTTTGCTCATAAAATTTCCACTACCAACTTATTATATTAAATTCCGCAACCCTTAAACTTCACCACAGCATCAATTACCTTTGCGCACAACTTAATCACAATTGGTGAAATTTCGCTTACGCATACTGCAAAGAAAAACAATGCAGCAACTGCTGCGATTAATTTTTGGATATCAGAGAACATAAACACTTTATTGTTTCTGAAGTCCTCAATACCTTTATACTCATCTGTGAAAGGTTTTACAGGGAATTTCTCTTCAATTTTTTCAATAACATTAGCATATTTAACCTTAATCAAAGTGTTATATGAATCAACGTTCATCCACCATAAAGCACTCACTGAAATTCCAAACAATGCGAACACCAAAGTTGCACTGATTTTGTTTAAGAAAACAACATTACCTGTATAAATCATTGCAAAAATTAAAACTACGACAGCTGTCATATAGAATTTATTTGTTCTAAAGTTTCTATCAATAAAATTCTCTTTTTGTTCGCAATATGTTTTATATTCATTAAAAATTAATTCATCTCTATCCATTTTTATGCATCCTTTTATAAGTTTATTTTTCGTTTTTAATTGTCAATTTAACCATTATTTCGTCTTTCCTTAACTTCATTCATCAACGCTTCGAATTCTTTTTCGTCCAAAGTTTCTTTTTCGAGCAAGTTATGAGCAATGTATTCCAACATATCTCTGTTTTCGCTTAAAAGATTTTTTGCGTGTTCGTACTGAGCATCAACAATTTTCTTAACTTCTTTATCAATATCAGCAGCAATTTCTTCTGAAAAATCTCTTGTATTGCCAAAGTTTCTGCCCATAAAAATATGTTCTTGATCTTTACCATAAGCTAAATTACCCATTTTTTCGCTCATACCATAAGTTGTAACCATACTTCTAGCTAAACTTGAAACTTTTTCCAAGTCGTTTGATGCGCCTGTTGTAATATTATCCTTACCGTAAATCAATTCTTCTGCAACACGTCCGCCAAGAATCATTGCAATTCTATCCAACAATTGGTTTTTGCGCATAGTCAAGTGATCTTTTTCAGGTAAAGTAAGCGTAATACCTAAAGCCATACCACGAGGAATAATCGAAACTTTATGCAATGGGTCACAATCTTTAAGCAATTTTGCAAGAAGAGCATGGCCAACTTCATGATATGCAGTATTTTCTTTTTCTTCATCAGAAATAATCCTGCTTTTCTTTTCAGGTCCTGCCATAACTTTATCAATCGCTTCCTCTAAATCCGGCATTTCAATTTCTGACTTATCATGACGTGCTGCAAGAAGCGCAGCTTCATTTAACAAATTAGAAAGATCTGCACCTGTGAACCCTGGAGTACGCTTAGCAAGTGTTTTCAAGTCAACTTCTTTTGCCAAAGGTTTATTTTTCGCGTGAACATTCAAAATTTGTTCTCTACCTAAAACATCAGGTTTGTTAATAACAATTTGTCTATCAAATCTGCCGGGTCTAAGAAGTGCATTATCCAAAATATCAGGTCTGTTTGTTGCTGCCAAAATAATTATGTTGGTATTTTCATCAAACCCGTCCATTTCAACAAGTAATTGGTTAAGAGTTTGTTCTCTTTCGTCGTGTCCACCGCCCATGCCGGCACCTCTTTGACGACCAACAGCATCAATTTCATCAATAAACACGATACATGGCTGATGTTTTTTTGCTTGTTCAAACAAATCTCTAACACGAGAAGCACCAACACCTACGAACATTTCAACAAAATCTGAACCGCTTATAGAGAAGAAAGGAACGCCTGCTTCACCTGCAACAGCTTTCGCCATAAGAGTTTTACCTGTACCAGGAGAACCCACAAGAAGAACACCTTTAGGAATTTTTGCACCTAATTTAACGTATTTATCTGAATGTTTCAAGAAATCAACAATCTCTTCAAGTTCTTTTCTTTCTTCATCAATCCCCGCAACATCTTTAAATGTTGTCTTAACCTTACTATCCATAAGCATTTTTGCTCTGCTTTTACCAAATGACATTGCTTGCGCACCGCCTGCCTGAATAGATTTTATGATAAGCATAATAAAACCTAAAACAAGCAAAATAGTTATCAAAGAAGAGCCTAATCCGAATGTTGAACCTGAATCAGCCTTCTTTGCGCTAATTTCAACATTATTATCTTCTAATTTATTTAATACATCTGAATTTTCAGGAAGAACAACTTTGTATTGTAACTTTGGTGGTCTTACATCGCCATAAATCGGATTTGACGCACTTTTCTTTGCTTCAGGTTGTTTTACAGGCAAAGCAATTAACATATCTTTTCCCATGTCAACGCTTTTGATTTCTTTGTTTTCAACTTTTTGTAAAAAATTTGTATAAGAAAGCTCTTCCGTACTGGAAGTTGGTCCTGAAAACAGCATTGAAATAAATGCTAAAATCATAATCCCAAGAATAACGTACATGCCGACTGATTGATTTTTATTCATATTTCTCCCTCGTTGTTTCAGTTTTTGGTGGGAACCGCTTAAGCTTTTCCCACCCTACGGTTCTTTTCCCACACCACGGATTTAATATTGTTATTATAACGTAATTGGTTTATAGAAGCAAACATTATAATTTATAATAAATCCTATAATTTAACATCAACTCCGTGAAGTTTTGTAAACATCCACGCCCATCAATACTTGTTTTTGATATAATTGTCACATAAGATATCTTAGAATTAAGAGTGTTGGGAGATTATGAGGGAAAGAATTCTTTTATTTATAATATTATCGTGTTTGGGCGTATTTCTTTACGTTTTCCAAAACTATGTCAACACGGTAGTTGGTTTCGTTATTTTATGTGCGTGTATGGTTGTGTATGGGCTTTATTCTTTAGCAGCGACTAAGTATCAAAAACGTAAGTTGAAAATGCACCCGGTTGTTGTAAATGAAAATTTTAAACCATTCGTAACGATTATGATTCCTGCTCATAATGAAGAATCTGTAATTACTAATACTGTAGAAAATATTCTAAAAATGGATTATCCGAATTTCGAAGTTATTGTTATAGATGATAGAAGTTCAGATAACACGGCTTCAGTAATCAAAGATTTGGAAGCAAAACATGAGCAAGTTAGAGCTTTAATTAGAGAAAAAGATGCATTTCCTGGAAAATCTGCGGTTCTAAATGATGCATTAAAAATGGCGCACGGAGAAGCTATTTTAGTATTTGATGCAGATGCTACTGTTGAACCAGATTTTTTAAATAAACTTGTACCAAATCTTGAACCTGCGGATGTGGGAGCTGTTCAAGCCAGAAAAATTATCAGAAACAAAGATGTAAACTTTTTAACAAGATGTCAAAATAATGAATACACATTTGATACATATCTTCAAGTAAGTAGAGATGCGATAAAAGGTGCGGTTGAGCTTCGAGGAAATGGCGAATTGATTAAGCGTCAAGCCTTAGAAGACATTGACGGTTGGAATAATTATACGATTACAGATGACTTAGATATGTCAACAAGATTACATATCAAGGGTTGGGACGTACGTTTTTGCCCCGATGCTTGTGTGTATGAAGAAGGCATTGTTTATGTTTTTCCGCTTTTCCGCCAAAGACGTCGTTGGTTAGAAGGTACAATCAGAAGATATTTAGAATATTTTGGCGCTGCAATGAAATCTAAAAAAATGTCATTGCGTGCAAGATTAGATATGGCAGTTTATATTACACAATTCATCATGCCACTTTGGTTTATGATGGAGGTCGTTTTTAGAATAATCAAATTATTAACGGATAAAATTGACCCTTATAGCTTACACAATGTATTGTGGTCTTCATTAATTGTGTCTGCAGTAGTTGGTTTAGGCTTTTTTGGTGCAATCAGATATAGTTTAAGAAAATACGATTTTGTGCCAAGAATGAGTGCATTTAGGCAAGCATTAGAAACAACCGTTTATTTTTTAATAATTTGGTTTCCGATGGAATTATTTATTTGTGGTAAAATATTATTCTGCAAGAAAGATATGAATTGGGGCAAGACTGCTCACGGTCTTGTAGTAGAAGAACAAAACAAGCAAGAATTAGAAATGCAAGAGGTATAAATAGATGACAGATAAATTTCAATATGTAAGAGAACACGTAAGAGAAGTGCCTGATTTTCCTAAAAAAGGTATTTTATTTTTAGATATTACAACTGCAACTAAAGATGCTAAATCTATGCAGTATATGACAGATTTCTTATATGAACAATTTAAAGATGAAAAAATTGACTATGTAACCGGTATTGAATCTCGCGGTTTTATTTTCGGTGCAGCAGTTGCTTACAAGCTTGGCGCAGGTTTTGTGCCTATAAGAAAACCTAATAAACTTCCTGCGGAAACAATCAAGGAAGAATACGCTTTAGAATACGGCACTGATACAATTGAAATCCACGCAGACGCTCTAAAAAAAGGTGATAGAGTGCTTGTAATTGATGATTTATTGGCAACAGGCGGAACTGCTGTAGCTGCTTGCAATCTTGTAAAAAGAATCGGTGCAGAAGTTGTAGCTTCTGCGTTCATTATCGAACTTGACCCTCTAAAAGGTAGAGAAAAAATCGAAGCAACAGGTGTTAAAGTTGTTTCAATGTTAAACTATGATTTGGATTAATTAGTCAACTTTAGAATATTAAAAAAGGCACTAGCTAGTTTAGCTAGTGCCTTTTTTTAATAAAAAATTTATTCTTCTTCTTTCATAAATTGATGTAGAAATGCCATAATTTTTTTGATTCGTGATTTTGGTTCAACACCATCAGAAACCACAGCACCTTCTTTTGCTAAAGCAATTCTATCTTCCAAAGAATTTTTGTATTTTTTGTTTACAGCATCTGTAAATTTATCTGCTTGTTCTTTTAAAGCAGGAGTTTCCGCAACTTCTTTTTCTATAACATCCGCCATATGTTCAAGTCTATTTACCATCGCATGATTATTATAATTTACATTTTTTCTCGCATTGTTTAGAGCTGTAAAATATGAAATAATGGCTGTTCCATGTGCATCATTATCATTTGCGGTTCTTAAAAAATTCTGAATATACATTTTTCTTACCGGTTCATTTTGTGATGTTGAATCAATCATGCGTTTTGCATAAACATTTAATCTATCTGTTATCGGATTAACTTGTACCATTTTATATTCCTTTCGCTATTTATGTAAAACCTCTAAAAATAAAATTTGCTAGTTTAATTATAAATCGAATGGTGATTCTTCTTTGTAGAAATTTTTCTTACCCTGTTTCATCTTGTCATTACGCTTTTTTACATCCTTCGAAACATTTTTATAAGCATTATCTAAAGAAATTTTCGCAATTGGCTTGTTTGTTGCTCTATCATTCACAATTAGCCAATAAGATTGCTTTACGTTATGAACAGAGAATGAAATTTTTCCTGCATATCTGTCACCGGGTTTAAGTTGTGAAAACAATAATTTTGTATCACCAAATATTGACGGATTGAATACCGTATTATAATCATTAACCAGTGCTAAATCCATGCCCGAAAACGCTTTTTTAGACATATTTGAAATTGAAAGTGAAAGCGTAATTGTATTAACTTCTCCAAACGGGTCTTTCTCATAAAGAATGTTTGCAATTCTTATATCAAGTCCCGGGTAGTTCATTTCCTGTTTTTGCAGTGCTTCTTCTTTGTAAACTGGAAGCTCTACATTTGATAAAATTCTAACTTTAATTTCATCTCCTGGGGCTATAAGAACATTTTTACCTTTTCTGTATAAAGACATGCCTAAACCGATTGTACCACCTAATGCTGCACCACCTGCTACAGTATAACCTTGGGATGCTATTGCTGCTTCTAAACCCAAAGCTTGCAAGGCAAATAAACCGCCTGCTACACCACCGACAGCAGTATAACCTACATCAGTGGCAACAATTTTTGTAGCAGCTTTTAGAGGATGAAGTTTTGTAGACATTTTGCCTTCGATTGGAATTTCTCTTCCGTCAGGTGTTACAAGATAATCAAAACTAAGGCTTAAATGTCCGTCGCGGCCGAGTCTTTTAGCTTCGCTTGTTTGTGTGATTGAACCATGCGCAACCGTTCCTTTTGGTATAATCACACCTTTATCACCCAAAACATCGGATGTGACCGTTGCAAAAAACTCGTCACCTTCTAATGAATAAGAGCCGTCCAAAACCTGCGAAACAGTCATTTCTATAACATCTTTTTTCTCAAGGTACTCAGTTTTACCAGTAAAAAGTTTTTCATCCGGCGCAGTATACTGCTCGTCGAATTCTGCATGACCCTGATAAGGCATATCAGCCAAAGCTGTATTTGCCAACATCATAGTTAAAATTAATCCAGCTAACCTCTTCCTCATAGTCTAATTATACTATCTTTTTTTTGAAAAACAAAGTTATTTAAAAAGTTTTACTCAAGAGCATGCCACTAATTGATTTTTGCAAGTGTTTGTAATACATTTATTGTGTATGAAAGAAAGCTTTAAAAAAGGAGGAAGCTATATTATGGAAACATACGGAATTGAAAAATTTGGTATTATCGGACCAAAAGCAGTTCACAGAAACTGGACTCCAGCTCAATTAACTGAAGCTGCTTTAAGATTAGGCGAAGGCTCATTGAGCAACACTGGTGCTTTGGTTGTTACAACTGGTAAATACACCGGTCGTTCACCTAAGGATAAATTTATTGTTGATACAGAATCTATCCACAACGATATCGCTTGGGGTAAAGTAAACAGACCTATCAGCAGAGAAAAATTTAACTCAATCAAGGGTAAAATCGCATCTTACTTGCAAAACAGAGAAGTATTTATTTTCGATGGTTTTGCTGGTGCTGACAAAACTTATACTCAAAAATTCAGAGTTATCAACGAATTAGCTAGCCAAAACATGTTCATCCACGAACTATTAATCAGACCAACAGCTGAAGAATTGGCTAACTACGGTGAACCTGATTACACAATCCTTTGTGCTCCTGGTTTCAAATGTGATCCAGAAGTTGATGGTGTAAACTCTGAAGCTTGTATCGCTATCGACTACGAAGCTCACGAAATCATCATCTGCGGTTCTCAATACTCAGGCGAAATCAAAAAATCTGTATTCGCTACTATGAACTATGTTATGACTAAGAAAAACGTTCTTCCAATGCACTGTTCAGCAAATATGGACCCTGCAACTGGTGAAACAGCTGTATTCTTTGGTCTTTCAGGTACTGGTAAAACTACTTTGTCAGCTGATCCAAACCGTAAGCTAATCGGTGACGACGAACACGGTTGGTCTCCAGACGGCGTATTCAACTTTGAAGGCGGTTGCTACGCAAAATGTATTCACCTTTCAGCTGAAAACGAACCAGATATCTACAACGCTATTAAATTTGGTTCATTGGTTGAAAACGTAGTTATGGATCCTGAAACAAGAGAATTCGATTTTGAAGACGGTTCTTTAACAGAAAACACTCGTGTTGGTTATCCAATCAACTACATTAACAATGCTCAAATCCCTTCTAAGGGTGGTATTCCTAAGGTTGTTATCTTCTTAACAGCTGATGCATTCGGCGTATTGCCTCCAATCTCAAGATTAGACAAGAACGCTGCTATGTACCACTTCGTAACTGGTTTCACATCTAAGTTAGCTGGTACTGAAAGAGGCGTTACAGAACCACAACCTACATTCTCAACATTGTTCGGCGAACCATTCATGCCAATGGATGCTTCAGTTTACGCTAAAATGTTAGGTGACAAACTTGACCAATACGGTACTAAGGTTTACTTAGTAAACACTGGTTGGGCAGGCGGTTCAGCTGCTTCAGGTGCTAAGAGAATGAAATTATCTTACACAAGAGCTATGGTAACTGCTGCATTGAACGGTTCATTTGATTCAATTGAATTCAAACACCACGATGTATTCAACGTAGATTACCCTACATCTTGTCCAAACGTTCCAAACGAAATGTTAGACGCACGTGGTATGTGGGCTGATAAGAACGCTTACGACGAAGCTGCTAACAAATTAGCACAAATGTTTGCTGATAACTTCTCAGCTAAGTATCCAAACATGCCTGCTGAAATCGTTAACGCTGGACCTAAAGCAGTAGCTAATGTTTAATCATAAATATAAAGATTAAAGTAGAGTGTGCCGGATTTGGCACACTCTATTTTTTTAGGGAATTTTGTATTTACATTCCGTTACAAACTAGCAAATTTTTTTGTTTGGATTACTTTATAAGTATAAGTAGTATAAGTGTGAAGGTAGATTTTTATGGTTAATGGCATAACAGGTTTTAAACAAAATTCTTACGGTAACATCCAAAAAATAGGCTCAACAGAGCATGGTAGAGCGATTTATAGAGTAATTGATTCTGATGGAAAAGAAGCAGGGCGTTTGAGTGTTGCAGGAACCGATACAGATAAATTTGAATCAGCATATCGCGACATAATGGATGCAGCTCCAAAAATTCAAAAATATGTTACAGAAAATTCATCCGAAGCAGATATCAAGAAAAGAAGAAATCTTTCTCGTGCAATTGTTGGTGCCGGTGGTTTAATTGGTGTTGCTGTGCCAATCGCATTAACAAGAAAAGCCTCCACATTAAAACAAATTTTAGCAACTGTTACAGGTGTTGTAGCAGGTTTATCAGCAGGTTTTGCAACATCACTTTCTGTAACAACACCTCCCGGAACTTACAAATTTGCAAAAGCATCCAGAACATTTGCAAAATTGGATATCCAACCTATTTCTCAAGAAAAATAAAATACTTTCAGATAAAAGTTTTTTGAATAAATGTTTAACCTACGAACTTTTTATGCTAAACTTTGTTTATAAAAGAAATAAGAGGGAATATTATGTTAGACATCAAATTGATTAGAGAAAATCCTGAAAAGATTAATGAACTTTTAAAAAGAAGAAATCCTGAATTATCAATTGATAAAATCATTGAGATTGATGCTGAAAGAAGAAAAATTCAAGCACAAGCAGATGAACTTAGAGCAAAAAGAAAAACTGAATCTCAAAAAATCGGTATGATGAAAAAGAATGGCGAAAATACAGACGCTATTCAAGAAGAAGTTCGTGCTTTGGGTGACGAAGTTAAGGCATTGGAAGAAAAGCAAGTTGAACTTGATAATGCTCAAAGAGATATGCTTTTAAGAACTCCAAATACACCTGATGAATCAACTCCTGTCGGAGCATCCGAAGATGACAATATTCCTGTTAAATATTGGGGCGAACCTACAAAATTTAATTTTGAAGCAAAAGCTCATTGGGATCTTTGCGAAGAAAAAAATCTTGTTGATTTTGAACGTGGTGTAAAAATTTCTCAATCCAGATTTACTCTTTATAGAGGTAAAGGCGCAAGATTAGAACGTGCAATTATTCAATTCTTCTTAGATTTGCATACAGAAGAACACGGATACGAAGAAATTTTGCCTCCATTTATGGCAAACGCTGCAACGATGACAGGTACAGGTCAATTGCCTAAATTTGCAGAAGATATGTACAAATGCGTAGATGAAGATTTGTACTTAATTCCAACTGCGGAAGTTCCTGTTACAAATATTTATTCAGGTGAAATTTTAAGCGAAGATGATTTACCAAAATATATGACAGCTTATACACCATGCTTTAGACGTGAAGCCGGTTCTGCCGGTAAAGATACAAGAGGTTTAATCAGAGTCCACCAATTCAACAAAGTAGAAATGGTTAAATTGACAACTCCTGAATCAAGCCCTGCTGAACATGAAAAATTAACTCGTGACGCAGAAATTTGTTTGGAAAAATTAGGCTTGCCATACAGAAGAGTAGCTTTATGTTCTGCTGATATCGGTTTCAGCGCAAACAAATGTTTTGACTTAGAAGTTTGGTTACCTTCTTATAACGCTTATAAAGAAATCTCAAGCTGTTCAAACTACGGTGATTTCCAAGCAAGAAGAAGCAATACAAGATATCGAACCAAAGACGGTCAAATCAGATTTGTACACACGATTAACGGTTCAGGTTTAGCAGTTGGTAGAACTTTTGCAGCGATTGTAGAAAACTTCCAACAAGAAGATGGAACAATAATTATTCCTGAAGTATTAAGAAAATATACAGGTTTCGATAAAATCTAACAAAAAAGAGGAGGCAAAACCTCCTCTTTTTTTATCTTTCTTTTAATCAAGTTGAGCTTTGCAAAACTTAGATTTTCGGGTGAGGGTGTTATTAAATTTAGGGTAAATACAATTTATTTTCTTGCTTATTAGCAAGAAAATAAATATTGAACCTATTTATTATGTGCTATAATTATTTACATAATAGAAAAGGGGAGTGTAATGTTAGTACATACAATCGAGGAGCTTAGACAGAAAAGAGCAGAGTGGAAAAATCTAAAAGTTGGTATTGTTCCGACGATGGGAGCTTTACACGAAGGGCATTTGAGCCTTATAAAAAAAGCCAAAGAAACTTGCGATAAAGTTGTTGTTTCTGTTTTTGTAAATCCAATTCAATTTGGACCATCTGAAGACTTTGATAAATATCCGCGTACACTGGATAAGGACATGGAATTGTGTAACTCCGTAGGTGTTGATTTGGTTTTTGCTCCAACTCCTAAAGAAATGTATGGCGAAGGTAACAGGCTTTCAAACGATACGCTAACTTACGTTTGTCCTCCATTTTTCTATGTGAACAAACTTTGCGGTAAAACAAGAGTAGGACATTTTGACGGGGTTTGTACTGTTGTTTTAAAACTATTTAATATTGTTCAACCTGATTACGGATTTTTCGGACAAAAAGACGCACAGCAAGTGGTTATTATTAAGAAAATGGTTAGAGATCTTAATGTGCCGATTGAAATTATTCAATGTCCGATTGTAAGAGAAGACTCAGGTTTGGCGTTGAGTTCTCGTAACAAATATTTATCAGAAGAAGGTAAAAAAGACGCTTTAGTTTTGTCACAAATCTTGAAGAACATTAAAGCTTGTTTTCAAAAAGGTATAACTGATGTTTCTGCCTTAAAAGAAACGGCTTACAGTTATTTAACCGATAAGCACGATATGGAATATTTGGAAATCTTGGATAAAAACACTTTGGAAGAAAAACCAAATGCGAATAAAGACTCTATTGCATTGATTGCCTGCAGAGTAGAAGGTGTAAGACTTATAGACAACATTTATTTGGGAGAATAATAAATGCACGAATTTATTTTAAAATGTTTTGGTTTTTTAAAAAGTTTTCTACATTTAATGAAAATAGTTTTTGTATTTTGTATTTTGATGCTTCTATGTTATTGGATACAAAATCTTACAAATGCAGACTGGACATGGCTAGGTTTTATGAAACCGTTTTTGGACGGTTTGCTTGAGTTTGCAAACAGCATCTATTCAGTAACCTTTGACTTTTTCGGGGCAAAATTTGAATTTAAATATTTTAGTGCTGTGATAATTCTTACTGCAGGCGTTTATTTGATGAATTTGTTTATAATTCTTGCAAATATCGCAGAAGGTGCCTACAAAAGTGCGCATTATGTTGCTAAAAAAACTCAAGAAGCAATATTTAACCAAGGTCTAAAAGATTCTATTACAAAAGAAGAAAAAAAAATCACTAAATATTCAATTTTGATTAATACAAAACTAAAAAAGAAATACGCTCACGCAGAATTAAATGTTAATATTGATGAGCAAAACAAATTGATGAACAAATTTATTTCTGAAAAAACTTCTAACAGACCAATGATGCTAAATGGTGCTTTTTTATATAATTTCTCCGATTTTAATAAGATTGATACAGTATTAGATGTTTTGTTCAAAGTTTTACATTCAAGTGCGCCAATAGATTATGCAATTTGTATTCAATCTGGCGATGACATTGAACAATTAAAGAAATTGTCTAGCTTGAATCATTTTGGTATGATTTCTATGGCTGCTGACACAGCATACAGATATAAGTACAACGAAACTCACAGATACCAAACAACACAAGTCGGTGTTTTCCAAAACGGTGATAGAACGTTAGAGGTGCATGAGTTTAAGGAAATATTATAGGAAGGGAATGAGGGAATATGGTAATAAGGAAATAAGAGGTTTTTGAAATATTTTAAATATAATGCGTTAGATAGACGTAATACATGATAAAAAATTTAATACCACTTATTACCCTATTACCTTATTACCCTATTCTCTCAAAAAGGAGCAAACAATGAGATATGACGCAGGCGAAGTAATAACCGCAATGGTAACACCATTTAACGAAAAATTAGAAGTTGATTATGATAAAGTGGAAGCTTTGGCTTATCAACTTGTCAATACAGGTTCTGATGCTGTTTTAGTAACAGGCACAACTGGCGAATCACCTACTTTGACACACGAAGAAGAAATTGAAATACTTTTGAGTGCAAAAAGAGCAGTTGGTGCGCAAGGCAAAGTAATTATGGGCTGTGGTTCTAATTCAACCGAAACTGCTGTTAAAATGTCAAAATTAGCCGAAAAAGAAGGCGCAGACGCAATTTTAAGCGTTGTTCCTTATTACAACAAACCTTCTCAAGCCGGCATGATTGAACACTTCTCTGCGATTGCAGAAGCTGTTGAACTTCCGATTATTCTTTATAATATTCCATCAAGAACAGGTGTGAATATGAGCGTAGATACAGTAAAAACTCTTGCCAGAAAATATCAAAATATCGTAGCTTTAAAACAAAGCTTTGGCGATATGGATGTTATTACCGAATTAAAAATGGCTTGTCCAAATGATTTTGCGATTTATTCAGGCGACGACAGTTTAACTTTACCGATGCTTTCAGTTGGTGCGCATGGCGTAATTTCTGTTGCATCTCATATTTTCGGCAAAGAAATTAAATCAATGATTAGAAACTTCAAAACAGGCGATTCTATGACAGCTAGAAACATGCACCAAAAACTTTATCCGATATTTAAGAAATTGTTTATGGCACCAAACCCTGTTCCTGTAAAAGCTGCTTTGGCTTACAAGGGCTTGATTGAAGAATATGTAAGAAAACCACTTGTTCCACTAACTAAAGCTGAAAAAACAGAATTACTCTTTACGCTTGATTCAATTTAAGTCAATTGGGTATGAATGAGTTTTTCATTTTTGGGATAAAATTATAATATAAAAAGGAGTACATATAGATGAAGAACAAACTGATTATGTTTTGGGCGATTGTCGTAATTGTTATTGCGTCTATAATAACAATTTGCGTTAAGCCTACAAAACTGGGTTTAGACCTTGTAGGCGGTTCAAGACTTGTTCTTGAAGCTCAAACAACAGACACAATCGCACAAATTACGCCTGATATGATGGCAAGTTTACAGTTTGCGATTGAAAACAGAGTAAACAAGCTCGGTGTATCAGAAACAGTGGTACAAAGAGCAGGTGAAAAAAGACTT
Source organism: uncultured bacterium (assembly GCA_900553895.1). Classification (GTDB taxonomy): domain Bacteria; phylum Cyanobacteriota; class Vampirovibrionia; order Gastranaerophilales; family Gastranaerophilaceae; genus CAG-196. Next base: position 47,982 of record USFB01000009.1, on the reverse strand, counting down.
GTTATCGAAATTCCTGATGTTTCTGACTTGAACCAAGCAAAAGAATATTTGGGTGAAACTGCTGAACTTGATTTCAGAAAACCTATTATGAAAGATGGTGAAATGGAATGGGTTGCAACTGGTTTGACCGGTAAAGATTTATCAAAAGCTAATTTGAGTACAAATTCTCAAAACGGTCAATGGGTTGTAGACTTGGAATTCAACGGCGAAGGTACAAAGAAATTTGCAGATTTAACTAAAAAACTTGTAGGTCAACAAATGGCAATTTTCTTTAACGGCGAATTACAATCCGCACCTGTAATCAGAGAACCTATTACAGGCGGTAGAGCACAAATTTCAGGCGGTGACAGCGGTTTTGCATATGAAGAAGCTAAAAAAACAGTTGATTTATTAAACGCAGGTGCTTTGCCTGTTCCGGCTAAGATTATTGAAGAAAACACCGTAGGGCCGACTCTTGGTGCAGATAGTATCGCAAAATCTAAGATTGCCGGTATTATTGGTTTAGGTTTTGTAATGTTATTCATGGCGGCTTATTATAGAGCACCCGGTTTGATTGCGGATTTGGCACTTGTAATTTACGGCATAATGTTATTTGCTCTATTCAAAGCTATTCCAATTACTTTGACTCTTGCAGGTATTGCAGGTTTTATCCTAAGTATCGGCATGGCGGTTGATGCTAATATTCTTATTTTTGAAAGAACAAAAGAAGAATTGAGAGCAGGCAGAACATTATTTACGGCAATTAATTCAGGTTTTGACAGAGCATTTACAAGTATTTTTGACTCTAATATGACAACAATTATTACTTGCGCAATTCTTTATTGTTGCGGAACAAGTATTGTTAAAGGTTTTGCTTTGACACTTGCAGTTGGTGTTATGGTTTCTATGTTTAGTGCTATTACTATTACAAAGAACTTTATGCACTTAATCTTTGGTACAGGAAAATTGACTCATCCTGAACTATTCGGTTTGAAAGCATCTGACATTAACGAAGGCTTCCAAGCTGTAGAAACGAAGAGAGAAAAAGCGAAGTTTGGAATACTAGATTAGTGGAGAAGAGGAGTAGTTTAGTAGTTTAGAAGAAATTAAAAATAATTTTTAAATTCTCCTAAACTTAAAAACTCCTAAACTCCTAAACTTTAAAGGAAAATATTATATGAAACTAGATATCGTAAAAAACAGATTTATATTTTTGGCACTGTCAGCAGTACTTTTATTGCCGGGGATTGTGTCAATGATTTATTCAACAATTACTTATCCTACACACACGCCATTGAAAGTTGGTATTGACTACACAGGCGGTACAACTCTTCAATATGGTGTAAAAGAGGATATTACTAACAACAAATTAGCTGATGTTAGAACAAAATTAGAAGATGGCGGAATTGATAACCCATATTTGCAAATTATCAATGTTAATTCACAAGAAAATACTGATTTGAAATCAATTCTTTCAATCAGAACAAAGTTTATCGAAGAAGGTTCTGCTGATCAGGATAAGATTACGGGAATTATTTCTCAAGAATTCTCTGCGCCTGAATTGGTTCAGGTATCTTCTGTCGGCCCTACTTTGGGTATGGAGTTATTCAAAAACTCTTTGATAGCTTTATCTTTAGCTCTTGTGGGAATTATCGCTTACTTGACATTCAGATTCCAATTCGATTATGCGCTTGCAGCGATTTTAGGGCTCGTTCATGATGCATTGTTTGTTTGCGGTGTATTCTCAATTTTGGGATTATTTTATGATGTGCAAATTGACGCGTTATTTGTAACTGCGCTTTTGACAGTAATCGGTTTTTCTGTTCACGATACAATTGTTGTATTTGACAGAGTTCGTGAAAACTTGAAATATTATTCTAAGAAAATGACTTTCGGCGAAATTATGAACGCAAGTATTAACCAAACTCTTGCAAGAAGTATTAATACATCTTTAACAACCTTGATTACATTGCTTGCTTTGTATTTCTTGGGCGGTGTTACAACAAGAGATTTCGTTCTTGCGATGATTTTGGGTATCGCAATTGGTACTTATTCAAGTATCTTCTTCTGCTCAACACTTGTTGATGTTTGGGAAGATAATAAGAAGTCTGCGAAAGTAGCAGCTTAGAGTTAAAAAGGATGCAAAAATTGCATCCTTTTTTAATGGAAAATTGAAAGTGGAAAATGGAAAATTGTTTTTAAATAATTTTTTATTTCCACTTTTTATATAGAAATATAAGGTATTAAGTTATCAGCTTGCAAAGATTGATTAATTCTTTTAAAATATACATATATAAAGGTAAAATTTTATGGTTGAAAAGAAAAGAATTTTAATTGTTGATGACGATACAGAAATCAGAGATTTGTTGGAATTTGATATTTCATCAAGCGGATATTTTGTTGATACAGCTTGTGACGGAATGGAAGGTTTGAACAAGGCTTTAAACAACAAATATGACTTGATTTTGCTTGATGTTATGATGCCAAAGATGAACGGTTTTGATGTATGCAAAAACATTCGCCAAGCAAAGATTAATGTACCAATTTTAATGCTTACAGCTAAGGGAACGATTGGCGATAAGACGAATGGCTTTGACAGTGGTGCGGATGATTATTTGGTTAAACCCTTTGATGTTCAAGAAGTTTTGTTGAGAATTAGGGTTTTATTACGTAGGAATCAACCGCAAGTTGAAACAATTACATCTAACGAAATTTTAGAAGCAGGTGAAATTGAAATTTTACCGGATACCTTAGAAACTGTAATTCTTAATAAAAAAATAAAACTTACGCCTACAGAGTTTGAAATTTTGTATTGCTTGACGCAGCATTTTAATAAGCCTGTAACGCTTGCAACGCTTCTTGAAGAAGTTTGGGGTTACAGTAGCGATGAGGATGTGAGAATGTTGAGGGTTCACGTAGGTGCGTTGAGAAATAAAATCGAACCCGATACAAAGAAGCCTAAATACTTGCATACGGTTACAAATGTTGGTTATAAGCTTACGCCGTTTGGGGAAGTAGTTTAAAGTGAACGTAGAGAATGGAAAGTAACTTATGAGTTGAAAATTGAAAGTAGAAAGTTGAAAGTTATTTATATGGTGCAAAAAATTGCACCCTACAATTTTTAATAAAAATACGTTTAATATAGAACTCTATTAACTTCATAAATATCTAAAACAACTTTCCACTTTCAACTTAAACATAATTTTCTGAATTATACAAAAAATGTGGAATTAAAATGGTTCAATTTTTTAGCAAAAGAAGATTAAAGATTGCAGAGCAGATAATTATCGTTATCTTTTTTGCAGTGCTTATTCCGATGACAGTTAGCGGAATTATTATCAGTAATATTAACCAACAGTCAAACCGTGCACAGTTACGTTCTGCAGCTGTAATGATTGCAAATATTGTGTCTGAAGAAATTGATGTATTTGAACATTCGATTAATAATGAACTCACACAAATTATTGCTAGTCTTGAATATCTTAATAATCCAGGCAAAGAACAAAGCTATTTGGATAGTATCATTGGCAATTTGCCTTTTTATAAAGAATTAGCAGTTGTCAAAAAAAGCCAACTCGAAAAATACAAAGTGTATAGTATTCAAGACGATTACGCCGTATTTAGTCGTCCAATGAAAAATGGACGCTATTTGGTGGCGGTTTTGGATATAAATAATTTACAAAAAAATCTTTTTAAAACTTTGACACAAGATAAACGTCAAATCTTTGTTTTAGTCGGCAAAGACCTTATAGCAACAAGCAATTATTCACAAGAAGGTTACGATAAAAGTATCGCGCAGCTTCCTGAAAAATTAAAAGAAAATGAGCCAATAATTTATGGTGATACAAAGAATCAACCGCTTGTATATCTTAAGAAAACAGACCCTGATGTGACGATTATAGTAAACACTTCTAAAACGGTTACTAAACATACTATTGACTATAACCGAGATAAAATTATACTATCAATTCTTTTGACTGTGCTTACGGTGTTTTTCGTAGTTGGTTTGTACACATCATACTTGTATATCAACATTCGTCAGTTATTTAAGGCAATTATTGCGATATCGAAGGGCAATTATGAAAGACGAATTAGGTTGTTGACTAATATTTTTACACCCTTTGAAATTGTTTTCCTTGGAAATGAGTTCAATAGAATGGTTAATCAAATCCACAAATCTTATATTCAGCTTAAAAAGAAGAATAAAGAGCTTAAACAGATGAACGAATTCCGCTCAAATATGGTTGATACGGTCAGCCATGAATTCAGAACACCGCTTACAAGTATTCAGGGGTATACTTCAAGGCTTTTGAGGCAAGATATTAAGATTGATGAAGAAACAAAAATTAAATCGTTGAAGATTATTAAAAAACAATCTGAACGCTTAAAACGTATGATAGAAGATTTGCTTGTTATTCCTGATATTGAAGGCGCAAGATTGAATGTTAATTTGGTTAATCTTCCGATTAATTCCGTTATTGAAAGCTCAATTATGCTAGTGAGAAATGACGCAAACAAGGAAATTATAAACAATATTCAAGATTGCGAAATCGAAATTTTGGCAGATACGGACAGAATTGAACAGGTCTTTGTAAACCTTATCGAAAATGCAATCAAGTATTCTAAAGACGATAACCCGATTACTTTGGATTACGAAATCAGAGATGAAAAACTTGTAGTTAGTGTTCAGAATGATTATGATGTCATCCCAAGAGAAAAACTCAAGACTCTATTCGACAAATTTACTCGAGTTGATGATAAAACTACACGAACTACTAGAGGCACAGGTTTGGGCTTATTTATCGTAAAAGGTTTGGTTGAAGCAATGGGTGGTGAAATCAGGCTTTATTCCAACGATGAATGTGGTTTTTGTGTAAAAGTATTTATGCCGATTGCTGAAAATCAATAAACAATTAGATTACAAATATAGCTACTTCATAAAATGTGTTTATTGTATAATTCACTTATGGACTATCTTAATAATAAATTTGATGTAATCGTAGTTGGAGCAGGTCATGCCGGATGTGAAGCAGCATTAAGCGCGGCTCGTTTGGGCTGTAATGTTCTTTTATGCACACTTAATGTTGATAATATTGCACTTCAGCCTTGCAATCCGGCAATAGGAGGCCCTGCTAAATCGACTCTTGTTAGAGAAATTGATGCACTGGGTGGAGTTATGGGTGAAGTTGCAGATGCTACTTACATTCAAATGAAAACGCTCAACTCGTCTAAAGGACCTGCTGTTAGAGCGTTAAGAGCACAGTCAGATAAAAAAGAATACACGCAATACATGCGCCATATCATCGAAAATACTGATAATATTTGGGTTAAGCAAACTTGTATTACGGATTTAAAAGTTAAAGATAAACAAATTATTGGAGCTATTGACGAATATGGAATTGAGTATTCTTGTCGAGCAATAATTTTAACAACAGGAACTTCTCTTGAAGGTAAAATGTATGTAGGTTTGCAGGCTTATTCAGGCGGAAGACTTGGAGAGCGTGCTGCAATCGGACTTTCTGCATCACTTAGAGAACACGGAATAATTACTAAAAAACTTAAAACAGGAACTCCGGCAAGAGTTGATAAAAGAACAATTGATTATTCAAAAATGGATGTTCAACCCGGGGATGAAAAATTGAGCTTTTATTCATTTAAGCCTAATCGTCCAATTCGCCCACAAGTTCCTTGTTATTTAACCAGAACTAATGAAGAAACACATTCAATTATTCGTTCAAATTTGGACAAGTCTCCGATGTATCAAGGTTTAATACAAGGTGTTGGTCCTCGTTATTGTCCTTCTATTGAAGATAAAATTGTTAGATTTGCGTCAAATCCTTCACACCATATTTTTATTGAACCTGAAGGATTAAATACTTATGAAGTCTATATCCAAGGTTTTTCAACAAGTTTACCGGCATGCGTTCAGGTTGAAATGTTGCGTTCGCTTCCAGGGTTAGAAAAAGCACATATCATAAAACCTGCTTATGCTGTTGAATACGATTATGTTCCTGCTGTTCAAACAAGACATTCTTTGATGTCAAAAGATATTGAAGGTTTATTCTTTGCAGGACAAATTAACGGTACGAGCGGATATGAAGAAGCTGCGGCGCAAGGTTTGATAGCCGGTATAAATTCGGTTAAATATTTGAATAATTCTGAACCTTTAGAACTTTCTCGTGCTTCATCTTATACAGGAACTTTGATTGATGATTTGGTTACAAAAGATATTCAAGAGCCTTATAGAATGTTGACTTCGCGTTCAGAATATCGTTTGCTTTTAAGACAAGATAATGCAGACGCGAGATTAACTAAAATCGGTCATCAAATCGGTTTGATTGATGAAGCGCAATACAAGAGATATTTGGATAAACAGGAAAATATCCAAAAAGAAATCGCTCGTTTAAAAGAAACAAAAATTCCTGCAACGGAAGAAGCTAATGCAATTTTAGCAAAAGTTGGTGAACATATCGACCGTGGCATGCGTATGGCTGAACTTCTTAAACGTCCTAATATTAATTATGAAATCTTTAAAGAAATTGATGAAGAAACTCGCAATCTCGGATTAGGCGAGGATATTACCGATGAAGTTGAAGTTTTGATTAAATATGATGGTTATATTAAACGTCAAGAACAACAGGTTGAAACTTCTGAAAAGTTAGAAAAATACAGAATTCCTGCGAATATTGATTATTCACAGATTAAACATATTTCAACTGAAACAAAAGAAAAATTGGAAAAAATTCGTCCGACGAATTTAGCGCAAGCATCCAGAATTGGTGGTGTAAAACCTGCTGATATTTCTGTATTGATGGTATTATTGGGTAAATAATCCATTTATTGTATGGAATATCGGACAAATATTGGAAGAAGTTAAGGCAACCTTATTTTATACAGCTTGTTTTGCTGATAATTTTGAAAAGCTTTCAGCCCAACGAAGCACTTTATTTTTTATTGTAGTTGGGCTTTCAGCCCAACTTACCAAAGTTATAAAATCAGCGCAAATTCAAAAAATTTAAACCTTAATCTCATTTTTCGCTCTTAAATAAGCCTCTATCCCTTTTGTTAATTGGTCAGGACAGCTCGTAGGACGGCTTCCGCAATGCAGACCGCTTAGTTTTGATACAATATCATTAATATTCATACCTTTTATTAAAATACCGATTCCGTTCAGATTTCCGTTACATCCGCCAACAAATTCCACATCTTGAATAATATCATCTTTAATTCTTATTTGCATTAATTTGCAACAAACACCTTTCGGCTGGTATTGGACAATATCGATACCATTTACATTATTAATTTTAATTTCTTCGCTCATAAAAACTCCTCAAATTTATTTCTATTATTAATATAACATTTTGTCTTGTAGGAATCAATTGGTTGGGTGATGTAAGTTAATAACACTCTCTCCCGTTTAATTAACGCAAGTAGGTCGGGCTGAAAGCCCAACACGTTCCCCTTTCATTTATTTTTCTTGGAGAGGTGTCTGGAGGACGGGAGAGGGTATCATTAACATTTTTATTGTATGATTAATTTATGAACAAAGTAGCAAAAATTGGATTTTGGGGTTATCCGGACCCTGATGTGGTAAAAAAAGTCAAATCAAATTATCCAAATGCAGAATGGATTGATTTAGACATAGATTTTTATTACCCTAAAACAAATATTTTGCCGGAATCTTATTGTAAAATAATTCGAAACATTATTGATAATACAGTTTATTTAAAACCTGATTTAATCTTAGCACCTATCGGAAAAGACAAATGCGACAGCGGTTGGTTTGCATCTAAAGTTCTTGCTGATATGGGATTTAATGTTATTCAAACAATTTTTGAAAAACTTGAACCAAAACAAGAGTTAAAAATCAGTACGAGTAATTTGCCTTTGTATGATAAAATTACAATGATTACAGGCGATATAATTACACCGATAAACCATGATGGTTTAGTTCAAGTTCCTGCAGAATTCGGTTTTTGGGGAGTTCCACCAAATGATTTGGAAATTTTAAAACTATTCCCGAATACAACTCATGTTTACGGCTGGACAAGATGTGTAGAAGCAGGAACGCCGGCTGATTTAGATTTAGAAATGTTTGTTGAAGAAAATGTTCCGACAGTTTTTTATGCGCAAGCATTTTGTGCGAAATCTCAATTAGCAAAATATTTGGCTGATAAATACAACGGGCTTTATATTGATATTGACGATTATGCATCAAATTCTATCCGCGCGAAAGTCGAAGCATTTCTTAGATTGAGATAAAATTTCAAAAAACAGTTGCGTTTGACTTTATTCCACATTTGGCGTTAAATAATCCTATGAAGATTATAATTTTTGGTGCAAATGAACTCGGTTCAATGATTGCAACAGAGTTTTATACAGATAACGATATCACGGTAATTGATGATGAAAAATTTAAAGTCGACGCGTTTAACAAGCTTGATGTCGGTTTTATTTCGGGTAACGCATCAAATATCGAAATTCTTAAACAAGCCAACATCAAAGATGCAGATGTATTCATTGCTTGTACAGCGTCTGACGAGTTGAATATCGTTGCTTGTTTAACTGCAAAAAGAATAAGCACCGTCCGTACAATGTGTTTTGTACGTAAAGAAGAATACAAGTCTTCTTTGGGCTTGGCAAAAGATGCAGAATATAACTGTGATTTTTATATTGACAACATTATTTGGCCGGAAGAACTCATGACGCAAGAAATCTTTAGAATCATTACTGTTGCTAAAGCTTTGGACGTTGAAAACTTCGCAGACGGACGCGCAAGGCTATTAGAATATAAAATTGCCGAAAATTCAATATTAGTCAATAGTATGATTAGAAATTGTGAGTTTCCAAAAGATACTGTTATTGTTGGAATTACAAGAGATAGTGAATTATTTATACCGAATGGTGAAACTGTGCTTCATGAGGACGATAAAGTCATATTCATGGGGCTTTCTCACTCGTTGGATATTTTAGCGGGCAAATTTTTCCATGAAAAAGAATTTGTGAAAACTGTTGCAATTATCGGTGGTGGTAATGTTGGCTTAAAATTGGCAAAAAGTTTAGAAGCATTGAAACTTAATATCAAAATAGTTGAAAAAGACGAAGAACGTTGCAGATTTTTAGCGCAGGAACTTGAAAATACTCTTGTGATAAATGGTGATGGAACAGATATTGAGCTTTTAAACGAGGAAGAAATTTCTGATGCGGATGTTGTTGTAAGTGTCACAAACAATGATGAAAAGAATTTATTGTGTTCTCTTCTTGTAAAACACATGGGTGCAGGCCGTGTAATTTCAAGAGTTTCAAAGAGTACGAATGTAGCGTTGTTTGAAAAAGTTGGAATTGATATTGCAATTTCATCAAAAACTGCTGCGCTAAATGAAATTAAAAATAACATCAAAGAAACAAATATCGGCATTTTAGCAACAGTTGAACAAGGTCAGGGCGAAGTTTTGGTTATCGAAATTCCTGAACATTATGAAACAAAAAAAATTATGGAATTAAAATTACCTGCGAAAGCGATTGTCGGTGTTATCCAGCGTCGCAAAAGAATTATCATTCCAAACGGTACAACACAGGTTATGAGCGGCGATAATTTGATTATATTTACAACAAGTGAAAATGCGCCTGTTATAAGGGAATTTTTTGAGGAAATTAAATGAGATTAACTTATTTAGCATACTCTTTCAGCCTTAGCATAATGTATTTCAGCATTGTTTTGCTTGTACCGATTGCGGTAGCACTTTTTTATCATGAATACACCGCAGTTTTACCGTTTTTAATTGCTTGCGCTACGGCGTTTTTTATATCAGTAACTTTAAGAAAAATTGTTAAAGGAACTGAGTCGATAAAATCCATTAACGATATTAAAAAGTCAGAAGGACTTTGCGTTGTAACGTTTTCTTGGTTGTTTGCGGGGTTATTGGCTGCAATTCCTTATTTATTTTTTGGAATAAGCCCTTTGAACGCTTTATTTGAAGCAACTTCCGGCATTACAACAACAGGTGCAACGATTTTAACAACGTTCGATTATCCTAAAACGCTTTTCTTTTGGCGTTCGTTAACTCAATGGCTTGGCGGTATGGGAATTATCGTCTTGTTTATTGCGATTTTGCCACAATTTGCGATTGCAGGCAGACAATTGTTTTTTGCAGAAGCGCCGGGGCCTACTGAGGATAAATTCACTCCTCGAATAAAAAATACAGCAGCTGCTTTGTGGAAGGTTTATGCGGGATTAACAATTTTAGAAATTTTGCTTTTAAAATTTGCCGGCATGAGTGGATTTGAAGCAGTTTGTGATGCGTTGGCCTCTGTTTCCGGAGGCGGACTTTCTCCAAATGCAAATAGCTTAGTTGGTTCCAATAGAGCTATTTTATCAATTATTACTTTCTTTATGTTTTTTGCAGGTGTAAGTTATAATTTACAATATCAAGCTTGGGCGAAATTCAATCCACTTGTGCTTTTTAGAAACGAAGAATTTAAGGTATATTTCAGTGTTGTAATGTTGATTGCGCTTGCATTGAGTTGTTCGTTGTTTGGCAATATGCATTATAATTTGTGGGATTCTTTAAGCCATGCATTTTTTAACGTTGCGTCAATAATTTCTTCTACCGGTTTTTGTAGTGTAGATTTTGCAAACTGGGATTATGCAAGTAAAGTTCTTTTATTTGCAACAATGATGTTCGGAAGTTGCGCAAGTTCAGCCGGTGGCGGTTTGAAAGTTATGAGATGGATGCTCGTGTATAAGATTATGAAATCCGAAATGATGAAGATTTTACATCCGAAAGCGATTGTTGATATCAAAGTCGGCAGATATTCTGTTCCGAAGGAAATTTTGTATCAAACTTTGATGTTTGTATTCTTTTATATCGCGTTTTTGGTGGTTTCGACATTCTTGCTCGGTTTGATTGAAAAAAATACTGTTGTTGCAATTACGGGTGCAGTAAGTGCTGTCGGTAACGTTGGACCCGGATTTGGTCTGCTTGGACCTTTGCAAAGCTTTGAACCATTGCATGCTGTTTCTAAAATAATTTTAATTATTGACATGTACGTAGGTCGTTTAGAATTAATTCCGTTTTTGGTTTTGTTCCAAAAAGATTTGTGGAATTTTAAGAAATAGAAATAAAATACTAACATTATAACACATGTTGAATAAATCTCAATATAACAAAATTTTTACGTTCTGTTTGAATTTATTTTTTCGTTCCTTTTATGCTAAAATATAGGAAAAAGGGAATTAATATGTCAGTAAAAAAAGTTGTTAAATATGGTACACCTTCTTTAAGACAGCCATCTAAGGAAGTTCATAAAGTTTCACAAAAAATCAAAGTCTTAGTAGAAGATTTGTTGGATACAATGTATGCTCAAAACGGTGTTGGGCTTGCTGCACCGCAAATCGGTGAAAATTACAGAGTGTTTGTGATTGATGCTTCTACGGGCAACGAACCGTTAAATCCGATGGTTTTTATTAATCCGAAGATTATTAAAAAATCCGGAGCTGTAATTAGTCACGAAGGCTGTTTGAGTTTTCCTGAAGCGTTTACCGATGTTAGAAGATATGCAAATGTTATGGTTAAGGCTATGGATAGAAATGGTCGTTCTTTTGTCTTAGAAGCAAAAGATGGAACTCTTTTAGCTAGAGCTATTCAGCATGAATTTGACCATTTAGACGGCATTTTATTTATTGACCACGTTATAAATCGTTTTGAAGCAGAGGAAGTTTTAAAGAAAAATAATCTTCCAAGTTTAGATGTTGAAAAAATTCTCGACGAGCCTGAACTTTCAAAAGAAATTGAGGTTTTATTGAAAGAAAAAGTTGCAAAGGAAGCTGACAAGGAGGCGTAATGCAAGTACAACCAATCAACTTTAATGGAAACATCTCTAAAGGCAGAAAAGAATTTGAAAAATTGCCTCTGGCAAAACAAGTTGCACTAAAATCTATGGAAAAGTTTAGGCAAAATTTTAATCAAAACAATTTAAACCCAATTCCGAGAAAGCAAACGGCGTTGGCAGAATTCGTTGAATATGCAGTTTCTATTGAAAAAGTCGTGAAAAAGATGTCAAAGGATATATTCACTAATTTGAGAAATAATATGGGAATATAAGGAAACAAAATGATAAACATTGTATTTTTCGGAACACCGGATATTGGTCTACCATCATTAGAACATTTTTATAACTCAGATAAATTTAACGTTCAGGCGGTTGTTACTCAACCTGACAAACCTTCTGGGCGTGGACACAAACTTACACCGAGTCCTATTAAAAAATTTGCGCTTGAGCATGATATTAAAATTTTTCAGCCAAAATCAATCAGAAAAGAGCCTGAAATTATTGAAGCTTTAAAAGAACTTAAGCCTGATTTCTTTGTAACTTTTGCTTTTGGTCAAATTCTATCGCAAGAAGTTTTGGACATTCCAAAATACGAAACAATTAATCTTCACGTTTCATTACTTCCAAAATACCGTGGTGCAAATCCTATTCAACGTGCAATTATAAATGGTGACAAAGAAACAGGTATTTGTACAATGATTACTGAACTAGGACTCGATTGCGGTGATATTTGTATGAAATATCCGATTGAGATTACAAAAAATATGAATTGTGTAGAACTTTTTGAACTATGCGCATCAAATTCTCCCGAATTATTGGAAAAAACTCTAATCGGCATAAAAGACGGTAAGTTAAAACCAACTCCGCAATGCGAAGATGGTGTTTGTTTTGCAGACAAACTTAAAAAAGAGGAATGTAAAATCGATTGGACAAAATCAGCTGATGAAATCCACAACTTAGTTCGTGGAGTTTACAAATGTCCCGGGGCGTTTTTTGAATACAATGGAAAAATTATAAAAGTGCTTGAAACAGAACCAATTGAAACAACTAATGATAATGGCGTTCAAATTGGTGAATTTGCGAATTTTTCTAAACAGGGTATTGATGTTAAAACAGGTGACGGGTATTTAAGATTAATTAAAATTAAGCCTGAAGGCAAAGGTGAGATGTTGGCAAGAGATTGGGCTAATGGGATTAAGCATTAATAATAACTTTTATTTAAATTAAAAGGCGACTTTGCAAAGCCGCCTTTTTTATCCTAACTAATCTTTCTTTCCTTTTCTTTTATAGAAATCTTCAATAAATCCTGTGTTGAAGTTTCCGCTCATAAATACTTCATCTTCAACAATTTCTTGGTGGAAAGGTATTGTTGTTTTAATACCTGTAACAACATATTCTTTTAAAGCTTGATACATTCTGCGTCTAGCTTCATTTCGGTTTTGTCCCCAACAAATTAATTTACCAATCATTGAATCATAATATGGTGGAATTGAATATCCCGGATAAACATGAGAATCAACCCTTATGCCGAAACCACCAGGGGCAAAATAGCCGTCAATTTTACCTGGGCAAGGCATAAAGTCGTGTTCAGGATCTTCGGCATTGATACGACATTCAATAGCGTGACCTCTCAAAAGAACGTCATCTTGAGTGTAGCCTAATTTTTTTCCTGATGCTACAAGGATTTGTTCTCTTACGATATCAACTTGTGAAATCATTTCTGTTACACAGTGTTCAACTTGAACACGTGTATTCATTTCCATAAAGTACCATTTTCCGTCATGGTCAAGCAAGAATTCGCAAGTCCCTGCACCTTCGTAACCGATAGCTTTTGCAGCACGAACAGCAGCTGCACCCATTTCTTTTCTTGTTGCCTCGTCGATTGCAGGAGAAGGAGCTTCTTCTAACAATTTTTGGTGTCTTCTTTGAATAGAACAATCTCTTTCACCTAAGTGAATAACGTTACCGAAAGAGTCGCCTAAAATTTGAACTTCAATGTGACGAGGGTTTTCCAAATATTTTTCAGCATAAACTCCAGGGTTGCCGAAGAATTTTTCAGCTTCCATTTGGCAAAGGTTCATGTTTGTTTCCAACTCATCATCGCTTCTAACAATTCTCATACCTTTACCGCCACCGCCAGCAGTAGCCTTAAGAATAATAGGATAACCTGCTTTGTGAGCAAATTCTCTGGCTTGTTCTACTGAAGTTAAGATGCCTGTGCCCGGAGTAACAGGAACGTTATTTTCTATCATTGTTTTACGAGCAGTCGCTTTATCGCCCATCTTACGCATAGAGTCCGCAGAAGGTCCAATAAATTTGATACCGTGTTCTGTACAAATATCAACAAAGTCTGCTCTTTCTGACATAAAACCGTATCCCGGATGGATAGCGTCACAGCCTGTCATCAATGCTGTTGAAATAATAGCAGGAATACTCAAATAGCTTTGCGCACTTGGTGCAGGTCCGATACAATATGCATCTGTTGCCAATCTTACATGTAGTGACTTTGCGTCTGCTTGAGAATATATTGCAACTGTTGGAATACCCAATTCTCTACACGCTCTAATTACTCTAACTGCGATTTCGCCTCTATTTGCTATTAATACTCGTTTAAACATAACATATCCTTTAATCAAAGTTTAGAAGTTTAGAAGTTGAGTAGTTTAGAAAAAATTTAATTCTACTTAAATAACATACTCTTTATCTTCAATATTCAAAAGTTTAAAACTTCTTCTAAACTTCTAAACTTAATCCTTCACATCTATTCTACATACATCAAAACTTGACCGAATTCGATTGGGTCACCGTTTTTAACGCAGATTTGAACTACTTTACCAGCTTGTTCAGCTTTGATTTCGTTCATTAATTTCATTGCTTCAATAATACATACAACATCGCCAACATTAACAGTTGAACCAACTTCAACAAATGGAGCTGCATCTGGTGAAGACGCTGCGTAGAAAGTACCTACCATTGGAGAAGTAATTGCTTTACCTTTAACTTCTCCTTTAGCAGCAGGTGCTTGAGCAGGCGCTGACGCTTGTGCCGGTGCAACAGGTGCTGATTGAGGCACAGCAGCAACAGCAGGTGCTGAAGCTACCATATTAACTTCAGGCAAGTCTTTTCTGATAGTGATAGCTTGTTCACCATCTTCTAAAGAAATTTCTGTTAAATCATTGTCAGCAATGATTTTTGCTAATTTTTCTATATAGTCTGATTCAAATTTCATTTGTATTTCTCCTTAAAAAGTTTAGGAGTTTAGAAGTTGAGTAGTTTAGAAGAAATTTTAAATATCGTTTTTATAAACAACATACATTAAATTTCTTCTAAACTTCTAAACTCAGTTCTTCTAAACTCTATCAAGATATTCATTGCTTCTTGTATCAACTCTGATTACATCACCGTTTGATACGAAGAATGGAACGTTTACTACAGCACCTGTTTCAAGTGTTGCAGGTTTTGTACCGCCTTGAGCAGTGTTACCCTTTTCAGCAGGTGGAGTATCAACAACTTCTAATTCTACGTGAGCAGGGATATCAACACCGATAATTCTCTTATCGTGCATCAAAACTTGTACAATCATATTTTCTTTAAGGTATTTTACGCCATCACCAACTTGGTCGCCTGTAAGTTGAAGTTGTTCGTAAGTTTCGTTATCCATCATAACGTAATCTTTACCTTCTTTGTATAAATATTGCATTTCTCTACGGTCAAGCATAGCTTTAGCAACTTTTTCACCGGCTCTAAAAGTTTTTTCAATAACGTTACCTGATTCAACGTTTTTAAGCTTTGTTCTTACAAAAGCTGCGCCTTTACCAGGTTTAACGTGTAAGAATTCAACAACGTTCCATAGACCGTTATCTAGTTCAAGTGTTAAGCCATTCTTTAAATCGTTTACTGAAATCATACGTGCTCCTTAAATATATTACTATTCATCTTTTTTCTTGATACTAACATAAACGAGATTTTCTCGCAACATGGAAGGAAAAAGTTGCTATAAATGTAAAGTCGGACGCAATTTTATAACTGCGCCCGACTTTAAACATATAACTATAAAATTAGAATTGTTCTAAGAATCTCTTGTCGTTATTGAAGAACAATCTGATATCATCAATTGCATATTTAAGCATTGCAAGCCTTTCAACGCCCATGCCGAATGCAAAACCTGAATAAACATCCGGGTCAATTCCAACGCCACGTAAAACGTTAGCATCAACCATACCGCAACCGAGAACTTCTAGCCAACCTGTTCCGCTACAAGTGCGACATCCTTTGCCTTGGCACATAATACATTGAACGTCAACTTCAGCAGAAGGTTCTGTGAATGGGAAGAAACTGCTTCTGAAACGAGTTGGACGTGCAGAACCAAAATACAATCTGATAAATTCGTTCAACACACCTTTTAAATCGCCAAATGTAATATCTTTATCAACATACAAACCTTCGATTTGGTGGAAAAAATTATTTTTACGAGCATTGATGTTTTCGTTTCTATAAACTCTTCCCGGAGAAATAACCTTAATTGGGGGTTTTTGATTTTCCATAACGTGAATTTGAGCGCCTGAAGTTTGACTTCTCAAAACAACGCCTTCCATTCCTTTTACATAAAAAGTATCTTGTACATCTCTTGCAGGGTGGTCTTTTGGAACATTCAACATATCAAAGTTGTAGTATTCTGTTTCGACTTCAGGCGATAAGTTTGGTGCTACCACTGAGAAACCAAGATTTTGGAAAATTGTTACGATTTCATTTGTAGTAGAAGTTAGAGGGTGAACTTTTCCTTGTGGAATATATTTACCACTCAAAGTAATATCAATTCTATCTTTTTGTAATTTTTCATTAAGTTCTTTTTGATAAAATGCGTCGTGCTTGTCCTTCAAAAGTCCTTCCAAATCTTGAGTAATTTTGTTAGCTAATGCACCGACAACACGTTTATCTTCGTCTGATAAATCTTTTAAACCTTTTTTGATTGAATTAAATTCACCTTTACGGCTTAAGTATTTCAATCTGATTTCATCAATATCACTAATTGTTTGAGCTTGTTCAATATCTGTCTTAGCTGAGTTATAAATATTTTCCAACTGTTCTTTCATACTATTTCTCCTTACTAAAAATAATATCGCAGAGGGGGAAAATTGTAAAGTTTGACTTCTTTTAGCAATAAATATTAGTGCTTTATAATAATTAAATTTCTCTCATAAATTTCTTCGAGCGGTAATGTGTAATTAATAATATCAACAACTTTAGCGTTATGTTTTTTCAAAACTTCTCTTGCGCCTTCAAGTTCTTCCAACGCTTTTTTAGACTTATACGCCACAAAATATCCGTCTTTTTTAAGAAGAGGAAGTGCATATTCACAAATTTTTGACAAATCAGCCACTGCACGGCTTGTTATAATATCAAAACGCATATTGCCAATATTTTCCACTCTGTCACAAATTGTTGAAAGATTATTAAGTGTCAATGCTTCTTTAATCGTATTAATCGAATTGATTTTTTTTCTTATGCTATCAATTCCGACAACATTAATATCTGGGAATTCGATAGCAATAGGAACGCTCGGAAAACCACCACCACAGCCGATATCAAGCAAATTTGCTTTAGAAATTTTGTACTTTTCAAAAAATAATTTTATAGCCAGTGAATCATAAATATGTTTTTCAAATAAAACTTTTTCATCATTTTTTGAAATCAAATTAAGTTTAGCATTTTCTTCCAAAAACACTTTTTTATAACCTTCAAAGTTGGCACAAATTTTAAATCTATTTTTCTTCATACTTATTTTCTATCTCGCTAAATTCTTCTTTGCTCATTCTAAGCTTCATATCTTTAATACGATTATCGATTTTTTCTACATCATCACCAATTGCAACTGCAATTCTTTTTGCTTCAAAATATTCTTTCAAAGCTTTTTTTGCCAAGCTCGAATCGTTGTAATAATAATCGCCTAGAGCAACACAAGATTCCATTATATAATAACCTTCATCTAAAAATTCAGCAGATTGTTTTGCTTCGATTAAATAATTTAAAGCGTTTTTGTCATGCATTGCAACTAAAACTTCTGCAAGTTGAGAAGCGTTATAATAAATTCCATCATAATCGTTATTGCGTTTTTCAATATCATAAGCTTTTTTTAGGCAATCTTTTGCGTCTGCTAAATTATTATTATCAAAATAACAAGCACCCATATTTGAATATGCGAGTGATTTATATGGGTTATCTTCATTTAAAGTTATACATTTTGTATAATATTCAAATGCAGTTTTTTCATCTCCCCTATCGTCAGAAGCTAATGCATATTTAAAGTATAACTCAGACAAAGTTTCTTCGGATGTATTTTCATCCAAAGATTCAAGTGCTTTTTTGTAATATGAATATGCTTCATTCGGATTATTCTGCGAAGTATAAATATTTCCCAAAAGTGTACAAGACGCAACCATTAAAGATTGTGGTGTATCAACTGAATAAATAACTTTCTTTATTGTTTTAATTGCTCGTTCGCACTTATACATTAAAAAATAAATATCTGTGAGTTCATAATACAAATAATTTAGGTTAATTACCTCATTATTTTTTTTATAATAAGTTTCTATGCGTTCTAAATAGTATACTGCTTTGGAGTAGGAACCGATTTCTTTATAAACTTTTGCAAGTGCAAGTCGAACTTCATTCTTTGTTTGAACATCAATTTTTTCATCTTCTAAAATTTTTGAATAAAGTTCAATGGCTTCTGTATTCTTTTTTTCTTCATGTAATTTGCGCGCAGTTTGCAGTTTAGATTCAAGACCTTCTGCTATAACTGTTTTTTCTTCTATCGGTTTCTGCATGGTAGTTTTTATTTGCTTTTCTTCATTTTTACTACCAACTTCAATATTTTTAATGCAGTTATTGTGGAAATCGATTTCTGCCCTCAATGCTTGTCTTGAAATTAGAATTTCTCTTGTTTGCAAAGGTTCTTTAAGTTGTTTTTCATAAATGCTTATAATATATTTATGCAGTTTTATTTCAGTTTTTGCAGGTATTGAAATATCAATGTTTTGTTGAAAATAATCTTGAACATAAATAATTTCACCAACTTGAAAAATCATCAAATTTGTTTTCAGATACTCAATTGAAAATTCGTCATAAAGTTCAAACACTGCAAGCGCATTAAATGTTAGTCCATGTCTTACTGTTCTTAAAAACCAAAAGAAATTTCTTATTGTATTTGGAATTAAGTTAATATAGGTAATTCCCAAATACGAATCAAAATTCATACCTGACATTGCAAATTTTTCCAAAAAATCATTCAGAGAAATCTTCATTGCCTGAATAATTTTTATAGATAAAGCCGTGTAATAATAATATCCGCGTGTATATTTATAAAAATCATCAAGAGTCGTATCAGTGCAATTAATTTGACTTGTAGTTAAGAATTCTTTGAAAATATCTTTAGAAAAAGCTTTGAGAAAAATTTTCTTATCAAATTTAATGTTACCTAAAATTCCTTGAACAAGTGCTCTTGTTGATAAAATAACCTTTAAATTACTATTTTTTGTTAAAGCTTCTTGCAAATTCTGTGATACAAGATTAGAGTTGTCTTGAGATATATCGTCAAATGAATGTAAAATTATTATAAAAGGCTTTTTGATTGATGATATGTATGTTTGAAATTTTACGGCGAGAGTTGTTACTTTTGTATTAAGATTAACCGCTTTTGATAACGCCGTCTTTTCAATAATATCAATAAAATATAACAAAATATCATCACAAACAGTAGATTCTTTGCAATAGTATTCGAGCTTTATAACATCTTTTTGTAAAAAATCGGCAACATAGTTTATGAATTGTCTTTTCCCGGTTCCTAAAAAACCATGTACATATAAAAACTTTTCATCAGTTGCTAAAAATGCTAAAGCCTTTTTTATATCTGCGTCATCATTTTTCAACAACAGCGGATGAATTTTGTCGGAATTTGGCAAAACAACATCATTAATATCAATGGAATCATTTAAAAACTGATAAGTCATACATTGATTTTAATTGATTTTATGAGTTTTTGCAAATAATTGGTGAATACTAATCCTTTTCAATTTCCACAAATACAAACTTTTTAGGTGCAAACAAATGATATAAGAATTCAATTAATTTATGCATAATAATCTAACCCCTTGTTTTGTTTTTTTGCTTGTAGTCTTTCGGCTTGAGCCTTGACAGTTTTAGTTTGTCCTGCTACTTTATAATCCTGATTTGATGGCTCAGATGGTGCCATTGCAGAATTGATTACTGTGTTAGCTTCTTCAATAGTTTTTCTCGGATTTTTAGGGTTTAAAGATGGAATTTTAATAGAAACGTGACCACCTATTGGGATTCCATTCTTCCAGTCAATAACTATTGGTCCTGTCAAAGAACCACCTTTGGCTTTGTGTGCTCTTTCGTGTGTGTAAATTTCAGACAACCTTTGTCTTATTACATTTTGTTGTTGATTTCTGATATTTGTTATATTCATTCTACACTATCCTAAATGGAATAATCTATCCAAGAATTTCATTATACTCTTTTTTCTAAATATTGCAATAGTTAATTTCAATTTTGTAATTAAGGATTTAATGTTAAATTTTGTAACAACAATTTCTCTTTTTGAAATTTGATTTTTTAAGAAGACTTTTATAATATATAAGACATTAACAAAAGTTAGAAAATGAGAGAGAAAGAGAATTTAGCCTTCCTCTTTAGAGGAAGGCATTATTTTAAGAATTCTTCAAGTAATTAACCAAACCTTCAAGTGCCAGAGTATAGCTTAGTTCTTTGAAACCTACAACTTGTGCAATGCAAACCCCTGAGATAAGCGATGTGTGACGAAATTCTTCACGAGCATGAATGTTTGTCATGTGGATTTCCACAGTCGGAATTTGTACAGAAGCAATTGCATCACGAATCACAACACTTGTGTGTGTGTAACCGCCCGCATTTATTAAAATTCCATCGTAAACTCCTTTTGCAGCTTGGATTTTGTCGACAATATCACCTTCGTGGTTGCTTTGCCAAACATCGACTTGCGCATCAAGTTCATTTCCTCTTTGAATAACTGCTGATTCAATATCTTTAAGAGTTGTTGAGCCATATTTTTCAGGCTCTCTTGAGCCTAACAAATTTAAGTTTGCACCGTTTATGAGTAAAATTTTCATGATTAAATCCTTTACTGAAGCTTATAAACCCTACCCTTCACTAATTACCGTATTTATTATACAATATATTAAAGAAGAATGCGAGGACAAAATGATAAACAAACGTTGGTATGACAAAGACCCGATTTTAAAAGAAGCTTTAGAGCTTTTAAGGCTTTCACCCGATGAAACAAAATCCGAAGCAGCAGAATTCATGCTTCAATTGCAAGAACAAGTTGCAGGTGAAGTTATTGAACACGTTTACGATATCATTAATACTTATCAAGGAAAAGGCAATCGTTGGTATGATAATGACCCAATGATGCTAAAGGCTGTTGAATTATTAAGAAATGCGCCTCCAAAAGTTCAACGCGTAGCTGCTCTTAAACTTCTTATAGCTTTGGAACAAAAGACTTTTGAAGGAGTCGAAATTTAGATGAAAGACGTTCAAAATCAATCGGATAATCGTGGAGTTGATATTCAAAAAGTTGGGATTAAAGGTATTGAACTTCCTTTGGTTATTCAACGTAAAGACAAAGAAGATATTGTTATTTATTCAAATGCAACCGCAGGTGTTTCTTTGCCTGCACATTATAAAGGTACGCACATGTCGCGCTTTGTGGAAGTTCTGAACGAATGGCGTAGTAAACACACATTAGGTGTTGATATTAAAGGTTGTGTAGAAGCGATTGTTAAACGTCTTGAGGCGAAAAGTGGTTATTTAAAATTTGATTTTAAATATTTTATTGATAAAAAAGCACCTGTTACCGAAATTTCCGCTCCAATGTGTTATGATTGTTCATTTGAAGGTATTTTGGATAATTATGGCGAAGAAGACGAAGAATACAGATTTTTTCTTTGTGTAAAAGTCCCTGTTACAACCCTTTGTCCTTGTTCTAAAGAAATTTCAGATTTTGGCGCACATAATCAACGTGCGATTGTTTCTGTTAAAATAACTTATCCAGAAGATGAACATATTTGGCTTGAAGATTTAGTAAGAGATATTGAAAGTTGTGCATCTTGTGAATTATATTCACTTTTGAAACGTGAAGATGAAAAATATGTAACAGAACATGCTTATGAAAATCCTAAATTTGTAGAAGATGTTTTGCGCGATGTTGTTTTATTGCTTAGAAAAAATGAAATAATTGATTCTTTTGAAGTAGAATGTGAATCTATTGAAAGTATTCATAACCATTCGGCATGGGCTTATCAAGCAGAAGGTTGTTAAGATTTTTCAACTATCCATTTTCAATTTAAAATGGTAGAGTGCAATTTTTTGCGCCATTAATTTACTTTAAAACTAAAAATCGGTTGGACGTTAAAGCCCAACCGATTTTAATTTTCAACTTTCTTTTATAAGCTAACTTTCTTGAGTAACCGCTTGTTCTGCGTTAGCACCTTCTTTTCTCTCGAAAACGATTTTATCGTCAACCAATTTAAGAAGAATTGTATCGCCCGGTTGATAAGCGTTCGTCAAGATTTCTTCTGCAAGCTGATCCTCAATTTTCTTTTGAATCAATCTTCTCAAAGGTCTTGCACCGTAGGCTTCGTTATAACCATCTTTTGCAAGGTAGTCTTTAACTTCGTCAGTAACTTCGATTGACAAATCGCGTTCAGAAAGACGTTTGAACAAATCTTTCATCATCAAGTCTACGATTTGACGGATTTCTTCCTTGCTCAAGTGTGAGAACACGATAATATCATCAATACGGTTCAAGAACTCAGGTCTGAATGCCTTCTTAAGTTCTTCATTAACTGTATCTTTAAGTTTTTCGTATTTATCCTTTTTAACGTCTTCTGCAGTTGAGAAACCAAGTTTACCTTGAGTTGTAATCATACTTGCACCAACGTTAGAAGTCATGATAATTACAGTATTCTTGAAGTTGATGTGACGACCTTTTGCATCGGTTAAACGTCCGTCATCAAGAATTTGTAACATGATGTTGAATACATCAGGGTGAGCTTTTTCAATTTCGTCGAAAAGAATAACTGAGTAAGGTTTCTTTCTAACAAGCTCAGACAAGTGTCCACCATCATCATAACCAACGTATCCAGGAGGAGAACCGATAAGTTTAGCAGTAGAATGTTTTTCCATAAATTCTGACATATCTACTCTTATCATATTGTCTTCGCTACCAAAAATAGCTTCTGCCAAAGCTTTTGCAAGTTCGGTTTTACCAACACCCGTAGGACCGCAGAAGATAAAACTTCCGATTGGTCTGTTTGGTGATTTTAAACCTACCCTTGCACGTCTGATTGCTTTAGAAATAGCAGTTACAGCGTCGCTTTGTCCGATAACTCTTGCATGAAGTGTATCTTCAAGCTTAAGTAATCTTTCTGATTCGCCTTCCGTAAGTTTTGTTACAGGAACGCCTGTCATTGTTGCAATAACTTCTGCAACATCTTCTTCTGTTACAGTCGGTTTATTTGCATCATTTTGACGACGCCATTCTTCAGAAACTTCTCTGATTCTATCTTTCATATTTGCTTCGTCATCGCGTAAAGCTGATGCTCTTTCAAATTCTTGATTTCTGATTGCATCTTCTTTTTCCTTGATAATTTCTTTCAATTCTTTATCAAGTTCTTTTCCTTCCGGAGAGAGTGTGCAAACCTTTAATCTAACCTTTGAACTGGCTTCGTCGATTACGTCAATGGCTTTGTCAGGTAAAAATCTATCGTTGATGTATTTGCTTGAAAGCTTTGTAGCTGCAACGATTGCTTCATCAGAAATGTTCAAGTTGTGGTGTTCTTCGTATTTTGGCTTCAAACCACGAATAATTTCTATTGTTTCATCAATAGAAGGTTCGTCAATGATTACAGGTTGGAATCTTCTTTCTAACGCTGAATCTTTTTCGATATACTTTCTGTATTCATCAGAAGTTGTGGCACCGATTACTTGAATTTCACCTCTTGAAAGTGCAGGTTTAAGGATGTTTGCCGCATCAATTGCACCTTCTGCCGCACCGGCACCGATTAAGGTATGCATTTCATCAATTACAAGAATAACATTTCCGGCTTGTCTGATTTCGTCCATAATCTTTTTAAGACGTTCTTCAAACTCACCTCTGTATTTTGTACCGGCAATCAACAAGCCCATATCAAGCTGAATGATTTTTTTATTTTCCAAAATATCAGGAACTTCGCTATTTACGATTCTGATTGCAAGACCTTCTGCAACAGCAGTTTTACCAACACCCGGTTCGCCAAGTAAAACAGGGTTGTTTTTTGTTCTTCTCGCAAGAATTTGTATAACACGTTCGATTTCTTTTTCTCTACCTACAACAGGGTCAAGTCTGAGTTCTGATGCTGCTTGGGTCAAATCAGTACCGAACTCATCAAGGCTTGGAGTCTTAACTTTGCTTGTTTGAGAGCTTGAAGATGAACCGCCAACACCTGCAGAAGCTGTTTGAGGTTTTGAATCACCTAACATTTTAACAACATTACTTCTAACTTTGTTCAAGTCTACGCCAAGGTTTTCCAAAACTCTTGCTGCAACGCCTTCGCCTTCACGAATTAAGCCTAAAAGCAAGTGTTCTGTACCTATGTAGTTGTGACCAAGTTGTCTTGCTTCATCCCAAGAAAGCTCTAAAACTCTTTTTGCTCTTGGGGTAAACGGAATTTCTACGGCAACGAAGCCTGAGCCCCTGCCGATAATTTTTTCAACTTCAACTCTTGCATCTTTAAGGTTTACGCCCATAGATTTAAGGGTTTTAGCTGCAATACCTGTTCCTTCGCCGATTAAACCAAGCAAAATTTGCTCAGTACCGACAAAATTATGACCAAGTCTTCTTGCTTCTTCTTGAGCAAGCATAATGACTTTAATCGCCTTTTCAGTAAAACGTTCGAACATTTAATATTTTCCTCTTCTTATAAATATATTTATATAAGTATATATTACAAAAAATTTACAATTATTTCAAGTAGTGCAATATCTGTTTATAAAAGAAACAGGTTGAGGTAAAACCTCAACCACTGCTTCTGATTAATCTTCTTTACTTGAAACCAAAGCCCTGTTGAACATTTGCCTATAATAATCCATATTAATATTCAAATCCTCGCCAATTTCAAATAGCATTACTATCAAATCTCTGTCGGCTTGACAACTGATTTTTTGGATTATTTCTTCTAAATTTGCAACAATTTTTGAGAAATAATAACTTTGAGCTTCCGCAATATCAACTTTGATTTCAAGTTTTGCAATACAATCCAACAAATCAAGAGTTGCATCTACTTGTTGTAAATCAAGCGCATAAGATAATCTGTTTATGTTTTGAGCAATTTTTTTGCTGAATATTTTTGAAGTTGGTGCTTTATCAATTTCAATGCCAATTCTTTTAGCTTCAAAGTTTAAATCAGACGCTTGTTGAATAATATCCGCATCCAAGAAACCGCGAGATTCAATAAACAATTCATTAAATTGTTTTGTCAAAACATATTGAGCAGAAATTTTAAACTCCTTAGGAATATCCAAACCTAATGTTTGCATTTGATAAATAGAACCTTTACCTTCGTCATACATTGATTCATAAGTATTAGCAAATATTTGCAACTTGCCTTTAAGCATTGTTTGCAATATTTTACGTCTTTCTTCTATAAAGATATCTTTTAACGTAAAGTATTCTTTCCCAAAGTAATTATCAATTGTTCTAATAATTTCCGTTAACGGTGAAACAAGATAAGTTCTAACAAGTTCTTTTTGAATTGTTTCAAAATCATCAGAATATTCTTTTATTGCACAATGAAAATCGCCGCCTGAGAATTGAAGAAGTGCAAAAATCATATTTGATTTTTCCAAAGTTACTTTTGATTCTACTTCAATATGTCCGATTACAAGCTTTGAGTTACCTTTAGTTACGCTCTTGTAAGAATGTTTATTAATTTTATAGCAATAAACATTTTCTTCATCCTCAATATCGGTATACAAAGATGAAATCGCCCAAAGGCTTACAATTTGTTTAGAAGTTACGATTGATGGTTTTACAAATTTTTCGTAAACATCTTTACCTGTACCAAATTCAGGAATATTACTTTTTGCTTCATTTAAAATTTCCAAGAAAGGAGTTTCTAAATCTTTCTTCATAAAAGATTTTGCAAGTTGCATAACTCTTGCCGCATATTTCATAATTTGAACAGTTTCTATACCTGAAATTTCAGAGAAAAACCAACCACAGCTTGTATACATAAGCATTGCTTGTCTTTGAATCTCTAAAAGTTCCATAGCTTTAACTTTTTGCTCGTCAGTTAAATCATCCAAGAAATATTCATCTTGAAAATTTTTAACGCTGATATCGCTTCTATCCATAATCACGGATATATAGTTATCGCGGGTTTCTTGCGGATTTTTAAAGAACTTTTTACCTTGTTTATGATACAAAGTAGTCATTTCATCTCTCAAATAATCCAACGCTTGTCTTAAAGGTTTTCTCCATTTTTGATTCCACCCCGGATGCCCTCCTGTTGAGCAACCGCAATCATCTGACCATCTGCCAACTCCGTGAGAACAACTCCAAGATGAAACAGGTTTAATTTCTACTTCCCAATCGCTTTTGTATTTTTCTAAGTATTCTGCGTAATTAGTTACAATAAATCCTGCATCTTTCACTCTCAACTTCATCGCGTAAGCTAAAGCCATATCGCCAAATTTTGTATGGTGACCGTAACTTTCTCCATCAGTTGCAATATTTACAAGTTGAGGATAATTTCTTAAATCAGAAATACCGTCTTTAAGCCTATTAACAAACTTGTTACCATCAGTTAAGAGTTCGTCAAACGCAACTGAACGAGAAATTGCACCGTCATAAAAGAATAAATCTATATACTTACCTGGTGCAGATTTTATGTAATATCTATAAGAACGTGCAGGGTCTATATTTCCCCAACTTACATCCTGCCAACTTTTTTCGCCTTCTTTTCTGATTTTTTGCGCTTGATATGGTGAAAGTATTGTAAACTTGATGTCATTTTCCACTAAAACTCTTAAAGTGTCATCGTCACAAGCAGTTTCAGCAAGCCAAATACCTTCAGGTTTTCTACCGAAACGGTATTCAAAATCCTTAATACCCCATTTTACTTGGGTTTGCTTATCTCTTTCGTTTGCTAACGGCATTATCATGTGGTTATAAACTTGCGCAATCGCGTTTCCATGCCCGTTATGAGCACGACGAGAGTTTATATCCGCTTTAATTACACGTTCATAAGCTAAAGGCGCAAATTCTTCCATCCAAGATAAAAGTGTCGGACCGAAGTTATAACTGATGTATTCATAATTATTTACAACATTCAAAATCTGGTTCTTTGAATTTACAATTTTTGAAACAGAGTTTGGATTATAACATTCGTTATTGATTCTTTCATTCCAATCATGAAACGGCAAAGCACTATCTTGTTGTTCAATAGCCTCTAACCAAGGATTTTCTCTCGGTGGTTGGTAAAAATGACCGTGAACAGTCAAAAACACTTCTTTTTTTGTTTGTTTATCTTTATTTTTTTCTTTTTCATTGCTTGCAACTTGTGGCATAATTATTTAACTCCGTCTTTCTTATCTTCCGGTGCCTTTTTAGTAACGGTTAATTGCTTAACATCAACCCAAGCATCACCTAACGCATCAGAAAATACAACACCCTTAATTTCTACTTCGTCATTAGTTTTCAAATCAATAAATTTCTCCGCTTCCGTACGTTTTAAGAACAATTTCATTTCTGATAGCGGAATATCGTGAGCAGAATCATCTCTTCTGATTAAGAAAGAAATATAATCATCAGAAGATTTAAAAGCCGGTTTATAATCCAAGCCTAGTGTAGAAAACTTATCAAACTTAGCTTTCATTAAAACTGTTTTATTCAAGTAACTTGACGGGTGATTTACTACCGTAAGCGGTGCAACTTGAAAAACTTGAGTCGTTGCTGATTGTTCTACTGATGCCGAATTCTTCGCCGGAAGCGTAGCCGGTTGAGCAGAAACTTTTTCTATGCAAACAGCACTTGTAGTTAAAATACCTGCCGATAAAGCAACAAGCATCATTGATTTAATATATTTTAAATATTTCATTATATTACCCTCTTCTTTTATCGACATTGTAACATGTTTTATTACAATTGTAAATTTTGCCAAATGGGTATAATTCAACTTTTTAAACTAAAACTTCTTTTTCATTTTTATAAGTTACATATCCTAGTGGTGATGCAGGAGGTTTTCTTAAATTTTTTGCTTTAGTATAAATAACACCTACTTTTGAAGGTTGAGATGCAGAAGAGTTCTCTCTTGCAAGTTTGCAACATTCAAACAAAACTGTTTCATCTGGTTCTTTGTCTTTTACTTTTAAAAGCACATGAGAACCCGCACAAAGTCTTGTATGAAACCAATAATCTTCATCTTTTGCTAATTTTGAAACAATATAATCATTTTGACGGTTATTTTTTCCTACAAAAATATCAAATCCGTTCATTTTCAAATGCAAAATTTCTGATTTTTCTTGTTTTTTAGGTTTAACGTCGTCCAATTTTAATTCTGACTTAATTTCATCAAAATCCTTAATCACTTTCGCAGAATTGATGCTGTAAATCAGATTTTCCAAATATTCTTTTTCAATATTCAAACCATCTAACATTTCTGTTGATTTTTCCTTAGTTGTTTTAGCTTTTACGTAAAGCTTAAAATAACGTTGAGCATTCTCTTTCAAGTTTTTTGTTTCGTCTAAATCTATTGTTATATTTTGGTTATTCACGTAATCAAAAAGTTCAATTTGCTTTAAATAATCACATTTAAGATATAAATTTGCGGTTAAAAGTTCACCGTATAATTTATATTTTTCTGTATTATCGCGCTTTTTAAGAAGTGCAGAAATTTTATTAATTGAATTTATAACTTTTTTTAATTTTGGATTAACAATTGCTGTAAGCCGTGCTTTTTCACTATTCACATTCATTTCTTCCTGATATTTTGAATAATAGTTATCAAGCATTGAATTTACAGAAGCTTGAGCAACAGAATTTGGCAAAAGCTCTTGAAACAATGTGTATCGATTGTCCAATATAGCAGGTGTAAATTCTTCTGAATTTAAGTAATTGTTAATTTGTTCTTGCGATAAATTTTCAAATTGCTTGTTGAGTTCGTTTGAAAGGGGATAAGCCCCCACTCTCCCCCGTGGAGAGGGAGTTAATGTTTTAGGAGGATAAATATATTTTAATCCTCCTTGTAGTTCTCTATATCGGCTTTTTTCTGCACCAATATTATGAGCACAGCCTATAATCACATAATTTTCTCTATCATATAAAATTATGTTAGAATGTTTTCCCATTAACTCCATACACAAACAAAGCGAGCGTTTTTGAGAGAATTCGTCCATAATTTCAAAATGAAATTCTATAATACGCTCATTTTCTATTACTAAAGCATCTGAAATTCTACAACCTTCCAAATATTTTCTAAGCAACATACAAAACATTGGCGGTTGTTTAGGAATTAAGATATTTCTGCGAGCTTCGTTTTCTGAAGACATAAAACAAATATGATAAATTTGCGGATTAATATTTATGTATAATTTTCTGCTTTCTGAATTATTTCTCAAAGAAAAGACAAAATCTCTTCTTGTAGGCTGTTGAATTTTTTGCAGTCTTGCGCCGATTATGAAATCAATATTTTCTTGAAAAAATGCCTTAAGAGTCAGGAAATCAATGTTAATCATTAATACCTGCTTCTTTGTATTCTTACATTGTCATTATGTTGATTTACATAATTTTGATAAGTTGAATAATCAACTCTGCTTCTTGTTGCATAATTCGATTGCATTTGCCAATATGGCATTGTACGATTATTAACTTGTCTATTATAATTATTCCTATATGATTGCATTTGCATTGTACGGTATGCCGCTGCATTTATAGACGCTGCATAAACCGCATTTGCTAATGCTAATACTAAAAATAAAAGTGCATATTTTTTCATAACCATATTATACAATATAATCAAAAAAGTGTCGTTGTCATTTTATACCAAAAGAGGATGAAAAATTCATCCTCTTTTGGTTAATTATTATTTCAAAGATTCTATTAAATCTTTAATAACGCCTTCTTGAGCAGTAATTTCTTCAATTCTCGCATTTGTTTGTTCAACAAGTTCTTTTGGTGCATTTGCAACGAATTTTTCGTTTTTCATTCTGCCCATCAAAGAATTCTTTTCGTTTGTCAATTTTTCCAACTTCTTTTCTTGACGTTTTACTTCCGCTTCTAAATCAATCAAATCTGCAAGAGGAACGATTAATTTAGAAGTTGAAACAACTGCTGTTGCTGATTTTGGCGGAACCGGCGCATCAATAGCTGCATAAGTAATATTATTAACTTTTGCAAGTCTGTGAATATAAGCTTCTATTTCTCCAAATATTTCTTTTTCTTTGCCTTCAGCTCTAATTTCTACATCAACAGTTGCTGAAGTTGGAATGTTGAAACTTTGTCTTACGTTTCTCAAAGACTTAATTGTTTCAAATACCAAATTCATTTCTTCGGCTTCCTTAGGGAATGCCCATTCTTCATCATATTTAGGGAAGTTAGCAATAATTAATGCGCTTGGAACATCTTCATCAGCACCAAATCCACTGATTGCCTTAATATCTTGCCAAATTTCTTCTGTAATATGTGGCATAATCGGATGAAGCATTCTTAATGACATATCAAGAACGTATCTCAAAACTCTTTGAGTGTTAGCTTTTAATTCAGGGTCTTGAAGTTGAATTTTAGCAATTTCAACGTACCAATCGCAATATTCACTGCGGAAGAAATCATATAATGTGTGAGCAATTTCACCAATTCTGTATTCCTTCATATTTTCGTTTACAATTTTAGCAGTTTCGTTCAATTGGTTCAAAATCCATTTGTCTACAAGAGTCAATTTAGATTTATCAATTGATTTATTATCAACACCTTCAAGGTTCATCATAACAAATCTTGATGCGTTCCAAATTTTGTTTGCAAAATTTCTACCGTATTCAAATCTTTCATCAGAAACCTTGATATCTTGTCCGCCATAAGTACAAAGTGAAGTCATTGTAAATCTTAAAGCATCACAACCGTATTTGTCGATAATTTGAACAGGATCGATAGTGTTGCCTTTAGATTTTGACATCTTTTGACCTTTTTCATCTCTTATAAGTCCGTGAATATAAACTTTAGAGAACGGAGCTTTTCCAGTGAATTCTAAGCCCATTGTAATCATTCTTGCAACCCAGAAGAAAATAATATCAAAACCTGTTACAAGAACTGATGTTGGATAGAATTTCTTATAGTCATCCGTTTCAGCATTTGGGAAGCCCATTGTTGAGAATGGCCACAAACCTGATGAGAACCAAGTATCAAGACAATCAGTATCTTGTACGTAATTTTCAGGATCAGGATTTTCCTTAGCTACAACCATTTCGCCTGTTTGTTTATGGTAATAAGCAGGAATTTGGTGTCCCCACCATAATTGACGAGAAATACACCAATCGCGAATATTTTCCATCCAGCCTAAGTAGTTCTTTTCCCAACGTTCAGGAATAAATTCTATTCTGCCGTCTTTAACTGCAGCGATAGCTTCTTTTGCCAAAGGTCCCATTTTTACAAACCATTGTTCTGAAAGAAGCGGTTCAATGGTTGTATTACATCTTTGACATTTACCAACGTTGTGTTCGTGATCTTTTACTCTCAATAAGAAATTGTTGTAACTTAGCATGTCAACAACTTTCTTACGAGCTTCGTATCTGTCTAAACCTTGGTAATCAAGAGGAACTTCTGCGCAAGATTTCATCTTACCTTCTTCATCAATTACCCAAATTGGTTTGAAGTTGTGACGTTTGCCTACTTCATAATCGTTAGGGTCGTGTGCAGGAGTAATTTTAACAGCACCTGTACCAAATGATTTATCAACATATTCATCTGCAATAATAGGAATTTGACGACCTGAAAGCGGTATCATAACAGTTTTGCCGATTAATTCAGAGTATTTTTTATCAGAAGGATTTACAGCAATTGCAACGTCACCGAACATTGTTTCAGGACGAGTTGTTGCAACTATGATTGCGCCTGATTCACCTACAAGCGGATAAGAAATTTCCCATAAATGTCCTTGTTCTGTTTCGTATTCTGTTTCAATATCAGAAATAGCTGATTGACAGCGAGGACACCAGTTTACAATGTATGCGCCTTTGTAAATCAAACCTTTGTTATAAAGTGTTACGAAAACTTCTTTAACTGCTTCTGAACAACCTTCATCAAATGTAAATCTTTCTCTTGAACGGTCAAAAGACGCACCTAAACGTTTGAATTGGTTCAAAATCGCAGATTTGTGTTCATTAGCCCAAGCCCAAGTTCTTTTTAAGAATTCTTCACGTCCCAAATCATGACGAGTCAAACCTTCTTTTCTTAATTGTTTTTCAACAACCGCTTGAGTTGCAATACCTGCGTGATCAGTACCGGGAACCCAAAGAGCTTCGTAACCGCTCATTCTGTGGTAACGAGTTAAAATATCTTGTAAAGTTCCGTCAAGCGCGTGTCCCATGTGTAAAACACCGGTTACGTTTGGTGGTGGAATAACGATTGTGAATGGCGGTTTCTTAGAGTGAGCGTCTGCTTTAAAATACTCACCGTCTTCCCAAAATTTATACATTTTTTCTTCTGTCGATTTTGCATCATAAACAGTAGGTAAATCTTCTACTTTTATTTTTGTCTCTGTCATAAAAAAAATCCTCGCTAGTATTACATAATAAAAGAATAGCATAAAAATAAATTAAAGATTAAGAGCGTAAGAAAACAATTCTCCAACCTT
The DNA here is from genome assembly GCA_900553895.1 of uncultured bacterium. Taxonomy (GTDB): domain Bacteria; phylum Cyanobacteriota; class Vampirovibrionia; order Gastranaerophilales; family Gastranaerophilaceae; genus CAG-196. The sequence continues at coordinate 15,229 of USFB01000009.1, read as the reverse complement.
TGCGTTATAATTTCTGCCATCTTCTTTTGTAAAAAGATTTTCCCAATGAGTTTTTGCAGTACCATCAGTTGAATAAGATGGATTTGTCATCATTAAATGGTGCGTGTTAGTGTCATACCTGAGTGGAAACAAATCTTCCATTTGCATAAAGCTTGGCAATTTGTCACTTGGGTATTCATAGGCAAAAAGTATTGAATTTATACGCTTTAATCGTTCTTCATAGCTTCGACCGCCAATGTCGTTATCGTTTGATACTTCAACTCCCGGGGCATAATCTTTGTTGTATTTGAATTTCATAGACCAACATTTAACTTTATCATAATTTTCAGGTGAAACAAAAGCAGTGCCTGTCGTTAAACCTAAATTTTTGTAACGTTCAAAATCGCCCGTGCTTTTTTCGCCAACAAAACTTATACTGAACGAGCCTGAACGCTTGCGGATTTCGTGCAAAATGTATTGCATTTGATTGTATTCGGGCAATGCTCCAACACCTGTATAGTTTCCCATGTCATAACCACCAATATGTTTGGCGGAATCAATAAAAATAGCTTCAAATCCGAGTTTAATTAATTTGACGTGTTCGTTTATGAATAACTCTTGGTGGTCGGGATTTTTCCAGTCAAAAGTTACATCATCTTTATAGGCTTCCGCAACCTTGATTTGGTCGGCAGAAATTACTGTTCTAAATCCTGTTTTAAGCCCATGAATGTGTGCTAAATCGTTGAACGCAAGAAACTGATTTTCAGCCGAAATCGGAATATCAAAATCAATAATATTTGTGCTGTAACCTGCATTTAGTTTTATGCCATAAATCGAGTTTTCTTCGTTTGTACCTTTGTTGTACCCGTCACCGTAAATATTTGGAAAAATTTGTGACAAAATAATGCAATTCGCCCAACTTTTAGCGGAAGGCGGAATTGCAGGAAGAAGTTTTATACTACTAATAATACCGTTTTTTGTTTTGTCACCAACCATTTCTGCAATCGCACGGTTGTTGATTTCTATATAATTTGCGCTGCGCCCCCATTTGTGACCATAATTGGGGCTGATTATCGTATCAGGAAATTGTGCGTAGAAATCACCTGTTTCGTTTAGTGTAACAAGGCTTTCGACTGTTTGCTTGATACTGCGTTCTAACAATTCGACAGGTAAAATATTTGCAATCCATTTTTTGTTACCTGATACAAAAGCGTGTTCTATGCTCCATTTATCGAGTGCGAGTTTTGTATCTTCGTTAAATGCGGTTAAAAGTTGGTTTACGTAGTTTGTCATAATTTTAGTTTAAGACGGGGAGTAAAATTTTAATCAGTAATAAGGGCTAGGATGAAATAGTAAAAAATATTGGCGAGGTGGTTGTTGGGCTGAAAGCCCAACCTACTTTCAATGAACAATTGAAAGTAGAGAATGGAAAATTGTTTTAAATAATTTTCCATTGTCTATTTTTCATTTTCAATTTAGTTGAAGCGTGGCAATCTTGATAACAATATACTTCTATATAGGATATTGAATATATAACATTCCCTTTTTTGTTATATATTGAAATTCAATTTTGATGTAATAAAATACATGCAATATTATTTGTTTCTATCACAAAGTATTTATTATTAAAAAGGGATTACAAATGAGAATCAATCAAATTTCAAGTGTATCGAATCTTTCCACATATAACAAGAATAATAACATTAAACAAAGTTATTCAAATCCAAATAATACATTAAAATTAAAACAAGATACTGTATCATTTAAGGGATTTGGTATAAGTGTGAGTTTGATTGCATATGTAGCAAAAGAAGGTTATCATGCGCTTAATGCAGATAAGAAAAAGGCTAGGTATGCAAATGAGCTTCTGAAAAAAGTAAATTCACCGAATTTCTCAAACTATGGAGCTGATGCCGTTAATACTTTATTTGCACTTGCAAAAACACCTGCCAATGATGAACCTGTAGGTGTTATATATGATTGGTATAGAGATGAACCTTCTGTAAGATTGAAGCAAATGAAAGTTAAGGCATTTGAACTTTTTTCAAAAATACCTGAATTAAAGGGAGATGTAAACCACGGACATGCTGCAAAACTTGCATTATTGTCAAGTTATATTGATACCGGAGAGTATGCACATACATCAAAGTTCTTTAAGGCCTTTAAAGATTTGCCGGAAACATTTGATAAAGACAAACTATTTTTAATGAAAAAAATGCTTAGAGACAAGAATGTTAAGTCAAATGCTGTAATGGTAGAAGCAAGACGCAGGGCTGAAGAATATGATTCAATGTACCGCGCTGATGACTATCCGTGGTGGACAATTCCGTTAACACCATTTTTTGCAATTCCATATCAAGCTTTAACTGCAGATCGTAGAATCAATAAGGATTTAAAAAATAATTATACTCATTACTACAACAATATTAATCCAAATGTGGAAATTGCAAATACGGCACTGCTTTCAACGTTAGATTTTAATAAATATAAAGATTTCTTTAATGAGTATGAAAATGTAATTCAACAACAAGCATACAATGCTTTTAAAACTATAAAAGAAGATTTAACATCACACAAAAACAAGATTTTTGACAAATATGCAAATGGTTTTTATGAATGTGATAATTATAAAAACAATATTGCCAAACAATACTATACTTCTTTTATGTTGAAATATAAGGATTCACCGGATGAATTAAAAAAAGAATTTAATATTGATAATGAAGAATATTTTACAGAATTGAACAAAGATTTTAAATTTTTAATGAAGCTTAAAAATATTACAAATGAAACTGAACTCAAAAATTTATTTAAACAAAGAATTGATGAAAAGTTCAACAATACGAATGAAGATATAAAATACAGTGGCAAAGGACTTTTAGCAATTGCAAATAAAGAAGATGAATATTCTGATTTATTGCCGAAAAAAGTATATCCTGAAACAACTGTATCAGATTATGATAGTAGTGATGATTTACCATACTGGAAGGAAGCCGAATTGCAAACACCTTGGATTGTTTTGTAAATACAGGTCAGTCATTTAATATTTGTTTACAAATTATTGCTTCTGTAAGATAACTGAATTATACTAGCTAAAAATCAACAACAAAAAGATATCATACAAAGGAGATATATTATGATTCAACCAATCACTGGACCAAAATTTAATAGCAGAACAAGTTTTAAAGGATTTTACGATCCAACTTGCATATCTGTTCCAGCATCAATGAAATCAGAAACTTTGTCAAAAGCAAAAGAAGTATTACCAGAAGCTGGTGAAAAAATCAGTGCTTTATTGGACAATAGTCCAGTACAAGCTTCTCTAGAACATTTTAAGGCAAATTTTTTGACAGATTCTCCTATAGATGCAACAAAGATTCTTGATTCTGGTTCTTCTCATGTGCTAGATGCTACAAATATAATAAATGAGCATACAGGGGTTATCACACACATTTTACCGGATGGTACACCTTTCAATATTGATGATGGCTTAAACGCAGTATCTGCTCATGATGTGGGCACTGATGATGGACTTGTTGATAGTTTGATTTCTCTCGGCAAGAAGATTGCAGAAAACATCGGTGATATCGCAGATACAATAATTTAGATAATAACTACTTTTTCTGTCAAATAGTAATTTAAGGCAAATTATGATTAGTCGTGTATCCAACAATTTAAGTTTCAACCAACAACTATCCGCATTACGTCACAAAGCTAATGAGCGTGATATTACGCTTGATGACAAATTGAAAGCCGGTATTGGTGCGGTTTTAGGGACTGCAATTCCAATGGCCGTTATGATGAAAAAACGTAAAATCAAAAATCCTTTGAAACTCAATTATAATATGTCTGATATGATTATGCTGTCCGCAACTTCTATTGCGGGAAGTGTTGCTGTTGGTATGATTGGTGAAAATAAAACAACAAATCAAAATAAATTTAAAGAGGGTTTGTTTCAATTTTTTAATGCATCTATCCCTACTTGGATTGCAGGCGGATGTTTAAAGTTGTCTGAGGGAAGCAAGCATTTTAACAATACCTTTGGAAAAATTTCGGCAATGTTGGGTGGATTAATTGTCGGAATGTATGGTGCGGCTTCTTTATCAAATGTTATTTCTGATCCGCATGATAAACAACCTGATAGAAAATTGACATTACTTGATTGTGTTGCTAATATTGATGACGCTGTTGGTGCTTTGGTTTTGGCAAAATTTCCTTGTGCCGATAAATTACATTTAGAATCGCTTTTGCCTTTGATTTATTCATATTGCGGTTATAGAGCAGGAAAAAGTAATTAATTATTGTTGGACTGAATGCCCAACATCAACTACTTGTTGAAGTCGCCTTCAAAAGGCTTAGTAGGTTGGGTTTTCAGCCCAACATCTACCTTAAAGCTTCAACCACACAACCCCATAAGGAGCGATTCTCAAGTGCATTGTTCTATTCTTTAACGATACATTAACACTCACATCATCGCCATTTACAAGGTTTTTGAAGTGGTCAATATGACCATCTGATTTTAAAACAACGTCCACTGGAATAGTGATTTCAGCTACAAGTTTTTCTGATGACAAATTATTTATAACCAAAATCTTTTCATCTTTATAACTTCTTATATACGCAAAATTATGCGGTGATGCAGTTTTTAGTAATGTAAAATCTCCTTTTGACATAGAAGGTAAACTTTTTCTGAGCGCAATAAGATTTTTAACTTTTTTGTAAACTTTGCTGTTAAATGTATAATAATCTTTTGACGAGCCGTAGAACAATTTTGCAGGAACAGCACCTCTATTTATATCGCGACTGTCAAAATAGCTTAACAACTTGAATTTGCTTGATTTGTGGCGTTCAATTCTTTCTTTTTCGCTCTTTTTTGCGTTTTCAAAATTGTTTCTTACGCCAACTTCGTCGCCATAATAAACAATTGGAATCCCGGGCATAGACATCAAAATAGAAAACGCCATTTCTATTCTGTCAGGGTTGTTGTCAAGAAAATTCGCCAATCGTCCGCTTACGCCGAGTCCTTTTCTGAATTCTGCGCCTTTGGGAGCAAGCGCCTTATAGATAATTTCTCTTGTTTCTGGGTCAATCATTTCTAAAGTTAATTCGTCATGTACTCTCAAAAATATTCCCCAAGCAGTGGTAGAAGGTATTTGTGGAGTTGATTTATAGGCGTCGATAAAATATTTTTTATCTCCCGTAACTAAAGAAGCCCAAATAGCAGGCATGTATGGGAAATGATAACAAATTTGGAATTCGTCCGTTCTCTTAATAACTTTTTCTTCGTTATTAATTGTGGTTTTGAATTTTCTTTCTTTTCCAAAATAAGGCAAAATATCGTTTGGATATTGACAAGCTTCTGCTTGAATTACGGTTCTCGGAGCTGTCATTTGAATATAATTACTTATGAGTTTTATAATTGCATGTGTTTTTGGAAGATTTTCGGCATTTGTTCCTTCTTCTTTTGATAAATAAGGAATTGCGTCAAATCTGAAAATATCAATACCAATATTAGTCCAATAATTAATTGTATCCAGCCAATAATATAAAACTTCCAGATTTTCCCAATTTACATCCAATTGAAACGGATAAAATGTGTGGTAAAAATAGTAGTCTTTGCCGTTTAATGTGACTTTGCGATAATGATTATCGGTGATTTCAGGAAAAATCAATCTTCTTTTTGAAATCTTTCCGCTTTTTTCTTTGTATTCAACTATTGTGCCGATTTTTTCATCAACATATTTCGTGAATTCAGGCATTTCATCTTTTACGATAAAATAATCTTTCTTAGAAATATCGCCTTTTAAAAATGCTTGAAACCATTCGTGTTCTTCTGATACGTGGTTTAAAATCAAATCTGCTTTTATTTTAAACCCGTTTTTCTTTGCTTCTTTTACAAAATCATTAAATTGAGTTTTCCCGCCTAAATCAGCACGTATGTTTCTTGGATTTTTTACGTCAAATCCTGCGTCTGACATTGGAGAATCTGCAAAAGGTAACAAATATAATGTTGTTACACCTAAATCTTTCAGGTAATCAAACATTGCAGAGGTATCTTTAAAAGTATTTGGTTTTTCGGGAGTTACAACACCAAATTGATCAACATAGAACATATAAATAATTTCGTCTTTATACCAATCATCTGCTCTGGTTAGGTCTTCTTGTTTCAATTCTTCAGGACGGGTTTCAATTTCTTTTTTTGCAATTTGCATTACATGTTCGTAAATTTCTTTTGCTCTATTTTCGCCATAAACTTGTTCAATGCTGTTGTATATTTCATTTTCAATTTTTTTAGGTACAACTACTGCGTTTTCTGTACTTGTAGATTTTATTTCTTTTATTTCGTTATTTGCAAATGCCAAAGTATTGGATGATATTATTAAACAACTTAATAAAATTGATAATAATTTTTTATTCATAGAACAATTACTCCCTAAATCTCTATGTATTAATTTTAGCACAATTTTTATTTTATTATTTGTTACAAACTCTTAATATTTAGTCAACTTTATTGTACAAAAATACTTTATATATGTGTGAAGTGATTATACAGGTAATTGGTGTGATAAATCCTATACTTTATCAAAATCAGGTTGATAAGTACCCTGAAATATACAATGATTATCAAAACATGCGCACAGCAGTGCAAGGCAAATCAGGCGATGCTGCGCTTGAAGCAGTTCCTTTCTATGGAAAGATTAACAGTTTGCCTGACAAGTTGGAGCAAAAAGATTATTTGCCTGCAACAGGTATTGCAACACTTGCGATTATGAACGGACCTGAAGAAATCAATGATGTGATGAGTGCGTATAAACAAATTAAAAATGGTTTTCCAAAACCTGTTTCGTTCCATTCTGGTTATGATAACAAAAAAGCGCAACATCCGTTTTCATTCTTCCGAGGAACAATTTTGCATAAATATTTAAACCCATTGTCTGAAGATTGTCCAAATCCGAAAATTGCAAGTTGGTTGATTTGTCAAGATAAGTGTTTGTGGGATACAAAGTTTGGGGAATGGGTAAAAAAGAAGTTGAATATAGAAACTGATAAAATTGAAACAAGTATTGAAGAAATAGATTCAGATTTAAACAATAAAAATTATGTTTTAGCAAAAAAATTTAAAACAAATAACCCTTTTAAAGATATAACAGCAAGAGCATTGACACGAATAACAAAACTTGGAACAATAGCCCTTGGTGGCATCGAAGCTGCACATGTTGCCCATGAAGTTTCAAATGGTAAGAATTTCTTTGAAGAGGCAGGAAAATCTGCTTTGACATTGGGAACTACAACAGTTGCAACTGGAGTTTTAGGTGCAATTGGTGCAAAACATTTCGGACCAACTGGTTCTCTAGTAGGTATCAGCGCAGGTGCTTTAATTGGTGCTTTAACAAATAATGCGATTAATTAGGACGTTTAAAATATTTTAATGTAGCTTCAATACCTTCATCAGTTTTATTCATAAACTTTTTTACGGCATTAATTGTATCTATGGCATCTTGCTTAGATATTTTTTTAAATAAAAATACATCATATCTTAGTCGGCTTAACCATTCCGTAGAGACATTTTTTTCTAAATTATAATCTTTTTTTGCCCAAGCCATGTATTTTTGATTTACGGCATTGAACTGTGGTTGTTGGGTTGTTATTTTTTGAATTCGCATATAGACTCCTTGAAGTTATTCTAACATAAAATTATTATTTGTTGGGCAGGTATACCTAACCGATATTTAAAATTAAAAAGGCAAACCCTCGTAGCGCAAGACTACGAGGGTCATTGAAAGGACCTTTATTATCTTCTATTATTATTTTCCGTTTTTTTAGCAACAGAACCTAAGCAGGTCAAAATAAACCTAACTATTATCTGTCTGAACCGTAGGTTGGGCTTTCAACCCAACTAATCACTAGATTAAGTTCAAAGCAATTGAAGGCTGTTGGTTAGCCGTTGACAACAATGTTGCTGTTGCCTGTTGCAAGATTTGGTACTTAATGTAGTTTGATGATTCGGTTGCCGCGTCAGCATCCTTGATAGTTGATACTGCTTCTGTCAAGTTTTCTCTTTGAACATCAGTAGAATCAATAGCGGAATCTAATCTGTTCATAAACGCACCAATTTTAGTACATCTTAGAGAAATGTTATCAATCGCATCATCAATTTGATCAATAAATGCTCTGGCTGTTGAATCATTTTTGTAAATTGCAGTAGTAATAGCTGTTAGCGTTGCACCATCTATATTACCATTATTTACTAAACCATTTTTATTTAATTGATATGCTAAAGCACTTTCGTAGTATTTACCGTCTTCTGCCTTGTAAGTATGTTTATCATCTTCTTTTTGAGCACTTGATAAATCCATACCACTAATATCAGATTTTGAGCTAAATCCGAAAATCATTGACGATTTTGCACTTGCAAATAAGAACGCATCCATTTTGATTACACATCTTTGGTCTGAATACAAACCTACTTGTAAGTTAATATCAGTTGTTCTTGAGCCATCTAGCAAGTGAGTATCGTTGAAATCTGTAATGTCGCAAAGACGGTTGATTTCATCCATTCTCTGTGTTACTTCCAATGCAATTGCGTTTAATGAAGCGGAGCCATAAGTTCCGTTCGCAGCTTGCATTGTCAAATCTCTAATTCTTTGTAAATAGTCGTTAATGATATCCAAAACACCTTCTTGGGTTGTAAGCATATCCAGACCCATTTGAGCGTTAGTTTCAATAATATCATAACCGCTTACTTTAGCTTCCATGCCGGTATACACTGCGTAACCAGCTGCGTCATCCTTAGCAGAGTTTATCTTGAAGCCTGTAGATAATTTCTCCATTGCTGAGTTCATGCCTTTAGTCGCACTTTTTAAATACTTTTGACATGTTAGGGATGACAAATTCGTGTTAATTGTTAATGTAGAAGTTGATCCCATAATAAATTCCTTTCAATAAATTTATTTTGCCTTTCCCTATAAATTACGGCACGATAAAAAATAACTTTACAACTTTAGTTATAGAATCCTCCATTTGGATGAGATGTATTTCTAAAAGTCTGTCATATAGGCATTTTTCAGAGTTAAAAAAACTGTGTTTCTAAAAAAATTTCCTACAACTAAAGTTGTAGGAAATAATAAAAATTTGCTTATTTATAATAAGTTTACACTAATCAACAAACTGCATGACATAACTTACTAAATTTTTCATTTCAGGATGCTTAGCAAGATATCCGGCGGACAAAGAATCTATCAATTCACCAGCCTCTTTAATTGCCATTTGCGCATATTCCGGATTTGTATTTTTTTGTAATTTTGCAGAATTTACTTTTGCAAATATTAGTTGTTCTATATATTCATTTTTTGTTTTTATTTTGTTGTTTTTGGGTAGAGTTTCATAATTTTTAATAATATTGGTTAGAGCATCCATACATGCTTTAATAGACTTCAAATAGACATTAACAGAGATAGCTTTTGAATCTTTTTTAAAAAGTTTCTGTAAAATTGTACCAAAATATAACACTCCAAAATCATCCTTGGCTTCACATTTTTCATCTAATTTTGTCATTATAATATCTTTAAGATTTTTCACATTATCACTATTTTTGTTTCTTATAGTTATATAAATATTATTACCTAGAATAGGATTTCCTAAAGAATTTAATTCTTTTTCAAACTCTATAGATTTTTTTACAAACCAACTTTCTTTATTACTATTTTTGAACTCATCATACAAAGAAGAATAATAGTCATTAAAAATAGTATTTTCAATCGGTTCTTTATTTTTTGTTGCCTCAATAAGATTTTTGCGTATTTTCATAAATTTTTCAGTTGGACTTATTATTTTGCTAGAATTTTGACATAATGTAAGATTTGTTATTTCTGTACTTATATGTTTTTTTAGCATGCAATAAGTTCTTTCATTATTCTCTTTATAATTATCGCTAAATTTTTGAAAATCTCTATAAGCTGCAAGTAACTCCTTTTTCGCTACAGGCTTATTTGTAACAATCAGTTCCCTTGCTATATCAAGTTTCGTCCTGATTAATAATTCATTATAAGTATCTTTTGTATTAATTTTTCGTGAAATTGTTCTAAATCTTTTACCTACTGTATCATAATTAGAACAGATGTCATTTAAAGCTTTTTTTCTTAAGTTTAAGCATGCAAGATAGTTTTCACCATGAATATCATAAGTTTTATATACTTGACAAAGTTCACCTGTTCTTGCAGCTACATGCACACTATCTTTTTGTTTTTTAGCTATACATAACGCTTTTGAGGCAAATTCTTTTAACAACATCGGATTATTTTCATTAAATTTTATCAAAAAACTATAAATTATGCCTGCTAAATTATCTTGTTTTACAGACTTCATTTTTTCCGCAAGAGCATCTAAACAGTTAGTCAAAATATTTTCCTTATCAACCCCTTTACACTTTCGACCTACTATATATAAATCTCGCGCAAACTGTTCTGTTTTTATAGCACCTTTCGAATGTGACTTGTCCATGTATCTTTGAACATTAAACAGCATTTTTCGTACTTGCATTTCATTAGAATCAAATTTATTTATTCTCATACCTGTTATAAAAACAATAAAAAATTTTTTTGCTACTCATTTTAAAATTTTATCCAACTCGGTAATAATAAAATTTCATCTATGCATGTAATTTATTCATGACAAAGGAGAGATTTTATGAAACTTGAACATTCTGAAACATTACAATGCTTGGTAAACGCATTTGCAGGGGAATCACAAGCTAGAAACCGTTACACATTTTTTGCTAAAATAGCAAAACAAGAAGGATATGAACAAATTAGTCAAATATTTTTAGATACTGCAGAAAATGAGAAAGAACATGCTAAATTATTTTATAAACACATTCCTAATGCAGAACACTTAACCGTTACAGGTGCTTATCCGTTCTTTTATGGTGATACTTATGAAAATCTTAAAGCTGCATCTTCAGGTGAACGTGAAGAATGGGAAATTTTATATAGAAATTCTGCCCAAGTTGCTAAAGATGATGGTTTTGATGATATTTTCAGATTATTTAATAATGTTGCAGAAATTGAAAAACATCATAGCCACCGTTTTGAGCTTTTAGCAGAAGAATTAAAAGCTGAAACAATATTCAAAAAAGAAGAAGTAACTCAATGGGTATGTAGAAAATGCGGTCACATACATATAGGCAAAGAAGCACCATGCCAGTGCCCTGTTTGTGAACACCCTCAGGCATATTTTCAAGTATTTGTGGAAAAGTATTAAATTAGTTGACGAGTTGAAAGGTGGAACAGTTGAATAGTTCATTAAGTTCGCTTTGCTCACGTGATTCTGAACCCTTTACGGGTGTGTTAAAAGTCTTGCAAAACCCTAACCCTGTTTTGGATTATTCGGGGTGGAGTCAGAGTAATATCTGACTTCCACCTTACGGGCTTACGCCCTATCGGAAATCCGCTCTCCTCTGAGAAAAGAGAATAATGAACTTTTCAACCGTTCAACTGTTCTTCTCTTCAACTAATTTAATATAAAATATTCGTCATGCCGGTTGTAATTAACGCCATGTTGTATTTATCAACCATAGTAATCACGTCAGCATTAGCAGAAGGTAAAATTACAAGCCCGATTCTACCTTGTGCTGCAACATTTATATCGTGTACTGTTACAGGCATGTCAGACGCTAAAACCGCATCTTTAGACATATCACAAGAATAATCAAGCGCAAATTCAACAGACGCAGAATGTAAACCTTGTGAAATTGCAGTCGTTTTTAAATCTTTTGCCACAACAATTGCTTGAGAAGATGCATGTTTGGCAATTTTCCACGCAAAAACAGCGTCCTCAATTTGTTCAACCGTTGGTTTTACTTTTGACATAATCTTGAATGAATCTTTTGTTAATTCACTCAAATTTGGTGATTGAGTCAAAGTGCCAAGCGGAGTTACTTTAACATCGTTAGACAAATATTTTTTATAATCTTTTAATGGCGTATTAATTGTTACATAGCAAACATCGTGGCGTTCCAAAATTTCAATTGCATTTTTGGTAAATCTCGGTGCAACAATTTTGTTAGAAGATTTAAGCATTTTAGCTATATCGCTATCAACTTCTGTCGATACAAGCACAATTGAATTTACAAAATCAACAGGATTTGAATCCATGACTTTTAACATCGCGTCTTCCAAAGATTTTCCCAACGCAACAGCACAAATTCCTGCACCTGAGGCTGTAACAACTGCATTAACATCAAAGAATTCACTTATCACATCTAAGCCTCTTGCGACTGTAATTATATCTGTATAAGATAAGTTTTTACTTGTTTCATAATCAATTGTTTTGTCGTTTGCTTCCAAACTTGCCGTTTGATATGCGTTTTCACCACTTGTGATTTTTATTTCGTCTAATTTCATATTTCTAATTTTCCACTTTCCATTTTCAATTTATTATTGTCCAACCGGCGCACTTGTTACAGGAATTGGTGCAAATTGTGCTTGCGGAGCTTCTACTCTTTCCTGTTTAACTTCAACCGTTGGAACTTCTTTTTTCTTTTGTATAATATCAGCATGTTTTATGCTATCAGGTTTTATAACAGCAGACTGTTCTTCTTTCTCTTTTTGAGCATCTTCTTTGGCTTTATCTTGCTTATCTAATTCTTTTTTGGCAGCTCCTTGCGGAATAATTGAAACTCCTGCTGCTTTAAAAGGATTCAAGATAACTTCAGGATATTCAAAATCAGTATTGCCATATTGTTCAGTCGCAACAGTCATAACGTCCTTCCAAATAAGTGCTGGGACAGTACCACCTGTAATACCACCCATTTGTGAGTTGTCATCATTGCCGACCCAAACACCTGTTACAACGTCAGGTGTAAATCCGATAAAGTAAGCGTCACGGCTATCGTCTGTTGTACCTGTTTTACCTGCGGCAGGTTTGCCGATATTCGCAGCACGACCTGTACCATTTGTAATAACTGTTTTCATAATTGCAGTCATTGTTGCAGCCGTGTTAAGATTTAGAACTTTGCTTGAACGGGCCTTCTTGGCTTCATAAAGAATTGTTCCTCTTGAAGATTCAACCCTTTCTATTGCGTAAGGCTCAACTTTGAAACCACCGTTTGCAAATACACCGTAAGCTCTTGTCATTTCAAACAATTTAACACTGTTTGAACCAAGTGAAATTGTATAATCATAAGGTATTGGAGTTGTAATACCCATTACCCTTGCAAGCTGAATAACCGCTCTAACACCTACTGATTCCATCAATCTTGCGGTACAAACGTTTGAAGATACCATCAAAGCTGTATATAGAGGAATAGGGCCTCTATATTTGTTACCGTAGTTTTTAGGTGTCCAGTCACCTGCTCTAAACGGCAAGTCGTCTATCATATCATTTGGTGAATAACCTTTTTCAATTGCCGCTGTATAAATGAACGGTTTAAATGCAGAACCTGAAGGTCTTGCAGATTGCGTAACTCTATCATATTGGCTCTTAGAATAATCTTTACCGCCGGCATAAACTAAAATTCTGCCGTCTATAGGACTGAAAGAAAATACCGCAGCTTGGTTTTTATCTCTATTCAATCCCCAAGCGTTTAAGTTTTTAAGAATTGCTTCATTTGCTTTAACTTGTGCTTTGTAATTTAGAGTTGTAATAACTTTATAACCGCCATTTACGATTTCATCTTCAGAGAAGCCTAGTTTTTGCAAATCTTTCATTACATAATCGCAAAAATAAGGAGCTTTATTTGTAGCATACATAACAGGCATGGTTGAAAGTTTAATTGGTGATTTCTTAGCATTTTCGTAAGTTTCTTTATCAATGTATTTCATTTTGTACATTCTCAAAAGTACCTGATTTCTACGTTTTTCAGCCAATTTAATATTGTTATAAGGCGAATAAACAGAAGGAGCTTGTGGAAGTCCTGCAATTAATGCCATTTCAGGTAGTGTCAATTGATTTAAGTTTTTGTTGAAATAAATCCTTGCCGCACCTTTAACACCGTAAGCACCTGAACCTAAGTAAACATTGTTCAAATACATTTCCAAAATTTTGTCTTTAGGAATAGTTTTTTCGATTTGCGCTGCAACTTGAAGTTCTTTTATTTTACGTGTAAAAGTTTTCTCGTTAGACAAGAACAAAATTCTTGAAAGCTGTTGTGTAATTGTACTTGCACCTTGTACAACGTGACCGGCAAGCGCGTTAGCAACCATTGAACGAGCAAGACCAATCATGTCATACCCCGGATGAGAATAGAAGTTCTTATCTTCAGTTGCAATCAATGCTTTAACGAGCTGTTCAGGTACTTCACTCAACTGAACGTTTGAATAAGTATATCCTGCAAAAGTCTTGATAACTTCCCCGTCTGACGCACAGAAAGTCGTAACAATGTTTGGTTTAAGTGTGTTTAAGTTTTTGATTGGCGGAAGCGACATTAAATAAAGTTTTAATGCAATCATGCCGGCTAAAAATACACCAAGCGCAAAAACAACAAGCCCAGTAATCAGGCTTAACATCGGGCTATCGACCATAACTCGTTTTTTAGAATATCCACGTTTTCTGTTTTTTGGAATATTATAATTTCCCATATATACTCTTTATCCCTTCTTTTTTTATTTTGGATTGCGTCGTCTTATCTGATTGATATTTGCTCCTCGCAATGACTTGGCGTCTGAGTGTGTTGTCATTGCGAGGGCGTTTAGCCCGTGGCAATCCATATTATATTTCTAGGTTATAATATAGTTAATCTTATTTTATCAAAGAAATACAAATAACGGGGTTTTTACAAGAAAATGTTAAGTTTTTTGACAATTTTAAAAAATGAATTTTTATCTTATTTTGTACCTGAAAAAATGGAATACAAAATTACTGGTAAATGCTTAAAGTGCGGTAAATGCTGTCGTTATATGTACAGCTTTGATACTTATACAACTACAGATTTTAAGATTATGCAGTTTCTTTTTCCTGCGTACAAAAGATTTTATATCAGAGGAAAAGATGAAGAAGGCAATTTGATTTTTGCATGCAAATATGTAACGGACGAAGGACTTTGCTCCGTATATGACAAACGTTTGAAGATGTGCAGAAATTATCCTGCCAAGAAAATCTATTATGCGGGGAAGTTGCATGAAGGTTGCGGTTATAAAATCGAAGATAAAAGTTTTGAAAGCTATATGAGAAAAAGTTTGTAAAAAACAAACTTTTTTTAATGGAAAATTGAAAGTGGAAAATGGAAAATTGTTAATGGTGCAAAAAATTGCAC
>USFB01000008.1 GCA_900553895.1 uncultured bacterium | reverse complement strand
CTTCTTCGGCTAATACGATTATATCAGTAATTAATTCGCAAAACATTCGGTATATAGCCAAACGCAAGTATTTTGGACAAAGCAATACGACCTTTTTATTTATCACACGAGCTTTTAGAATTTGTGTACCGATTTCTTGGATAAAATCTTCTTTTTGAGTCTCATCAAGTGCAAATTTTAGACCTCTGACATCTTCTTCAAATCCAACTTCAGAAAGAGTTTTTATCCACTCTTTAGAAAGTTTTGTTGCATAAATAACTTTGTCATTATCAATATTCTGACTGCAAATTTGTAGAGCCAAATCCGAACGCAACTGTTCAGAAAGATATTCAGGTTTTTTATCTTCTCGTGCGTGGTAGCTTAACCTTTCAACGATATATGGTGCATCTTTTATTGAAACTCGTTCTCTGATTAAGCAAGTCAACAAATACTTCAAATCTGATGCCGTAATAAAATCAGGAATAATATTATCAACAAGGAAAGAATTTGTTTCTATAACTTTTTCAACATATTTGTTTATATCGTTATAGTCCATAATATCCGAAACTTCGCGCACTGCAATATATTTAATTGCTTCACCTATGTATTCGGCAGGGCTCATCCCTTTTATCCAAAAATCTTTAACCTTGTCTTTTTGTATCCAAACAAGTTTTTTGCCTGTAATTTCATCAATAAGTTGATAATCATCATCAGTAAGTTTATAACCTTTCAAATCGTCTTTGTAAAAAGCCAAAAACTCAGGGAAAACTACAGAGCGGAAAACTTCGATGTCATGAATTTTGATATTAAATTCATTCTGCATAAGTTCATCGCTATTATGAAAATGAATATGTGGAATTACATAACCTAAGTTTTCAGTCAATTCTTGACGAACTTTAACTGTTTCTGCTAGCAAATTATCATTTTCTTCCATCGAAATTACATCTAAAATTTCTTCCGAAAGATTAATTACAAATTTTTCTTCCTTTATTTCAGAATACATTGTTTCAGGGGAAATCTCATTAACAAGAGCTTGTTTTAAAGCTTCGAGTTGTTTAAGTTCGTCTGACATTTGATTATTCAATTGATTTTTTTCATCAGGAGAAAGATTGTCGCTTTCTAATTGTGATTTGATTTTCTTGATACGTTCTTTTTGATTAGAAATTTTTAACTGAATTTCTTTGCAAGATGCATAAGGACTGGATGGTGCCGCAAGCATTTTTTCCATACGATATTTAAAACTTGTAATATTTACAATATCATCTAAATCAGTAGTGTCTTCTTCTTGTTTTTCGCGCATAAAAATACAATTAAAATCATACGAAGTTTCTGTTTCAACTTCGTGCATTGTGTATAAATCCCAACCCTCGTCGGACATTTCATTTAACAAATCTTCTAAAGCTTGTTTGTCGTCAGTCGGTACAGATTTAATAACATATTGCATTTTTTTGTTAAACATCATCATCCTCGTCATTTGTTCCAATTACAGCATAAACTAAATTTACGTGAGAAGGCTTACTTTCGTTGATTGAAAACGCTTCATCACAGAATTTTTGAGCAATTTTTGTTTTTTCTTCATCATTTGAATAAATAGTATAAAGGTTTTCGCCTTTATTTACATATTCACCGCTTTTTTTGTTCAGATAAATTCCAACGCTCAAATCAATCGGCCTTGAACTGTTTTCTCTGCTTGCACCAAGTGCTTTTGACGCTTGCGCAATATTGAATGCATTTATATATTGAACATAACCGCTTTTTTTTGATTCACATTCAATTTTAAAAGCCGGTAATTCAAAATTATCATAATTTTCTAAAACAGCTGTGTCACCACCTTGTGCAACAATAACCTCTCTAAATTTTTCAAGTGCTTTTCCTGAACGAACTAATTCTCGCAAATATTTTTCAGCCTCTTGCCTTGTTTCGTACATGTCTAAAAATACAAGCGCAGAAGAAGCAAAATAATAAGTAAGCTCTGCTAAATCCCCTGATTCAATATTACCCTTCAAGAATTCAATAGCTTCGATTACCTCTAAAGAATTACCAATGGCGCGTCCTAGGGGTTCTTCCATTGAGGTCACAACTGCAATAATTGATTTATTTAAGTTTTTACCAATTTTTACCATCAATTTTGATAGATGAACAGCTTCTTCCGGCGTTTTCATAAACGCTCCTGCGCCGTATTTTACATCCAAAATCAAATTATTAGCGCCCGAAGCTATCTTTTTAGAAATTATAGAAGATGCAATTAAAACATCACTATCTGCAGTCCCTGTTAAGTTTCTAAGAGCTTGTAATTTTTTATCTGCAGGTGCTAAATCTTCTGCCTGAGAGGCTATAACGCAGTTTATTTCTTTAATTTGTTTTACCAGGTTTTCTGCGTTTAAGTCTGTCTTTAAGTATGGAATAGATTCTAATTTATCAACAGTACCCGCTGCATACCCCAAACCTCTATCAGCCAGTTTTGCAATCGGAACTCCTGCTGCTGCAAGCAATGGAATTAAGGTTATTGTAACCTTATCTCCAACACCGCCGGTCGAATGTTTGTCAACAATCAAGTTTGAAAGTTCACCAAAATCCAAACGATTTCCAGACTCAGCTAAAGCTTCTGTAAGATACGCAGTTTCAGCTTCATTCAAACCTTTAAAATAAACTGCCATCAACCAAGATGCGATTTGAGCATCATGTTTAATTTCACCATCTAAAGATTTTACAATAAAACAAATTTCTTCTTTCGTGTGAACTTTTCCATGCTTTTTTTTCTCGATTAGATCGATTAAATCCATTATTTTTTAGCACCTTTTAATTTTGAGATTACACTATCTGAAATATCAACGCCACCAACAAAAACCCCTCTAACGTCCATAATTGCATCTAGTTTTTGTTCAACCATTACAGCTTTTGCAGCTTCTTTTATTTTATTAAAAACTTCTTGTTCTCTTTTGTTTTTAAGAGTCACATAAGCTGTTTCTTTAGCCTTAAATTCAGCAGCTGTTTTTTCTTCAAAAGTTTGTTTTTTTAATGGTGTATCTAATGCTTTGTATTCTTTTTCTTTATCAACTAAGAATTGTTGCATTTCTAAACCTTTTGCATCAACTTCTTTAGTAACTTGTTTTGCATAATCGTAATTATCAATTACTTTTGCATAATCAATATATCCAACTCCGCCGGCATTAGCCACGCCTGCAAATGTCATAATAGCTAATGCTACAAGACCTAATTTTAAATTTTTCATACAAAACCTCCTTGTATCTATATTATACACTATTTTCTTTATTTTATTTATGTTTAGTACATCATGTCGCCTACACCAAACGTAAAGTATCCATGTGGAGAACCGTTTGGACCAGGGTTTGTGATTGGGAAACCATAATCAACTGACAATGGACCTATACCCGGCATATTTATCTTTAAACCAAAACCTGCGGTAATAGCCTGAAGTGGTCTATCATACAATGCACTTGCAATTGTTGGATCAAATACACGACCTGCATCAACCCAGAATGTTAATCTCAAGTTTTGTAAGAAATTAACCTTTAATCTGTCAACAAACGGGATTGGAGTTGCTAATTCAGCAGAACCCATAATGAATGATGTACCAGTACCTACACCATTTACTTTGTAACCTCTGATTGTGTAAGGTCCACCTAAACGATAAGCCATAACTTCAGGCATATCGGAACCGTGGATTTTCAAACCGCCACGTCCTGTGAATGTCAAAGAAGATTTCTTCGCAATCGGTATGAATTTTTTAGCCATACCTGTTAAACGTCCGTTTGTTTTTGCAAAACCGTCTAAACCGAAAGCTTCTTCATATCTAACAGAAGCCAAAGCACCGTGACGAGGATTTATAGCTGAATCTCTTGAATCGTAAGCTAAACCAGGAGCCAATCTCAAGAAGAAACCGCCCTCCAATTCTTTTGCACGGTCAGCAATATTCAAGTTGTGTAATCTATACAAATTTGTAATGTTATTAGCATCGCCTTCATCAAGTTTAATATATTCTACACCGGCAGTGAAGGTTGATGATAAGTTTTTATTATAACGCAATCTGTGAGCAATTGTGCTTTCAATACCAATTCTGCGTTCAACAGCAAGCGGTATTTGATAACTACCCAAATCTCTAAAGTAGATTTTACTCATTAAAGAATTATCCGCATTCAAGAAATGTGGTTCAAAAAAGCTTAATTCAGCTTGATAATTCATATGACTCTTGATTGAAGAATCGCTCATTAAAATACCTGAACCTACCATGCCTGATAATGAAACTCTTTGGTTCATGCCACGGAAATTATTATCTGAAATTGCAGCAGAACCAAATGCACCTGTTGCAGAATCCAAACCGCCACCAATTGAAACGGACGCTGTTCTTTGTTCTTTTAATTCAATTGTTACATCAAATTTGTCAGGATCATCTTCTGAAACTTCAATCGTACGGTTTACATCTTTGAAAGCTTGAGTCGAATACAATCTAACCAAATCCTGTTTAACTTGATTTTCGTTATAAACAGTACCTGGCTCAGTCATGATATTACGCTCGATAACATATTCTTTCGTTTTTTCGTTACCCGTAATCATTATTTTATTGATTTTACCTTCTGTGATGCTCAAGTTAAGCGTTCCGTCCGGATCATCATAGATTGAGTCGATTTTTGAAAGAATATATCCTTTAGAATAGTAGCACTGATTAATTTGCTCCATTGCTTGGTTTATTGCTGTGATATTTTGGGGTTTACCCTTCAATGGCAACAAATATTGCATGATTTCATCGCCTGAAACAACAGTGTTACCTTCAATCGTAAAATCTGTTACAGGGATATTTTCTTCTAAAATAATTTTTAAAGAAATCGTACCGTTAGGATTTTTCACAGGGATTGCTTTCATTTTCTCGGTAAAATAACCTAACTTGTAAATAGTTTTCAAGTCTTGCTGCATAAGGTCTTTGTCGTACAAATCGCCTTTTTGCAAAGACATCTTGGATAAAATGTATTCGGGTTTAATGATATTCGAACCTAGAATCTCAATATCATTAATATATGCTGTGTTGCTGTCATAGGTTGATTCTTCAATATAGTCTAATTCTTGCTGTTCAGCAGCGTTTTCTTGTTTGTAAGCATCAGCAGTCGCTTTATCTACACCTTTAGAATAAGCTAAATTCGGCGTCAAAATTGCGCCTAAAACCAATGTTGTTATTAAAATTTTCTTATATAAAACGGACAACTTAGTCAACTATCCACTCCACAGCAATGTTATAGATATTGTAACACAAAAATTGAAAATAAAAAAATAGAATTGTAACAATGTAAAAATATTAATCATTTTTTTGATATTAACACACCAAACGACTCGTGATATAATTATCTTATGGAAGAAAAAGAGCCTAAAAAAATTATTAGTCTTATGTCAGGTACATCTTGTGATTCAATAGACGCAGGACTTTGTGAAGTTTATCCCGATATGTCGGTTTCACTTTTGAAAGGAATTAATTTTCCTTATCCAGAACATATCAGAGAAAAAATCTTTTCAACATTCAGAGGTGAAATTTCCATAAAAGAATTATGCCAACTCAATTTTGCTGTAGGTAAATGTTTTGCGGATGCGTCTAATGTTTTGATAAAACAATTTGGTAAACCTGATTTTATCGCAAGTCATGGTCAAACAGTTTTTCACTATCCGTTTGATGAAACTTTAGACGGAGTTTCTTTAAAAAGCACTTTACAAATAGGCGAAAGTTCAGTTATCGCTAAAGAAACGGGATGTATGGTTATTTCGAATTTCCGCGAAAAAGATATAGCGTTTGGAGGTCAAGGCGCACCGCTAGTATGTTTCGCCGATGATAAATGGTTTAAAAATGCGCTTGTTCAAAATATTGGCGGGATTTCAAATGTAACGGTTATTTCTGATGATTGCGAAACCTATGGTTTTGATAACGGCTGCGGAAATATAATGATTGATTATTGCATGCAAAAATTCTTTAATAAAAAATATGATGAAGATGGGAAATTTGCATCAGAAGGTAATGTCTGCGAAAGTTGGTTAGATTGCCTTCTGCAGGATGAATACTATTTTATTGACCCTCCTAAAACAACCGGGCGTGAATATTTTTCAAACAAATACATAGAAAATATTTTAAAAATTGCTCCGTCTGACCCTAAAGATATTATTGCAACACTTACGGCACTAACAGCAAAAACAATTGCACAATCTTACGAAAGATTTGTTCATCACAGATATGACACGGTTGTTATTGGTGGCGGTGGTGCTTACAATAAAACTATGATGAAGTTTTTGAGAAGCTATTTACCAAAACATATCGCTCTAAAAACACATGAAGATTACGGAATTTCAAATAACTATAAGGAAGTTATGGCATTTGCTCTGCTCGGTTATTGTAATTATTACAACATTCCAAATAATTTGCCGTCTTGCACGGGTGCAGAAAAACGAGTAGTTTTAGGAAAAGTAACTTATTAGATTTTTATATAATTATTTGTAATTCGCCCACTCGGTAATTTTATTTTTTCGGTGATTTCATATCATGACATCAAAGGGTTATTGTATGTCTAAATCCGGCTATAAAAAAATGGATATGAATTCGCTTATTCTTGCAGCACAAAATGGCGAAGGATTTGCTTTGGAAGAACTCGTGAAACGCGTTCAAAAAAGCGTATTTACGATGTTTAGTTACCTTGTTGATAAACGACAAGATATTGCGGATTTAACTCAAGAAGCTTTGATTAAAATGGCAAAAAATATTGTTACACTAAAAGAACCAAGGGTATTTAAAGCTTGGCTTAATCAAATTGTTACAAATGTTTTTTATGATTACGTTAAAAAAAATTATAAAGATAAAAATTTGGAACTAAATAATAATAAATTATTAGAAATTAAAGATAAAATCGGATGCGAACCGGGAGAAAAGTGTTTGTTTGCCGAAATGGAAAAACTTATAAAAAGTGCAATTTTGACTCTGCCGGACAACTTGAGAATTGTGATTATATTAAGAGAATATGAAGGCTTGAGTTATGAAGACATTTCAAAAATCACACATACAACAGTAGGAACGGTAAAATCAAGAATTTCAAGAGCCAGACTCAGGCTTCAACAAGAATTAAAAGAGTTTATTTAGAAAGGAGTATTATGGAAATAACTTGCACTCAGATGGACGTATTATTATCTTTTTATATAGAAGGTGATTTAAGTAAGGCATTGAAAGCAAAAGTTGAAGAACATCTTAAAAATTGCCCGACATGTCGCGCAAAGTTAGAAATTATCAGTTCTTTATTAAAGGATTTAAAAGAATCCGTCGAAAATGAGCAGGAAGAAGTTTTATCGTCTACAACAAATAGCCAGTACAGACTTTTTCAAAACAATCTTTCTGCGTACGTAGATAATGAATTACCACAAGAGGAGAACATAAAAATAAAAAAGTTTACTATTAATAACAAAAAAGCTCGAAAAGAATTAGAAAATACGTATAGTATTCGCAAGCTCATGAACGATTCTTTTCAAAAAACTAAATCCGAAAGCAGACAAGACTTTTCTAAAAATGTAATGAAACAACTGGATTTATCCAATGATGCAAATTTAGGATTTCATCCGCTGTTAAAGGTTGCAATTGCTTTTGTAATGACAGTGCTTGTTTTATCAGCAATAATTGTATTTTCTTTAACTTTATAAACTAGTCACATTCTCTGAATTTTAAGTTAGCAATTACAACTGCTGTTATCATAAAAATGCAACCGATAATTTCTTTTAGCAACATTGTTTCATGCAAAATTAAAGTTCCACCGATAACTGCAAATACGGATTCCAAACATAAAATCAAAGAAGCTACGACAGGTAAAGTGTATTTTTGACCGAAAATTTGTAAAGTATAAGCGACACCGCAAGTAAGTACGCCAGCAAATAACAGGGAAGATTTTGCACTTAATATAGCAGTAATTGTTGGATTTTCAAAAGCCCACATCAAAAGTGCGGATAAAATTCCGACAACAAAGAATTGCAAACAGCAAGCTTTTGCAGGGTTAATTTTTTCTGAGTAATAGTTTACAACCATTATGTGTACACCATAGAAAAATGCGCCGACAAGAAGTAAAACGTCATAGATATTGAAACCATTTCCTGGCTTATAGCACAGCAAATACAAACCAATTACGGCAAACATTATACTTAAAATAATCTTCTTTCTGAGCTTTTCGCCTAACAGAATTGAAATAATAGGAACAAAAATTATATATAAGGCTGTAATAAAGCCTGACTTTCCGGCGGTAACATATTGCATACAATACTGTTGGATACTCATTGCGGTAAACAGTGCTAAGCCACATCCAATACCTGCTCTAGCCAGATTAATGTGTTGGTAACGTTTAATTCTTTGAGTTCTGCAATCGGGTTGAGAAAATTTTATCCAAGCAATCACCGGTAACAAGCTAAAACCACCCAAAATGCTTCTTACAGCATTAAATGTAAAAGGACCGATATGTTCCATACCTTCTCTTTGTGCAACAAATGAAAGTCCCCAAATCAACGCTGTTATAAGTAGTGCAAGATTACCCAAAAATTTATTTTTCATAGATACATTATAAACTAAAATATCAAATACGTAAAAAATCAATAAAACCACTAGCAAATTTATTTTTTACATGTTTTTAAAAAAATACTATGAACATAAATAATTATAATCAAACGAACTTTGGTGCTAATTTTATTAACAAAGTAAACATAAAAAAATTAGATTCTAAAACAAATCTGTATAATGCTTGTCAAGCAAGTTTTGTGCAATTTGACCCTAAAAATAAAAATGACCTAAGTGCAATTTCAAATGCTGTAAAGACTTGGCAGGGAGATCATTTTGCAAGTACAATAGTGAACAATGCAAAAAGAATTGCAAATGGAATGTCTTCCTCTAAAATTAATCATATCTACCTGCTAACAACACAAAAAGAGAAGTTTGATAAATTAAACAGAAAAGAAATATTAGGCGTTGCACAAATGCGATGCAATAGACGTGATTCTGATGAACTGTGGTATCTTCAAGTTAAACCTGATACTAAATACGGAGAAGAAAACCGAACATTTAAATCTGTAGGTTCAGGAATTATAAACTCTCTAAAAGCAATCTACAATAAAAAGATAACTCTTTTATCAAGTTATTTTGCTGCTAATTTTTACGAAACACAAGGTTTTGATTTGCGAGATCCAATATTGTTAGAATACGAATGGGTTAATAAAGATAAATAACTCAAATTTTGACATTTGGGTTCGCTTATCATACGATTATATAAAATTGAATAACACGAGGAAAATGTGGTGAAAATCCGCTGCTGTGACGCAACCGTTAAAGTCGGAATACTACGTATTTAGAACTTATAATCTCTCACTTATTGCGATAGAGGGTTATAATTTACAAAATATATGCAAGCTACGATCCATGGCATTGCATAAAGTTATTGTGCAAAAGACGTTTTCCTCATATTCAAAAGAGGAAATTTTTATTGTCAAACGCAGTTCAAAGTATAAATAAAGCAAGTTCAGGACTTTGTCCGCACGGAATGTCGCCATCTGCGTGTCCGATTTGTTCCGGCATGGGTGGCGGTGGTAGTATGCGTGTGGGAGAACGTCCGCAAAAAGCAGGGGAAATGAGTTATCACCAGTGCGCAATGATTGGTGCTATGATGAAAGCTCGTCAAGCGCGTATCGAAGCGCACGAAAATAATCTTAAACAACACGCGGAAGCCGTTTTAGCGTTTCAACAAAATTTGGAGAAAATGACGCAGAAAATGTTAACTTTTGCAAAACAAATCTCAAATAACTTTATTTTAAAACCTGTTGCGTATACAATAAGTAATATCGTCGTTCCAATCACAAATTTTGTTAAAAATATCCCAAATATTATTTCAAACTTTGCCGATAAAATGGCACAATTCAAACAAAAAATCGTAGATATTCAGGACAAATTGAACGCAATTTTTGGCGAAGCAAAAGCTTTTGTAGAAAAAAAAGTTTCAGAATTTGTAAGTGTTGTTAAATCAAAATTTGAAGGACTTTTTAAAATTTTCAAGAAAGAAAATGCAAAAGATGAAGATACAAAAATTGATGAAGACAAAAAGATTTTCAACCTAAAAACTCTAATTCACAAATTAAGAAAAAAGAAAAAAGATGATACCGAAAATTGATCAAGATATAGAATCAACTAGACATCAGAGAAATATGACAAAGACTCAAAAACGCAATGACTCTAACATAAAAGAAGGAGTTATTGTTAATTCGTTTGTCAAAGATCCATTGCTTTCTCTTGATGAAACCTGCGATACCTTGATTATTTCTAATACAAATATTGATTTACCTCAAAAAGTTTACGAAAAAGAAACCAAACAAAGAGATCCGCTAATTCCTTTGTGTATTGCAACTGTTGGGGTAATGGCTCTATTAGGCGGTTTTACCGCGATGATGAAAAAGTTTTCTAAAGGTAAATTGGAAAGTACAAAAGAATATTTACTACCGGGAATGACTCGCAACCACTGTATTAACGATGAAATCCATCAAAGTATTTTTAGTATGATTCAATCGCCAAGCAGAAAAACGATTTTGGCTTCTTTTGGGGTTATAACACTTGGTTCAATGGCGTTTATGGGTAAAATCTTTATAGACGGGTTCAAAGATGTTTGGATAAAAAAACAGGAAGCCGATATTCAAAAAAATCTTCAAGAAAATTTAATTGAAGTTGAAACGCAGTCTTTTTCAGGAAAAATCCAAATTATAAGAAGTATGCTATCATCTAAGGCTAAAATATTTTCTCAAGAATTAACATTCAAAGCTAATAATGATAAAGCTTCAAGTAACACCATTACAAAAAACAATAGTGACGAAATAAGCTCATCTCGAAATAAAGACAAAAAAATGTGGCTTATTGGCGGTGCAACACTTTTATCAATACTGGGTTTAGGTTATTTTGCAACAAGAAATATTCGAAAAAGCGACGAATTTATCCGCAAAGGAATAAAAAATACAAAAACAGGTATTGATAATTTGATTGACGATTTTAACAGCGGAAAACCGCTTGATAATATTCAAGCGCACAATGGGATGGTACTTTCAGGTAAGGACGCTTATAAAGCATTGATTGAAAATATGTTAGAAACGATTTATGCAAAGCCTGAAGAAATTGAACGAGTTGTAAATAAATTGAATTTACCGCAATCTGAGAAAGAAGAATTTATTCGCCAATTAAAAGATGATATGAATCAGGCAACTGAGCAGGTTAATCCGATGATGGGCGGTTCAGGGCGTAATAAAATTACGTATTTTTCACATGTAAATGACTATTTGTCATTCTTTTATGATTGGTTGATGAATCCTAAAAATCCGCAATTTAAGAATCTTTTCTTTGGAATTGCCGGAGTCTCTGCGCTTGCCTATGGCGGAAAAACTGCAGCAGAAGCGGTTAAAGACGTTCAGGTGAAAAAATATAATGCAGAAACTGAGTTGGAACTTCAAAAACGCTTAGTATCAACAGAACTTAGAAATTTTAAGGCTAAAAAAGAATCCGCAATTGAACCTTTATGTGACGAATTTTATTTGCAGAAAGATGCAGGTAAATCTAAAGAAGAATTAAAAATTATTGCTGATAATATTTTATTTGAAATTAAAAACGGTCCTCCGTTTGTTTATTCATAGTTTTTGTTGGGCTGAAAGCCCAACCTACATTTTTTTTGAATACATTTGTAAAAAAACTGTTAAGTTTTGTTAAAAATTTATTTATACCAGTCAATTTTCTTCAAAAAAAATACTTTTAAAGATTATAGTGTGTTGAAAAAATGTTGTTTATTATTATAGAAATAATAAATGAACAAGAAGTGTGAATTGTAGAAAATGACGTTGATATCCCCAATATTTAATAAGATAAATATTCAAAACATCCAATTCAGGGCGAATTCTGGTTCTGTAACATATCCTGCAGGGCAAAATTTACGCAAGGATTCCTTCAATTCTAATCCTTTGTATGATAATTTTGTTGACAAAAACAAATTAACACAACTTGC
The DNA here is from genome assembly GCA_900553895.1 of uncultured bacterium. Classification (GTDB taxonomy): domain Bacteria; phylum Cyanobacteriota; class Vampirovibrionia; order Gastranaerophilales; family Gastranaerophilaceae; genus CAG-196. The sequence goes on along the minus strand of USFB01000008.1, from coordinate 54,531 downwards.
AAAATCTAATCCTGATGTTATGAGGATTTTGAAGGAAAACAAAATTCCTTTAAAAATTAATGTTAAAGAATTGGAAGATTTGAAAAACGGTCATTTGATGGATACGCGTATTACAGCAGCCAAAATGTATTCTGCTTTGCCAAAAGAATTAAAATCACAAATTAATTTGATGGATTTACAACAAGCCGCAATGCTTCATGATTATGGCAAAGTTCTTATTCCTGAAAAAATCTTAAACAAAGAAACTAAACTTACAACGGAAGAAAAGAAAATCATGGAATTGCACTCTGAACTTGGTTATGAGCTTTTGAAACAACAGGGTGTAAATAAAAATGTGTTAAATATGGTTAAATATCACCACCAAACACCTGACGGCACAGGCTATCCGAGCGCAGGAAATGACTATTATCATGATATTTCAACGCAAATCTTGGCAACCGCGGATAAATATTCTGCACTAAGAGAGAAGCGCAGCTACAAAGCTCCACTAAGCCGAAACGAAGCATTAGATATCATAAAAGAAGATGTCAAAAACGGTCAAATTGAACCGGAAATTTACACTGCATTGGAAAAAACTGTGTAGGCTTGTTAAGAATAATTTCATATAGGAGAGAAAGTGGCATGCATTAGTTGAGTAGCTTTAGCTCCATCCCCTTTGATTAATTTTTCTTTGAGAGGGTGTTCCACTTCTAACCAGATTTCATCATGTACATTTATATAAAGATTTGTAAAACTTTTTCATTACTACCGTTACAGAATTGTAAAATTGTGGAACATTACAAGTATACGTAGTATAATAGGTCAAGGATATGACTGTATCGAATTCAAGAAGTTATAGAGCTAGTATGGCTAAAAGCCTTAGTAAGCTTGCAAATAGTTTTATAGTAACTGTTGCAAGTCAGCTTTGCGATGGCAATTTTGCATTTGATAACGACCAAGTATATACAATTTATTCAAGGAGGAATGTATGAGTTTAAAAATTAATACAAACCTTTCCTCTTTGACAGTACAATCAAATCTTAAAAATTCTACAGCATCCTTAAATAAAGCTATAGAGAGAATGACCAGCGGTTTTAAGATAAACAACGCGAAAGACAATGCCGCAAATTACTCTATCGCAACCTCTTTAACGACTAAAATCAATGCGTATTCTGTAGCAGAAGATAATGCATCAACGGGTTTGGACTTATTAGAAACAGCGTCCAGCTCTCTAAATCTGATTTCTGACAAACTGGCAAGGCTCAGAGCATTGCAAATTCAAACTTCTAATGACACTTATGGTGATAATTCGCTAGAAGCCATTAATAAAGAAGCGAATAGTATTGTTAGTGAAATCGGCAGATTATATAACACAACAGAATATAACGGCATAAAACTTTTTGGCGATACAAACGGAAGCTTCATAGAAAAAGTTAATCAGCGCGATACTTCAGGAATGACGAAACTGGCGGCAGTTAGTGAAACACAAGCTTTGGCAAAAGGAACTTATTCAATTTCCAGTGCGGAAGAATTAGCGAAACTTGCAGAAATGCAAAACAAAGGACTTATTACTGATGGTTCTGAATTCGTGTTGGGCGGAAATATTGACTTAAGCGACTACTCAAGCGGGAACGGCTGGACTGCAATTGGCACATTCTCACATAAGTTTGCAAGTTCTTTTGATGGTAACGGATACAAGATATCTAACCTCAAAATTAGTGGTATACAAAACAACAAGGGGCTCTTTGGTTATTTAACCAGTGGCACAATACAAAATGTGTCATTAGAAAATGTTGATATTTCCGGTGGTGGCAGTGTAGGTGCTCTTGTTGGTACTGCCTTGAGTGGTTCTATCAACAACTGTAACGCAAGTGGTAGTATTACCGGTGCTGATTCTAACGTTGGTGGCTTGATTGGTACTTTTTCAGCTAATTTGCAAAACTGTTATACGAATGTTGATATAGAAGGGAATGGAGCCCTTGGTGGCTTGGTTGGTACTGCGAATTCTAGCAGAACCATAAAAAAATGTTTTGCAACAGGTAATGTTACTGGTAGTTCTGGTCAAGTAGGTGGATTAGTCGGACAGGCTTATAATACTGCCGACATTGAAAACTGTTACGCAACAGGCAATGTTTCAGGAACTGGCAATGTTGGAGGTTTAGTCGGTGTCGGGAGAAATATAGCAGACTCTTATGCAACTGGAAAAGTAACAGGCTCCGGCGAAAACGTTGGCGGGTTGGCAGGTCAAGCTTATGAAATAACCTCAAGCTACGCAAAAGGTGATGTAACTAATTCTGGTAGATACACAGGCGGACTTGTCGGAAACTTAAATAATAATAGTAATATTACAGATTGCCACGCAACAGGAAATGTCACGGTAACAGGCTCTAATCAATATGTGGGCGGGATTGTTGGAAATACCGCCGGTAACTTAACAAACTGTTATGCAACAGGCGATATAACAGCTACTGCTTCACAGTACGTTGGCGGACTTGCAGGCTATTCTATGAATTCTAACTCCACATTGGCTAACTGTTATGCGAAAGGAAATGTTTCAGGGCGTGACGAAGTTGGTGGCTTAATAGGTCAGTGCTACGGGATGATTACCAATAGCCACGCTTATGGCGATGTAATCGGAGCTAGCGGAAATATTGGCGGACTCACAGGAACCGTTTATTCCAGAATACAAAATAGCAGTGCAAACGGAAATGTTAAATCCACAGGCAGCACTGGTAATGTTGGTGGTTTAGTTGGGTCTTCCAGCAATACTGGTGTAAGTAACTGTTATGCAACAGGTGACGTATCAGGAGGTGAATATGCCGGCGGATTAGTCGGCGTATCAACGACTACCATCAATAAAAGTTACTCACTTGGCAATGTTTCCGGTGCAAAAAACAAAGGCGGATTAGTTGGCGGTGGTAGCATAAGTTCTAATGACATTACTGACGGATACTACAACAAAGCAAAGAATGGCACATCCGGTTTAGGAACGGCAGCGTCTACCTCCACTATTGATGGACTTGTTGCCAATGGAACCTTGAAAAAGTATGACACAAAGAATCCAACAAGAGATGTAGACAAAACTTTTGACATGTCTGCAGATGCCAATAAAAGTATAGATTTGCAAGTCGGAATTGATGGCACCGAAAATTCTCGTCTTACTGTAAACACAGGTTTAACATTAGCGGGTTTGGAAAATCTAAGACAAATCGGAGCCACTAATAAAAGTTATTTACAGAACATTGATACGCTATTAACTGCAGTAACTTCTAAACAAACAGAATTTGGCGCAATACAAAACCGTTTAGAATCCGCTTTAGAAGCAATTTCGGTTTCTTATGATAACCTCGTTTCTTCAAGGTCTACAATAAGAGATGCTGATATTGCTACTGAATCAAGTGCTTACATCAGAAGCCAGATTTTACAACAAGCATCAGCCACACTATTAGCAACCGCAAACCAAGCACCTTCTGTTGCATTGCAATTGATATAACATTGCGTGATTGAGAGGATAGCTAAATACAATGGATTGCTTCGTCACTCAAAATTGTCGCTGTTCCTTGCAATAACTGGGTGTCAAGATTCTAAGCGTGCTGTTATTGCAAGAAAATCGTAAGATTTTCGTGGCAATCCATTACTGTTTTTAACACCCTCTCCCGCCTTCGGCACCCTGTCTTGGATTATTCGGGCGAGCATAACATTCCAATGACAACAAATCCTACCGGATTTTTCAAGTCATTTCCATGTTATTTGCTCTTACGGGCTTGCTCGCTTACACTCGACATCGCCCTACCGAAAATCCGCTCCCCCGAGGGAGGGTGTGGCACGCGTAAGTTGGACGACTTTAGCTTATTTCTATATTTACAATCCAATATGTTAAGTTTTGTTACAAATTTATTAATTTTCCTAAAGTTTTTTTAAATTATGCCGATATATATATTACAAAGGGAAAATATAAAGGACAGGGATATGGAATTTAATGTCGCAACAAACTTTTCATACAGTTTGGAAAATAAGGAATACTTAAAAAATGCCGCTAAAAACATTTTGAACAAAAACGGTGCTACAACTGAAATAACTCAAAATATTATTGAAAAAACGTTATTTGAAGGCGACAGATTATTAAAAGAACAATACACAAACCCTCAATTATCAGTATTAAAAGCTTCTACGCAAATCAGCATCAATAATTCTTTAAAAGAAACTTTAAGGTACTTAAAAACCCACACCAAAAAAGAAGTTAAAAAAGAACCCATATTTGGAGAATTATGGAACATTGTATCTTTAAATAATCAAGCTTCAGAAAAAAATCCTTACAAAAACGAATTATTTGAATACGAAATTAACGAAAACGCTAAAAATATTTTTGCAGCCTAAGATTTTTTATTTCCGACTTCATTCCCCGGAATCATAAGGGCTATAGGAATTATTCTTCCAATAGCATGCACGACTGGGTGAGTTGATACGTAGTTTGCAGCTACAACTGCATCATCCAAGTGAGCAGAGAAATCTGTTATTTTCATATCACGTCCTTCTTTTTGACGGAAGATGAAATTGTTTACACGATTCATTATGATATTTGCTAAATACACACCTGCAAAAATACCTGCAACCGCGCCTGCGCTTTGTGCAGCTTTACCATATTTTGCTAATTTTTCTGATAAGAAATCAACGGTCAATATCGGAATAGAAATATTGCCAATCTGCATCAAGGCTTCACGGCGTTTTTCTTTTCTTGCTTTCGGGTCTTTATCTATCATATAACCACCGGCTAAACCACCCAAAACAGACCCAACACCAATCGGAATAACCTGTTCATCGTGATAATGAACTTTTGCCAAATAAGAGTTTTTGATATTTTTAAACATTTTAGAAGGCTTTAGAGAATATCCCGCTTTTTTTGCCAAAATTGCACAACTTACAGCAGTACCCAATGCAGACATGCCTGCAACAACCGCTCTTTGTTTTTTAGAATACGGATTTTTTTGCTCTGTTTCACCAAAATGTTTAAAACTTTGAGTATTGTAATTTACAGGACTAATGTTCATATTACTACCTTCTAGATATTGTAAAACATGAACAAAATAAAAATTGCCTATATCTTAAAATATCTTAACAAACAGGTGAGTAGAATTTAGAAATTTCTTCAAAATACTTCTCTAAAGCCTTATAGCCATTGTATATTTCGTTTGTAACCGTAGCATATCTGCTTGCGATTATGTACTTAAGTTCTTTACATCTTATTTGTAATAAATCGTCTGCATCTTTTCTTAAAAGTTCATTACCTGATGTTGACCATTTTTTCAAATAAGAAAGTTCTTCATTAATTTGTTTAATAGTAGAGAATTCCAAAGTATTGAAATCGTATTTCTTAAGAAGTTGCAACTCAGAATTTGTAATTCTGCTCTGAACAGCTTGAAAACGGTAAATTTTCTTTATGATTACATAATTATCAGCAATTCTTCTGTGAGAATATGGAACAGAACTTTTCGCCAAAAGTGCAGATGTTGAAAGTGCAGTAAATGCATCATCATCTCTTGAAAATGTACTCTGTATTGGATTAACCGTTTCAATCTTCTTATTAATCACGAGCCCAAACTCCTTTTCCCTCTTTACAAATACAATCATATATTAAGCAAATAGGCTTGTCATTAGATTTAAACAAAATTTTACATAAATTAAAATTTGTAACCAAAAAGTAGGTTGGGCTGAAGGCCCAACCTTAACTTCGCAATATTTTGAAAAACGCTTATTTGATTCTAAAAGACACATTCGCAACAGCAGTAACTTTTTTATCAATTGAAGAAGTGTCATTTATACCCATATCCGAAACATTTGTAGAATCAACAGGAGTAATTTGGTATACGCCCATTCTAACCGACTGTATCTTACCAACAGAATTATGTGTTGGTTTTAGCATAGAACCTGCTCTTGCTTTAGCATCTTTTGAGGCTTTTTCAAGCAAAGTCACTTTTAATTCAGGTAATTTAGAATAATCGTAAGATGGCGCATAAGCGTTAATATCAACGCCTTTATCAATCAACCCCGTAATATTGTTTGAGATTTCTTTAATCAATTCCACATTATCAGAACTGATGGTTACAGGTTGAGTCAGATTATAAACATCAGGAATATCTGTATATTCGCCAGTTTTAGGATTTCTTTTATAAGAATAATATCCGTTTACGGTTTTCAATTCAATATTTTTGATTTGTTTTTCTGCCAGATATTTTTTTACAATTTCAATTTGATTTTGTGCTATTTTATATGCCTCTTGTTTATTTTGACTCTTAACATTTATATCAAAATTTAAGGTGCCGGAATCAGATTTTACGATTTCATAAGCAGAACCTGTTACAGAAATCACATTGTTATTAAGATTTTTTGTAACAATTCTTGTTGAAATTATCAAAGACAAAGCAACTAACAGCCCTAAAGTTGCAATTTGCAGTTTTTCAATTTTTTCAAGCATAAAAAGCTCCTTCTATTACTTTTTAAGATTATGTAATTCTGCCAAATAATCTGCATTATTCGTCATTTCTTCAATATGTTTAATTACTAGATTTAAAAAATCAGGCATATTTACTTGTTTACGTTCTACTTGCTTATTGTATCTCTTACGTTTCCAATTTCTGAAAAATCTATCAAAAAAATTTGGTTCTTGTTCTTTTGTTAATAATTTTACAGGTTCCTTTGCTTCGACTTTCAGAAGTTTATCAAAAGACTTAAAGAATCCTGTCTGCTGGCGACCTTCACTGTTTTCTATGTAGATTCCGCCTTCTAATTCTTTACTGTTAGGACGGATTACTACATTATACACTTCATTTTTTTCCATTTTTTTTCTTAATTTCATCAACTTTTTATAAAAGTTTTTCAAATTTTCATGATAATTCGGATAAGATTCATCCGGAAAATATTGCGATTTTTTTAATGTATCGAAACTACCTTTTTTTACGATTAGTCTCTTAAAACCAATATTGTTGGTTTGTTGATTGATTGGTTGGATGTTCATAATTTTCGCCTTTACACATTTCCTGTTGAGCTGTTTCTATCGTCTTCCAACTGTCTTAATTGTCTTGCATCAACCTTTTCATCGGCTGAGTAAGAAGTTGTGATGGTTGATACTTCAATATCTACATTAACATCAGCATCTACCATTTCGATATCAGCTTTATTGTACTCTTTTATTTTACCATCCTCAAATTTTACTGCAACCATATTGTTAAGAAATTGTATAAAACAAACTTTACCCAATCCGCTTGGTGTCATAACTGTTGAACCGACAGGAGGCATTCCCTTTGCAGCTTCAATATAATTTGAATACTCATAAGTAAGACAACACAACAATCTTCCGCATGTGCCCGAAATTTTAGAAGGTGCTATCGGCATACCTTGATCTTTTGCCAATTTAACATTTATAGATTCAAATTTTCTTAAATAAGAAGAACAGCAAAACGGTTTACCGCAAATTCCTGTTCCATCCATGATTGAAGACTCATCTCTTACGCCAATGTGTCTTAAGTCAATTCTCATACGTTTAAACACTTGTGTTAAGTCTTTTAAAAGTTCTCTGAAATCAACTCTTTCGGGAGCTGTATAATAAAAAGAAATTTTTCTTCTGTCAAACGTAATCCTGCATTGAACAAGATTCATATTAAGGTGGTGTTTTTTGACTAAATCTTTACATTTAAAATAAGAAGTTACTTCTTCTTTTTTTAATTCGTCAAGCACCATCATATCTTCTTGCGTCATAACACGAATAAATTCGAAAGGAGCAGGAGTTTTTTTTGAATCCTCAAACTTTTTTGCAACTTCTTTGTTTACCAAAAATGCTTTTAAAGCCTCTTCTCCTTTTTCCGTACGCGCTAAAACCAATGCACCATCATCAAGATTAACGTTATCAGGACAATTTAAAGGAACGAAAGTGTTTTTTAAGTATTTAACCGCATATTTAATCATATCTTTCTTCCTTTTTAAGTTTTCTGTTCATCAATTTTGATAAAACTTCTTTCGGAGTAATTTCAGTGTAAACAGCTTCATAAATAGCGTTTGACACAGGAACTTCAATGCCTAACTTTTCTGCTAAATCACAAACTGCTTTTGAAGTCTTAACACCTTCTGCAACAGAACCTAATTCTCTTAAGATATCGTCAATTTTTTTGCCTTTACCAATCATAGAACCTACTGTGTAGTTTCTTGACATCGGGCTGGAACAAGTTGCGATTAAATCACCCATGCCGGACAAGCCATACAACGTAGAAGGGTTAGCACCTAATTTAACAGAAAGTCTTACAATTTCTGCCATACCTCTTGTTAAAAGAGTTCCCATGCAATTATCGCCTAATTCCATTGAGTGAGCAAACCCTGAAGCAATCGCAATTACGTTCTTCAAGCTTCCGCCTAATTCAACACCGATTACATCCGAATTTGTATATAATCTGAAACGATTTGGAACATTGCAAGCTTTTTGAACAAACTCTGCAACTTCCATATCTTCACATGCTACAGATGCAGCGGTTGGTTTGCCTTGCAATACTTCCTTTGCAAGAGTCGGACCTGATAAAATAACTACTTTTTGGTTTGGTAAAACATCTTTTATAACTTCTGACATTCTCATAAGAGTATTTAATTCTAAACCTTTAGACGCATTTACAAGCGGTTGTTCAGGTTTTATACCTGCTTTTTTTAATTGTTCGCAAACGCTTCTTACACCTGATGTTGCAACTACTGACAGAATAATATCCGCACCATCAATTGCTTTTTTTAGATTAGAAGTAAATTCAACTTTCTTATCTAACTGCACTTCTAAAGGTTTTGAGCAATGCTTATTAACGATTAAATCTTCGTTCAAATCGCTTTCTCTACCCCAAATAACTATATCTTCAAAATTATCATTTAATAACCAAGCAAGTGTTAATCCCCAACATCCCGGTCCAAGTACAGTTAATTTCATATTTTACCAATTCCCTCTTATTGAATTTATCACTCCACAAGCTATATTATACTACAAGTTTTTGTAAATGTTTGTAACAAAGAAGCAATTTTATAAAAAAGAAATACTTTATATATACAAGAGGATTTAGAGATGACAATTAATACACAATACATACAGGATGTAAAACATTCTGATATTAAAGTACCTATGTTTAAGTTTGAAGATTTTGAATACAAATCAACCTTTGATTTCAAAACGGAAGCTCCAAAAGACAATTTTTCTACGAAGACACTTTGGGATGAAGACACAAAAGCTTTGTTGATGAATTCAATGAAGAAAATGGGTATTTCTAACTATTCTCCTTCAACAATGAAAAACGATAACATCGCCATCAAAAAAGCGCAGTCACATTTGATTGACATGTTGAAGTATTTTGAAGGTGATAAGAACTATTATTATGAAGCTTTCACAACTCCATATCAAGACAAATTCGGTTCTTGGACACATGGCTTCGGTGTTTTAGGCAAAAAAAACGTAAGCCAAAAACAAGCTTACGACGACATGTGTAAAAAACTCGAACAAGCATCAAAAGAAGTGAAAAATGTATTGAATAAAAGAATTGGTGAAGGAACTTATGAAGCTTTACCAAATTCAATAAAAGAAGCATTGATTGATCTTTGTTACAACAAGGGTTTGCCTAAGATTTCACAAAATGCAACTTTGATGCAAGCCATCAAAGGAAAAGATTATTCAGGCGTTGTAAGAAATACTGTTTATTTATACTCAGGTAAATCAGGTGCTGAAAAGGTCGAAGAACCTGGGTTGTATTTAAGAAGCTTAAACAGAATGATTCTAGCAACAAAGGATTTAAAAGGCAAAGAACTTGAAGAATCTCGTCAAGAAATTGCAAATATATATAATAGAGCCAAAGCTTGTTATGCTAAAAAAGGACAATCAACTGTAGCTTTAGAAAAAATGTATGAACAATATACAAAAGGTTCTATATCCAAACCTGCAGTTAGCGCAGAAGCATATAAAATTAAAGTTGATGAAAAATTCAAAGGCAAAGGCTTATTCTCAATTGCTCAATCACTTTATAAAGAATTAGACAACAACGAAATTGAATTCAAAGATTTTTATAACAAACTAAAAAACTTAAACAACGAACCTGATTCTGTTGAAGTCGGACAAGAATTAAAGATTCCTCTTGTAAAAGGAGTTGGTAATATTAAGAAAAATGAAGTAAAAATTGCACCTAAGAAAACCAATATTGCTAAAGTTGAAACAAAAAAAGAAGAAGAAAGAGTCGGTTTTTGGGTAAATGTAAAAAACTTCTTCAAATCAGTTGGTAATGGCATAAAAAGCCTATGGAACAAAGTTTTTGGTGGAAAAAAAGAAGAAGTTGAAGATGAGTCATGCTTAACACCATTCCAAAAAGTATTGAAACATGGTAAGTATTCAAAAATTGGTGATGTTGATGTATTCAGTTATGATTACACAATCAAAAAAGGTGACAACCTTTGGAACTTGTCAAAAACATACAACACAAGTATTGATATCTTGAAAAATGATAATAATATTGAAAACGAAGATAAAATCAATATTGATCAACACATCAATATTCAGAAATTAGGTTACAAAGTTAAAAAAGGCGATACTTTATATCAAATTTCCAAAAAATTCGGTTTAAGCATCGATATGTTAAAAGATATGAATAATATTGATGATGCAAGTCAAATTAAAGCTGATGAAACACTTGAATTACCTGGTTTTGTATACGAAGCGAAGAAAAATGGAAACTTAGAAGAAATCGCACAAAAAGTTAGCGTTAATGTTGAAGATTTAAAGAGAATTAACAACCTGTCAAGTTACAAAATTACAAAAGGTCAAAAACTTGTAATTGTTTACAACAATGCTGATTTTGGAGTTAATGCAAATCAAAAAACAATTTCCATTGATAAAAAGACAAAGACAACAACTGAAACGATTAATATGAGCTTAGAAAAAAGCTTAAAAAACAGACCACTTTTACAAAAGAAAGTTATTGTAAATGGTAAGGTTCAAGCAACAAGAAAAGTTTTTAACCCTACAAAGAGTGGCAAACTTTCAGGTAAAACTATCATCGTAAATGCCGGTCATGGCTATTCTCAAGCCGGTACAGATACAGGAGTTGTTGGTCAAGATGGAACAGACAGTGAATGGCTTTTAAATTACGACAATGCAATGAAATTAAAAGACCAATTATGTGCACAAGGTGCAAAAGTAATCTTTTTGCAAGGCAAAAAAAGACTAATTAAAGAAGAAGTTGCAAATGCACGTACAAATAAAGCCGATATGTTTATCTCAGTTCACGTAAATTCTGGTTGCGATGCAGCAAAAGACAGAACACAAATCTATTACAGAAAACAAAATATTTCAGAAGCTATGCAAAAGAAAAGCTTAAGATTAGCAACAATTATGGAAAAGAAATTTGACTATTGGATTCCTAAACATGAAAAAATTAGTGCTAAAGAGGCTTTCATAGATCCTACTACTAAACAACAAGACTATGCGCAAGTTTCTTTGAATGATGAAAGAACAAATGTTCTTGAAGCACCAATGAACAAACAAGGTATCCCCGGAGTAATTTGGGAAGTTGCATTTATGTCATCAGCAAAAGGCAGAAATAGAATGAAAAATCCTGCAACAATGAAAAATTACGCAGAACTTATGACGCAATCTGTAATTGAATATTTTAATTAGTAACAAAAAAGCGAAGCCTTAAGGCTTCGCTTTTTTAAATTTTAGAATTTAGAAAAACTGTTCAATGCTCGTCTTAAAACTCCGCAATTTTTTCTCAAAGCTTCTTTTGCTTCTTCTTGAGTCAATTTGCATTTTATCATCATAATTGCAACTTTAACTTGCCAATTACATTCAAGTAATGTTGTAAGAGCTGTCGATGCGTTCGTATCAGCAATTTCTGCCACAATTCTTATAGCCCTGTCTTTCAGTTTTTCATTTGTTGGCATCAAATCAATCATAAAGTTTTCATAAGTCTTGCCAATCTTAATCATAGCACCTGTTGAAAGCATATTAAGCACCATTTTTTGAACAGTTCCTGCTTTCATTCTGCTTGACCCTGCAATAACTTCTGGACCAACTTCAACGCAAATACCCAAACGAGCCTCTTCTAAGATTAAGGCATTGTGATTACATGTTAGAGCAATTGTTTTACAACCGTTTTTTTCTGCTTGAGCAAGAACGCCCAACAAGTATTTAGGATTTCCGCTGGCTGAAATCGCTACACAAACATCTTTATCTGTAAGAATTTGTGCGTCTTTTTCACCCAATTCAAAATTATCTTCTGCGCCTTCTACTGCTGTTCTTATTGCTGTGTCACCGCCTGCTATTATTCCTGTTACCATATCTGATGGCACACCAAATGTCGGTGGACATTCTGATGCGTCTAAAATGCCTATTCTGCCGGAAGTTCCTGCGCCGTAGTAATAAAGCCTGCCACCAACTAAGAATTGCTTTGCAATCATATCGATAGCTTGTGCGATATTATGAGCTTCATCTTCTATTGCAAGAGCTACAAGCTTATCTTCTTCGTTAATTTTTCTGACAATATCAATTGTAGAAAGCAAATCAATGTTTTTAGTGTTTTCGTTTCTGTACTCAGTAATAATTTCGCTCATAAATCACACACCTTTCTTATTCTACATTCTCCCTCTCCTTGGGGAGAGGGTTGGGGTGAGGGGTCAACTAATGAATTTTATATACGCCCCAACAAACTAACCATTTCAATTGCAGACTTGGCTGCATCAGAACCTTTGTTACCGGCTTTTGTACCAGCTCTTTCAATTGCTTGTTCAATGTTATCGGTAGTCAGAACTCCGAATATAACAGGAATTTCTGTTTCTAAACCAACTGATGCAACACCTTTTGAAACTTCAGCACAAACATAATCGTAATGAGATGTTGAACCTTTAATAACTGCGCCTAATGCAATAATAGCACTATATTTTGATGTTTTAGCGCATTTTTTTGCAACCAAAGGTATTTCAAAAGCACCGGGACACCAAACGACATCTATATTGTTTTCATTAACTCCGTGGCGCTTTAATTCATCAATCGCACCTGACAAAAGCTTAGAACAAATGAATTCATTAAATCTTGAAACTACAATGCAGAATTTTTCGTTATTTACGGTCAACAGACCTTCAATTATAGCCATATATACCTTCTCCTTAAATATCTATAACTTAATTATACACGATATTTTAGAAAATTGTTATATTTTTAATAGTTATTTACAAAATTAAATTTGTTTTATGATATAATAAGTTCATTAAAGGGAAGAAGGTAAAAAGATGAGTTTAGATGTATATTTAGGTATCGACGTTGGTTCCGTTACAACAAAGTTAGCATTAGTGGATGAAAAAGGTAAATATATTGATTCATACATGCTTAAAACGGCGGGTAAACCTGTTGATGCTGTTCAAAACGGTTTAAAACAAATTTATTCACAGGCACTTTGCGAATATTCTGTAAAAGGTGTTGGAACAACAGGTTCAGGCAGAAATCTTGCAGGCGCGTTGGTTGGTGCAGATGTTGTTAAAAACGAAATTACAGCACACGCAGTAGCTGCAAGTACAAATATTCCGGGGGTTCAAACTATTCTTGAAATCGGCGGTCAAGACAGTAAAATCATTATCTTGAGAGATGGTATTGTAACCGATTTTGCGATGAATACGGTTTGTGCAGCAGGTACAGGAAGTTTTCTTGACCACCAAGCACAAAGATTAAATGTTCCTATCGAAAAATTCGGTGAAACTGCGCTTAAATCAGAAAACCCTGCACGTATCGCAGGACGTTGTGGCGTATTTGCTGAAAGTGACTTAATCCACAAACAACAATTGGGTTATCCTGTAGAGGATTTGTTATACGGACTTTGCCAAGCTCTTGTTAGAAATTATTTATCTAACTTAGCATTAGGAAAAGAATTGTTACCTACAATTTCATTCCAAGGTGGTGTTGCAACAAATTCAGGCATGGTAAAAGCTTTTGAAGAAGCTTTGAATACTAAGATTGTTGTTCCTGAAAATCACCAAACAATGGGGGCTATCGGCGCAGCACTTCTTGCTATGGAAAATCACCAATACACAGAAGTTGATACAAAGTTCAAAGGTTGGGAAGTTGGTAACATGAATTTCCAATCAGTAACTTGCCAATGCACAGGATGTTCAAACAACTGTGAAGTTATCACTATTTTAGAAGGTGCAGAACCAATGCATCATGTTGAAAAAATCGGTGATATTAAAGGTAATATTATAGCTAGATGGGGCGGTACTTGCGGAAGATGGGACATCGCATAGAATCGTGCTTTTGCGAGACTTACTGATGTGGATTTTTAGAGTTGAAAATTGAAAGTTGAAAGTGGAAAGTTGTTTAAAATATCACTTTAGATATAATTAGTTAAATATTTAACGTATAAATTTAAAAAATTTTTTATACAACTTTCAACTTCAAATCGAAATTCATCCAAACTTGTCTTCGATTAGTCGGTCACGCCCAACATTAACTAAAGAGAGAAAACATGATAAAACTAAAAAATTTTGAAATAGGTTCAAATAAATTAACAATCTTAGCCGGGCCATGCGCAATAGAATCAATGGATATTTTAAAACAAACTGCTGAAACCTTGAAACAAGTTTGTGCAGAGCTTGACATAAATTATGTTTTCAAATCTTCTTTTGACAAGGCGAATCGTTCTTCTATTAACTCTTATCGTGGAGTTGGCATGGAAAAAGGTTTAGAGATGCTTGCGCAAATCAAGAAAGAGTTTGAAGTTCCAATCGTAACGGATATTCATCTCCCTGAACAAGCTGAACCTGTTGCAGAAGTTGCTGATATTTTGCAAATTCCTGCGTTTTTATGTCGTCAAACGGATTTACTTGTAGCAGCGGCAAAAACAGGTAAAATTGTTAATATAAAAAAAGGACAGTTTTTAGCACCGCAGCAAATGAAATCTTTGGTTAAAAAAGTTGAAGATAGCGGAAATCATACTATTATGTTGACTGATAGAGGTGTTTCTTTCGGCTACAACAACTTAGTTGTTGATTTTAGAGCAATTCCTATAATGAAAGAATTCGGCTATCCTGTCGTTTTCGATGCAACTCATAGCGTTCAAATGCCCGGTTCTAACGGTGATTCAACAGGTGGTGACAGGAGATTTGTTCCGACTTTGGCAAATGCAGCAATGGCAGCAGGCGCAGATGTTTTATTCTTTGAAATTCATCCGGAACCTGATAAAGCTCTTTGTGACGGTGCTAATATGCTTGCACTTAATGATGCTAAAAAAGTTTTTGAAAAATGTAAAGCTATTTTTGAATTGGTTAGAGAATAACATTTGTTTTACTCTCCCCTTGAGGGAGGGGCGAAACCTTTGATTTCGGGGTGAGGTTACATGTTAAAAAAAGTATCACATATAAATTCATTGAAAGGCACAATTACAATACCTTCCGATAAATCAATTTCTCACCGTGCGGTTATGTTCTCATCAATTGCAGAAGGGGAATGTAAGGTTGGCAATTTTTCAAGCGGTGCAGATTGTCATTCAACATTGAACTTATTTAAAAGTTTAGGTGTTGATATCCGGTTCATAGATGAAAAAAATTTAAAAATAAAATCAACAGGTTTTTTAAAACCTTCAGAAACTTCAGTTTTTGATTGCGGAAATTCAGGAACTACAATGCGTTTAGTTTCAGGGGTTTTGGCGGGACAAAATTTTAATTCAACACTCGTAGGCGACTTGAGTCTTTCGAAACGCCCGATGAAACGTGTTATAGAGCCACTAACTTTGATGGGCGCAAATATAATTTCTGAAAATGGTCATGCACCGCTTAAAATAATCGGACAAAAACTTAGAGGGATAAATTATAATTCTAAACTTGCAAGTGCACAAGTTAAATCTTGTATACTTTTAGCAGGTTTGAACGCAGAAGGTGAAACAACCTTTACAGAACCTTATGTTTCAAGAAATCACACAGAAAATTTGTTTAAATACTTAGGCGCTGATATTAAAATAAACGGTTCAGAAGTAACTCTAAACCCTTCAAAATTGTATGCAAGAGATATTAATATTGTTGGTGATATTTCATCTGCTGCATTTTTTATAGTGGCTGGTTTAATAGTGCCAAATTCTGATTTTATCATTAAAAATGTTGGTTTGAATTATACTCGTTCCGGCATAATTGATGTTGTGAAACGTATGGGCGGAAATATTGAAATTCTTAATAAAACAACTGTTTCTGGAGAAGAAGTTGGTGATATAAGAGTTCAATATACCGAAAATCTAAAACCATGCGTAATTGAAGGTGAGGATATTCCAAGATTAATTGATGAATTACCTGTAATTGCTGTTTTAGCATCGCAAGCAGATGGTGAAACTATTATTAAAGATGCAGAGGATTTAAGAAATAAAGAAGCCGACAGAATTAAATGTCTAGTAAAAGAACTTTCTAAAATCGGTGTTGATATTGAAGAACATCAAGATGGTTTTATAGTACGTGGCAAAACTAAGCTAAAAGGTAATGCAGAACTTGAAAGTTATCACGATCACAGATTAGCAATGAGTTATTACATTGCAGGTTTGATTTGCGAAAATGAAATTGCAATAAATGGCTTTGAATGGACAAAAATTTCTTTTCCGGAATTTGAAGAGTTGGTTGAAGAATTAAATTAATCTTTAAACATTCCAATTTACTTGTTTTATATCAGCTTTTTCTTTTCGTTTTTTGTTGATATATCTATCTGCTAAAACACCAATCCCAAATATCGCTCCTACTGCTTCTATTTTGTTATAAAGTTGAAGAAGTTTTCTCTCTTTGTCAGACAATTTATAGTTGCTACCAAGCGTTTTTAATATATATTCAAGATTTTCATCTTCTGTATTTTTGAGTAGTCGAATAGGTTTCTTCCTATATGCATAAGCGACACCACTTGCTAAAACCAAACCAATACTTTTACCCAGGTTTGATTTTTTATAATTGTTACCTTGTTCAGTTTTAGCGTTATATCCAATTGGATTGAAGTTTATTGCCATTCCATTCTTTCCTTCACACATACAACTAAAAACAACTCAATATAAATAGTTGCTTATTTGTAACGAAATATTAAATGTTTATTTTGCGAATTTCTTTTGAAGAATTACTAGTATAAAAATTATTGCAAATAAGATATAGGCTAAGGCGCAAGATTTGCCTATATCAAAATATTCAAACGCGTATTTGTAAATTGAATATACAATAACATTTGTCGAATCATTTGGCCCGCCTTGCGTCATAACATAAATCAAATCGAAAATTTGAAATGAAGATATTGCAGTTACGGTTGTAACAAAATAAATTGTTGGTTTTAAAAGTGGCACTGTGATATCAAAAAATGTTTGATAAGCAGTTGCACCATCAATTTTAGAAGCTTCGTAAACACTTTTATCAATGGTAGAAAATCCTGTTAAAAAGAGTACTACATTATATCCGATAAGCTTCCAAACAGAAACAAAAATCAGAATTGGCATGGCAAGTTTTGTGCTGAATAGCCAAGTGTAGTGAGTATGAAAAAGTGTATTTACTAATCCGATATTTGGGTCAAATATCCATGCCCAAACAATTGCAATTACTACAGCAGGAGTAATAAACGGCAGAAAATAAATAGTCTTAAACAGCTCACTTCCCTTTATTTTATTATTAATTATTGATGCAATAAAAAGAGGAATTAATACTGCAAATACGGTTGTTGAAACCGCATAAACAACTGTGTTGATAAGGATTTGTAAAAATTCAGGTTCGGTAAAAACCGATTTATAGTTGCTCAATCCTACAAAATGAATTTCGTTTAATAAATCCCATTCCGTAAAGCTCAAACCGAAAGAACAGAATATCGGAATTATAATAAACAAAAATGTTCCAACCAATGCCGGAAGTATAAATAGAAAGCCCTTCTTCTCCATAAATAAATTATAAGTAAACAGCAGAGTCTGTGCAAGTTTATTAATATTTGTGTTTATGCTACCATTAAGCCATTAGGAGGGATAAAATGTTAAAAGAATCAGCATTCGGGAAGAATGATATCAGAGGAATTTATGGTGACGATATAACGGAAGAACTTTTCTACTATACAGGTAGAGGCTTTGTTCAGTTTCTTATTAAGGAAACTAAAAAGCAACCGTCAGAAGTTTGGATAAGTGTTTGTAGAGATGCAAGACTTCATTCACCTTCACTTTCAAAGGCTTTAATTGAAGGTATTCGCTCTTGTGGCGCAAATGTTGTTGATATGGGCTTAGCACCGACTCCGCTAGGATATTATTCTGAAGTTGTGGGACTTCCTCCATATATTACAAAATACATGCCGGTAACAGGTGCAATGATTATTACGGCAAGTCATAATCCGAGCCAATACAACGGTATGAAAATGACTTATGCTAAACAATCATTGAATGAAGAACAAATTAAGATTGTAAAAGAATTGACAATGGAAGAATATAAACTTGCAATTCCTCCTGTACCGTTTGGAATTTTGAACGAGTACGACCTAATTCCTGATTATATTGAAGAAATGACAAAGAAATTCGGACGCATCGGCGAAGGTATTAAAGTTGTAGTTGATAGCGCAAACGCTACAGGTGGTGTAGTTGCACCTAAACTATACAGAGCTTTGGGTTGCGAGGTTGTAGAACTTTATTCAATGCCTGATGGACGTTTTCCACATCACCATCCTAATCCAAGTGATGAAAAGACTTTAAACGATATAAAAAAAGCGGTAGTTGCAAATAAAGCTGATATCGGTATAGCTTTTGACGGAGACAGCGATAGAATCGGTGTAATTGATTCTGACGGCAATTCAATGACTGGTGATAAACTTCTTTTAATATATGCAGAAGAAGTAATTAAAGAATACAATGAAAAAGGTATAAAACCTGTTATTGTGTCTGAAGTAAAATGTTCACAAGCTTTGTACGATACAATTAATGCAACCGGCGGTGTTGCTGTTATGTGCAAAACAGGTCATGGCTATATTAAATCAAAAATGAGAGAAACAGGTGCTGTCTTAGCAGGCGAAATGAGCGGTCATACATTCTTTAAAGATAAGTATTACGGATTTGATGATGCTATTTATGCAGGTTGCAGAATTATTGAAATTGTGGCTAAGAAGAAAAAAGAAAATCCTAATTTCAAAATTCGTGAATTATTAGCACCGTTTGACGCTTTGTATTGTTCATCAGAAGTTCGACTTCCTTGTCCAAATTCTTTAAAAGCACAAACGTTGGAAGAATTCAAAAAGGTTATAGCCGAAACTCCTGATTTCTTCGGCACGCCAATCAAGGATATAATTACACTTGATGGTATGAGAATAGTGTTCGATAAAGGTTTTGCACTAATTCGTCAAAGTAATACAGAACCTGTGTTTACTTTGCGTTTTGAGGCTGACTCCAAAGAAAATGCTCAGAAATACGAAGATGCAATGGTAAACAAACTATTGGAAATAATTAAAAATATTTCTGTAAATTAAATATGAGGTGGAATATTTTTCCACCTTATTTTTTTTACAAAATAAGAGTTGTTGTTACTAAAACTGCTTGCATAAATATAAATTCTATGTCATAATTAAATCAAGGTTGGGAGCCTTGAGGTCGGGAACCTCGTAGTAAATCTTACGATTTGCTATTTTACATTTTAAACCCGAAAAGGATGAGTACCTCACATTAATGAGTGATTTTATGTTCGATTATAAATTTTTGAAGAAAAATGCAACGCCCGGTAGCTGGAGGCGTGGTTATGAGTATTACCAAAAAGACATGATTCTTGAAGCTTACCCTGAGAAAAACTTTTTCAAAGGAAAAGTAAAAGGTAATTATCAAGATTTTTATGTTACCGATTTAATTTTTAAGAAAAATAAGGTGGAAGCAAGATGCAACTGTCCTTTGAAAGAAGAGTGGTGCAAACACGCTGTTGCAATCGGCCTAAAAGCAATCGAAACACGCGCGTATGATAATTGGATGTATGAAAAATATGGCGTTGAACCTGATTTATCGGATGTTGATACAACGCTTAAAGAAGCTCCAAAAGGCAGTTATATATTTCATTTTAATCCTAAAAGACGTCAAAACTTTTTCTCAATCTTAGTTAGAGATAGAGCTACAAATAAGATTGTACGTTCTTTAGAAAATATTTTAAGAGCATTAATTGATGTTCAAAAAAATGACCCGACATTTGAACTCAACGATGCCCAAAAAGCAGAATTAGCTTTATTCCAAACACTTTTGAAAATCGCTAAACAGGATAAAAAAGCAGGTTGGTATGATATTCCTATTACGAAATTTGCGCCGGTATTTCCTTTAATGGCTGAATTAGAAGAAGTTTTGGATGAAAAAACAAAGGATAGAATACAGTTTACCGATAAAGTTTGGGATTTGAATTTAGATGTTTCAACGACAAGCGTAAATGGCGGAACAAACATTGTGTTAGAACTTTTTTGGACTCGTCCTGATAGAGATGCAATTTATCCGTTTGAAGAAGTTAAGTATTTTTCACGTCAAATCAAATGGGGAAGATATGAAAATATTATTTTTCCGATTAATATTGCGATGAATGAACTTCCACAAAGCATAATTAAATCAACTTTCACAGACTTAAAAGAAGCTGATGGCGGAAAATTTGTTTATGAAGAACTTCCACACCTTCAAGAAATCATGAACGTAACAATTGCTGAGAATATTTCTAAATTGTTACTTGAACACAAACCGCCTGTAAATATTGTGACTCTTGGGATTGATTATGACCAATCTTTGAAAGCTTCGTTGGAATTTGATTATTCAGGTGTAAGAGTTCCTTATTCAAAAAGTAAAGACAAATCACCTTATCTTTCTGTAAAAAGTAAAGAGGAAGAAGGGCTTGTTTATTGGATTAAGCGTGATTATGAACATGAACAAATGGCTTATAACATGTTGCTAGCATGTAAATTTGTTCCAATGCAAACGAATAACTTAGCTTTAGAAAAAGAAACTGCGATTGATTTTTATAACTATTATAAACAACAAGCAGGCGAAGGTTGGATTTTTGAAGAACGTGACGATATGAGCTTCTTTAAATTGTTGGAAGAACCTTTCAAAATGTGTGCAAAAATCGACTTTTCTGAAGATTCTGCAGATAGCATGGAAATTCAATTGTATGGTCAAGTTGGTGAAGAGGTAATCAATTTTGACGATATATACGAAACAATTCAAAGTGGCGAAAAATATGCACGTGTTCGCAGTTTAGGTTTTGTAGAATATCCTGCTCAGAATATTTATCAAATCATGCGTTCGTTTAACTCTTTTGACGCATATAGAAACAGTGATAATACGTTTTTGGTTAAAACTTATCGTGTAGGTTTGATTACAGAACTTCAAAACCAAGGATTTGAACTTGTTATGAGTGACAAATTTAAAGGTTTTTGGGAACAAATTTCAACCTTCTCTACAACATCTGACGGAATTGAAATTCCTAAAGGAGTTAATGCAGAGTTTCGTGAATATCAGGTAAAAGGGTTCCATTGGCTATGGTTCTTATATCAATATGGCTTGAACGGTATTCTTGCTGATGATATGGGGTTAGGTAAAACGCTTCAAGCTTTAAGCTTATTACAAAAAGCAAAAGAAGTTGACGGTCCTCAACCAACTTTGGTTATTGCACCAACGACTGTTGTATTTAACTGGGAAGCTGAAATTCAGAAATTTACGCCTGATTTAACTTGTTTAAAACTTTCAGGGCCTGAACGTAAAACCTTATTTAAGCATATACCTGAATATGATATTGTAATTACAAGTTATGCGCTTGTAAGACGTGATATTGCAAAATTAAAGAAATATAATTTCAGATATGTTATTTTAGATGAATCTCAAAATATTAAAAACGCAATTTCTCAAACGGCACAAGCGGTTAAAGAATTACAATCTGACCACAAACTTGCTTTATCAGGTACACCAATTGAAAACAAATTAGAAGAACTTTGGTCTGTATTCGATTTCTTAATGCCAGGTTTCTTATTCAACGTTGCAGAATTCAATTACCGCTATGTTACACCGATTATGGAAAGACAAGATAAGACTGTTGAAAAACGTCTTAAACTTCAAATTTTCCCATTCATCTTGCGACGTATGAAACGAGATGTTGCGAAAGATTTACCTGATAAAGTTGAAAACATGGCATATTGCGAACTTACAGACGAACAACGCGACTTTTACTTGGATGTACTTGACAGTACAAAAGAAGAATTGTTCAAGAGTATTGAACTTAACGGTCTTGAAAAGAGTCGTATGTCAATTTTCTCAGCATTGCTTAGATTGCGTCAAATTTGTTGTCACCCTAAACTTTATGATAAAGAACATGTTAAAGGCGTGATGAAATCAGGTAAGTTTGAATACTTGAAGAGCATGCTGGAACAAATTATTCAAGAAAAACACAGAGTTCTTTTATTCAGTCAATTTGTTGATATGCTTGATATTATTAAAGGGTGGCTTGAACGTTCAGGAATTCCTTATGAATACTTGACAGGTAAGACAAAAGACCGTCAAGCCGCTGTAGAAAACTTCAACAATAATCCAAATATACCAATATTCTTAATCAGTTTGAAAGCCGGTGGTACAGGTTTGAACTTAACAGGTGCGGATTATGTAATTCACTACGACCCTTGGTGGAACCCTGCAGTTGAAGATCAAGCTACTGACCGTGCTTATCGTATCGGACAAACAAAGAAAGTATTTGTATACAGACTTATCACAAAAAATACGGTTGAAGAAAAGATTCAAAAAATCAAAGGCAGAAAACGTGACCTTGTTGACAGCGTAGTTTCTATTGATAGAAATATTACAAAATCACTCACAATGGATGATATCAAAGAAATCTTTTCTGTAGATTAGCTTAATGCCGAGCGCATGTTGGGAACCGCTTACGCTTTTCCCAAGATACAGACCGGGGAATAAGCCCCCACCCTACCCCTCCCCCCATTGGAGAGAGAATGTGCTAAAGTCGTTTGGTTAGCGCAAGTGCTTGCCCTGCTTTATAAGGGGAGGGTAGAATTTCAAGTTGAGCTGAGCGAAACTTAGAAATTCGGAAGAGGGCTTATTATAGAAAAGTAGGTCAGGCATTGCCATACAAACTTTTTAAAAATTATTGTTGGGCAGGTATGCCCAACCGACTAATCCAGTTTCTACCTTCAAGTGAGAAGCCTCAACTTACATTAAATTAGCGAATTAATAAAAAAGGTAGACTAAAGTCTACCCAACACTTGTTTTATTATTGTTCATATATTACTAAAATTTATTTATTCAAACAATTCGTATAATCTTTGTCTTATTTCTTTTTCTGACATTTCTTGAGTTATTTTATTCAAATCCAATGTCATTTGGAAATATTCCGCCGACAGTGCTTTTTCACCAATTGCCTGATAAGCTCTGCCTAAATTAAAATAAGCCAAAGTGTAATTAGGATTAATATCAATAGCATTTTTAAAATATTGAACAGATTCTTTAGGATCTCCGATACCGTCAAGATAAACCACACCTAAATTGTTTTGTGCAATTTCAAAATTAGGATTCAATTCAATTGACTTATGGAAAGCTACGATTGATTCTTCCAAATAATCTTTTTCCCACAAAGCCAAACCGGTTTTTGCATAAGTCAAATAATTTTCCGGTTCAACCGAGATTGCATCACAATAAGTTTTTATTGCTCTATCCAAATCATTTTGCGCCATGTATAAATCACCCAAAGAAAGTTGAATATCAACATTATTCGGATCAAGCACAATACCTGCATTGAATGTAGCTTCTGCTGCTTCAAAATTATTTTTGATTTCTGCATAAATTGCACCAAGCGCATGGCACACAATTGAAGTCCATTCAGCATCAGGATTTAATTTAATAGCTAATTGATAGTATTCAATTGCATCATCATAAAGTTCAGCTTTAATGTAAGCATAAGCCAGTGAGTTGTTATAGTATGGATTTTCAGGGTTTAATTCTTGCGCTAACTTGAATGCTGTTACTGCATGAATTTTGTCAGATTTATTCAAATAAAGATGACCTAACTCATAGTAAATTTTGTCTAAATCTACACCGAATTCAAGTAACGAATTGTAATAATCAATTGTGATATCAGTATTTTCAGGGTAGTAAGTTTGGTTAATTGTCGCAAGCTTAATCAAAACTTCTCTATCATTTGGATTAAGTTCATAAGCTTTTTTATAACATTCTAAGCTTGCTTCAATGTCATTACATTCAAGCGATAAGTCGCCCATTTTTTGATAAAAAAGATTTCCTTGTGAAGTTTTTTCCAAACCTTTAGAATAAGCTTCTAACGCAGAAGGGAAAAGTTTCATTTTTTCAAAAGTTTCACCTAATGCTTTGTAAGAAAAAACAGAAAAATCATTTGCTAAAAATTTGCAAAACATTTTAATAGACGGACAGTCCCACATAATCATCATGCTTCCTGATAAAAAATAATACAAAAACTTCATAACATCCTTAACAGAATGTTTGTTATTTTTTAGACGAGAGAATAAAACTTTTGACAAGAACAATCTTGGTCGTGCTGAATTCACACCAGCATTAGCAACTGCAAGATGAAATTCTTTTTCTGCTTCTTCGAAGTTACCGTTTAGACATTGAAAATACCCGGAATAAATGTGTGCATTAACGTTATTCGGTTCTAAACTAATAGCAGTTTTACACTGTTCCAATGCGCCTTCTACCGAAATTTGACCTTTTATAAGCAATAAACTTGCCAATCTATAATACGATTCAGACACAGAAGGATTAGCCTTAATTGCATCAACATAACATTCAATAGCTTTTTCTAAGTCTGAGTCTTGTTGTTTAATTAAAAATTTCTCATGAGCTTCGCGAGCTTCTTTTAAAAGAATTCCCGCATCGCTTGCCAGTGTTATTGTAGGGGTATTTGTCATTTTCTCTCCAGAACCAAAATTGTCTATATAATAGATTTCGGTCGAGAAAAATTTTTCTTTAACATTTTTAGAATGAAATCATCCATAAGGAGTAAATATTTTTATTTCATGTATTTAAGCATGACTTGTGTGTTTACGCTATCGCCGGAAAAGCTTGTCGGAAGCGGTAAATATGGTGCGCCGGATTTAACGGCGTTCAATACGGCTGAATTTGCGTTTTTGTTAGTTGAATTAACAATAAAAGGTTCTGTTATTTCCCCGTTCTTTTTAACCCTGAATTGAACAGTTACTTCATAATCCTGATTTGCTTTATAAGGTGTCCAATTGTTATGAACAGCGTTCGGCAAATATTCGAAGTACTGGTTTAAAGTTGCAACTTGTTTTGCGGGAGTTGTTGGCAATTGTGCGTTGTCCGCCGCAAACGTCGGTAGTATCAAGATTGATAGTAAAATTAGTAGTTTTTTCATATAAGCCCCCACCCTAACCCTCCCCCAAAGGAGAGGGAACTAAGTTTATCTTACGTAAACTCTTGGCAATCGTACCTTAAGTCTACAAGTCAGTTCATAATTAATAGTATGTAATATTTCAGCCCAATTATCAAGACTCAAATCTTCATCATCTAAAAGCGTTATAACATCACCGACTTTTGCATCAACATCACCCAAATCAAACATCATTTGATCCATTGTTATATTTCCGATTTGTCTGATTTTTTGTCCGTTAATTTTCCCGCAAATTTTATTTGACAAACCTCTTGATACTCCATCGGCATAACCTATTGGAATAGTTGCAACTCTTGTCGGTTCATAAGCAACAAATTTATGTGAATAACTTACGCCTTCACCTGCTTTAACTTCATGAATATTAGTTATTCTGCCTTTAAGTCCCATAATTTGTTTTACAATCGGTTTATAATTAACTTTTTGTGGCAAATCGGGATACAAACCATATAAAGAAATTCCAACTCTTACCATATTTGATTTTATATCATAAGCAAAAGTTGCTGCGGTATTCTGAATATGTAGTAAAAGACCTTTTGTATCAATATTATCAACTACACTATGCCAACGCTCTATTTGTTTTTGAGTTTCTATTTCTTCTTCAGCGGAAGCCAAATGTGTAAACACGCCTTCAAAGCACAAATAATCCGCCTTTTGAACTTTTTTAATAAATTCAACTGCCTCTTCTGATCTAACTCCGATTCTATTCATGCCGGTATCAATCTTAACGTGAACTTTTGGTCTTAAGCCTGTTCTTTCATAAACTTCTTTACAAGCTTTCAAATGATCATTATTAAAAATTGAAAACGCAATATTATTTTGTGCCGCAGATTCTATCGCCCACAAAGGAATTGCTCCAACGACCAAAATCGGGCATTTAATTTTAACCGCACGTAAATCTAAGCCTTCATCAACAGAAGAAACACCAAGCGCATCAACTCCTGAGGCTAACATTGTTTGCGCTATCATTGAAGCTCCGTGTCCGTAAGCATCGGCTTTAACAATTGCCAAAAACTTTTTATCTTTTGGAATTCCTTTTTTTATTTCAATAATATTTTGTGCTAAAGATTCTAAGTTGATTTCAACCCAAGCATCTTTATGAATATTTACATTTGATTGTCTAACGTTTTTCATTTTGTCTTCTTTTAGCTTTCTATACAGGATGTCGGTTGGAAATTCCTACCCAACATTTGTTATTAAATCATTTCACCGTTTAAGTACCAAGTTCTGGCTCTTGTAATTTTTACATTTACGAATTCACCTGTAATATCCTTATCATAAGGAATGTGAACAATCTTATTATTGCGGGTTCTACCTGTGATAACATTTTTACCGTTTCTTGTTTCAAATTTTTCAATCAAAACTTCCAATTCACGTCCGACATATTTTTGGTTAGATTTCAAGCAACATTCTCTATTATGTTCATTCAATCTTGCTAAACGTTCAGTTTTAACGTCTTCCGGCACATACAAGTCAACCCATTTTGCAGCAACGGTTCTTTCTCTAGGTGAATATGCCGCCGTATTAGAATAATCCAACTCTAATTCAGTCATAGCATTCAATGTATTTTGGAATTGTTCCTCTGTTTCTCCAGGGAAACCTGCAATAAAGTCACTGGTTATTGTTACATCTGGAATACGTTTTCTTAAATTATCGCAAATCTTTTTATAAGTTGCATAATCATATCTTCTGTTCATTTTCTTCAAGATATAATCATCCCCTGACTGCATTGGAATATGGAAATACTCACAAACTTTATCCAACTCAATAACGGTATCAATAAGTTCTTCCGTAATATCAGTAGGATAAGAAGTTACAAATCTTATTCTAAAATTACCTTCAAGAGCGTTTACTTGTCTTAAAAGCCAAGAAAGATTTTGATGCGACTCAAGGTCTTTTCCGTAAGAATCTACATTTTGCCCAAGAAGCGTAATCTCTTTAAAACCTTCACTCAAAGCCTTTTTTATTTCACTCAATATCAATTCAGGTTTTCTTGAACGCTCACGACCTCTTGTATAAGGTACTATACAATACGTGCAAAAATTATTACATCCTTCCATAATCGGTATCCAAGCGTTAATACTTTTTACACGGTTAATTTGAATATCACTCTCTTCAAAAGGTTTTTCTTCTGTTGAAACAACTCTTTCACCTGCTTCAATTTTTTTAACAAGGTTTGGCAATTCATAAAGTCTTTGAGTTCCCAAAACCAAATCAACATAAGGCGCACGTCTAAACAAATCTTTGCCTGCTTGTTGAGCAACACAACCCGCAAACACTATTTTTAAATCAGGATTTTTCTTTTTCCATTTTCCCCAAACTCCAATTGCGCTGTATGCTTTATCTTCTGATAGTTGTCTTATTGAACAAGTGTTAATGATAAGCATGTCAGCTTCTTTCGGCTCAAGAGTTTGTGTGTAACCACAATGCTCAAGCATACCAAACATACGTTCTGCATCAGATTTGTTCATCTGACAACCTAAAGTTTCTATATATACCTTTTTCATTTATTTCCCCTTTGTTTCTTTATCCCATTGTACAACAAAGGAAATTTATATTTAATAAAAAAGCGGTCATTTAACAGAACTCATGACCGCTTTAAAACTTATTCATCCAATGATTGATATCCGGATTTGTGTGATTTAAGAAGCACACCACGTTTTGAAGTTTGAATAAAATCAATCATTTTTTCTATATATTCATTCATAGGTATTTCCGCTTTTATTTTTTCGATTGCTTGAGAAGTATTGTATTCTTCAGAAATCAAAAGTTTGAAAGCTTCATTTGTAGCCGTTCTGATTTCTTGAGAAACTCCTCTACGTTTCATAGCAATTACGTTTAATCCGCGTGGAACAGGAGGTCTGCCTTCACCTTTTGAATAAGGTAAAATATCTTGTCTTGAAGCAGAGAAACCACTAATGATTGCCATATCACCAATCCTGATGTTTTGGTGGAATACGCTCATGCCACCAACAAATGCACCAAAACCGACATGAACATGACCGCCCAATGTTACAAGGTTAGCCAAAATAACTTGATCAGCTAGTACACAGTTATGAGCGATATGAGAACCAACCATCAATAGACATTTGTTACCGATTCTTGTTGTAAAATCACCACATGCTGCACCTCTGTGAATTGTTACATTTTCTTTAATAATAGTTTCGTTACCGATTACAACTTTCGTTGCTTCACCTTTGTAACCTAAATCTTGAGGTTCAGAACCGATTGTCGCAAATGGAGAAATCGTACAGTTTTCACCTATTTCTGCAAATTCAATATAAGCGTTTGCAATAACTCTTGTACCTTTTCCTATTTTTACACCTTCTCCGATAACTACGTTAGGACCGATTGTTACTCCTTCTGCAATTTCTGCTGATGGGTGAATTACCGCTGAAGGATGAATTGATGATTTTTCTAAAACTGTCATTCTTTTTCTCCGTTAAATTTATCTACAAATTAGAGTATAATATAAAAAATCGAAGATTCTTTAAATATTTATATAATCTTTATCTAAAGAACTCATTTTATAAATTTATTGATACTTTATTACTTTTATAATTATGCTATAATTTTTTTATACTTTAATAATTAAGGAGATAATTAATGAATACAGCAACTATCATTGGTAGAGCAGGACAAGATGCAGAAATAAAATATTTTGAATCAGGTAAAGTTAAAACAACTTTTTCTTTGGCTGTAAACAGATGGGATAGAAAAACAAACGGCGAAGTTACTGATTGGTATAATATCGAAGTTTGGGATAAGCAAGCAGAATTCGCAGGCGAATACATCAAAAAAGGTCGCCAAGTTGTTGTTGATGGTAGAATTTCAATCAGCAAATGGACTGACCAAGCAGGAGAAGAAAGAGAAAGATTTTTGATTATTGCTAACAATGTTAGATTGTTAGGTTCTAAAAGGGATGCAGAGCAACAATAATGATATTTTCTGATATAGTAGGAATAATTGCGGATGATTTAACCGGTGCAAACGATACAGCTTTGCAATTTCATTTGCGCGGTGCAAATACTAAAATTCTCTTAGATAGTGAATGTATTCCGCAGAATAAAGCAGATACTGAGGTTTGGGCATTATCATCCGAATCAAGAAACGTAGAAGATTGGGAAGCCGTTTCAAGAGTTGAAAAAGCTGTTAGAGCTTTTGTTGAAAACTTTTCATTTGACTATTATTACAAAAAAATTGATTCAACAATTCGCGGTCATATAGCAAAAGAAACGTTAACAATGCTTCAAATTTTAGGTTATGATGCTGCAATAATCATGCCAGCATTTCCGCAAGAAGGTAGAATTACGGTTGGCGGATATCATTTGCTAAAAGGAGTTCCGCTAGGTAGAACTGAAATGGCGATGGATCCACATTCTCCGATTTTGGAATCACATGTTCCGACTCTTTTAATGTCTCAATTGGATGACAAACAAAAAGATTTGGTTGGTACTATTGATTTAAAGACAGTTATGAATGGTGCCGGTCCTATTTTGATTAAAATAAACGAATTAATCAAAGAAGGCAAAAAATTAATTGTGGCTGACGCAACTTCAATTACTGACATAGAACAAATAGCGTTGGCAATAAAAAAATGTGACAAAAAATTACTTCCGACAGGAACAGCAGCCGGTGCGCAAGTTCTTGGCAAATTTTGGTTGTCAGGAATTGAAAAAGAACGTGAGCCTTTGCATTTGGGGAATTTGCCAAAATTTGTAGTTTCAGGAACGGCAACACAAATTACAGCGGAACAGATTGCTAAACTTGAACAGTCTGATGATATTGAAAATGTTAATTTCATTGCACTTGATGTCAAAGACATTTTAGCCGGTGTTACGGATGATATTGTTGATAGAATTTATAGAAATTTATCAAGTGATATTACTGTAGTAGTGCATACTTCACATTTAATTACAAATTTTGATGGTTTTTCTGAAGATTCTTTTAATGCAGAATTAACCAAAGATAAATTAGCAATAAAAATTACTGATTATTTAGCGGATTTAACAGAAAAAGTTCTTTCAAAAATCAACGTAATCTTAATTACGTTGGGTGGAGAAACATCTTACAAATGTTGCAAAGCGATTAAATCAAACGAATTAAAGCTTGTAGACGAAGTAGCACCTGCGATTTCAATATGTTCTGATATAAATAATCGTTGGATTGTTACAAAATCAGGCAACTTAGGTAACACAAAAACTTTAATAGAAATTTTAAATTATTTTAAATATCATGAATAACTACTCAAATAAAATTGCAATAACAACAGGCGACCCGAACGGGATTGGTGCGGAAATTACGATAAAAGCGTTAAATTTATTGAATTTACCGCCAAAAGATATTGTTATAATTTCAAATTCAAAAATTTTGAACGCTTATTCAAACACTGGTGTTTTAAAAAATAATTATGAAATTATAGAAATTGATTATCCCGAAAAAATCATTCCGGGCGAAGTTTCAGCAAGCGCAGGCGACTTCGCATTTAGAGCGTTAGAAAAAGCTTGCGAAATTAAACCTAAATTTATTGTAACGGCTCCGACATCAAAGGAAGCAATGCATCTTGCAGGACATAATTTTAACGGGCAAACAGAAGTTTTGGAAAAGTTCTTGGCGCACAAAGGACAAAAGGCTGAAATGCTATTTGTATCAAGGGATTTTAGAGTTTTATTGCTAACAAGACATTGTGCTTTAAAAGATGTAAGCAATTATCTTACTAAAGAAGTTATTATTGAAAAAGTTGAAAGATTAAGAAGCTATTTTCAAAACAAATTATTTATCAAAAAACCGTCATTTGCGCTATGCGCTTTGAATCCGCATGCCGGTGAGAATGGAATAATTGGAACTGAAGAAGATGAAGTAATCATTCCTGCAATAGAAGCTGTTCGTAATCGTGGAATAAATATTACAAATCCATTGCCTGCTGATACTTTGTTTATTGGCGGAGTACAAAATTATTTGAGGGGTGAAAAATCACCTTATGATTGTTATATAGCTTGTTATCATGACCAAGGCTTAATTCCTATAAAAGCCGTAGCCTCAGAAAAAACTGTAAACATGACAATCGGACTGGATATTATAAGAACTTCTCCAAGTCATGGAACTGCGTTTGATATTGCCGGTAAAAATATCGCAAATCCAGAATCTATGATAGAAGCCATAAAATATTGCTTATATTAAAATTAGTTTTATGGTCCTTTTTTCTGCACCAATTCAGAACGATATCTTTTGTATTGGTTATTTAATTCTGTTAGCTCAATAGCTTTATCGATTGCGTCAAGTGCGTGCTCGTAATCACCTGCGATTTCATACGCATGCGCCAAATAGAAATATGAAAACGGCGTGTGTTCCATTTCTGCAATAAGTTTACAAGTATTAATTCTCTTTAAATCATACTTTTCTTTCAGTCTTCTTGATTCAGCGTAATCTTCATTTGCCCCTTTTATATCACCTAATGCTTTTTTAATTTTGCTTCGTTTTTCATACAAAAAATACGATTCGATATCACCTTGAACTTCATCAATCGCCAAATTAATATACTTTAAGGCTTCTTGTTGGTTGTTTCCATTATAGCATTTATCCGCACTATCTACATACTCGCGCATTGTATCAGTTTTAACGATTGAAGTATGGAAATTATATTTAATAGTCAAAGCTTCCTTTGTAGTTGTTGCTGGAAATTTATCAAAAGGTTCCGATTTTCTCAAAGCTTCCATTGCAGACTCATCAAAAACTTCGTTATTGGAACTTTTAACAAATTCTGCACTGACGATTTTCCCCCACCTTGTAACTTTAAACATCACGGTAGCATCACCATCTTCTACAAAATCCGGCGGGTTCCAGTTGCGTTGAATTTTTGTTTGTAGATTGTTCATATATGACGCAAAATCATTTTGCAACTCAGTATTACCTCTGTACTTGTTATAATCAAATTCTGACGCGTACACAGGAAATAAAAGCATTACAAAAACGCCTAAAAAAACGAGATATTTTGTACTCAACCCCATAATTTAATTTTATACAAAAAGCAAAAAGGTGTAAACTTTTTCTAAAACAGCCTGCGCAAAAGCTTCTTTCATTTGTATTCGCTCAATATCAGGTGAGAGCAGAATTTTAAACGATTCTTTTTTATTTTTCGTATAAATTGTAGAATACATTAAACCAACAGGTTTCTCCGCCGTTCCGCCGGTTGGACCTGCAATTCCTGTTGTTGAGACACAAATATCAGCGTTTGTTACATTGCGTAAACCTTTTGCCATTTCAATCGAACATTCTTTACTCACCGCGCCAAATTTTTCCAAAATTTCGTTACTTACACCCAAAATTTTGTGTTTAGCCTCATTTGAATAGGTAACAAAATTCAAATGCACAAAAGCAGAACTTCCGCTGACATCTGTCAATTTGGAACTCAAAAGTCCTCCTGTACAAGATTCAGTTGTCGCTATAGTTAAATTTTTATCAATTAGAATTTTTGCAATTTTTTCTTCAATAGTCATATTAATACGTTGTTCTTTTTAAAATAATTTCTGATTTATTATTGTACAAGTTGTGTTTATACCAAACACCTTCAAAATCACCTTTTGGCGTAAATAAGTATTGGCAATCTTTTGACGCATAATAAATTGCACTCACGGGAGTTCCTGAAATTCGGTACTGAATAGAATAATATGGATAATCAGGATATTCTCCATAAATCAAATCAACATATTTTAAATGTCCTAATGCGTCGTAATAATAAGCCTTTGATACGTCTTTTTTATCTTGAAGTGCGTACATATAAAGACTTTTCATCTTCTTAAAATAAAATGCGGAAATATTATTTCCTTTGTATTCCTTATAACCTGCAGAAGCAGCCATATAATTTTCTAAGAAATTTTTGTCTTTTAATCTGTCTTTAAATTGAGAACGAAAATCTTTTTGCTTTTCGACAGGTTGTTCAAAAATAATATCCTTAACTTCTTGGATAATTGCTTCTCGTTCCACTTCTGATTTATTTATCCAATCATAAGTAATATCTGCAATAAGAACATCATTAAAGCTTGCAAAAACTGCAGCTTGTGTAAGTAATATAATTGTTAATAATATTTTTTTTAGCATAATTTACTCCACTATTTTTATATTGTTATGGATTGTCACGTAAATCAAAGATTTTCTTTCTATGACAGTCCATTGGTACGTCGCAGCTCTGTCATTACGAGGAGCGAGAGCGACGAAGTAATCCACAAATTATGCAGAATAGCTACTGATTTTAGTATACTTAAAATTTTTAAATCCGTCTATAAAAATTTGAAAGTTTTTGTTAATATAGTATATATTCACGAAGGAGATATGCAATGGAATGTCAAAGAGAAGAAAATTTACTTGAATGTACCTGTTCTGCAACAAAATGTAAAAACCGCGGCATGTGCTGTGAGTGTGTTAAACACCATAGAGAAGCCGGACAAATTCCCGGATGCTTTTTCCCCAAAAGTGCGGAAATGAAGCACGATAGATCTATTGAATACTTTGTAGAAGTATTTTCAAAAAAATAGAGCGCATATATAACTTCTCCCACTTGAAAAACCTTATCATTGATGCTAAACTTCGTATGTAAAACCAACTAAGGAGTCCCAATGTTTGCAAGTGAAGAAGCCGTAACAAAGCTTTTGACTAAAAACGAAATATTAAACGTAAAAGGTAATTTGTTCGTATCAAATCCTGTTATGTGCAATTTGGGTGAATTTCTAAAAAAACTTCCGCTTGAAGCAAGCAAGGAAGTTGATAGATTTGGTGGGAAATATGTTTTTATAAAATAAAAGCTCCTTATGAAAGGAGCTTTTTATTTTAATTTTGGTTATCTTTTACACCATATCCACTAAATTTATTTAATTGTAATAATACAACTTTTCCGTTGGAATCTTTGCACATTACATATACGTTTTTGTTTGTATCAGATTGTGGTGTTCCGTATATTGGATATCCATTTGACATTCCAATAATCTTATAATTATAAGCATTGTTATCATCAGTTGTTATTGCCAAATATTTAGGGAAGGTCGTATTTTTACCTTGAGCCTTATATGTTTCGGTAGATTTTTTAGTATCTCCTTTTACATCTTTAGTCTTTCCTGAATTATCATGAACCCTATCAATATTTTCAATAGTTTCATTAGGACCTAATTTGCTATATCCTGCAGGTAATGTAATATGACTAGGAATCAAGTTGTTATCGTTATTCCAAGCTGATACATTAGACCAAGGTTCAGTTCCATTAGCATTGTTTTTTGCATCATTGCCAGCATTTACTTTACCATTGTTATCAGCTGCAGGGGCTTGTGCTGCAGGTTTATTGTCATTAATGCCGAATTTATCATTGTCTAGGTCACCCCAGCCTTTTTCTTTTGCGTAGTTCTTTAATGTACCTAGCATATTTTCGTAATCTTTTTTATCTGTTTCTGTATGATTTGGTTCTTTTTCAGAGTCAGTTTTAGCTTTTTTGATTTTTTCATACAAAGCTTTAACGTCAGCTGGTTTTGCATCCTTATTACCAATAGTATCTTTAACTTTTGAGCCTAAGTCATTAATAATTTTTCTATCAGGGTCTTTACATTCTACATGCTTATCTTCGTTTTTATCTTTTACTTTGCCTTTGCCGTCGCTTGAGCTATCAACACGGCTTGAGCCACCACCAAAGATATTGCCAAGACCAAACGGACTCATGCCAAAGCCACCCATTCCGAATGGACTCATTCCGAAACCGAAGTTGCCAAAGCCGCCCATATTTCCACCGAACAAGCCACCGAAAATACTTCCAATACCGTTGCCTAAGCCATAGCCAAAACCGCTCCAAAAGCTTCCGCCGCCAAAGCCTGCACCCATATTAAAGATAGTTGTGTTATTACTGCCAATGTTAATAACGTCACCACCTCTTGAGTGGAACATTTCGTAATGTTTAAATGCGCTGTGACAATTAATTCTTGACATACTCTGTACCTCTTAGTTTCTTACATCTGTTATATATATAAAGTATAGAAATTTTATTCAATTTCACAAGTCATTAAACTTGTTACAAAACTTTACAAAAAAGGCAATTTTTTGAAGTATTTAAACTTTATATATAAGAGGATAGAACTATGTCATTAGTAACAAACAATTCAGAACAAGCAAAAGTTTGGATGAACGGTCAATATTTACCGGCAACCAAAGCTTCTAATGGCGAATGGTTTGTCGTAATTGACGGTAAAAAGGTTAAAGTTGATAAAAATGATTTGTTTGGTGTAAACAGCAATTTAACAGAACATCCTCAAAAACTTGTAAATTATTATGATGGATTAATAGAAAAAAATAACGAAAAGATAAATTACTTAAAGGCAAAGGGCGAAGCTTTAAAAGCTCAATTTAAAGGCGTGCAGAAACAATATTATGGATTGTTAAGTAAATTTGGCGTTGACAAATACTCTGACATTGACGATGAAGCACAAAAAGCAGAAGCAAAGAAATTTTATTCAGATTTGTCAGATTTAAGAATGGCAAAAACTGCAAATTCAAATCGCGAATATTCTGCATACATGACAGCGTTTGATTATGCCTTAGAAAAAGGTAATTGGCAAAATCAATTGAATTTGGCTGAACATGTTCAAAATTCTATTTGGAGTTAGATAAACTATTGTTAATGGTGCAAAAAATTGCACCCTACTGACTATAGGAACGACAATTGCGCCGCGAACGTGCAGCGATTAGCTGCGATAGTGAGCGTAAGAGTGCAGGCTCAGCCTGCTACATCCATTTTATCTAACGCTCGTAAGAGCGTAGAGAGCGGTATCGCGTTTTCTCTTTCTTTTCGTTCTTTTCTTTCTCTTTTATTGCGATAAAAAGAGAAAGAAAAGAACTTTTTATAAAAAACTATAAAAATAATAAAAAGAAATTATTTTGTAACGCTTATAGGCGTTTACAAATTAAAAATTAACCCTTTCTTGTTCAATAACAAGAGGCTTCTTTTCTGCAAATCTGCAAAGCATAATCAAATATTCGCCAATCATTCCAACGCTCAAAATTTGTATAAACATCAAAAGATACAAAGAAAGCATTTTTTTAGGAATAATAAAATTTATATATGCGACATAGCAAACTAAGCTTAAAACTACTAACGCCAATGTTATGAAAGTACCAAAAAATCCAATCATTGTTATAAAATGAATAGGAACTTTTGTTGTGCGCGTAAGCCCAAGCATACCATTATCCCAGAGCGTAAACAAGTTTTGTTTATCAACACCGTTTTTTCTTTCAGGTTGGTCAAAGTCTATAATCTTCATTCTATAGCCCAAATCCAAAACAGCACCTCTAAAATACGGATACGGGTCTTCAACTTCTTTAATTTTTTCGATTACTTTTTTGTCGTACAGTCCAAAACCTTTGTAATTGTAAACAAGTTTAGTACCTTCATCTTTTAATTTATCAAGTGCGTAATAATAAAACTTTCTCAAAACTTCTAAGAATTTGAATTTTTGACTGTCATATTTTCGTGCAATTACTACTTCGCACCCTTTTTCCCAGTTTTCTATAAATTCATAAATAAGCTCAGGGGGGTCTTGTAAATCCGATGCTAAATAAATTATTGCATCGCCCGTTGCTTGACAAATAGCATAATACGGAGATTTTATGCTACCAAAATTTCTTGAATTTAGAATTAATTTAACATTTTTATCTTCATTTGCAATCTTGCGCAACTCATCTTGAGTAAAATCAGTTGATGCATTGTCTATAAAAATAATCTCAAAATTGTATCTTGAATTCAATTTTTCGATAATATCTTTAAGCTTTTTATAAAGCAAAGTAATATTATCTTCTTCGTTAAAACATGATGTTACAATACTTATCTTTTTCATAGTCACATATTAACATGATTTTGAAAAAATCAAAAGAGGGAATAAGGATTACAGATAAGATATGACAATTAAAAAGTAAAATTTTCTTTACAAACAAGCAATTTTTTTAAATTTGTAGTTTTATATATAATATGGTTATGAAAGTTGTCAATATTAATAATGTGTTTTTTAAAGGCAAAGAAAATAAATCTACGCCTTCCGGTAACATTACGCCAAATTCAAACTCAATTAGAGAGCTTTCAAACGTTACGCCTGATTTTAAGGTAAATTTGCCAACTCCTTATAAAAAACTCGGCGTAACCCAACTTGATAATGGTTTGGCTATTCATTCGTACAAACTCGCAAACGGATACAAAGTAAGTGTCGTACCAATGGAAGGCTCGCCTGCAGTTGTAAAAAATTATGTTAATGTCGGTTCAATGAACGAAACAGCGGACATTAAAGGTATTAGCCATTTTTTGGAACACATGGCATTTAACGGAACAAACGGAGAAAACGGGCATGTTAAACTGAAAGTCGGTGATTCTTTCAAAAAGATTGATGCTATGGGCGGTTGGGCAAACGCAAGTACAAATTACGCCATCACGGATTATGTAAATTCTACTCCGCTTTTAGGAGAAAAGGATTTAGAGAAACAAATTCAGGTTATTGCGTCTATGGCAGAGGATTTAAAGCTCTCAAATGCAATGATAGCAAAAGAAAAGAATCCTGTTTGTTCTGAAATCAACATGATTTTGGACGATCCGCAAACAATTGCTTTAGACCAAACTGTTAGAACTCTTTACGATATCAAAAATCCGACAGATGAAATGGTCGGCGGAAGCGTTAAAAGTATCAAAAATTTAACAAAACAAGATGTAAAAGACTATTACGATAAGTATTACACACCTGATAATATGAACCTTGTTGTAACAGGTGATGTTAATCCTGATGATGTGATTAAAATTGTTGCAAAGAATTTCAATTCTAACAAAGTTTCTAAAGGCAGAAAATTTGAAGAAAAATTGATTCCAATTAATAAAACGGTTAGAAAAGATTTTGTAAACGACAAAGCAACTTCGACTGAAATCATTTTAGGCTTTGCAGGTCCTAAAAATAATGACGTTAAAGAACGTGTCGCTTATGATATAGCACAAACCTATTTGCAATCTTATTCGTCAGGTTTAAAACAAAATCTTAAAAAATATAACGCCTCTCCTTATATTGATAACGAAAAAATCGGAACAAATCCAAATTGTCCGAGAATGACTTATTTGGCAGTAAATTCTGATGATAAAAAGAGCGAACAAGTTTTAAGAACATTGTTTGAAACAATTTCTAATCTCAAAGATGTTTCAGATAAAGATTTGGAACGACTTAAACAAAGATTAATCAAGGATAGAAACGAAGCGTTCGAAATTTCGCAAACCGTAAACGATAATATCGGAAAAGCTATGTTAGACAACAATATGGAATATTTGAGCGAATACGAAAATATTTTATCAAGTTTAACCAAAGATGATGTAAATAATGCAGTAAAAAAATATTTTGACTTGAATAAAACAGCGGTAACACTCGTTCATCCAGCAAAACAAACAAACGTATCATTCCAAGGAAAAACAAGACAGCCGATTGATATAAAAAATATCGAAAATCAGACTCTTCCAAATAATTTTGACATAGGTTTTTATGAAACTAAAAACAATAACTTCAACTATAATGTGTCTTTAATTTCAGATATTCCATACCACAAAAAAGCCGGAGTTGCGGAAGTTTTGAATGTTATTTATTCAATGGGAACAAAAAACTGCAGTGAAAATGACTGGAATAATTTTAAAGAAGAAAATAATTTAAAATTAAATGCAGGTTTCTGCGGATACAGTATTTTTGCTACTGCTCAAACCTCTCAAGAAGATAGAAAACTTGCGTTAGCAAAGACAAAAGAACTTTTGTATAATCCAAACATTACCCAAGAAAATTTGGATAAAGCAAAAGAAATCGTTAGAGATTCTTTGGAAAGACGTCAAGACAGTGCATTGAGCTTGTATTATGACAATGAAGCAAAAACAAATCCTTATACCTTCTCTAAAGAGGAAGTTTTAAAATCTTTAGATAGTATAACAACCTCTGACGTTGAAGAATGTAAAAATTATATTCTGAATAATGCAAGAGGCATTATAACCGTAAATCTACCAAAAGCAGATAAAGAAAATTGCAAAGAAGATATTATTAATGCCGGTATGAATTTGGATAAAGTTAAGCCTAATAAAGTTCAGACATTGGATTTATACAGCGAAAACACGAAACCTCAAGTTTTAACAAAAGCTAACAATAATTCTCAGGCTGACATAATGCAAGTTTACAAATTCAAATGTAACAATACTTTAGAAGAAGCTGTTTTAGGAGAAATTACAAATACAATTTTATCAAGTTCAAGTATTGGTTTGTTTGACAATTTGAGAGAAAAACAACACCTTGCATACTCTGTATTTTCTAACATTGAAAGAGAAGGCAATTTGGGTGAAGTATCTTGCAATATTTTAACAACAACCGATAATAAAGATATCGGTGAAATTTCTTATGATAACGTTAAAAAATCTATTGAAGGATTTACGAAACAAATTGAAGAACTAAAAAACGGTAAATTCACAGATAAAGACTTAGAAAACGCAAAACTTGCAATGAAAGCGAAATTACTTGATAGTGAAAGCACAAGCGCAAAATTACGTTCATTGGACAGCGGATTAAATTCAAAGTTTGGAATAGATTATAAGAACAAACTTTATGCACTGATTGATAGCATGACAAGAGAAGACGTAGTAAATTTTGCAGAAAGAATTTTCAAAAATCCACCAACATATTCCGTTGTTGCAAGCCAAGATACATTAAATGCAAACAAAGACTTTTTCACAAGTTTAGAAAGTTAAAGGTGCAAAAAATTGCACCCTACATTTCTAAATTGAAAAAAAGTAGGGTGCAATTTTTTGCACCTTTAACTACTTGCCGAATTGCAAATGGATTGCTTCGTCACCAACTTTAATAACTGTTCCTCGCAATGACTTGGCAACTTATACTTTGGTTACGTACAGATTTTGTCTGAATTCTTTAATATGTTCAGCTTGTTTTTTATAATCGCTTTCCAAAATTGCATCAATATTTTTATCTAAAAGAGTAACAACATCTTTTATATTTTCACCGTTCATCAAAATCATATCATTTGCCATTTCCGTATTAGAAAGTGCTAATCTTGTTGTGTCGCGAAAACCGCTTGAAGCTAATTTTTGGGCAAGTTCGTTGCTTTCGATATTTTTGCACAAAGCTTGAGCAACAAGCATAGGCGCATGAGAAATAAGAGCAACCGCTTTATCATGTTCTTGAGGGGTTGTCATAACCGTATTTGCGCCAAAATCTTTGATAACGGATTTTAATTTTTCAAAATCCTCTAAAGCAGTATCATCTTTTAAAGTTACAGCCCAAGTAGCACCTTCAAAAAGTTCAGAAAAAGAATGTTCCCAACCGCTATGCTCAGTACCGGCCATCGGATGTGAAGGGATAAACTTAAATTTATAGTTCTTTTTTGAAACAAATTCTTTCAGGCTGCAAACATCTGTAACAATCGTGTTTTCATCTAAGAAATTTTCCAATTTATCCAAAATCTCAAGCGTTTTGTTCATCGGAGTACAAACAAAAACCAAGTCACAACCCTTTAATGACGCGTAATCTTTACTCACACCTTCTTCATTAACCGAGCGTGAAATACCTATCATTTCATGTTTTTCTTTTCCGCGTTTAAAAATAGAACCGCCAATTAAACCTAAACCAATAACTCCAATTTTCATCTAAATATCCTTATGATTAAACTTCTTCACACCTTCAACATAATCTTTAACAATATCGCCATTGCCTTCCAAATTGTATTTGTAAATAGTAAGACCTTCCAGACCGACAGGGCCTCTGGCATGGGTTTTGTTTGTAGAAATTCCGACTTCTGCGCCGAAACCATATCTAAAACCGTCTGCGAATCTGGTTGATACGTTATGATAAACTCCGGCTGAATCAACTGCATTCATAAAGATTTTGGCATTATTTTCATCTTCTGTCAAAATTGATTCCGTATGACCTGAAGAGAATTCATTAATATGTTCAATTGCTTCTTCAAGACTTGAAACAAATTTGTAAGATAAAACTTTATCTGAATATTCTTTATGCCAACTCTCAGGAGTCGCAATAAGTTCTATATCCGCATCCTCTAAAGCTTTTAATAATTCCGTTTCATATTTAAAATCTTTGTGAATTAAAATTGTTTCAACAGAATTACATGCGCTAGGATATTGAGTTTTAGCATCAATTATAACTCGTTTTGATTTTTCTAAATCAGCAGAAGCATCTACGAATATATGACAAATTCCATCAGCATGACCTAGTACAGGAATTTTTGTATTTTCTTTTATAAACTTAACCAAGTTATTTCCACCACGAGGAATAATCAAATCAATGTACTTATCCATAGAAAGCATATTTTTTACATCATCCCTTGTGAAAACTTGTGTCAAAACATTTTCGGGGAAGTCTTCTGTTTTTGCTAAAGCTTCTTGAATAACATTCATAATAGCTTTATTTGTATTAATTGATTCTTTTCCGCCTTTTAATATAACCGCGTTTGAAGATTTTATAGCAAGTGATGAAATTTGAGAAATAACATCAGGTCTTGCTTCAAAAATAATTCCGAGAACACCAATAGGGCAGGAAATTTTTGTCAAAATTAAACCATCATCAAGTTGACGTTTAAGAAGCGTTTTACCAATAGGGTCTTCTAGGTTTGAAATATCAATAATACCTTGAATCATGTCACGCATTTTGTTTTCATCTAATTTAAGACGATTAAAAACAGATTGTGACAACTCACCATTTTCAACAAAAGGTTTTGCCAATTCTAAATCCATTTTATTAGCTTCAAAAATCTTGTCTTGATTAGCTTTTAAATTATTTGCAATATTTAAAAGTGCCTTATTTTTTATCTCAGTAGATAAAGTTGCAACTTTTTTTGATGCATTTTTAGCTTTAATTGCGATTTCGAGAAAATTATTTTCTTCCATTTCTATACGCCTCACATAATTTACAGTACTTTAATCGCCTTAGATTAATCATATTAGAAAATTTCTTTTTCATTAATTCTTCCTGCAAAGACATTGCAGGTTTTTCTTCTAAAGCGTGGGGTTGTCTAACTACAAAACCTGATAAATCCATAAACGGAACTACATTTCGATAGTCCATGTAAGGGTTTCGTCTTGATTGTTCGCTCATTCCTTCTCCT
This sequence comes from uncultured bacterium, assembly GCA_900553895.1. Classification (GTDB taxonomy): domain Bacteria; phylum Cyanobacteriota; class Vampirovibrionia; order Gastranaerophilales; family Gastranaerophilaceae; genus CAG-196. The sequence continues at coordinate 11,976 of USFB01000008.1, read as the reverse complement.
CAAAATGTGATAGTTTTACCCTTTAATGTTATTCTAGTCAAAATTAAATATAAGAACAAGAGAATGTTAATGAAAATTTACTTAATGTTTTCCATAAAATATAAATTCGAAATCTAAACCGGTAAAACTCATCTAAATTTTCCTGTGCTATACTAATATCTATGAGGATTAAAAGATTAGGGCTAAAAAATTATAGAAATTTGGGGAATGTTGAATTGACTTTTCCAAGCATGAAAACGCTGATTATCGGTAAAAATGCACAAGGTAAAACCAACATTCTTGAAAGTATTTATTTTCTTTCTGATTTAAAAAGCCCTAGGACGTCAACAGTTTTTGATTTAATAAAATTTAATGAAGAAAAATTCGAAATAAATGCAGAAGTAGAAAAAAACAATACTGATATTGAGCTTGATTTTTCTTATGATTCAGAAAAGAAGCGCGAAATCAAAATAAACAAAGTTAAATCGCGCGTTAAAGATTTTAAATCCGTCGTAAAAACCGTTCTTTTTTCGACAAAAGACCTGCTTCTTTTAAGAGGTACTCCGCAAGATAGGCGCGACTGGTTGGATAGAGCCATTTCTCAAATTTACCCTGCTTATGATGAAAGGCTTTCTAAGTATGATAAAATTCGTGTTCAAAAAAATAACCTTTTAAAAAACGAATTTGTAGATGAAGCTTTGTATGATATTTATAACGAACAAATGATCATAACCGGAGCAAATATTATATTTTTGCGTAAAAAATTCTTAAGAGAAATTCAGAAAATCGCATCTTTAAAACACAAAATTATCAGTGATACCGAAGATTTTGGTTTGAATTATACTTGTCCTGGTGATGAAATAGAAGAAATTTGTGAGCACTTAAAACAGGAATTACAAGAAAGACGCAAAGAAGAATTTGCTCGCAAACAATCTTGCGTAGGTCCTCATAGGGATGATATTCAATTTACGATAAATGGTTTGGATGCGACTAAATTTGCTTCTCAAGGTCAACAAAGAACCCTGGTTTTATCACTTAAACTTTCAGAATTAGAAATAATAAGAGAAAAGACAGGATTTTCACCAATTCTTTTGCTTGACGATGTTTTAGCAGAATTGGATGAAATTAGACAGAATTATCTTTTAAAATCAATAGAAAAAGATACTCAAACTATTATCACATCTGTTGATACAATTTTGTTTGAAGAAGAATTTTTGAAGGATGTTATAATTTACAAAGTAGATGGAGGTAAAATCGTATGATTTTAGTAACAGGCGGAGCCGGATATATAGGAAGTCATTTGGTTATGGCATTATTAGAAAAAGGCGAAGACGTTATTGTTTTTGACAGTTTAGAATTAGGACATGCCGAAACAATCGAAACTTTGAAAAAATACGGTAATTTAAAATTTGTCAAAGGTAATCTAAAAAACTTGGATGAAATCAGAGGTGCGTTTTTAGTTAATAAAATTGATTCGGTTGTCCATTTTGCAGCGTATTCACAAGTTGCAGAAAGCGTTAAAAATCCTCAAAAATATTATTATAATAATGTTTATGGAACTTTAAATTTACTAAACGCTATGCTTGAATTCGGAGTTAAAAAAATCGTATTTTCTTCAACTGCAGCGACTTATGGCGAACCTGTTTATACTCCGATTGATGAAAAACATCCGCAACAACCTATTAATCCTTACGGAAATTCTAAATTAATGGTTGAAAAAATTTTGGATGATTATGATAAAGCGTACGGTTTAAAATCAGTAAGACTAAGATATTTTAACGTAGCCGGAGCGGACTCTAAAGCCAGAATAGGTGAATGGCATGAACCCGAAACTCATTTAATTCCGAATGTCTTGAAGGCTAAAGAAGATAAAGTGTTCAAGATGTTTGGAACGGATTATGACACAATAGACGGAACTTGCGTAAGGGATTATATTAACGTTGAAGACTTGGCGCAAGCTCATATTAAGGCTCTGGAGTATCTAAATGACGGTGGTGAAACTAATTTCTTTAACTTAGGAACAACCGAAGGTAACAGCGTAAAAGAAGTTTTCACAGCTTGTGAAGAAGTTAAAGGTACAACAATTCCACTTGAAATTTGTCCAAGACGTGGCGGAGACCCTGCGACACTTGTTGCTGATAATAAAAAAGCAAAAGAAATATTAGGCTGGATTCCTCAGCATGATTTAAAGGATTGTATTAAATCTGCTTTCGAATGGGAAAAAGTAAGTCAATAGATTACGAAAAAGCAAGGACTTTGAAGTCCTTGCTTCTAATAGGGTAAATATATCCCTCAAAATTATAGTAAATTTAATGCTATACTTGGGGTTTGGTTTGCAGTTGCCAACAATGTTGCTGAAGCTTGTTGAAGAATTTGAGCCTTGATATAATTTGAAGATTCTTCTGCTACATCCGCATCTCTTAATGTTGATAATGAAGAAGTGATGTTTTCAGTTTGAACACCGATTGATTCAACAGCTGATTCAATTCTGTTTTGTGCTGCACCTAATGTAGTTACACGACCGGAAATTTCGTTAATAACTTTATCAATCTTATCAAGCATAGAGCTTGCTGCTGTACCTTTCTTCAAGCCTGCGCATTTTTCTGCAACATCAGCTTTTTCTTCTCCAAACAATGATTTGATATCACCTTTTTCAAATAAGGAAGCGTCTAGTGTAATTTGGCTATCTGTTGAACCATATAACCCAACTTGAAGATTAATATCGCCCATTGAACCGTCCATCATTTTCAAACCGTTAAATTCACAGTTTGCTGCGATACGGTCAACTTCATCAAGTCTTGCTGTGATTTCTGATTGAATTGCTTTTAATGAATCAGAACCATAAGTTCCGTTTGCTGCTTGTTCTGTCAAATCTCTTACACGTTGCAAGTGTGATGAAACTAGAGAGTAGGTATCTTCTAGTGTTGTCATCATGTCAGCACCTGTTGCTGCGTTGTCTGCTGCTACATCCAAAGAACCTAATTGAGTTTCCCAATTTCTTGCGATAGAATAACCTGCTGCGTTGTCTGCTGCGTGGTTAATTTTGTAACCGGTTGTCATTCTTTCAATCGCATTGTTCAACGAAGATGTTGCTTTGCTCAAATTTGATTGAACGATTAGTGATGAGAGGTTTGTGTTAATTGTTAGTGCCATGTTATACTCCTTTCTGGCTGTTACTACATGATGCTTCCTTGCACCTCATATTTTTTTTAATTCCACACATCAAAAATTAATAACGTTTTTTGATTTAAAGATTTACAAATCGTTACAATAGAGGTCCAAAAAACGCGTTGGTGCTATAATCTTCCATGAAGATAGGAGTAAGAATGGGAAAGATAGTTATAGACAATAGCCGTTGCAAGTCTTGCTATATTTGTACAACGACTTGTCCAAAGGGACTTATCAAAAAAAGCAGTAAAACAAATCGTCTTGGTGATTATATGGTTGAATTTGATGATCCTAAAGGCGAATGTATAGGTTGCGCGATATGTGCAAAAAGATGTCCTGATATGGCAATTACAGAGGTTTATAGATAATGGAAAAAGTTTTAATAAAAGGAAATTATGCAATAGCGCAAGCTGCCGTTAACGCAGGTTGTCAATGCTATTTTGGTTATCCGATTACACCACAAACAGAAATTGGTGAATATTTAAGCGGAAAAATGCAAGAATTAGGCAGAGCTTATGTTTGTGCAGAAAGTGAATTAGGCGCAATAAATATGGTTATGGGCGCAGTTGCAACAGGTGTAAAGGCTATGACTTCATCATCTTCTTGTGCGGTAGCATTAATGCAAGAGGCGTTATCTTACGCAGCAGCGGACGAATTACCTGTAGTGCTTGTAAACGTTATGAGAACAGGCCCTGGTTTAGGCTATATCTATCCTGCTCAAGGTGATTATAATCAAGCTGTTTATGGTGGCGGAAACGGTGATTATAAAATTATCGTGCTAGCACCGTCAACAGTTCAAGAATGTGTAGATTTAACTTATAGGGCATTTTATCTCGCGCAAAAATATAGAAATCCTGTAATTTTATTGGCTGATGGACTTTTAGGTCAAATGATGGAACCTGCAAGCTTTGGAGAATATCCTTATCCTGAAGTAGATGTTTCATCTTGGGCTCTAACGGGTGCTAAAGGAAGAGATGCAAGAGCTATTTATTCTTGTGCGCCTGATGAAAAAACTCAAATTCAGCATATCTATGATTTACACAAAAAATTTGACGTAATCAGAGAAAATGAAACAACTTACGAAGAGTTTAATACAGAAGATGCTGATGTTATTTTAACGGCATTCGGTTCTATGACAAGAAATATTAAAGCTGCCATGAATGTTTTAAGACAAAAAGGCATTAAAGCAGGATGTTTTAGACCTGTCACTTTAAATCCGTTCCCTGCAGAAAGAATTTCTGAATTGGCTAAAGAAGGAAAAGATTTTATTGTTGTGGAAATGAATATGGGACAAATGTTCAAGGATGTTAAATATGCGGTTAATGGTCAATCTAAAGTAGATTTAGTAAACAGACCTTGTGGAGAATGGTTAAGCGTTGAAGAAATAGTTTCTTCCGTAGAAAATATTTTAGAAGGGAGAAAAGAGTATGCAACAAGTATTTAGTATTCCAAAATCATTCAAAAAAGACTTTAAGTATACTTTTTGTCCCGGATGCGACCACGGTATAGCAATTAGACTGGTTGGCGAAGTTATAGATGAATTAGGAATTAAAGAAGATATTATTTCTTCAACGTCTGTAGGTTGCTCAGTATTTCTTTATAATTTCCTTGATGTTGATGCAGTTGAAGCTCCACACGGTAGAGCTTTAGCATCTGCTACAGGTGTAAAGAGAGCAAGACCTGACAAAGTTGTATTTACATATTCGGGCGATGGCGACTTTGCGTCAATCGGTTTAGCTGAATCTATGCATACAGCATTAAGAGGCGAAAAGATTACGGCATTTTGTTTGAATAATACAACTTATGGTATGACAGGCGGACAATTAGGACCTACAACGATGATGGGACAAGTTACAACAACATCTCCTACAGGAAGAAATTCTGATTATTACGGATATCCGATTAAAGTTGCCGAACACATTGCTTTGTGTGATGGAACGGCTTTTTCTGCAAGAGTTGCTTTAGACTCTATTCCTCATATAAATCAAGCAAAACAAGCTATTAAAAAAGCTTTTCAAGTTCAATTAGACGGTAAAGGTTTCGGATTTGTAGAAATACTTTCTTCCTGTCCAACAAACTGGCACATGACACCGGAAGGCGCACATGAAAGAATTAGAACAGAAATGATTCCTGAATTCCCGTTGGGTGTATTTAAGGAAGTTTAATAATAGGAAACGGCGGAAATTTTCCCGCCGTTTTTATTTATTATGCAATCATTTCTTCCAACTTGTTTGTATCATAATTAAATTCTTTAGCGTTTTGGCTATCAGAACCTTCTTCAGAATTATGTTCTTGGAATTGTGCTACAGCTTCGTTTATAGAATTAGCTTCTTCACCTAAATTAGCTGTTGCACTTAACCATTCGCCAATAGGTTGCGTAAGATTTGTGAAATCTGCAATGTATCCTTCTGTATCATTTAAAGCAGAACCGATGGCTGTTGGGAAGCTTGAGAAATCCGTCAAGTTAGTTGAAATCATATTATTTAAACCTGACAAATAAGTAGCGTTGCTTGTAAAGCCTGAATTTCTGATATTAGCACTTGCGAATTGGTCAGTTTCTACAGTTCTTAGTTTTGCTACAACAGCTTCACCTGCAGAACTTGCGATAGCACCAAAACCCGGAATAAAAGAGCTTGATTTAGAAGCAGCTTCCATTGCTGTTGCTTGTGTTCCGGCAGCAATTGCTTGAGTGTTATTTACAACTGCTGTTGCTCCTGTTGTTGCGTTTATTGCTTGTTGAGCAACAACTTCTTGAGCGATACTTTGTTGTTCAGTAACACCTTCATCGACAATGTTGTTTGCTTCTTCATTAATATCAACATTATCATTTTGTAAAGTTTCAGCAGAAGAAGTTGCTTCTTCAACAGATGATGCCAATGTTTCTAATTCACTTGCTAAAGCTTGAATTGAAGCACCGATTTCTGTTAATTCAGCTATATATGCGGAAGCCTTTTCCGGATTTGCTTTGATTTCTTCTTTAATTTGATTAAGTCTTTGAACTTTTTCTACTATTTGTTTTTGATAATCATCTTTTTTTTGTGCTGTTTCATCAAGTTTTGCAATTAATTCTTGAACTTTTTGAGCATTTGTTTCCATTTCAGAAATCTTAGCAGTTACTCTTTCTTGAGTTTTTGCAGCAGCTTCAGTTAATTTTCTTTCCGTATCATTTGCTACTTTTGTATTATCATTAACTTCTTTTGTTGCAGATGCTTCTTCTTTAGAATTAACTAAAGAAACAAGATATTGCACACTTAGTTTTAATATTGTTTCCTTTGTTTTGTCAGAAGTTTTTTCTTCCTTTGTTCCGCCAGAAGTGAAATGCGTATAGATGCTATTAATAAAGTCATTTGTATCAAGACCATTAGAAGAAGCATTACCGAATGGGGAACAGCTACCGGTTCCTTGAACAGAAGTATTTAAAATATTAAAATAATTTTCTGGTGCCATCTTACTTACTGCTTTCTTTTAATACCATCTTATATATACAAAGTATTTAAAAAGTAAGCAATTTCAATAAGAAACAATTCTGTTACAATTCTTTACAAATTCTCAGGCTTTGTATAATCAATTCCTCCAACAGCGTTGTATAAAGATATTGTAGAGATTACGTTATCAATTTTAGAAGAAATTTCATGCTGTTTTACGATTAGCAAATTAACGTTTGATTTCATTTCATCCAACTTAGATGAATCGCCGATAGTAAATTGTTTTTCAGCCAAATTATGCTTTTCTTGTTCAATTGAATACGCTTCATCAGCCTTAATCAGATTTGCTTTTGTAGTTTTAACGGAAACCATCGCATCATTAACTTCTTGAATAGAAGTTAAAACTGTTTTTTCGTATTTTTCTATAGACTTTTTGTATTCGTATTTGTTAATTCTGTATCTTGCAAGCTTTGCTCCGCCTGTAAAAATATCCCAACTTGGAGCAATACCGATATTTCCTAAAAATGTTTCAGGAGAGAACATTCTGTTCCAACGATAAGCATTAAAGCCCAAAGTGCCATACAAGAAGAACTTCGGCAAGAATTCTCTTCTTGCTACTTTTACATCAATTCCCGTCTTTTTAACATAATCTTCTGCACAAATTAAATCAGGACGATATTGAATAATAGTTGTTGATAATGCGTCAGGCGTATTAGGAATTGAAACCTTGTCAAAAGAAGAATGTTCAATTTCTTTATCTGTTTTTAAGGCTAATAGTGTAATAAGCTCGTTATTTAAAACTTTTTTGTTTTCACTAACCTTATTCAAGTCTTGTTCAAATCTAACCAATGTTTGACGTTCATTCAAAAGTTCATTAATCGGTGCAAGTCCTGCGTTGTATTTTTTTTCAGTCATTTTTACAACATCGGTTTGAATTGCTATTATATCTTTCAGAGTCTTTTCTAATTCGTCAGTCTTAATCAGGTTATAATAATTAGACGCAAAAACTGATGTCATATAAATGTATGTCGCGCGTTCCTGTTGTTCAGCGATTTCTTTTTGCTTCTTTGCACTTTTTCTATTTAAGTAATTTTGACCCCAAATATCTATTTCGTAAGATGCGCTAAGTGGCATAAATAGTTCATTTTGCGAATATTCAGGAATAATCACGTTGCCAAATTCTGTTTGTGGTCCGCTCAATGTTCTTGTAAAGCTGCCATCAAAACCTACTTGTGGCAATTGGTTTGCACCGACTAATCTGACGTTTTCTTCTGATTGTTTTGTTTTGAGTTCTGCAATTTTCAAATCGTGGTTGTTATTATAGAGAGTTTGCAAATGCTCGAGCAAAATTTCATCATTGTAATTTTTCCACCAGTCTAAATTAATGTAGCTAAAGCGGTCTATTGTTTGCTTTGCGCTAACAGGCAATGATAAAAACAAAAGAAATAATATTAAAACCTTTTTAATTGTCATACTAACACTTATCCTTCTTGTGTTATTATGATAACACAAAAAATTTAAAGAAAATATTTATTCTTATGTTAATGGTGCAAAAAATATTTTTAGAAGTTTTTATATAGACAAAGGAGAAACATTAAAATGAAAATAAATCAGGTAAGTAATTATAACGTTAATAATTCAATGGCTTTTGGTTCTATTAAATCATCAATAAGACATTTAAAGGAAAAATGGTATGGTGAAGATTATTTAGAATACAATCCACATCCAAAATCATTATTTAAAAGCAGAGAAGAGTATTTAGATGATATATTAAGTGATGAACCCAGCTTGGCTTCAAAAGTCAAACACAAATGGGAAAAATTTTTGGAAGAGAAAGCTCTTAATGTTGGAGGAATCTGCTTAGTGCTTTCTACAATTCTAGCTTGCGGTTTTGGGTTGACTAAATCTTGTTCTAAAAATGTTTCATCAAAAAATGTCAAAACATCAATCAATCTTGTTAAAGAGAATCCTAAAATTCAATAAAAAGAATCTAATAAACACAAAATATCTAGCTTTTTTAATTTATTATTTTATTCATAAAAATTAAAGTCATTAGGTAAATTATTACAAATTTTGTAAAATAACTGGTGAGGGTTCAAGCCGTAAGGCGATGGTTTGTCTTTCAACCAGAACAAAAAATTTTAAAAATAAATTGTCATGTTTACGCTAATTATTCTTGTGTTATTATGATAACACAAAATTTTAAAAGAAAATATTTATTTTTATGTTAATGGTGCAAAAAATTGCACCCTACCCTTTCTAAATTGAAAATGGATAATGGACAATTTAAAATTATTTAAAACAATTTTCCATTTTTCGCTTTCAATTTTCCATTGAAATAAGATAGGGTGCAAATTCTTGCACCATTTACTTGCTTATGAACATAATTTTTCGCCCAAACAATATCCAAGGATACCGCCAGCAACACCACCTATAACAGTGCCGACAGGACCTGCAAAACTACCAAGAGATGCACCTATTTTTGCCCCTGCCCAACCACCTGCAAGAGAGCAAGTAGATTTTGCTATTTGTTTTCCACCTTCCACTGCTCCATTATCAAAAGCTTTGTAGCACTTTCCCGCTTCAAAGGCAATTGCTAGTGGGACTGCATATCTTGAAGCACCTTTAATCAATTTTGGTGCAATCTTAGTTTTTGCAATAAATCTGGTATATTTACCACCGACCTTGGCTTTTTGTACAGCTCTTCCTGCAACAGTTTTTGTTTTCATAGCAGCAGTTTGAACTTTAGTTTTTACTTTATTGGTTGTATTTTTTACTCCTTTTTGAACAGCATCCTTACCAAATGCATAATGTAATTCTACTGATTTTGCTGTATGTTTAGCCTTCTGTGAAACAAAGTTACCTACTGCCTTTGCATTGTGTTTGGCAGTTGCTTTCATATTAGCGTATGCTTTTTTAGTACCGGTTTTTACATTGGTATAAGTTGATTTTGCTTTGTCAGTTACTTTGGGTAAAATATTTGAACCAATGCTATAAACTGCTGCACCGCCTACGGCATAAGCTAAAGGTGATACTGTATTCGCTTCTTGTTTTACAGGTTGTTTTTCAAAACTATCTAAACCAATTCTAGGCTCTTGTTGTGGTTGAGGTGCAGAAGCTGTTGTTTTACCTAAGCTTAATTCTTGACCGATTTCAATTTTGTTAACATCAGTAATACCGTTTTGTTTTGCCAATTCTGAAACTGATGTTCCATGTGCTTTTGCAATTTTGGTTAATGTGTCACCTGCTTGAACTGTGTAATCTGCCATTTTTAAATCTCCTTATTTATACTCGTGTTCTCTTTGTATAAATATAAAGTATTTTTTGATTTAAAAATTGCTTGTTTTATGCGATAAAAATTCATAAAATTACTGTATTATGTGTTATGAGTACATCATAGCAATTAATATTTCTTTACAATTATTCATTTGCCAAAGCTTTTACGACTTTATAAATACTTTCAACTTTTTCTCTATCTTCTTTTACTTTGTCTAAATATGAGTAAATATCATTTAACAAATCTTCTGTTGGTCTTAAGTGACTTGAAATAAAGAAATCTTCAAACGAAATATCAGAAAAACTAAGAATATTTTCGATTGTTTGTGCAGAAACAAAACTTTCACCAATCTCAATACCAGCTAATGTACGAGTTGCAATATTTAACTTTTCCGCAAATTGCTCTTGCGTAAGTCCTTCTTTTTGTCTTAATCTTTTGATTTTTAATCCGAGTTCCTTTTTTACATCCATAATATAATTTTATGGAATGTTTGTGAAAATAAAAATGACCTAATGTAGCATAAATATTTATTATATTGCATTATTAATACAAGTTCAAATTTGAATATGCAATTTAATTGCAATATGTTATAATAGCAATTTTTTGATGTATGTAAAACTCTAATAATATAGATTATATTGTTTTTACAAAATAAGGAATTATATAAGTACATTTTGTTAGAACAAGTTCTTGAGTTACTAAAACTCGACCGGCTTTTTCTACACCCGGATTGTTAGCGATAATGGTTTTAATTCTTTCTACTACTTTCAAGTTATTAATTATAGAGCTTTTTAAATAATTATTCATTTCCTAAAACTTCCAGTATATTTATTAATATAACTTTCAGGTATATTTACTAATGATAAATCTCAAGTGTGCCCCTCTCCAAAGGAGCGAGTAGAATTTCAAGTTGAGAGCAATTATTGTTTTGCTCGAAACTTAGAAATTCGGGTGAGGGTTCGAGCCGCAAGGCGATAGTTCATTTTACAATCAGTACTCAACAAAAAATCATAAAAAATAAATTGTCATGTTTACACTAATTATTCTTGTGTTATGATGATAACACAAAGGGATGATATGAAAAAAGATATTTTATTAAAACAAAAAATCGGATTAAGGCTCTCAAGGGCAGGACATTTGTCTAAATTATTCGCAATTCAGACATTCAAAAAAAGTGAGCCTGATTTAAGACCGGAACAGTTTACGGTTTTGTATACTCTAAAAGAGCATAATGGAATGTATTTGAGGCAGTTAGGTGATATCACATACAAAGACCGTCCGAATATGACAAGAATTTGTTCTATTTTAGAAGATAAAGGTTACTTAACTTCTGAAATTGATGCGGAAGGCAGACAAGTTAAAAAATTGTATATTACTCAAAAAGGTAGAGACGTTTGTAATAGTATGCTTCCTGTCGTTTTAAACGTTTGGCAAGATTCAATAAAGGGGCTTGCGCAAGAAGAAATTGATAATTTCTTAAAAACACTGGACAAAATAGAAGAAAATATGAAATCAAAAACATTGGTTTAGGTGATATTATGGCAAAAAAACAACATGAAGATAAAAATCCACCGGAATTTGTAAAAGAAGCAAAAAGACGTGGAATAAAAGTTTATATTGCAAATGGCAGAATTTCACCGCATTCATATAACGGATATATGAAAGTTTCCTTCATTTTCAAACACGTATTGTGCTTGTATGAAAAAATCTTTATGCAAACAAAGGCTGACGTTCAAAGAATAAAAGACATCGGAGCACCCGATAACAAAGTCGAATTTATGGGTAATTTAAAATTCGATATAACCAAAAATTTGACAGCGGAAGAACAATCAGCATTAAGAGAAAGATTTAAAGTTCACTATCCCGTTTTAATTGCGGCAAGCACTCACGAGGGAGAAGACGAAATTGCCCTCAAAACTTATGCAAAATTGAAGGAAAAACACCAAAATTTAAAAATGTTAATAGCCCCCAGACACCCGCAAAGATTTAATTCGGTATATGAATTAATTCAAAAATACAAGTTCACAAGCGGAAAAGTAAGCGAAAAAGCAACATTTGAAGATGCGGATATTATTCTCGGAGATACAATGGGCGAACTTGCAAAATTTTTCTCGTTCTGATCGGTTG
>USFB01000007.1 GCA_900553895.1 uncultured bacterium | reverse complement strand
TAGATGGTTTCGCTATGAGAGTTCCTACTCCAGACGTTTCATTAGTTGACGTTGTATTTGAACTTAAAAAAGACGTAACAGTAGAAGAAGTAAACGCAGCTCTTAAAGAAGGTGCTGACGGACACGTTCTTTGCTACACTGAAGAACCATTGGTATCTTCTGACTACGTTGGTACTTCACAATCTTCAACAGTTGACGCTCTATTAACAAGAGTTATGGGTGGCAACCAAGTTAAGATTATTTCTTGGTACGATAACGAAATGGGTTACTCAACTCGTTTAGCTGAAACTACTAAGATGGTTGCTTCTAAATTATAATTTTTAAATTGTAATTTGAATTAGCATTTAAACCTGCGGTTTTCTTCCGAAAACCGCAGGTTTTTTATGTGCCTGTTGCAACAATAAGCCCCCACCCTAGCCCTCCTCCATAGGAGCACTATTGTCCATGATAATTTTTTTAAAAAATCTCTAAAATAGAATAAAATCAATATCGTTATGTTGCAAACATTGAGTCAAAACTTAAAAAGAACGACAATCGCGCCGCGAGCGTTTTTTAGCGAGCGTGAAAGTGCGGGTTCACCCGCTACATCCATTTGAACCACGCTTGTAAGAGCGTAGAAAACAGTGCGTTATTTTTCTTTTTTGCTTACTTTTTTCTTTTTATTTCGCAACAAAAAAGAAAAAAGTAAGAACTATTTTGAAATAAAAAAAAGTTTTTTGAAATGTCCTTTTCTTTCTCTTTATTTGCGAGGCAAAGAGAAAGAAAAGAACGAAAAGAAAGAGAAAACACGCTACCGTTTCCTACGCTCTTACGAGCGTTGATAAAATGGATGTAGCGGGTGAACCCGCACTCTCTCGCTCGCTATCGTAGCTAATCGCTACACGCTCGCGGCGCAAATGTCGTTCATTTGATAAAAATTATCATGGACAGTAGTGCTCCTATGGGGGAGGGTTAGGGTGGGGGGCTTATTCAATAACATACGCCTTCTCAACGACTGCACGCTGTGAGGTCTTACGCCCTGTCACTGTCTAAGAATAATAGCAAATTTATTTTTCACAGGTTTTAATCCTTGTATAAAGGAGTTAAAAATGTCAAACAATATATCATTTACCGGCTATGATGCAAGACCTTTGAAGGGAATTTTTACCAGAGATGGAGGTTTTGGAAAATCGTTTTATGGCTTAGCAACTCAAACTGCAGAAATATTGAATAAAGAAGGTGTTGATATTTTTATTCAAACACCCAAAAAAATTCTAAAAAATGAGTTTCCGGATGCAAAGCCAAATTTTTCAAACTTTTGGCCTTGGGTTCAAGACAGATTGGCATTTTTTCCTAATAAAACAATTGAATCAAAAGGCTTTACTCAAGAAGATACAAATTTAAAAGATATAAAAGAAATGTTTAAGCTTCCGATAGAAGAAAAGTATAATCACGTTGAAGGTGGAAACTATTTCTTCATAAAAGACGGTGGTAAAGAAGTCGTTCTTTTGGGCAAAGAAGAATTAAGCATAAAAAGCCCTAAATCAATTCAGGACTTCTTTGGAAAACATAAAGTTATTACGGTTTCGCAGCCTGATTTTCACCTGGATTTGTCTATTCGACCTCTTAATAACAAAAGGATTTTAGTCAATGACCCTAAAATGCTTTTGAGCGAATTGGAAAAAGGTATAAATAGGGCAAAGGACATTTTTGCTAAAAGTAATGATAGTCAATTAGAAGGTGTGATTAGAAAGCTAAATTACCTAAAGGAAGAAATTTTAGAAAGTGATAAACAATATAATACGCCAAAGAGATACAAAACACTGCAACAAGAGCTTAAGTATAACAAATTTAATGTAATAAAAGTCCCCGGTTTAATAGTTAAACCAAACTCAGGTGGTGCTATTTGTGGAAATATTCCTTCGTTTTTAGAAGATATAAAATATAAAATGAATTTTATGAATGCGATTGTTCATGAACGAGATGATAAATCACTTGTTTATGTTGCAGGTAAGTCCGTTCTTGACGAACAGTTAGGTTTAACGCCTGAAATTGCAGAAAAGATTGATTTTAGTTTTGAAAGAATTTTTAAGAAAAGTTTGAATGGAATTATTGCACCCGATGATATTCATTTTGTAGGTGATAAAACTATTTCAAATCTGTTGAAAAATAATGACGGTAGCGTTCATTGCTTATTTGCAGAAATTCCGAAAGATTAAATAAAGAAAAGTTACAAACCTGTTTTTTCATTGAGTTTAAAGTATTCAATTAAATCCAAGATTGAAAATAACTCATCAAAGAAAGAAATATTTTCAAATTGATTCAAAGGTTTGAATAAACTACCAAATTCAAACATGTTTTTGTCTTTTGATAAGGCAAAAATAACTTGATTATCTATAAAAGCACATTTTAAATTTTTTAGCTTTAAACTTTTTTTCAAGTTTGAAAGTCGTTCCATAAAAGCTGTTGTCAACAAATATCTTGTTTCGACTTCATCATCAGAATAAACATTAAATTGCTTGTTGAAATATATGTCTTCCAGTTTTATTTTATTATCACTTATCTGTAAGTTATTGTTTGCTTGCTTTGAGATATATTGAGCAAGAAAGATTATCATAACTCCAAATAATAAAGATGATAATGTTGGCACTAGAACTAATGGCAACATTGGAAAAACAGAAGATATAGCATTTATTTTCAGGAAGCCAAATATGAGAGTTACAACAGTGAGGACGCAAATGAGCACGTACAAACAAAACGGAGCATTGTTTCTTGTTGCAAAGTCACCTGTTGAAGTTATTGTTGTTTGAGAGTTAAATTTTTTATTCATTTCAAATGCAAATACAACACCATCAAAAACTGTTGTTCGGTTATCTTTTTTCCCTTTAGCTTCTAACAGCAATTCTGCAATTCTATATTTTACACCTTTAAATTCGCCGACAAATGAATCATCGGAACTTATCAGGCTAAACAAACTAAATAGTCCGGTGTTCTGCAATTCTTGTTTTGTGAACAAAGGATTATTATAAAAATGTTCAATGTTTCCAATCGTTTTTAATACTGTTGGTAATGCCATCTTTTGTAATTTAGTTTGGAAATCTGAACAAATAAAAGATGGACGTATGATTGTGATTAGAATTTCAATTGCAACTATAATGTGCAATGCTGTTAACCAAGATGCGTGATTAATTTGTTCTATATACGTATTGATAGCGGAAAGATTAAAATAAAATAATAGTGGAATTAATGCTAGAATAGCTTCCGTTATAATCATTTGGGTTAAAATCTTTTTACGCTCTTTTTCAAAAGCTAAGAAAGATGGAAAAACATCTTTGCTAAACTTATTAATAACTTCTTTTTTTAAATTAGATTGCATCCGGTTTATTATAGCACTTTTTTTAGACAATAACAATATATATTTCTATTTTTTGCAGAATTGCAAGATTGCGAAAAGCAATTTTTTAAGGTACAATTCTTTATAACAAGAGTTGGTTTTTTGGCTTGTTAGAGAGTTTTTAAATAAGATAAAAGAGGGTTTTTATGAATAAAATTCAGATTAAGGCGGAAATACTTGCTACTATTTCAGCACTTTCTACTTCATCTCAACCAAATTCATCATTAATTACTGATTTAAAGATGATTGAAGATAAGAAAACTGTTCTTGATATTTTAATAAAAGAACTTATTAATGCGTCAGAACAAAAGGCTTTAATTATTTGTTGGTTATTAACTGAATTAATTGAAAAAGAAACCCTTAATAATGAATTATGGAATGTTATAAAAGCCCCTGAATATGGTGATCATATCAAAATGATTGCATTTAATATGCTTAAAGATTTGGGTAACAAAATTGATTATGATGTAATAAGCGGTTATTTTGAACAGTTTAATGAATTAATAAATAAAGAAACAAAACAACTTTTAGACACTGCAATTATGAATCCCGAAGCACAAATAGATTTTATGGATTTTATGAGTGCAATTGGTGATGAAGACAAAATTATTTTGATTAAGTCTTTAGAAGAAGATTATGCAAATGACGCTTTAGCAAATATTTTAATACCTGTATTTTTGTACTATATAGGAACAGAGGTCGGCAATACTGCGCTCGATATTTTGGGACGTTCAAAATCGCAGCTCGCATATCATGCTTTGGAAGGTGCTAAGAAGTTTGCGTCTGAAGATTTGCAAGGCAGAATAAATAAAGCTGTTTCTGAATTGAAAATGTCAGGAATTCGCGTTGATAATACAGAAGAATTTTATAAAGGTATTTTAAAAGAATCTAAGCCTTATAAGGTTTATGTTTCTTTCCCTGACGGGCATGGCAACATTGGTATTGTGTTCTCAAGAATCAGAGCAAACCACACTTTGCAATTCTTGGCAATTGTTACAAACCCTCGTTATGGAATTTTGGATTCGTTTGGATTTAATTCAATGAATGAACGTGATTTCTTCAAAATTGTTGATAAATTTTATAATTATCAAGAAAAATATGAAATCAACGCGAGCGTTGCGAAATATTTGATTGAACAAGCAGAAGAGGGGTCCCACGCAAACAATGAGCCAATTCCTTATGAGTTTATTTGTTGGCAAAGTATTTTATTGGATATTGAAGCGGAAAAACCTAATTTGTATTTAGAGAAACGCGAACTTAATCAAAAAGATATAGACAAACTATGTTTGAGTGATTATGTGCAAAACTGGTTCTTTGATGAAATTACATCAGAAGATTTTAAAGCATTTATTGATAAATTGTCAAATGAATACAAATCAAATAATTTTGATGTGGATTTAGATAAATATATTGCGGATAATTTTGACAGTATTTATACGGCAAAAGAGCTTGCTTATAAGTTGATAACATTTAATATTGCAGCGTATTTAAGAATGTTAAAAGGCGACAAAGAATTGGCTGAAATCTTCTATTCTTTAGGCTCTAATTACGCATTTTTGACAAATATTATAAGAAAAAGCATTTATGAGTATTATGTTGGAAAACGTTATATTTTGAAGAACCAAAGAAAAACTGCAAATGTTTTTGAAAAGAAAATGTTGCCAAAAACTGACGATTTACAGCTTTTGCAACTCGATATGATAATATCAAGTATTGAAGCAAGGTGGGTTGAATAATGCACAAAGTAATGGCACTTGATGTCGGAACAAAAAGAATTGGAATTGCGCTGAGTGATTATTTGCAGGTTATTGCAACTCCACATTCTTTTATTTCAAGAGTTCCGGAAGAAAAAGCGGTTGAAGCAATTGTAAAAATTGCTAAAGAAAATCGCGTTGAAAAAATTGTTGTAGGTGTTCCTATCAACATGGACGGAACTTTTGGCGGGCAGGCAAAAGATTGTCAAGATTTTTCACAAAAATTAATTGGTTTTGATATAATATTAGAAGATGAAAGACTAACTTCCGAAGAAGCAGAAGAAAGGCTTCGTAGTAGGAAAATAGATTTCAGAAAAAATAAGGGACTTGTCGATATGGAAAGTGCCTGTGTGATACTAGAACAATATTTAGGGAAATGATTATGAGTGAAGAATTAGAAAACTACGTAGAAATTACCGATGAAGACGGCGTTTCAACAAAATGTGAAATTTATGATGTAATTGATTTTGAAGACAAAACTTATGCTTTGTTGCTTCCTTTAGAAGATGCTGAAAATGAAGATGCAGAAGTTATCATCATGGAATATGTTGAAGAAGGTGAAGACGAAGATACTGAAGGTTACTTCCAAAGCATAGAAGATGAAGATGAATTCAACAGAGTTTGTAACTACATCGAATCATTAGAAGATGAAGAAGACGAGGAAGAATAGTTTTGTTTGAAAGATTCACTGAAAGAGCGGTTAATGTAGTAAGCGAAGCGCAAAGACTTGCAAAAGAAATGGGTTGTTCAGAAGTTAAGCCCGAACACTTGTTGCTTGCACTTGTGAATGAAGCAAAAGGCGTATCTTTAAAGCTTTTTAGGATGTATGGAGTGACACCTGAAGCAATGGCAAAAGAAGTTGATAAGTATATTATCAAAACTTCTAAAAACGTTGAAAACATTCCTTTTAGCCACTCTTTCAAAGAAATCTTGAAGCATACTCTTGATTTGGCAAACAAATCAGGAAACAATAATATTCTTTTTGAACATCTGTTTTTGTCAGTTTTGAATGACAAGAACTCTAATATTCAGACTATTTTATCGAGTTTTGATTTCAATACATACAACTCAAAAGATATTTTGGCAAAGCTTGTAGAAAAGAAAATTAAGCGTTTAGAACATCCTGAGGCAATTGATGAAGATGAAAAGAAAAGCAGTTTTGAAGCTGTTTATGAAGGCGAAGCTTTGTCAGGAGTTTTAGAGGGTGCTGTTTCAAAATTATCTGCAGCAGGTTATGAAATTTTGGGTACGGAACAGATAATGGCTTCGATTTTAGAAAATGCAAGTCCTGAACTTATTCAAACTATTAATAAGTTTGGTTTAAATGCGCAAAATTTTGAACAAAAGCTTGCAGAACAACAATCAAGACAAGCAGAATATGAAGATAAGAAAATTATATTTACACCGAATGCATTTTTTATGATGAATTCAGCTTTACAAACCGCAAAAGAACTAGGCTCTTCAGTTATCACACCTGAACATATAGTTCTAAGCGTTTTGAAGAACAAAAAAGGCTTAGCTTATGATGTGATTAAGTCATTAGGTATAAATTCTGAAAAGCTATCAGAAGATATATTGAAGCCGATTGAGAAGCAGATGCCGGAAGTTCTTACAATTATGAAGCTTGCAAAAGAAGAAGCTAGAAGAATTGGCAGAAATGTTGTGGGGACTGAAATGTTCTTGCTTGGAGTTATTGCAGAAGGCACAAGCATTGCGTTTGAAGTTCTTAATGATTTAGAAATCAATATGAAAGACGCAAGACTTGTTGTTGAAGGACTTGTAGGGTACGGTAACGAATATTTTGATAAAGAAATTGTTTTTACAAATCGTGCAAAAAAAGTTTTAGAACGCGCTTGGCTTTTAGCTAAAAAATCTAACAAACAAAAAATTGAAGCCGTTGATTTACTTATCGCTATTACGGAAGAACCTGATTCTTTGGCAATGAAAGTTCTTGACCAATTAGGGGTTGATGCGGTTGAAATTAAACACGGTATTCAGGCAAAAATTAGAAGAATGGGGTAATTACGTATGGATGCGGTAACCCAAAGGGTTGCGGATTTTATTACAAAATATAATCTTCAAGACAAAACAATTATTGTTGGTTTCTCGGGAGGTTATGATTCCATGTGTCTTTTAAATATTTTATCAGAATTAAAGCAATTGCCTGATTTTTTAGAAATGACTGTTGTTGCAGCGCATTTTAATCATAATTGGCGAGGTGAAGAATCTTTAAGAGAACAAGAAATTTGCAGAATTTTTGCAAGCAGTAAAGGGTTTGAGTTTTACCTAAAAGAAGCGCCAAAAGGTTTAAAGAAAACTGAAAATGATGCGAGAATTGCTCGTTATGAATTTTTTGAAGAAGCGTTTGAAGAATTTGACGCGGATGCTGTTTTTACGGCTCATAACAAAGATGATAACGCAGAAACTGTTTTATATCGCATTATTAAAGGTACGGGTATTGTTGGTTTAAAAGGTATTTCAGAAAGAAGAAAATATTTTTATCGACCATTATTAAAAACAAAAAGGGTTGAGATTGTTGATTATTGCAATGAACACAATCTTTCTCCGAATAATGATTCTTCAAACTCAAATACAGCTTATAAACGTAATTATTTAAGGCTGAATGTTATTCCGACATTAGAAAAAATTAATGAAAATGTAAAAGATGCGTTGAATATTTTAGCTGTAAATGCAAATAGTGACAATGAAATTATTGAAGAATATTTAAAACCTTTAAGAGGTAAAGTTTTTGACGGTGATAAAATCATTTCTTCGGAATATAGAAAACTTATTAAGCCTGCAAAATTAAGATTTTTGCATGAATATGTACAAATGCTTGATTTAGATTATGATTTTAAAAAAATTAATGAACTTTATGAGTTTTTAGAAACTAATATTATGCAAAAAAATGGTACGACAAAATCACTTGCAACTGCTCTTTGGCTTTATGCGGATGATAAAATTGTTGAACCGATACCTCGCAGAAAACAAGTAGATGAAGAAAATAAAGATGTAAAAATTTCCGTTGATGGTGAAGGTGAATATCAATTTGGAGATAAAACTTTAACAATTAAGAATTTTGAAGAGAAGGAATTTTTTGTGTTTCCTGAATCAACATCAAATTTTGCTTATGTAGATTTATCAAAGGTAAAATTCCCGCTCACACTGCGTTATAGAAAAGATGGTGATATAATAAGCCCGTTTGGAATGTCAGGTACAATGAAGTTAAAAAAATATTTGAATTCTAAAGGTGTTCCAAGACATAACCGCGATAAAATCATGCTTTTATGTAATGAAGAAGAAGTTTTATGGGTTTTTGGTGTAGGTATAAGCAATAAAATTGGTGTTAAAATTAATCCGACGCACGTTTTAGAGGTAAATTAAGATGAAAATGATAACCGAGAATGATTTAAAAGTTTTGTTCAGTGAAGAAGAAATTCAGAACGGAATAAAGAATTTAGGTGCTAAATTGAATAAAGTTTACGGACAAGAAGAACTTTATTTGATTTGTGTTTTAAAGGGTTCTGTGATGTTTATGGTAGATTTATCAAAACATTTAAAAATGCCTCTGAGAATGGAATTTATAAGACTTTCAAGCTATGGTTCAGGTTTTACGTCAACAGGAAGAGTGAATGCAGTTGACATTTCTTTACCTGATTTGAACGGTAAAAATGTTTTAATCGTGGAAGATATTATTGATACAGGTCATACCGCAAAATTTTTAGTAGATTTTATTAATCATAACTTTAAAGTAAAAAGTTTGAATTTTTGTTCGTTATTGGATAAAAAAGTTAAACGTGAAGTCGAAATTGATGCAGATTATTACTGTTTTGAAATTGATGATAAATTTCTTGTAGGTTATGGCTTGGATTACGATGGATATTATCGTAATTTGCCTTATATTGGGTATGTATAAATGCACAGTTGGGCTGAAAGCCCAACCTACTAATCGCTACACGTTCGCGGCGCGATTGTCGTTTGTGTAGGATGGGAAAAGCGATAGCGATTCCCATCTTCATTGGTTCGTAAGTTGTTTTGGACAATTATCGTCTAATACGACAAATGCAGAAAAGGTGGAAATCGCTAACGTTTTTTACATTATCGTTTGAATGATGTTCTATATTTCCTATATTTATCGTGTTCAATAAAAATGTTGAACACAACCTCCAAGCTCTATGTTCTATATATTCTATTTAGTAAGTTGGGCTTTCAGCCCAACGAAACGATTTTAGCAAATTATATATTTTTATAGAAAAACCCTCTCCTGCCTTCAGCACCATCCCCCGAGGGAAGAAACAAGTTAAAGCTTCTTAACAATTTGTTACAAAAAAGCAATTTTTGGAGAGAGAATAACTTTATATATATAAGGTTAGATTTAAAAAGGTAGAAAAGGTTATGGTATCTCCAATTAATTCACTTGCGAATATGGAATATATGCTATACGGCGGAGCATCCGGCGTTAATCCTAATTGCCCAAGCTTTTCAAACGGCTATATGGCAAACAATACCTCTTGGAATTATCAAACACCTTTTGGTTATAATAATCAATCAATTTGGAATAACCAATACGATCAAAATTATGGTTTGGGAAATGTAGGTGGAGCTTCAACAACTTCAGATGCACAACAAGCTTCACAAACAGGTTTTGGTGCTTCTAGCAGAGATATAGATACTCTTGGAAAATACTATTTAAAAGGTATGGAACCAAGCGAATCTTTGTTAGGTGCAGCAGGTGGTGGTGCAGCATTTGCATTGGTTAATAACACAAGATTTATTGCTCATCCGTTTGCATCACTAAGTTCATTAGGTGCAGTAGAAAAAATGTTTGCAGGAGTAAAAGACAAAAAATCTGACTTAGGTAAATTATGGAACAATCCTGAAACAAACGCTGTAGTTCGTGATGCTTATCATAAAATGCACAAGTTGGAAGGTGCTTCAAAATGGCGTTTTGCTCCTTTGTTCAAAAAGAGATTAGATAAAACAACTTATGATGCTTTGAAAAAAGAAATGGAAACTGCTTTAAAATCAGGTAATAAAGAACAAATTGCAAAAGTTACCGAAAAAATCAGAGTAGCTACAAGCTCTAAGACAGGCGTTATTCCACAAGCTTGGAGAAGTCTAATTGGTAAAACTAATCCTGACATCGCTAAAATGACAACAGATACAGCAGTGAAATCTGCCGTTGATAAAAAATTAGCAGAAAAAGCTGTTACCGGATATGGCGAAGCAATTAAAAAAGGCTTTAAATCTCAAGGTATTAAAGGTGGCGGATTCTTCGCAGCTATGGAATTCTTGATGGATTTCGGCAAAATTAAATCCGCATTTTCTAAAGACAACAAAACAGGTGCTAAACAATTAGGTCAAACATCTGTAAAAGCTGCAGGTTCAATCGTTGGTTGGACAGTTGGTGAAGCAGTTGGCGCAGCAGCAGGGGCTAAAATAGGTGCAGCAGTAGGAACAACATTCTGCCCTGGCTTAGGTACAGCAATCGGTGCAGTTGCAGGCTTGGTTGGCGGTTCAATCGGTACTTGGGCAATGGGTAAACTAACAAAGAAATTGGTTGGCGAAGATGTTGGCTCAAAACTTGAAGTAGACAATATGAAAAAGACTGCTCAAGGTCAAGCTCAATTGCTTCAATTGACAGCTCAACAAGCACAAGATGATAAAAAACTTGATCCAAAAGTTGCTCAAGCTTTGCAAAATGTAATCAGTTCATACAATGCAGTTGCTTAATAAAAAATTATTTTAATTATCTAACCTTATAAATTTTCTTAAAAATCATTCCCCTTTCGTGATAAAATCAATACGAAAGGGTTTTTATTATGAGAAGTGATAATATAAAAAAAGGTATTGCAAGAACACCGCACAGAAGTCTTTTGATGGCTACAGGAGTTTCTAAGAAAAATATGGAATCTCCATTTATAGGAATTGCAAGTTCGTTTTCAGACTTAGTTCCGGGGCACATAGGAATGCGTGATTTAGAACGCCAAATTGAAAAAGGTATTCACTCAAACGGCGGTCAAGCATTTATATTTGGTGTGCCTGCGGTTTGTGACGGAATAGCAATGGGACATTCCGGCATGCAATATTCACTTCCTTCAAGAGATTTAATCGCTGATTGTGTTGAAACCGTTGCAAATGCGCATCAATTAGACGGTTTAGTATTGCTTTCAAATTGTGATAAAATTACTCCGGGTATGCTTATAGCAGCTGCAAGGATAAATATTCCTACAATCATTGTAACAGCAGGTCCAATGCTTGATGGTGAAAGCCGTTGTGAAAAATTAACAATGATTAAAGGTGCGTTTGAAGCTATCGGCAAATATAGAAACGGCGAAATAACAGAGCAAAGATTATTAGAACTGGAAGAGGCTTCTTGTCCTTCTGCAGGTGCTTGTCAAGGTTTGTATACCGCAAACACAATGGCTTGCTTAACGGAAGTTTTAGGAATGAGCCTTCCTTATTGTGCGACAGCAGCAGCAGTTTCTTCTCAAAAACGCAGAATTGCATTTGAAAGCGGGATGCAAATCGTTGATTGGGTTAGAAAAGATATCAAGCCTTTAGATATAATTACAAGAGATAGTTTAAGAAATATGATTATTGCGGATTTAGGTATGGGCGGTTCTACAAATTCGTTCTTACATATTTTGGCTTTAGCAAATGCTGCAGGGTTGGGTGAAGCCTCTACGTTGGCTGACACCTCACCCCAACCCTCTCCACAGGGGATGGCTAGGGAGGGGGCTTATCAAGAAACCCCTCAAACAGTTTCGCTTAAAGACTTTGACGAACTTTCTCACAAAATCCATCAATTTGTAAAACTTGAACCTTCATCAAACATAACAATGACTGCATTTCATCAAGCCGGCGGAATTCCAGCCGTAGTGGATGAGCTGATAAAAAGTGTTCCGGAATTTAAAGCGACAAGAGAATTCACAGGAGTTTATTCTGATAAATCAATTATTCATCCTTATTCAGAACCGTTTACAACAAAACCGGGGCTGGGAATTTTACGAGGAAATATTGCGCCAGAAGGTTCTGTAATTAAGATTTCTGCTGTTGATGAAAGTTGTTACGAATTTGAAGGTGTAGCAAAAACTTTTGAT
Organism: uncultured bacterium; assembly: GCA_900553895.1. Lineage (GTDB taxonomy): Bacteria > Cyanobacteriota > Vampirovibrionia > Gastranaerophilales > Gastranaerophilaceae > CAG-196. The sequence goes on along the minus strand of USFB01000007.1, from coordinate 66,114 downwards.
TCGGAAGAAGACGCGATGAAGGCTTTAGAGAATGATTTAATCAAAGAAGGTGATGTAATAGTTATTCGATATGAAGGTCCAAAAGGCGGTCCCGGCATGCGTGAAATGCTAGCACCTACGTCATTACTTGTAGGAAAAGGTTTAGGTACAAAGGCTGCGTTGATTACGGACGGACGTTTTTCCGGTGGAACACGAGGTATTTGTGTCGGACATATTTGTCCCGAAGCTGCTAATGGTGGCGTAATTGCATTGATTAAAGACGGTGATAAAATAAAAATTGATATTAACAACAGAACTTTAGATTTGCTTGTGCCTGATGAAGAATTGGAAGAAAGAAGAAATAATCTAAAACCGTTTGTCACAAAAGCTAAAGGTTATTTGGGTAAATATTCAAGAACTGTTCAAGATGCAAGTCATGGTGCAATTGTTTAGTTTTCGTTGTATTATGTATTCATGAAAATTGCATTCTTACCGATAGATAACCGTCCTGTTTGTTACACGTTAGCAAAAGATATTGCGGGAATTGATAGAGAAATTGAGTTTTTTATACCACCTAGAAAATTGTTAGGTGATTTAAAACGGGTTGCCGATATTGAAGGTTTAATTTCTTGGTTGGAAAATTTACCACAAATTGATAGTTTGATTTTGTCTTTAGATACTTTGGTTTATGGAGGTTTGATTCCTTCAAGACGTTCTAAAGAAACTTTAGAAGAACTTCAAACCCGTTTAGAGCGTATTAAACCTCTACTCAGAAATAAAAATGTTTACGCATTTTCAAGTATTATGCGAATTTCCAACAACAATTACAATGAAGAAGAAAAAGAATACTGGAGCGAATACGGCAAGAAAATTTTTGATTATTCTTTTTCTGGCGGTGTGAATAGAGATGACATTCCTGATGAAATCATAGAAGATTATTTATCTACCAGAAAACGTAATTTTACACTCAACAAAACATACTTGAATTGGCAAAAAGAAGGTTTATTCAACACCTTGATTTTTTCAAAAGATGATTGCGCTGAAAAGGGTTTTAATGTAGAAGAAGCAAAAGAATTAGAACGATTAGGCGGAAAAACTAAAACAGGGGCAGATGAAATTCCGCTAGCTTTGCTCGCTCGTGCCATAAAAAAAGAAATAAAAATCTATCCTGAGTTTTTGGAACCTGAATACAAAAATTTGATTTCAAATTATGAAGATGTTTCTATTGAAAAGTCCGTATCAGGACAGCTTGAATTATGCGGGTTTAAATTGAGTTCCAGAGAAGAAGCTGATGTTATTCTTATTGTGAACAACTTTAAAGAAAAACAAGGCGAATTAGTTATGGGTTGGGAAACTCAACCGTTTGACAGAGATTTTGTGCCTCCTAACCGTCCGTATTGTATTGCAGATGTAAGATTTGCAAATGGCGGGGATAACGCTTTTGTAGAACAGCTTTTGAATAAACTTGATTTAAAAAACTTTTACGGGTATGCCGGTTGGAACACAAGCGCAAACACATTAGGAAGTTTGTTATGTGCGCTTAAAGTTAAATGGAACGCGTCACAGTATGATGAAAACGCTTTCAAGAAATTTGCAACGACACGACTTTTAGATGATTGGGCTTATCAAGCAAATGTGCGTGCACAAATTTCAGAGCCGACAGATATAAAGCAACTGATGAAGCCTTATGAAAACAGGCTTTCTGATATTTTTAACTATGATTTAAAAAACCGTAATTATAGCTACCCTTGGCAAAGAAGATTTGAAATAGAAGTTTCAACTGCTTTATAGCATTGAAACACTTATTTGCCCAAATTTTGCAGACAAATCGTCGATATGATGAATTAGGTAAACAATCGGCTCTAAGTCTTTTTCGTTTAAATCGACAATTGCACCCCAGTCTGCTCTTCCATGGTGTGCGGCAATCATTTTCGCAACACGTTTAAAACCGGCTGTCATACAGATAGAAAAACCATATTGTGAATGTGTCAACCATTCTTTGCGGAAATCTTCATCATAGTCAATTAAACCTGATTCCGTGTCAATCGTGTATTCAAAAATTTTACCGATATCATGAAGAAGGCAAGCTGCAAAAACTTCATCAGAGTTCAATTTTTGAAAAAATACCTGCAAATTAACTTCTGCATATTTCAAACATTCCAAAGTATGAATCATCAAACCGCCGATGTAATTGTGGTGCATCATTTTTGCAGCAGGACAAACCAGGATTTTTTCCTTGTTATCTTCGTAGATATTTATAACAAAATTACGCAACTTTTCGTCTTTAATTTTATTTGCGTAATTCATCAATTCTTGATAAACTCTGGCCTGCTCTTGTTTGTCTATACCTGTTTTAGCCTCTTTAATGAGTTCAAGAACATTCACAAGACAATTGTTATATTTTTCATTAAAAGAACCTGAAACTATTCGAAGTTGGTTACCGCAACGGAAAAGTTTAGAATCCATACGATTTAGAGCTTCTTCCCACAAAATGCAGTTCAAAAACTCATTAGTTTTAGGATCTTTCAATTGCAATTTGCCCATCTTTGTCCCTGATTTTGTGTCACCTATTGAAAAAGTCACTACTTCATAAATAATATCAGTGCTAAACATTAATAATTCTCCCGGTTTTTGTTTGATTATAGCATGGAATTATTTTTCTAAAAAGATGGGCAAAAATTTCAGAATTAATCTTCTTTTTTGTTGTCATTATCTTTGTTATCATTAAATGCTTCACCAACTCCTGCGCCAATCGCCGCACCACCAATAGTGTAAGCACCTATAATAAGAGGAATAGCTGCACCGCCCGATAAAAGTGTAATTGCAGCTGCACCCAAAAGTCCACCAATAGTTGCTCCCGCAGCCGCTTTACCTTTAAATGAAACCGTATCAGTTTGGTTGCTGTTAATAACCGGTGGTAAATCTTCTCTTAATTTACGATTTTTAGCTAATTTTAATTGACCATTAACACGGCAAGCCTGAATAGCACTTACTTTCATAATTTTATCCTCACACTAATAAACACACACGCAATATACATTAAACATTACATTTTGTCAATGATTTAGACAAAATTTGTTACAAATTAAGTTATTAGCAAGACATTATAGATATACTTTTTCTTTCTACGCTTCACCGAAAGAGGGAACTACAGTCACTCAATTAACGCAGATTACACCCTAGATTTTTGTTCATTTCACCTGAATGTGGATTTTCAGTAAAACACAAAATCATAAAACAAAACCGCCATCAACTATTTGATGGCGGTTTTATATGTGTAGTAAAATTGACAACTATTCTTTAATTTCGGCGTTGTCTGTGGCCTGAAGCTGTTTTGACTTATAATTATGGATGACTGCGTCAACCAATAAGTCGTAAGAAGAACTCTTTTCAATATTCGGAAATTCTTCTTTTAATTGTTGTCTGACCATTGCTTCCAGCCTTTGTTCGTCAGATTTTATTTTAAGCTCTGTTGATGAGAGCGATGCAATATAATCTTCATTCGCTTGTTTTTGAGCGTTTGAAAATGTTAATAAATTCGTTCTTGAATCTAATACTTGTTTTAGTGACTTTAAAAATTTTAGGTTGAACATAACGACCTCTTTATTTACTACCTTCACTTTGTATTTATATAAAGTTTCCTAAAAGAAAAAATTGACTCATTTTTTCTAACTCGTTACAATTTTTTACAATTTAGAAAAGTCTGTTAATATTATATACTTATTTTTCAAAGTGTTCAAGAGTGCAAGTCTGTTATTCTTCACCTTTTCATCCTTATCCATTACCAAAACATCATCAAAGAATTTTGTTACAACAGGATTAATTTGAGTTAAATCAGCTAAATATTTTTTATAATCTCCGTCAAATTTAATACCCTGAACCGCCTTATACAAGTCTTTTTCAGCATCAAGCGTAAACAAGTTTTCGTCAACATTTCCTGCTTCTTCTTTCAAAATTCTCAAAACTCTGTTTGCGTTTTCAAGAAGTTTTTCATCAACTCCACCTGAAACAGCCTTAACTCTTTCAACATAATCGCAAAGGTCTTTGCAAGGGTTAACAGAAGAGCATGCCTCTAAAACATTCTTAGAGTAATCGTTATTTAAGAAAATAATTAATCTTTGAACGAAAAATTCTTCAACATCAGCTTTAACATCCGCTTGAACAGGCAACAATGCCAAAGTTTCATCAATAAGTTTTGATAAATCCAATTTCAAACCATGTTCTAAAACAGTCTTGATAACACCCAAAGCTGCACGTCTTACACCAAGAGGGTCAGATGAGCCCGTAGGTTTTTTACCTGCAGCAAACACAGCGCAAATTGTATCCATCTTATCCGCAATACCAACCACTTGACCTTCAATGCTCTTAGCCGTTTCAGAATCAGCATTCAATGGAAAATAATGTTCCTTAATACCTTCTTGAACACCAACTTCTTCGCCACTTACTCTAGCGTAATCCGCACCGATAAAGCCTTGAAGTTCAGTAAATTCAAACACAAGGTTTGTAGCTAAATCAGCTTTGCAAAGTTCTGCAGTTCTCTTAATAGAAGGTTTATTAACTCCAAGTTCGCTAGCAACTTTTTCTGAAAGTTTTACAATTCTTTGAGTTTTATCATAAACAGAACCCATACCTTTTTGGAAAGTCATGCCCTTCAAGTTTTCTACATAAGCTTCAAGCGGTTTTTTAGTATCTTCATTAAAGAAGAATACCGCATCATCAAGTCTAGCCTTAATTACACGCAAGTTACCTGCCTTAATATTTTCAAATTCATTACCGATATAATTAGTTATCGTAACAAATTTATTAATCAATTTGCCATCCTTAGTATAAAGCGCAAAATATCTCTGATGAGTTTCCATAACGGTAACAGCAACTTCTTGAGGAATAGTAAGAAATGCCTCATCAAAGTTACAAGTTACAGCCACAGGGTATTCGCAAATAAAAGTAACTTCTTCCAGTAAATCATCCGAAATTTTAGTTACAGCATCTAACTTATCAGCCTCAGCCTTAGTAAGTTCAACAATCTTAGCTCTTCTTTCGTCTTGGTCAACAATAACTTTAGCATCACGTAATTTTTGAACATATTCATCAGGATTATTGATAACGATATTCTGAGTAGAAAATCTATGACCGTTAGTCATATTAGAAGAATCTTTATCAATTATTCTAATCTTAACTTCTTCACCGTCCAAAATTGAAAGTACCCAACGGATAGGACGAGAAAACTTAACATCATTATTTCCCCATCTCATAAAGTGAGGGCCTTGCAACTTAGAAAAAATCACAGGAACATTTTCTTGCAACAAATCTTTTGTGTTTTTACCCTTAATAGAAATCTTCGCATAAAGGTAATCATTCTCTACATAAAGTTCATCCGCGCTAACACCGTTTTTCTTAGCAAAACCTTCGCCTGCCTTAGTCAAGTTTTTGTTTTCATCAAAAGCGACCTTAGCAATAGGGCCTTTAACAACTTTTTCAACATCTGGTTGAGAAGCTGCCAATCCACTAACAATCACAGCCAAACGTCTTGGTGTCGCCATAACTTTAACATCGCCAAACTCTACGTTACTATTTTTCAAAAATGTTTCAAAACCAACTTTAAGTTGAGAAATCGCCATCGGAATAAACTTGTATGGTAATTCTTCAACACCTACTTCCAATAAATATTTGCTCATTTATCATTCTCCATTAATTCTTTTAAACCCATTATACCACAAGTTACTTTTTCTTTACTAAAAAGAAAAAGTAACCAAAAAGAAAAGAGTACATTGTCGGATGACATTGATAACAATTTAAGATTAATTTTTAATACCAGGCCATCCTCAAAGTGCAACTACGAGTCGAGCAGTTACCCTCGCCCCTTGACACTACTATCCAAGATAATTTTAATAAAAGGCTGGATTTCTCGGTGCTAATCGCACCTCAAAATGACGTCAAGCCGATAGTTTCACGCTCCGTCATTCTGAGAAACTGTTTTTCACTTCACTTCCAGTGTTTAATACCAACTTGGAAGTGTGTTGTAAAACGAAGAATCCAGCTTTTTATTAACTATTATTTTTAGTCTATACAATATAAGCTTCATTAAAAAGTCTTGATTTAACTACATTTTAAAAAGTATGGATAAATTTATCTCGGACACTGGTACGAAGGCGGGAGAGGGGGTAGGGGTGAGGAGCAAAAACTAAATTTACCTTAATGCCAAAATTCCATCTAACTTCTTAAAAATTTCTTTCAAATCATTCATCAAAACTAATTCTCCTCTAAGTCTTGATGCGCCTTGAAAACCATTTACGTAATAAGGATAAAATTTTCTGCAAAATTTCACACCAATATCTTCTCCACGAAACTCAACTTCTTTATTCAAATGCTTCTTTAATGTTGCAATTTTTTCTTCTAAAGTTGGTGGGGTGATATATTCTCCGCAATTAATATATTTTTCTACTCGATATAAAAGTGAAGGGTCTCCCAATGCTCCGCGCCCGATTGCAACTCCATCGGCTTGAGAGTCTTCCAAGCATTGAACGGCTGTTTCAATAGAAACAACATCACCGTTTGCGAAAACAGGAATATCAACATTACGTTTAAGCTCTGCAATCTTTTTCCAGTCAGCTTTTCCGCCATACATTTGAGAACGAGTTCTGCCATGGATTGTGATAAAATCCGCACCGGCTTCCTGCATTTTTTGACCGTATTCAACGAAATTTAATTCATCAAACGTATAGCCTAAACGAAATTTTACGCTCAAAGGAATTGAAATATTAGCTTTCGTTGTGCGAACAATTTCTTGCGCTAATTCTACATTTCTCATTAATGCGCAACCGTCAGTTCCTTTAACCACCTTATTTACAGGACAGCCCATGTTTATATCAATCATATCGGCGTATTTTTGAAGATAATTTGCACATTCGGCAATCATTTTCGGTTTATGTCCGCTTAATTGATACGAAATAGGTGAATGGTCTTCGCTACGAGCAACTATGTCGGTGTCTTTAACTTGTGTCAAAGCTTCCGAACTTATCATCTCTGTTGTTAAAAGACAATTTTTTGAGTATTCACGCACAAGAGAACGTAAAACATAGTCTGTAATTCCTGCCATTGGTGCAAGCGAAACCCTGCTTGATATTAGTGCTTGAACCTTGTTTTTATCCTGCATAAGCCTTTAATTCACCCATTCTTGTTTTTGCGTATTTTAAATATTCATCATCTGTTGTGTAGCTTGAAACAAACTTTTGATAATATTTATAAGCTTCTTTATAATTGTTCAAGCTGTCATAATCAACCGCAACCATGTAATTTGCAATTGGAAATTCTTTTGAATATTTAAGTACATTCAAATAGTCATTAATCGCAAGTTTTGGTTGTTTTTGCTCATCGTAAATCAAAGCTCTATAATAATATGCGTAAGCATTTTGCGCATCTTTTTTTATTACATCATTAAACTTTAGCATAGCAGTTTGAAAATTATTTTTTTCAAACAAATCAATACCTTCGTTTAAAATTCCAACCGAACCGTTTTGTACAACATAAGTCAACAATTCTTTTGCGTCAGAATTAGGATTGAGTCCGACAGCTTTTTTTAGATATGTTTCAGCTAATGACCAGTTTTGTTGTTCAGAGTACAAATACCCGATATAATACGGAATTTCTGCATTTTTAGGATTAATTTGTTCTGCTTTTTTATAATATTCAATTGCACTGTTAAAATCGTTCAAAGCCTGATAAGATGATGCCACGCCAAGCATAGAATCTTCTGTCGCCGGATTAATTGCCAAATATTGTTGAATAGCTTTTTTGTAATCCTTGTTATCAAAACTTGAAGATGCTGTTGCAAGTTTTGTTGAAACAGAGTCATTCTGAACACTTTGCAGAGTTTTAAGCACAAGATTATTTGCCGGGAACTTTGCTTTAGCTGCGTTAAGTGTGCTGATAGCGTTATTATAATCTTCTTTTGACGCATAACAAATCGCCAAATTTACATAAGCATCAACATTTGAGGCATTTTTAGAAATAACAGCCTTGTAACCGCTAATTGCATCATCAATTTTATTATCTTTGTGCAATTTGTATGCGTATTCGTAAATCTCTTCATCCGTACCGTTTTGGTTAAGGTATGCAATGTATTCTGATGGTGAAAGTGCATCCTTCATCGCGCCTGAAATTTCAGCCTTCGCACCTGCATTATTAGGGTCGATTGCAAGAATACGTTTATATAAATTTAAAGCAGTTTTATTATCACCCATTTCTTTAAACACTTGCGCTTTATATAAAAGTGCTTGAGTGTTGTTTGGATACAAAGTCAAAACAGAATCGTACGACTGAATAGCTTTTTGATATTCTTTTCTTTGTTGAAAAAGTGTTCCGACATTCAAGCGGGTTGTAACGTTAGAAGGATTAATTTGTTCTGCTTTTCCGTAATAACTTAAAGCTGTTTCATAATCGCCCTGTGCTTGTTTAATAGCACCCAAGTTTGCATTGAGTTCTGCATCAGATGGAGTTACGGCAAGCTTTTTCAGATAAATTCTTTCCAGTGCATACAAAACTTCCATGTCGCCTTTAGAATTTGCTAAAGCTTCGTTATACTGCGAAACTGCGTCGTCATAGCGTCCTAATTTATCCAAAGTTCTTGCGTATTTCATTCTAAGCACGCCATTGTTTGGATTTAAATCAAGTGCGATTTTGTAATAATCCGCAGAACGAGGTTCGTTGCCTAAAAGTTTGAGCAAATCCGCAACCTGCATGTTAGCGTCAGCTGCCATTTTATCGCCTTGAGTCGCTCTTGAAAATTCATACGCTGCGGCAGATAAATTTCCCATTGCACGCAATTCTTCACCACGTTTATATCTTCCACTTGGAGTTGAATCAAAACTGATTACTTTTAAGCATTGGTTTAGATTTTCGGTTGCCGAAGCAATCATGCCTGCTGAATTTTGAACAGTTTGTTCCTTGTTCGGATAAATTTTCAGATAGAAAAGCGCGCTTCTAAAATCATTAGCGGCTTTATCATAATTTTTATCTTGATTAGCATAATAAGTAGCTCTAGCAAGATAAGCATTGATAAGCCCTATTCTTGCGGAGTTATCAAGGTAATTAATTCTGAGAGCTTTTCTAAATTCTACGATTGACGAAGAATACTGATTAGACATCAAGTAATTTTGACCTGCGTTATAATGCTCAGCAAAAGCTCCGTTTGGCGCAGCAAAAACTTGGTTTTGCCCCAAAACTGCACATAAAGCTAAACAACAAATTAATACTTTTCTTTTCATAACAACATATTACTATAAGTCATTTTGAAAGTGAATAAGAAAATGAGGTAATTTGATTTTCATTTCACGATTTATATATTTTCATAAATAAAATCGCAAATGTAATATAAAAAATGTTGTAATTACAATTGAACGCATTAATCGTACATGCTATAATTAATTTTGTTGACAAGGTTAAATAAGAAAGGAAATAAATTATGGCAAAATACGTATGTTCAGTTTGTGGTTACACTGTAGAAGGCGAAGCTCCGGATAAATGCCCAGTTTGTGGTGCAGTCAAAGAAGTTTTCGTAAAAATGGAAGATGATAATAAAAACTATGCTGACGAACACAGAGTTGGCATTGCTAAAGATGTTGATCCTCAAATTCTTGAAGGCTTGAGAGCTAACTTTGTTGGCGAATGTACAGAGGTTGGTATGTATCTTGCAATGGCAAGACAAGCTGATAGAGAAGGTTATCCTGAAGTAGCAGAAGCTTACAGAAGATATGCTTTTGATGAAGCTGACCACGCATCAAGATTCGCAGAATTGTTGGGCGAAGTTGTTACATCTTCTACAAAACGAAACTTGGAACTTAGAGCAGAAGCTGAATTCGGTGCTTGCGACGGCAAATTACAATTAGCAAAACGTGCTAAAGAATTAGGTTTGGACGCTGTCCATGACACAGTTCATGAAATGGCAAAAGACGAAGCACGCCACGGTCGTGGCTTTGATGGTTTACTAGCCAGATATTTTGCTGATTAAGAACTAAACTCAAAAATAAATTAAATAAATATTCAATAACTTCGTACTACGTTAAATTATGACGCAGTACGAAGTTATCTTATTATATTTTGAATTGTCAGTTATAGGATGGTTAGAGCGATACAACTCTTTGCTTTTTGTTAAGTATTGCAGAAGAGATGCTTAAGGGTTACAATATTGAAGGCTATGTCAAATAAAATTAATGCAATAAAAGTTAGAGGGGCAAAAGTTCATAATCTTAAAAACATTGATGTTGATGTTCCCTTAAATAAAATTGTCGGAATTGCAGGCGTTTCAGGTTCCGGAAAATCTTCTCTTGCACTTGGAGTCTTGTATTCAGAAGGTTCGAGAAGATATTTAGAAGCTCTTTCTACTTATACAAGACGTCGAATGACGCAAGCAGAAAAGGCTCTTGTTGACGAAATTCTATACGTTCCGGCTTCTCTTGCCTTACATCAAAGACCCGCAGTTCCCGGAGTAAGAAGTACTTTCGGAACTGGTACTGAACTTTTAAATAGTCTTCGATTGATGTTTTCACGCCTTGCAAGTCATCGTTGTCCTAACGGGCATTATCACGAACCAACTCTAGCAGTTGCAAGCGAACAAGAACTTATTTGTCCGACGTGTCAGACGCATTTTTACGCACCGTCAGCAGAGGAATTAGCTTTCAATAGTCAAGGTGCTTGTGAAGTTTGTGGCGGGACAGGCATAGTAAGAACTGTAGACAAGTCAACACTTGTTCCTGACGAATCTTTAACAATTGATGAAGGCGCAGTTGCACCTTGGGGAACGCTTATGTGGTCACTTATGACCGATGTTTGCCGAGAGATGGGCGTTAGAACAAATGTTCCTTTTAAAGACTTAACCGACAAAGAAAAAGACATTGTATACAACGGTCCTGCCGAAAAGAAACACATCTTCTACAAAGCAAAAAATACAAATCAAGCAGGCGAATTAGATTTTACTTATTATAACGCGGTTTATACAGTTGAAAACGCTTTATCAAAAGTTAAAGACGAAAAAAGTATGAAGCGTGTCGAAAAATTCCTTAAACAGGATATTTGTCCGAATTGTCACGGAACGCGTTTATCTCAAAAAGCAAGATATCCTAAAATTATGGGAATTTCTTTGGATGAAGCTTGTCAAATGACTCTGTCAGAGCTTGTTGAATGGGTGAAAAAAGTTCCAAATTCTTTGCCGAAAGAAATGCAAATGATGGCAGACAGTATCTGCGACTCATTTTTAACGGTTGCAAAACGCCTTATGGATTTAGGTTTGGGATATTTAACTCTTGATAGAGCTGCGTCAACTCTTTCAACAGGTGAACGTCAGAGAATGCAACTTGCACGCGCTGTTCGAAACCGAACAACAGGCGTTTTATACGTTTTAGATGAACCTTCAATAGGTTTACATCCTTCTAACATTGTTGGTTTAAAAGGCGTTTTGCACGACCTTTTGGATGACGGGAATTCTATTATTTTAGTTGACCACGATGCTCAAATTCTAACCGAATCCGATTGGATAATCGAAATGGGACCGAAAGCAGGCGCAAATGGCGGCTACGTAATAGCAGAAGGCACCGTTGAAGATATAGAAAACAATGAAAATTCAATAATCGGCGGATTTTTATCAGGTAAAAAGCAAGTTGTCACAAGAAAACAAGCAAATCCTGAAAACATGTTTGAATTTGGCAAAATTCACATGGAAACAGATGCTATTCATACGGTTAAACCACTGGTTGTTGATATTCCAAAAGGGCGTTTAACTGTTGTAACAGGCGTTTCGGGTTCAGGTAAAACAACAATGGTTTTGGAAAGTTTGACACCTGCTTTAGAATCTCTCGCAACAAAGTCAAAACTCCCTGAACACATAAAGGAAATTAAAGCAGACGACATTAAACAAGTTAAGCTGATTGACGCAACTCCGATTGGGATAAATATTCGCTCTACTGTTGCAACTTATGCCAATGTTCATGATGAACTTAGAAAAACATTTGCAAAAGTCGCTAAATCAATGGATTTAAACTACAAAGCAGGAGATTTTTCTTATAACACAGGAAGTTTGCGCTGTCCTGTTTGCGACGGAACAGGCGTAATTAATCTTGATGTTCAGTTTTTACCTGATGTTGAAATTCCTTGCCCCGAATGTAGTGGTTCAAGATATGCAAAAGTTGCTGAAAGTATCAAATACAAAGGATATTCGCTTCCACAACTAATGGCGATGGATGTCAACACAGCACTTGAAGCTTGCAAAGATTTGAAACTCGTAAATCAAAGATTGCAAATTCTACAAGATTTAGGTCTGGGTTATCTGACTTTGGGGGAAGCAACACCAAGTCTTTCGGGTGGTGAAGCGCAGAGATTGAAACTCGCAAGTGAAATGCGCAAAACCCAATCAGATTCAGTATTTATATTTGATGAACCGACAATTGGACTACATCCGCTTGATGTTCAAACGCTTTTAACAGTTTTTCAAACTCTAATTGATAATGGTGCAACCGTCGTTGTAATTGAGCACGATTTGGATGTAATCAAAAATGCTGATTATATTATTGATATGGGACCTGAAGGTGGTGAAGCCGGCGGAGAAATAATCTTTGCAGGAATCTCTAAAGAATTAAAAAAATGCAAAAAATCTAAAACTGCGCAATTTATTTAAAAATAAGTGCGCTATAAAGCGCACTAAAACAGAATTAAAAAAAACTATAAAACTATTTCATTTATGAATGCGTGATCTTCACTTAGTATCGGCAATTCTACAATAAATGAATTGTCATTGCCGGAAGCATCCAATAATATTTTACCTTCATTAGCTTCTACAATTTTTCTGCAGAAATAAAGTCCTAAGCCTATGCCGTTACTGCTTTGCAAAGGCTCTCCGCAAACATATTTATCAAAAATTTGTTCTTTCAAGCTTTGCGAAATTTCGTTACTTTTGTTTGTTATTACAAAGAAAATACTATCTCTTTCTTTATATAATTTTATAGTTACAGGAGAGTTTTCATAAGCGTAATTTATACCATTATTCAACATGTTTCCAATAACTCTACGCATTTGAATTTCGTCTGCATAAAGTTTGTCGTCTTCTGATAAAGATGAAATTATTTCAACTTTTATATTTTTACTTAAAGCAAGGTCGCTTGTTTCTTTCACACATTTTTGGACAATTTTATTTAAATCAAAATGATGTCTATTTAGCATAATTATGCCATTATTATCTTTTCCGCTTTTAAGAAGAGAATATAACATTTCTTTCATATATCTTGAAGATTCTAAAATCATATCCACCATTTCTTTTTGCGACGGATTAAGTTCTCCAAACATACCTTTGCATAGAAGCTCCAGCGAACTGATTTGTGCTTGTAGCGGATTCTTTAAATCATGGCTAAGAGTTGCAAGAAATAAATTCTTTTGGTTCTCAAGGCGTTTTTCGTTATCAATATTTTTAGTAATCGTAACTAAACCCATTATTTCATTTTCTTCTGTCAAAATAGGTGCTTTGTTAATTCTATACCAGTGCGTTTGCCCATTACAATCTTTTGCAGTTTTAATTTTTTTTAAATTTTTTTTGTTTTGTAAAACATAGTTATCTTCATTTGCGGTTTCAGCTTTTGCTTCTAAAATATCAAGTTGCAAATCATTCGAATAATGATCAATTCCTTCGCAAACAAAACGTCGCGAATGTTCGCTTGCAACTATTAAATTTTTATCCTTGTCTTTCATATAAACAATAATTGGCAAATTTGCTAATAAAGTATTTAACTGATAATTTTTAGCTACTAGTTTTGCTTTTAAACATTCTTCATTAGTAACATCTGTTGAAATAGATAAAATTCCTTCCAGTTTTCCATTTTTTATAATAGGCGTAGCTGTTTGTTTAATAATTCGATTTATGTTGTCATAAGATAATACAAACGTTACAGTTTGAATATCTTGCGTTTGTATAACTTTTTTACAACATTCTTCTAAAATATCTACACAACTAAAAGGCAGTGATTCCGACAATGTTTTTCCAATAACAGTTTCTCCCTTTTTACCACCAATCAAAGAAAAAAATGCCTTGTTATAAGCTACATACCTTAGCGATAAATCTTTAACTGTAACTATATCCTCACAGTATTCTAAAACTGCATTTAATAAATGTTCTTTACTTTCAGTATTTATCATAAAATCGAACCTAACAAGAAAATTTTACTATCAGAAACTCATCTTGACAATTAACCGGTTGGCTATTTTTGTTATAATATGTAAATGAATTTTATGAATACATTTTACAAAACAACCTATCAATCACCAGTTGGTACATACGTTTTGGCATGCGATAAGTTCGAAAACCTTATAGGAGTTTGGCTTGTCGGGCAAAAATATTTTTGTAGCGGGGCAGATATTCTTATAGAAGAAGATAGCCTTAAGATTTTTCGTGATACAAAAATTTGGCTCGATAATTATTTTGAAGGTAAAAAGCCAAATATCAAGTCACTACCGCTTGCACCTATCGGTAACAAATTTCGCCAAGCTGTGTGGGCAGAGCTTGGCAAAATTCCATATGGAAAAGTTACGACGTATGGCAAAATTGCAAAAGAAATTGCAAGACAAAGAGGTTTGACAAAGATGTCCGCACAAGCAATCGGTGGAGCAGTCGGACATAATCCGATTTCAATAATAATTCCCTGCCATCGTGTAATTGCGCAAAACGGTTCACTCATAGGCTATGCCGGCGGAGTGGAAGTGAAGCAAAAGTTGCTTGTATTGGAAGGTTTTTACAAAATGATGAATTCAAACTAGAAAATACTTTTTACTTCTTTTTCATCAAATATTACTATTGGTAAATTTTCTTCTTGCGCTTTTACAAGATATTCTTCTGGAAGTTTTTCGATATTATCGGTAAAAATACCTGTAATTTTCGGATTAGAAACAAGAGCTTCATTATGCCAAGAACTTCTTAACAAACTTGCACTGTCAACTAGCTTTTCTGATTTGTTTGCGCCATCTCTGTCTAAGAATGTTTTATAAGCATTTGCTAATTCCGCGTCAATTATTCTGATATTATCCAATGTCATTGGTTTATCACCCAATTTAGCCTTAACATTATCGAGTCTTGCTATGTATTTATTATCCATATCTTTTAATTCTTTGTATTCCGGAATATTTTCAATTTCTGCAACTTCTTGATTTCTTAAATCTTTCATTTGTTTTTCAATATTTACAAATGCAGTATTGGATTTCAATTCTCTATATTGTTCATTAGTAATATTATCAGTACCAAATATATTTTTAATTATACTTTGTCTTTGTTTTTTTAATTCTTGTAATTTAGAATTATATCTCGTTTTAATGCCATCAATTACAGTGATAACATCCTTGCTCATTTGATAATAATCTTTTCCAAAAAGCATACGTTTCATTATATTAGACATCAAAGTTCTGTGGTCGTATTTTTCACCTTTATTTTGATTAGCTTTAAAGCCTTTATCTCTATAATATTCAACAACTATATCTGGAATATTTTTACCTAAAGAATAAATATCTCGTCCGTAAGCTACGTATTGTTTATCATTTTGAATTTCAAAAATAAAACCTTTACCAAATTCATGAACAAGTCCAGCTTTATCAGTAGAAACGTAGCTTGTACAAATAACTTTATCATCATTTAAAGTTGCAAAAGCTTCAAAGTTAGCAAAGTTTGCAGCACGAGTTCCACCCGTTGCATAACCAGCTTCCGGCGTATGAACGAATGCATACAGATTTGGAATATCTTTAGCTTTAACTGTATTAACGTTATATTTATTATCACCTCTTTTTATTTCAGTTGGGGTAGCATATTCTTGATAAGTTTCACTCGGAGTTTGAGGAAGAATAAAATCTTGTGACTTGATTTCATTAATACGATTTTCTAATGCTTTATCAAAGTTTCTTGTAAAACCTTTCGGATATTTTGAAGAATAAAGCATTTGAGTCATTTTTAAGCGATTATCTTCTTTCAAATTTAATGCCATCATATCAAATTTATCTTGTCTGTCTTGCCCTGTTATCTGACTTGTACGATATTTTCTTACAGTTGTATCTTTTGTAGTTTGCATAAAGGTTTCAACACTGGAACCTGCTTCAACTATGTAATAAAGTTTTTTAGATTCGTTATCAGATAATCCGTATTTTTGCCCGATAAAGAACGCATCAAAAGCTGCATCTTTTGATGTATTAATAGATTTATCAGTGTTTTCAACCAAAATTGCCAATTCTATGATTTTTTTGTCAGAATCAGATAATGTTTCGAACTCTTCACGATTTACAATTGTTTGTAATCTTTTAACAGTTTTTGCAAATTCTACTGTTCCATCGATTTGGTTCAAAATTTCAGGACAATTATTGAACAAGTCATTCAATAAAGAATTCAATTGAGGGTTATCTTTTACGGTTAACGCATTATTGTTTAAGAATCTATCAACTTCTCCGTTGATTTTGTTTAATAATTCTTTGTTTCCTAAATCAGCAGCATTAATATCTTTAACGGTTTTTGGATAACCCGTCAATTTGTTATCAATAATTCTAAAACCAAATTTATTTTGGAGTTTGATTTGTTCTTCTGCCGGCAAATCTTTTAATAACTCGTTAATATCATTTACAAATTCCTTCTGAGAGTATTTAAGGTTAATTTCTGATAAATCAGCCAAATTCATTTCTTTAACACCATTGCTTAAAGAACCAATACTGCTATCAAATTTTGCTTGTTTTTCAAGTGTTAATTTGTCAAATGAAATATTTAAGCTATCAGAAAGCTCTTTCATTCTTTCAGCATATTCTGCTTCACCTGTCGGAAATATCGGACTAGCTTCTTTAATATTAAGCAACTTGTCTTCACAAATTCTTGATTTGTTAGCTAATAATATATTGATTAAATTATATTTTTCTGATTTCAATAAACTTTCAACGGAAGTTTTACCAACCAATGCCATATTATTAGTAAGTATAACAAAGTCACTTGCAGACATCTTTTGGTAAGCGTTTTCACTAATTTTAGTACGCAAAGTCTGCATATTTTCAAAATTAATATCTTTTAAGTGAGGTACAAAATCTATAATTCTATCAGCACTGAATCCATAATTATTGTATGTTTTACAAAAATCTATAACAGCCTCACTGTTTGATTGATTTGTGTATGTTAAAATTTTAGAAAGATGTTCAGGTGGTATTTCTTTATTTGAACACAATTCTAATGCACATTCTTTATTTCGAGCATTAACCGCAAATACAGTTTCATTAATATAATTTATAGGAAATTCTTTATCCATACATAATTGTTCCGCTAATTCAATATTTTCTTTATTTGTAACTTGCAATACACTTGCAATTCCATTTTTAGGAAAATCCGGATTAGATTTCAGTTTGTTTAATAAAGAAATATTCTCTTTATTTACAGCGTCGATAATACCTGGAATACATTTATTCGGCATTTCTTTATCATAGAATAGTTCTTTAAATAATGTATTAAATTCAGAATCTCTTCTGCAATTCAATGTTTCGGCAACTCTTACCAAGCCGTTTTGCGTAAATTCTTTATCTGCAAAAATATCTTTTACAAAAGCTTTATCTTCAACGCTTTTTTCAAAATTTAAGATTTGAACAATGTTATTAGCATTGTATACAGCATCTTGAGTTTTACCAAAAAGGCTTTTTTTAGAACTGTCTACCAATTTTTTCATTAGTTCTTTATTGTTTTGCCCTGCTATTATAATATTTAATATATCATCGGTACTAAATCTCTTATAAATTTCGTTCGTTAAATCTTCCACATAAGTATTTAATAACTCTCTAGTATATTTTGCATCAATTTTTGCAGCTTTAGCTAAATTGCTAATTTGAAAACTGGTATATTCATATTCTCCATAGTGATAAGATGATTTATCGCTATTTTTAGCATTAATAATTTCTTTCATGAAATCTTTGCAGGTTGAAATATTTTCTAAAATAGCAGTTACCGTTTCAGAATCAAATCTATAATGATTTGTAATGGTTTCATTAATAATTTCTCGTGCAAACGCTTTATCAGCTTGAGCGTATTTAACAATTTGACTAATTTGTTTCGGAGTAAAACGACGTATGCGTCCGTATCCGTCATCAGATACGGAATACATCAATTCTCTAGTCATGTCTTCATCAATATTTTTAGCTTCTACTAAAAGTTGCATATCATTTACTGTATATTCGTTGTAAACTCTATCATAATCGGTTTTTAAGTCAGATTTAGTCTCAGTAGTTTTGCCATCAAGTTTGTCCATAATGGCTTTATCTCTGAAATATACAGGTTTATAATCTTTGTGGCCTGTTTTTGAAGCCAAAAGTTCATTTACAAATTCTTTATCAATTTTTGCCAACTCAAGGATTTCAGCTTTTTCGCTATCACTTCTTTGGAGTTTCATAGATAATAAGGTATCTGTATATTTGCTATCAAAACTATCGCCAACTTGTCTTGCTTTTACGAAACCTTGAATATCCGTTAATGAATAACGTTCAAAATCAAAGTTTTTAAAAGAATCTACTGTTGATTTATTTATATAATCTGCAATATTTTTAGCATCAGGAATTTCATTTGACATAAATCTGTCAAATGACAATTCCTGCAATTTACCCTCAATTTCGCAAAACTTAGGAAACTTTCCTAAGATAGTCAATTTTGCGATCATATCTTCTTGAGCAGATTTATCAAGTTTCGCGAATTTTTCAGCCATTTTGTTGATTTGATATGCTCCAAAGTGTTTAAAACCATTTGGATAATTTTTGGCAAATTGAATACCGAAATCAAAGTTGTAATTCCCTCTGTCGTTGTATGCAGATAGGAAAATCTTATCAAAATCTTTTATGTCGTATTTGTCGCCCAAATCTGATTTTAATTTGGCATGCAAATCTGTATACAAACTTGTATCATAGCTATCAGTTAAAAGTTCACACATTAAGTGCAAGTTTCTTTCACCGCTTTCAACCATTTCTTTTACAAGCTCAACATTTTGTTTTGCTTGAGCAACTTTTTCTTGTGGAAGCCTTGCAAAACTAAAAGCATCAGAGGCAAAATATGGCAAATTTTCTTTGCCTTCGGCTCTTTTTGTTGCAATCCACTTGTTGAACTCATTTGCTACTTCAAGATTTGCCAACTCTTCTGGGCTATGTTGATTTAACAGCCAAGTTGATTCTCTATAAGTACTACCTTTTTGAATTTCTGAATCTAAATTCTTGAAGGTTTCAAGATTTTTCTTAAACTCTTCTGGTTTTAATTGGCTCAAACTTTCAGACATAAAGTCCATTCTTAGATTTCTAAGAGAGTACAAAACCTCGCTATCAACATTGCTTGCTTTCATTTCAGTCATGAATTTATCAAATTCTCGGATATTAGTTTTAAAAGTTTTTAAATCTTTAACAGTCTTTAAACCTTTCCAGCTTAAAATTCCGTCATTATAGTTTTCTCGACCTTCCGTTGCATGATTGAAATCAAAAATAATCTCTGAAATATCTTGCGGAGTAACATCTTTTCCTCTTAACAAAGCTTCAACAGCGTTTATATCAGATTTCACTGCTTTTTCTCTACCGCAATAGTGAGCGTATTGAAGAGCCAATTCTTCAACGGTAGTTGCAAGTTTTTTATCGCCATCTGTATAAGTTTTAAAAGTTTCTTTTTTGCCAAAAGGAGCTTCTGCAACGGTATAATTTCCATCAGAAACAAACTCGCCTTGTGTATTAATTTCGCCATTTTCTAATTTAACGCTCTTATATTCTGGGTTTGTCAACTCTTCTACCGTTGGAGCTTTTGTTAATCTTTGTGCAAACGGTGCAACTTCAGTGAGTTCATTATCAGAGATACCACCTTCTAAAGTTTTGCCTTTCTTTACCTCAGCCTTTATGCCAACGCTTTGAGCCTCTTTGTCCAAAATAAACATGAACAATTCTTCTGGGCTTGCAAGTTTTGTTTCTTTGCCTTGTGCGTCTACTACAGAATAAGCTTTTTGTCCTTTATAAGCAGTAATACTAACCTTGTAGCCAGCCAAATCTGTTTTAACTTGTTGAACTTTTTCTGGTGTCAAAAATGCCATATTCTTTGCGCCCAACATTGCCAAAACCATTTTAGAAACGCCGTCCATTTGTGCCAAATTTTTTATTGCATCGGTGTAGCTTACGCCTTCATCATAAGCCATATAACCGGCGTTTATGCCAAATTCTGTACCAAATTTCAAAACTTCGCCAATTGCTTCAGAGTGTTCTGAAATATCTTTCAAAACACTAGTTAGCGGAGCCGGTCTGCTGGTGATACCTTTTGTCAAAATCTGATTGATAATCGGTTTGCTGTTCAAAAGTTTTGTAGTCAAACCTTTAACTTGCATACCCAAAGGACCTGAAATTGCGCCACCAACATAGCCGAATTTAAACAAGCCTTCTGCGCTTGCTACAATGTTTTTAGCTTTTTCTGTGTCGATTTCCCCAGTTGCAAGAGTTTCACCTGCAAGTTCTGCAGTTTTTGTGCCTTGAAAAGCTACTGCGTTCAAACCTGCACTTGTTGTTTGCGCTGCTACAATTCCAACGCCCTGTGACATTGCTTGTCCTGCGCTTGATTGAGCGAGTTTTTTCCCTGCAACCTTTGTGATAGCGTTTTCTGCAAGTTCAGTACCACCTTTTGCAGTCATTTGTGCGTATTTGCCAATTGCGCTAGAGCCACCAGAAACGTACATCAAAGCAACGTTAAAGGCTAAGTCCATCAAACCGCCCGCACCACTAGCGTTACCCATATAATCGTCTGCAGATTTCAAGTTTGTTTTTGTTAAATCGCTAAATTTCTTGTTAAACTTTTCAATTTTCTTAGAGCTATCTTGTGTTGTAAATTCAGAACTTGCGCAAATGTAGTCAAAAGTTGATTGATAATCAAAATTTTCGTTGAAGTATTTTTTGAAAAGTTCATTAAATGATTTTTCATCACCAATGTAGCTCTCTAATACGTCGATTTCAGCTTGTTTTTTGATAAGTTTTTCTCTAATTTCGGCTCTTGTGTCGCCTCTATCAACAACAATGCCAATTTCAGTTAATTTATCAGCAAATGCTGAACCTAGGTCGTGCAATTCCATTGCGCCTTCTGCAAAACCGCTTTTATTGTTCAACAAGTAGTTTCTAAACTCTTCTGATTTTTGATTGAAGGCTTGCTTTAAAAGAGCAACCATAAATTGACGAATTTCTTTTTTTACGTCGTTTGGTAAAATATTTTTGGCTTGTTTTGCGCCAGTTTTCTTTTTGTTAGAAGTTGCTGGACGCATATATTTTTTGTTAATTTGTTTTTGAAGCCCTTTCATGTGCGCTTCGGCTTTTTTCTTTTGTTCGAGATTCAAACCCATTGAATCCCACAAGTCTTTTGGCTTTGCGTTTAAACCTGTTGATTGAAAATATTCATTGAATTTTTGCTGGATTTCTTTATCTGAAAGGCGCATGAATTCATTCGCTTTGGCATTCAACACACTTTGAGGAATTCCAAAACGATATTGACCGGACTTGCTCAACTGTTCACGAGCAAGCTGTTCCGCTAATTGTCGTTTTTCATGAATTGATAAACCTGACATCGTCCGCCTTTTCCTAAATCTTACATACATGTTATCGGCATTTTTACGAAAAACTTTAGGGTTTGTTAAGAAATTGTTACATTTGTATTAGGAAAAGTAGAAAAATAAATTGAGCAAATGTAGATTGGGCTTTCAGCCCAACAAAAAAGCTAAAATAATAAAAAAAAGAGCGACGCTTCGTCGCTCCTTTTTTCTGAATTATTTATCCTACTAATCCTTCAAGAATGTTTCGTAGTTTCTTGCAAGCAAGTGAGTTCTAACTTGGTTAATCAAATCAAGTGCAACACCAACCATGATGATTAATGAAGTGGCACCGATACCTTGAAGAGTTGTAATCTTAGTTATATAACTTGCAAACGCAGGTACTAGAGCAATTATACCTAAGCCCATTGCACCTATGAAAGTAGTTTTTGTTAAGATTTTATCCAACGCTTCAGCTGTTGGTCTTCCCGGTTTAACACCCGGAATTGATGAACCGTATTTTTTAAGGTTATCAGCAATTTCTTTTGGTTGCATATTTGGCATAATTGATGCATAGAAGAATGTCAACACAACAATCATTGCAAAATAAATTGCATAATATGTTAAACCACTTGGATTGAAGATTTTATTCAACATAAGAACTACATCTTGAACCCAACCTGCAGGCAAATTAGCTTGTCCAACCAAACTCAAAATAGTTGATGGGAACAATAAGATTGCCACTGCAAAGATGATTGGCATAACTCCACCGGGGTTAAGTTTGAATGGAATAAATGTATTTACTCCGCCATAAACCTTGTTACCAACCTGTCTTTTTGGATTAACAATAATAACCTTACGAATTGCTTCTTGCATTACTACAATGAAAATCATTGTAACAAAGAAGATTGCAAGCAATAGAATCAAGCCCCACATAAGAGCTGAATCATTAGAAACCATTTGCGCTGTTCTTGATGAGTAAAGCGGAATACCTGACAAGATACCAACAAAGATAATTAAAGAACCACCGTTACCAATACCTTTTTCTGTGATTAATTCAGACATCCACATTACAAGAACAGAGCCTGCTGTTAATGATACAACTGCAGAGATGTAAAACATAATATGACTTACACCTGCTGTAATTGCGCCCGGAAGATGAGCCATGTAACCCATAAAGATTACGGCTTGGAAAACTGCCAATACAACAGTAAATAATCTTGTGTATTGAGAAAGTTTTCTTCTGCCTGCTTCGCCGTCTTCCTTCTGTAATTTTTCCAACGCAGGAATAATTACAGCCATTAACTGCATAATGATTGATGAAGTAATATATGGTCCGATACCTAGTGCAAATATTGAAACTTTACCCAATGCACCACCGGTAAACAAATCCAAGAAACCTAAGATGTTGTTGCCTGACGCGATGTTTGCGAAAATTTCGTTATTAATACCATATACCGGCAAATGGATACCAAAGCGGAACAGAACAAGCATTCCGAAAGTGAAGATAAGCTTCTCTTTCAAGCCTGAAGCATTCCACATAGACATCAAATCTGCCGTTGTAGGCATTCTCATTCCGCCTGTTGTTCCTCTTACCATTATACTAATTCAACCTTTCCGCCTGCTGCTTCGATTTTTTCTTTTGCTGATGGAGTTACATAGTTAGCCTTAACAGTGATAGCTTTCTTGATTTCACCGTTACCCAAAATTCTTAAACCATCGCAAGAAGGATGAGCTTTTCTAATTTCTTTCAAAGATTCCAAAGAAATTTCAGTAATTTCTAAATCAGCTAATCTGCCAACGTTAATTTGAGCATAATTACGTTGGTTGATGATTTGGAAACCTTTCAACTTAGGTAATCTTCTGTAAGCTGGCATTTGACCACCTTCAAAACCTCTTTTAGCAGTTCTGCCTGAACGTTGTCCTTCACCGTTATGACCGCGGCAAGATGTTTTACCGTGTCCTGAAGAACGACCACGTCCTACTCTTTTTGATTTGCCAGTTGAACCTTCAGCTGGTCTTAAATCTTCTAATGTTATGTTTGTCATTTTTATGTCCTCTTTTAAATAACTTTTTTACTTATAATATCTGTTGAAGAGTTTATAAGTTGAGTAGTTGAGGAGAAGTTTTAAATTTCTTATAAACTTCTAAACCTCTAAACTTCTAAACTCTAGTCAACCACTTCTACAAGATGAGAAATCTTGTTAACCATACCCATGATTGTTGCACTGTCTTGGTGTTCAACAACTTGGTCAGTTTTTTTAAGACCCAAAGCTTGAGCAACTCTACGTTGAGCGTCAGAGCATCCGATTAAACTTCTTACAAGTTTGATTTTTATTTGTTTTGCCATTGTTATTTCCTTTTTAATCTTATTTTTTTATCGGTGGGAACGCTTATTTCAATTTCATTGTTTAAAATTTAATTTTGCTAGAACGCTTTTCCCACCCTACGTTCTACTATTATTATTTCATTTCAAATCTGAATGAAAATAGCCGACTAGTTTAATAATTCAGCCATTGTCAAGCCACGTTTTTTAGCAACTTCAGAGAATGGTCTTAAAGATTTAAGAGCTTCTAAAGTAGCGTTAGCAGCGTTAAGAGGTGATTTTGAACCTAAAGATTTTGAAAGAATGTTTTCAATACCTGCAAGTTCAAGAACTGAACGAACTGCACCACCTGCAATAATACCTGTACCTTGAGAAGCTGGTCTTAACATTACAGCACCAGCACCTGAACGACCTGTGATTGGGTGTGGAATAGTTGTTTTGAAAATAGGCACTGTGATAAGATTTTTTCTACCATCAGCAATAGCTTTTTGGATAGCGATGATAACTTCAGCTGCCTTAGCACAACCAACACCAACTTGTCCTTTTTTGTTACCAACGATAACGATAGCTCTGAAGCTCAATTTTTTACCGCCCTTAACAACTTTTGTTACACGTCTGATTTGAACAACTTGTTCTGTCCATTCAGATTCAGGCTTAGATTCTTGAGTTTCAACTCTTTTCTTTCTGTTGCGTTGTCTTTTTGCAGGAAGCTGTTCTACGTTTTCTTCTGCTACTGTTTCAGTTGCAGTAGTTTCTTCTACAACAGTTTCCTCAACTTGAGATTCGATTTTTTCTTCTGTCATTTTAATAATACCTTTCTTAAATTGTTTTACATTTCGGTTTTATAATTTTATAGACATTCAAATATCCAAACAACAAAACGCCTATTTAAAGGCATTTACGGTATATTCAAATGTGGGTTGTTTTCTGACATGATGATATTAATATAAAGACAGCGGAAAAGCAAGAGGTACAGGGAAAAAGAAGTTACAAAAGTTTACGAGTTTCTAAAAAAATAATCCAACATTATTAAAAACAATTTGCAGAATTGTTTTAGCATCAAATTACTAAAATATTTTCTCGGTAACTTCATACCTCACAACCAATAGACATTGCATCATTCGCCAGAAAGAATTCTCATTCTAAATTATTTAGGTAGGAATTTTTAAGCAAAGAAAAGCAGATTGCGAGCAGAGGTTGAAAGGCTTGCGCTTAACAAGCCCTGTAATACAATTTATTGCGAGCAACCAAGCGATGTTTTTAAAATAAAAAATCAAAGTACTTGATTTTTATTTTTTACGGAGCATAATATAGATGTTGAGGGTATTTTACTCACATAAAAATTAAATATCGCGGGATACTCTGCCGACGAGAAGGTGACTAAACGTCACGTTCGAGGAGAGGTAAGTCTGAAAGACTCCTCAATAGAGTAATCGCAATAAAAATTAAATATCGCGGGATGGAGCAGTCTGGTAGCTCGTCGGGCTCATAACCCGAAGGTCGTTGGTTCAAATCCAGCTCCCGCAACCAAGTTAATACAAGGCTTTTGAAGATTTTTCAAAAGCCTTTTTTAATGCAATTTTTTAATTCTTCCCCACTATTTTCCCACTCGTGATTATAAGAACTTACAAGAATTTAAAAGTAACAAGTGGGGAAGTTTTGATTTTTGCATAAAAAAAGCCAGGTTTTATCCTGGCTAAAAAATACATTTTGGCCTAAAAGAAAGTTTAAAGTTTTCCGATAAAATCAAACAACGCAGAAACCCTATTCAACCAACCATGCAAATATTTTATATTTACTGGTCGAGCGGTTACTAAGTCGTTATAGTAACGGGTTCTTGCAATAAAAAATAAATTTATATCATTACATTTGGCACCTTTTAAAACGTCGCCAACTTTACCCATGTCATGGTTTACTGCCGAATCAAAAGAAGCTACGGCAAATTTTTTACTAATAGTATTACCATCCAATATCTTCTAAAGTAAATTTCTTTTACTTCTGCGACTGTTATACCCTTAACGTCTTTTGCGGACTTTCCAACAGATTTTAACCAAGAATTATAAACATTTTATTTAATTCCTTTGGTGGTTGCACCGCCTTTGAATAGATTTATTACATAAGTTGTTGAATAATCTAAACCGACCAATATCTTAATACTTCTAAATATAAGCGCAATTTTTTGTATTCTTTTGGTTTAATATATATAGAAGTGTGTAATTATGGATATAAAAATTAATAGCACAATTAATTTTCAACGTCGCCTTAGACCCAAAGAAGAAGGAGAATATTCTGCTGTCTTAAATCAAGCAAAAGAAAAAATCGGAAACTCGGGGAAATCGATTCTTATTGTGCCGACATCATCACTTCCACAAGATGCACAAAATAATACTGGCGTAGGTTCACTTAATCAAAGAGATAGTACAAAATTCTTTAATTTCGCAAAACAATATTGGGGAATTAATGAAATTCAAATTCAACCAACAGGGCAGTATCATAATCATAAAGGGCAATATCCAATTTATTCCGGAACCTCAATGGAATTGGGAAACCATATGATTGATATAAAATCGCATTGCACTGAAGAAGAATTTAATGAAATTGTAAAAGCAAATGGTAATAAAAATGTTATAAATTATTCTAATATTGTAGATGAAATGTCAAAACAAGAAGAAATTTTGAAGAGAGTTTATGAAAGAGAAAAAAATAATATTGAATTTACTGATTTTAAAGCTCAAAATAGCAAAAGATTAGAGCCAAAAGCGTTATATAGAGTTTTAAGAGAAATTAATCACACACACGATTACAAAGAATGGAATGAAGTTGACAAAAAACTGTATTCATTACCACCAGCTGAACGCGATAAAAGAATTGCTGAAATTTATAAACAAAAAAATAAAGAAATTGACTTTTATAAATTCAAACAATTTTTAGCCGAAAAGGATTTAAAGAACGCGAAAGAAAAACTTAATCAAAAAGGTTTAAAGTTGGATGGCGATATGCTTTGCGGTTTTTCTTACGATGAAGTTTGGTCACATCCGAAAGCTTTTTTGCAAAATAA
Source organism: uncultured bacterium (assembly GCA_900553895.1). Taxonomy (GTDB): domain Bacteria; phylum Cyanobacteriota; class Vampirovibrionia; order Gastranaerophilales; family Gastranaerophilaceae; genus CAG-196. Next base: position 39,197 of record USFB01000007.1, on the reverse strand, counting down.
ATCCTTAAAATGGGATTTGCCTGCGCTTGATTTAGATTCAACAGATGCCGAAAAACTTTTGAGAGAAAAAGTAAATTTTTATGCAAAACATTTTGACGGGCTGAGGATTGATGCCTCTTGGGTTTATGTAAAACCTCTTAACAAAGATTATGGAGATAAATATCTAAATCTCATTGATGATGAAATCAAAAAAGTAAAAGGCAATGATTTTGATTTAAAAAGCATAATGCATGAATTTGTCGCATCTGCGGAGGATTTCAACATTTATGATGGTGAAAAATTAAAACCTTACATTGATAATAGAGTAAAAATCTACACTTCAGATTGGTTATCCGAAAATTGGGGCTCAAACAAAAACTTTTTGGAAAGAGGCTGGAAGGGTGAAAATTTTGTTATCGGTGTTACAAATCATGATTCGAAACCGATAAAATACGACGAAAAACAAGCCGAAGAATTAAGCAAAATTCTCGGTATTCCATTAAAAAAACTAAAAGACGAGAAAGAATTTGTAAAAGCAAAATTTGCGGAACCTATGATGGCATATAATAATATGCTGTATTTCAAAGATGCGCTCGCAAATCCAACTGACAAAATTTCTTCAAATTTTGAAAATGATTATTTTAAAGCGTTAGAAGAAGGTAAGGGATTTAATCCGATGGATGCTTTGGAAAAAACATTCAAAGCAAAAGGTTTAGATAGAGAAGAGCCTGAATTGTTTAGAAAAATTGTAAAATACAGAAAAATTCTGGGAAGTAAAAAAGGGGCGCACAAAAAGATTATCGCAATCTCTTTCGGTTTAGGAGTGTTAATAAGCGCAGGACTTGTAGTTTTAAATAAGAAATTTTCACACAATTCAGTATAATAAAAGTTTGTACTTACAACAAAAAAGACTCTTTAGAAAAGAGTCTTTTTTGTTGTATCTTAAATTTATATTTTATAACTTTTCAGGATTTCTCAACGGAATTAATCTATCTAGGTCAGAATTTATACTAAAGTAGAATCTTGCAGTGCTTTCTGAATAAGAACGAGTAAGTGGGAAGCCTACACCGATTTGAGCCGTCAACCAATCTGTAAAGTTAATGTATGTACCGAAGCCAACTGAATGTAAGAAGGTTTGAGGGTAATTGTAAATATTACCGTTTTCACCCAACCAACCCCAATCATAGAAGATTGCAAGTTTAAGTCTTTCATCAACTTTTGGCATTAACTTGTACAAGTAAGGAACAGGGAATCTGTATTCAACTGTACCTGTAACACCATAATCGCCGATTAATTCAGCAGGTTGATAACCTCTTAATGTATAAGGACCACCCATTTGCATTTGTTCTGCTGCGAACAATTTATCAGGTGAGTATTGACCGTTTACTCTCACGATACCCATACTTCTTGCAAATAATCTTTGTACACGAGTTGCACCTGCTGTAACCTTGAAGAATGTCGTATCTTGTATAGCACCGTGACCGTCACCTCCCATACCGAAGTCAACGCCCACATTTCCTAACCAACGACCATAGTTATCGTCAGTCATACCATATAAACCTGAACGCCATACATTCAAGTTATAATCAGCTAATCTTACTGGATTATTTGTATTGTTATATGCAGACGTATTAGCGTTTACATAATCATAACCTGTATAGAAAATTAAATCAGATTTTGCTGTTTGAATAATTGGTTGAGTTAATTTAAAGAAATAACTTTGAGCGTTACCTTTAACATCTGCAGACTTATAAGGTCCACCTAGTCTTACGTGTGAATCTGAAAAGTCGAATGATAACCTTGTTCCATAGGATGAAACAGGAAGTGAATAACCTGCCATCCAACCGGTTGCACCTGATGATAAGATAGTGCCACCGTAAATTTTATCACCCAAACCGGTTAAATTGTCCATTCCAACAAGGAATGAAACTCTTTGAGCACCTGTATATGAACGACCATAGTCATCATAAGAAAAATTCAAGTTTACAGGGAATCTGTCTCTAACATTTAAAGTAATTGCAGTGTTTTCATCACCCTCTTGTTGTCGCTCAACTTCTGTTTGAACTTGAACATAATCTTCCCTATTAATTTCTTTCATTGCTCTTTGAAGGTTTTTAGCATTAAATACATCGCCTTCTCTTAAACCTGCTTTACCCATGATGATATGTCTTAAATACCATTCACGAGTCCATTTTTCACCATCAATATTAAGCTCACCAACTTTACTTTCAACAATTCTGATTGTTGCAACACCATCCACAATTCTTTGAGGTGGCACTGTTGCATAAGATGTTAAATAACCTTTAGCTCTATATAAATTTGTTACCTTTTGGCAAACTTCTAATAATTCATCAAAATAAACATCTTCGCCAAGAACTTCCAAACCTAATTTTTCAAGTTCATCTGAAGAAATCTTTGTATTGCCTTCAAAATTGATTTTTTGCAACAAGAAGTGGGGGTTATAAATCATACCTTCTCTTTGCAAATTTTCTTCAATAGAAGCATCATAAATCTGCTCATCTTTTGTTACATCGTCAAAAGACTGAATATAACTCTTATCAATTTGATAATGTTTCGAGTTTAAATCGTCTAAAGTATTATACATACCACCAGAGCCTTGGCGTTCAAATTCGGCTCTTACATTAGCGGGTAAAAGGTCGTTCGCAAATGTTTTACTGGCTGCAAGCAGGCATAAGACAGTAAGCAAATAACTTATTTGTTTCTTCATAATTTCAGAATTCCTAATTTCTTTCTATGTATATTTTTATTGGGTTATAATAATTTGTTACACCCTTACATTATATTTTAAATAAAAACTCAAGACAAATTTAATTGCTAGTTTGTAACAAAATATTAACTGATTATACTCCATTTTAACTCGTTTATGAACATTTGTAAAGATATTTATATATTAGCGTTATAAATCATCTAATTGGTGGAATTAAACAATATATAAGCTTTGTTACAAAATTTTACAGTTGAGGAGTTCAATATGGTAATGGCAGTTGGAGCAATAAGTTCTTATAATTCGTATCAACAAGATCCTGAATACCTCAAGATTATAAAAGAGCTTACGCAGATGGGAATTACACCCAGTGGCAATAAAAATACCGATGTATCAAAGCTCAAGCAAGCTAAAACTGAATTAATCGAAAAAATACAAACTAAACAAAATGAAGAACAAAAACAAGAGCTCAAAGTACAACCACTGGAAGCAAGCAAAGAATCACAACAAGCCCAACAGTTAGAATACGCTAGAACCGGCGCAATGACGCTAGCAGAATTAAATAAGCTTTATTTTGGATTAGTGTAACAGTTAAGATTTTGACAAAAAAAGAAGTGCGCTAATACGCACTTTTGTATCCTTTTAAAGGAATTAAGACGGTAACAAACCGATATCAAAAGGATACTCTTTTTCATATCCAACTAATGTTATGAATAAATACTGTCGCATATACATACATTAAACGATATTATGTAAGATTAGAAATAAGTTTATACAAAATATATGATATTGTCAAGTGATATGTAAGGTTAAATGTATGACAGTTGATAGAAAATTAATGAGAAATGGTAACGGATGGGCTCTAAGTATTAATTTAACAATACTTGGCTTATTAGACGTGAATCCTGAAGAAGATATGGTTCAATATACAGTTGAAAAAGATCGTTTGATTATTACAAAAAGTGATAAAAAAGTTGAAAGAAAACCAAAATTAAGTTAGTTTATGTTAATTAAAGTTAATGGTGCAAAAAATTGCACCCTACCCTTCTTCAATGGAAAATTGAAAGTGGAAAATGGAAAATTGTTTTAAAGAATTTTCAATTGTCCATTTTCAATTTTTAATTTAGAAAAGCACCATTAAGTTTACCTATGCCACCCTCATCAGCCCTCCGGGCAGCTTCTCCCCTCTGAGGGCGAAGCGGTTACTTATCCTAATTTGACGCCTTCTTGATATTAAAAAAAAACGGAATTTGATTAAAAATCAAATTCCGTTTTTTAAATTTTAAACCTAACTATTGTGGCAATTGAGTTTCAGCACCATTCAACGGTAAAGCGTCTGTTGTTGAAGAAGCTACAGGACTTTCTGAATCCGGTTCTGTATGTGCATATAATCTTAAACTCAAGTTACTTATTAGAATTTTCTTATCTTTTTCATAAGGTTTTACTTCTAACTCATTAATTCTTATATAATAAGGATATTGATATAAATCTTGTATTAATTTTCCTAAATTTACATAATTCGATACAAGTTCCATATTAACATCACACACAAAATACACATCTTTGCCAAATTTTACAAAAGCATCTGCTTCGGGATTATATGTATAATCTATAGATTTTATTTTTACTGAATTTGCATGAATCATTTCAATTACATCATTATATAATGTAAAGAACAATGTTTCATTGCCCAAATCATTTTCAATCGGAGAGTAAATTTTCTTTTGTGATGATGTAATAGAATTTTTAATTTTCTTAATTTTCGCTTTTACAATATCTAATTTGCCTTGCAGCTCGTTAACTTGTTCTTGCTTCTGCTGTTCATCATTCTTTAAGGATTTAAGCTCTGAAATTTTTGGTGTTTCCAAAGACACTACTAATGCAATCATCGCAACTAGTGCAGCCAAAAAGATAATAACACCATAATATTTTTTATACTTTTCCATAATTATTTTACCTTTTAATTATTTTCTTTTATTGGTTCTAAATCTGGCAAATCGTTGCCATTTTCATCTTTTTTCTTCAAATCTTCTTTTTTAACTTCCGGTTCATTTGAAATTCTGAATTCGTAGAAATCAGCATTAGAAGATGTCAAAATAGAATCAACTTCAAAATCGTCAGTTTTATCAGAATTTTCAGAATTTTCAGCATCTTTTTCAATAACCTTTGGCACAGCATTTGACGCCAAACCTAATTTTTGCAATTTTATATCTGATTCAGGATCATAATCTTTTACGCTTCTAAAGAACGCATATACACTTTCCAAATTATCAGCTTGACCTTCAATTGTAGTTTTGTCTGAGAATTTCAAGTGAGTCAACCACAATTTTTTAGGAATTTCTGTTCCCACAATCGTGTAATAGGAATAAACATTTTTATTATGTTCTAAACCAACTCTGATTTCATCTCCTTCATCAAATAAATCAGCAGAAACGCTTTCATTATCCTTCAAGAACTTGTTCATTTGTTCTATCTTGCTATCCAAATCTGCATTGACACTATTTTGACTGGATATAGAAGACAAAAGCACAATAAATGCTATTATTGCCGGAACAAGAATCACTATAGCGCACAATATAAATATTTTAATAAGAGTTTCTGTATCTAAAACAATTCTGTGACCCGCAATAACAACTTCAGGCGGTTGTTCATCCAAATAGATGTCGCCAAGAGATTTGTTAAACAAGTTAAAATGTGCTGTTGAATAAGGAAGCAAATTTCTATATAAAGCAGCACCTATAACATCCAAAGATATTGTTGGAGCTAATGCTTCATCAACCTCTGGAGATACATCCATGAATACTTCTTGTGAAAAAGAATTTGCTTCTTGGTGAATAATTGGCGCAGAATAGTTAAGCTTACTAGCCAATATTTCCGCACTTACAATATTTGTTTTTGATACTACACATAAATATTGTGAAGGTAAATTTTTCAAAATCGGTGTTACTGCAGAGATTACTGTAGAATAGTTTTCTGCATCACCCAATATTTCACCAATACTAATCTTTTCTTCAAACGCGTCTACATAAGTTCTACCATTCATTGATATTACACGACAGCAGTTGTTTTCAACCAACAAAAGTACCCAAGACACATCATTTTCTACATTAACTCGTTCTTTTAAAATCAATGAGTTCAAAATAGAATTTACGGAAGTATCAATTGCTAATAACTTGTATCCTAAATCCTTTATTGCCATTGCAATTTCTATAATAGTAGTTTTTTGAACAGCTTCATAAGCAATTTTGTTAAACTGTATAGTTGAATTTGGTAACTGTGTAGCTGCAATACAAGGTTCATTGTTCTTGAAAATAAGATTTTCTGCCAATTCTTCTTCGATAGCATTTCCAACTTGTTCTTCATCCAATGAAGCCGGATAATCATTAACTCTAAATGTAACAGCCGGCAAATTTAAAACAATTGAAGTTCCTTTTGGAAGTTGAAGTTCTTCCAACAAATCACTTAATGTTTCCTTAAAAATATCTAAATCCGCAATATCTCTACGATTTATATCATATTCTAACGGTCTTACTGCATATTTGAGGACAGTTCTTGTCGCAAAATCTATTTGAGCCACTTCCAGACCAACTTCCGGAGTAACGGAAACACCAATTACAACACTCTTCTTAAATAATTCCATACCTATTTCATCCTATTTTTTTTTATTGTACAATAAAACTTAAATTTTGTATACTCGGGTAAATAGATGAAAAACATAATAGAAAAAATTAAAAAATTAAAAGAAGAGAAAAACGCAATTATTTTGGCACACAGTTACCAAAATATAGAAATTGATGAAGTAGCCGATTTTGTCGGAGATTCTTTGTACTTAAGTCAAATGGCTAAAAAAACAAATGCCGATATTATAGTTTTTGCGGGCGTATATTTTATGGCACAAACTGCCAAAATAATTTCTCCCGACAAAAAAGTTTTGTTACCAAATGTTAAGGCTGGATGTTTAATGGCAGACATGATTAATCATGAGCAAATGGTTGAATTCAAACACAAGCACCCAAACGTACCTGTTGTTTGTTATATAAATTCGACAGCTGAAGTTAAAGCCGAATGTGATATTTGTTGTACAAGTTCTAACGCATTAGAAATCGTTAAAAGTCTTAATGCTCCACAAGTCCTTTTCGTACCTGATGCAAATCTTGGCAAATGGGTTGAAGGGCAGCTTGAAGGAGTTGAGGCAATTGTATATGACGGCAATTGTCCTGTTCATAACAATATTACTGTTGAAGATATTGAGCTTGCCAGAAAAAATTATCCAAACGCAAAAATTCTTATTCATCCTGAATGTAAACCAAAAGTAAGTCATTTGGGTGATTATGTCGGCAGCACAAGTGGTATAATTAATTATGTAAAGAATAGCGACCACAAACAATTTGTTATCGTGACCGAAAAAGGTGTTGTGGATAGACTCAAGCGTGATTATCCGGAAAAAGAATTTATTCTTATCAGAGATAATATGTTATGTGAGAGCATGAAACTTACAACGTTAGAAGAAATTCTTCATTCTTTAGAAAATGAAACAAACGAAATCACTTTAGATGAAGAAATTCGTAAAGCAAGTGCAGGCTGTATAGAAAGAATGTTGAAGGTGTCAAAATAATGGAAAACACTATAATATATGGTAAAAATGCTGTTATTGAAGCCTTAGAGGCAGGAGAAAGAGAATTTAACAAAATTCTTATTTCTAATAGTGCAAGAAGTGATGTAAAAATTGAGCGCATAAAAGAGCTTGCGCAAAAAAACGGTATTGTTTTCCAATTTGTTGCACCTCAAAAACTTAATCAACTTGAGCCTGAAGGCAGACATCAAGGTGTAATCGCACAGATTTCACCTGTAAAATACACTGATTTGGATGATTTTATTGAAAAAGTCGGTGGAAATGTAGTAATATTAGATGGAGTTGAAGATTCTCACAATGTCGGCGCAATAATTCGTTCTTGTGTTTGCGCAGGCGTAAAAGGAATTATTCTACCGTCGCGCAGAGGCGTTTTAATAAATTCTACAGTAGAAAAAACAAGTGCCGGTGCAGTTAATCACATCTCAATAATTAAAGTCAACAGTCTGGTTGGTGCAGTTCAAAAACTAAAAGAAAACAACTATTGGGTAATTGCATCTGACCATCATGCAAAAGATAATTATTTTGATGTGGATTACAAAGACATGAATTTCGCGCTGATAATGGGCGCAGAACATGCAGGAATATCACGTTCACTTTTGAAACTTTCGGATTTCAAAATCAAGATTCCAATGTTGACGGATTTTAATTCTCTGAATGTTTCAAACGCAGCAGCGATAATATTGTTTGAAGCAGTCAAACAACAAGTAAAAACTAAACAAAGTGCAACGCATTAAGCGTACGCATCCCCCTCGCCCCTCGCCCCTTGCGGGAGCGACCGGTGAACATAGAGTGAAAGCGCGTTTTACGAGAACCGGTCAAGAGAGAGTGAACAGCCGTTTGAGCGCAAGCGAGTTACGGATGCGAGTGAGGGGTTTTAATAAAAAGGACAACAAGATGAGCAAAAAGAGCGAAAAATTAAATATCATGGTAGACGACATTTCAGATGAAGGCGTAGATTTCAACAGTATTGAGCCTGCTGATGATGACGAAGAATCAATTGCAATTGAAGAACCTAAAACTCAAGAAAATTTAAGCACTGTAAATTCTGATGACTCTGTAAGAATTTATCTTCAACAGATTGGTAAAATTCCACTTCTTTCTGCTCAAGAAGAGCTTGAAGTTGCAAAGAAAATATATGAAACTCAAAGTGAAATTGCACGTAAAGTTCTTATTAACGCAAACTTAAGACTCGTTGTAAGTATCGCTAAAAAGTATATTGGGCGTGGGCTTTCCTTCTTAGATTTAATTCAAGAAGGAAATATGGGTTTAATTAAAGCAACTGAAAAATTTGATTATACAAAAGGGTATAAGTTTTCAACTTATGCAACTTGGTGGATTCAGCAATCAATTACAAGAGCCATTGCAGATAAAGCTCGAATTATCAGACTTCCAATCCACTTAATCGAATCTATAAACAAAATTAAAAAAGCAACAATGGATTTGACAACAGAACTCGGCAGAATTCCTAACAAACAAGAAATTGCTGATAAAATGGGGATTACGGTTACAAAATTAACATCTATTATTAAATCTACTCAATCTACAATTAGTATTGATACACCAACGGGTCAAAAAGATGATTCTAACAAAATCATTGATTATATTGTAGATGAATCAACTATTACGCCGGATTCTCTTGTTTCACAAGAAAGCATGCTTGATGATATCAAAAACATGCTTGATCAATTAAGCCAAAAAGAACGCGATGTTCTGATTTTGAGATTTGGTTTGAATAACGACGGAAATAAAAAAACGTTAGATGAAATCGGTTCAATTTATGGTGTTTCAAGAGAAAGAATTCGTCAAATTGAAAACCGTGCCATTTCTAAATTGAAAAAATTGTGTAAAAATAAAAATTTAACATCAGGATTGAGAAATTATATTGGCGAATAGGTTACGACCATAGAATGGTCGAATGGAAAATTGAAAGTGGAAAATGGAAAATTATTTTAAGTAATTTTTGAACTAAATACGTTAAATATAGAAAGTAGGTTGGGCTTTCAGCCCAACATTTATAACATAAAGGTATATTATGCTAGAAGAAATAAATGATTTAATATCTAAAAAAGAATTTGATAAAGCAAAAGAACTGCTTGAACCTGCATTAAAAAAAGAACCTGAGAATATTGAACTTCTTAAGCTTGCGGGACTTGTAGCTTCAAACGAAGACGATTGGGCAAAAGCGAGAAATTGCTTTGAAACTGTTATAAAATTTAAACCGGAAGATGCAACATCCTGGTTCTATTTGGCGAGTGCTTACGACAGATTGGGCGATTTTGTTTCCGCAAAAAATGCTTATATCAAAGTTATTCATTTGCGCTCGGAATATTCAGAAGCTTATAAGAGCTTGTGCGTTGTTTTATTGAAAATGAACGAATCGGAAGAAGCTATCAAATACGCAGTTATGGCGAACTCTGTCGAGCCGGAAGATTATATTTTTGATTTTGTAATCGGAACGGCATATATGAAAATTAAAGAGTTTGAAAAAAGTATTGAACCATTTAAACGCGCTTTGGAAAAAGAACCTGATAATATCGGAATTTATAACAGCCTCGGAACGGCTTATATGGCAACGGGTTCAAGTGATGAAGCAATAAAATGCTACAAAAAAGCACTGGAACTTAATACAGAAAGCCCGATGGCGTATTATAATTTAGGTTCTGCTTACCAAATTCAGCAAAACCATGAAGAAGCTTGCATTTATTTGGAAAAAGCATGTGAACTTGATAACGAAGATGAAGGATTTAAAGTTGCACTTGCAATGTCAAAAACGAAGCTAGGACGCTATCAAGAAGCTGCAAATATTTATAAGAATTTGTTGCTTCAACATCCTGAAAAAGAAAATTATAAATACAACTTAGCAACCTGTTTAGAAATGATGGGAGATTTGCAGGGTGCAATTAAAATGCTTGAAGGTATTGTTTATGTGAACCAAAAATTTATCCTTCCCGTACAGAAGCTTGCGAGTCTTTATATAAGAACAAATCAATTAAATAAAGCTAAAGAACTTTACGATAACATTCTGTTAAAGGGGCAGGTTTCAGCAGAAACATTCCATCAGTATGCAATTCTTTCATCAAGTTTATGTGATACAGATACTGCAGAGAAAATGCTTAAAAAAGTAATTAAAATGAATCCTGAAATTGCAAAAGCTCATAAGGACTTGGGTATTATTTATCTCAATAAACGCTTATTTGATTACGCGGAAGACGAATTTAAAACAGCAATGCAATTGCAACCGAATGATTTTGAAATTATTTTTGAGTATGCAAATTTCTTATATTCGGTTTCTAAAAACACTGAAGCTGAAAGATTTTATCTGGAAGCATTGGATATTGAACCTAATAATATTTTGGCACTTACTTTTATGGCACTGAATAAATTAATTTTGAACCAGCTTGACGAAGCAAAAGATTATATTATGAAGGCACTAAAGGTTAATCCGCACCACGAATATATTCAATTTTGCGCAGGTCGGATTTTCTTTGCAAGAAAAGAATATGAAGATGCAAAACATTACTTAATTCACGCGGTTGAACAAAACCCTGATATTGAAACACAGAATACATTAGCTTTGACGTATTATGAACTTGGCGAATACGATTTTGCAATTAATATTTTCAATAATTTGCTTGGGAAAAAGCCTGAAAACATTTCTGTTTTAATGAGCCTTGCCAAATGTTATGAAGGCAAAAAAGACAACGACAAAGCACTGGAATACTTGGATAAGGTTGTGACTATCTTCCCGGAAGATGAAGAAGCACACGAAATGATTAGAAAATTGTCGTAAATAGCAAAACCGCGATTTTCTTTTTCTAAAATTTAAAAAGCAATAAACAAAAAATGCTAATTGCTTAAATATTTTTAAAATCTTATTATGCTTTCTTTATAATCGCAACACTTTCCACGTGGTAAGTGTGCGGAAACATATCAAAAGGCTGAATATATTCAACTTTACATCCGTTTGCGATTAAATATTTCAAATCTCTTGCTAAAGTTGCAGGATTACAGCTTACATAAATAATAGTATCTTTCGTAAGCTTCATTGCATAATTCAAGCTTTCTTCCGTACAACCTTTTCTTGGAGGATCAAGAACCGTTACATCAAATTTTCGTCCTTTTGTATTTAATTCCTTTTCAAAGAATTTTGAAGCGTCCATATTATGTAATTCTACATTTTTAATCCCGTTTTCTTTGATAATTTTGTCAGCTAAAACTACAGAATCTTTAACTTCTTCAACACTTACTGCTTTTTTTGCTATATCAGATAAGCAAATTCCAAAAGCAGTAATTCCCGCGTACGCATCTAATATTAAAGGTGAATCAAAATTTGTTTTAACATAATCTTTTACATAATTGAAAATATTATTAGCAGTAGCAGGATTTACTTGAAAAAATGTTTTCGCGCCAACTTTAAAAATCTTGTCACATAATTTTTCTTCAATATATTCTTCACCTTCTAAAATTTCAGTATTTTCACCCAAAATCAAATTAGTTTTTTTAGAATTAAAATTTACACCAACGCCTGCAATATTAGGAAGTTCAGTATAAATTCGAGTTGCAAGTTTTTTCAATTTATCAAATGCTTTAGTAGAATTTACAACCAAAATAACCAAACTTTTTTGATTGTATTCAGATGTCCTGATAACAATATGCCTTAAATCGCCTGAATGTTTCTTTTCGTTGTAGCCTGAAATTCCACATTCTTGTGCAGTATCACGGATAAAATCAACAATTTTATCGCAATAAGCAGGTTGAATTGGACAGTATTTAATATTTACAAGTTCATGAGAAGCCGGTTTATAATAACCTGCCAAAATTCTCTTAGAATTTTTTGTTTCTGAAACAGGATATTGGATTTTATGTCTGTATTCACGATTTTTAGGGCTCGCAATTGTCGGACGGACTTCAATTTCATTTCCGCAAATAGAATGAATCGCATCTTCTACAATTTGTTTTTTAATTTCTAATTGATAATCGTAATCTACAAATTGCAACTGACAAGCACCACAGACCTTTTGCATAGGACAAAAAGGCTCTACACGATAAGGAGAAGGTTCAATTACTTCAACAACTTTGGCGTTCGCATAATTTTTATTCTTTTTACCAAGTCTGATTTTAACTTTATCTTTAGGGCAAGCACCTTCGACAAAAATCACATACCCGTCAACTTTTGCGATTCCAAAACCTAAATTTGAAACCTTTTCAATCTCAACAACAAGTTCTTGTGGAATATCTTTTTTATTTATTGTTTGCATGGCTTAATCACTTGAATATTACGAGTTTCCGAAAGTTCCTGACGCGCTTCGTGAATAATGTCTTTGTATTCGTCTGACAAGCTCAAGCCGTTACAAAGCCTATCTATAAAACCGTTATTAACTTTTACGGCTTTTTCTAATGCGCCAACATCTTCTAAAACATCTTTTATATCGGCTAAATTATAGCCAAAAGATTGTTTTGATTGATAAATCATCATTTCACCGGTTTCAGCCACAAGCGGTTCTCCACCAAGTTCAAAATACAATTTGAAAACTGATTTTAAATCTTGTAATTCTGATTGCATTGTTGCGATACTTTGTTGAATTCTTAAATATCTATCAAACAAATAATCTACATTTTGAAGTTGTTTTTTCTGCCAATCAAGTCTTTGTAAATATAATTTTTTAAGTTTCGGATAAGCTAAAGCCAAACCCATCGTATCAGCCATAGCCCTATGATGATTGTTTAATTCTACATTAAATCTTTTCGTTAAAGCTTCCAATCCGTGTGATTCCAAATCAGGTGCAATTTCTTTAAACATAACTTGTGAATCAATTCTAGGATTTTCTAATTTTTCACCAAACACTCTCAATTTTGCTTCATTCAAAAATGAATAATCAAAAATTACGTTATGAGCCACTATAGGGTAATCACCGATAAATTCCAAAATCTTTGGTAATGCCTCTTCTTCACTCGGTGCATCTTCAACCATATCTTGGGTAATTCCATGGACTGCAATACTTGATTTTCTGATATGTTGATGCGGATTTATTAAAGTTTGGAATTCATCTTTAATTTTTCCGTTTTCTAATCTTACCGCTGCAAATTCAATAATTCTTTCTCTAGTATAATCCAGACCTGTTGTTTCTGTATCTAAAACTATTTCTATTTCTTTTTTTCTCGGCATTTTTAAACCCTTTTATTTCTCCCTAACAGTATAATAGCATGAATATATTATATGTGGTAATATGGAGTTACAAAAGGATGGAGAAAGTTATGGTTCAGGAAATTAATACAGACATTTTTGATATGGAAGTTGTAAATAACGACGGTATTACAGTTGTGGACTTTTTTGCAAACTGGTGCGGACCTTGCAGAAAATTAGGTCCAATTTTAGAAGAAGTTGAACGTGACTTAGAAACAAAAGTCAAGTTTACCAAAATTGATACTGATGAAAATATTGAAATGGCAAAAAAATATCAAGTGAGCGGACTTCCAACTCTTTTAGTATTCAAAGATGGCGAAGTTGTAGAACGCTTAGTTGGTTTAATGCCAAAAAGCACTATTATTACTAATATAGAAAAACATTTATAGTCAACCTATGTAGTCAACAACTGCATCTTGGATAACGTTATTCATTTTCTGAGCATTAACAATCAATTCAGGATTTTTTGAATTATTTTTTATAAAAGTAATTGCTTTCGCTAGAAATGAAAATATAGGAAGAATTCTATCATTATCCAATGGTAAAACTTGCCCATTTAACATGAACGTAACTTGTGGCTCTATATCATTATCAAAGCTTATCTTCGACACATCAAAAATCAACTGTTCTTCCGGGAAATCTTTTGGAACATATTTCCAGGCATTGTCTTTACCTGTCTTGTCCAAAGCTTTATAAAAATTACTGAAATGTTCTCCTTCTTTATCATTTGACAAATTAGTTACCAAACGATAAGCCTTCATTTTAATTAAACCTGAAGAACTACCACCTTTTATTGCTGCTATTGTAGTGTTGTTTAAACCTTTAAAATTTATTTCCATGCTTATATAAAACTCGTAAAAATATTTTTTGCTAGTAAAAAAAAAGAGCCTGAACGGCTCTTGGAATTAAGAATAGCTGGAAGTATGAAAAAGATTTAATATACTTATATTTAACTCCGATTGAGGTTGTGGCGCTATTCAACATGTCGGCAATTCGACATTACCCAGATGGGCAATATTAATATAAAAATAATAAAAGGTGGGAACCGCTTACGCTTTTCCCACCCTACGTCTTTTTATTCTTAAGTTATTGTTGAGCAAGTATGCCCAACCGACAATTATTTCTTATAAGAAATAAAATCCAAAATACCATTAATAAATGTTAATGGGTGAACCGGACATCCAGGAATATACAAGTCAATCGGATATTTTTCCAAGAATTCTCTATTCAATTTTGAAGATTCTTGGAATACACCGCCTGAAATTGAGCATGCGCCTGCTAAAATTACAATCTTAGGATCAGGAGTCGCTTTATAAGCATCTTCCAATGCCCAAGCCATGTTTTCAGAAATAGGACCTGTAACAACCAAGCCATCAGCGTGTCTAGGTGATGCTACAAAGTTAATACCAAATCTGCCCATATCGAAGTTACAGTTTGAGCAAGCGTTCAATTCCATTTCACAACCGTTACAACCCGCAGCAGAAACCTGTCTGAGTTTCAAAGATTTTCCAAAAACTTTTTTAATTTCTTTTCTTACTGTCACAGCAGTTTTTTCAAAATCTTCTGGTGTCATGTTTTCTGTAATTATTAACTTATTTCTATCTGTTGAAGATAATTTGTAATAATTACTAAAATGAATTGCGCCACATTCGCATTGACCGCAAAGCGTACATTTACCCAAGTCAATTGACAACGGGTCAGCTTTCAAAGCACCTGTCGGACAAATAGATTCATCAACAGTACAGCCTTCACAGTTTTTTAAGATAGGAAAACCTCTGAATTGGCTACGCATTGGTGCGTTTGGAATATCAGGAATGAATTGTTTTCCTTGAAAATATTTTAATTTAAGTGTATCTAGCATAATAAATTCCTTTTTTAAGTTTATTAGTTTGGAGTTTAGAAGTTGAGAAGAAGTTAAAATTTCTCCTAAACTACTCAACTTCTAAACTAATCTTCTTATAAGTCATTTCCACAATAAGACAAGTTAAAGCTTTTGTTACACAATGGGAAGTCTGAAACGCCGTTGTTTCTAACAGCCATTGCAAGCATATACCAGTTGTTGAAAGAAGGGTCTTTCATCTTGTATCTCAATAACTCGCCATTTGCGCCTGTTACGGCGATGTGAACAATTTCACCTCTCCAACCTTCTGTCATAGATACTACAAAAGAGTTTGGAGTCAGATTTTTATTCGGTGTAACCTTGATAGGTTCAGCCTTGTATTCTTTAAGTTTAGCAAGCAACTTCTTAACGATTTGCATTGATTGCTTAACTTCTTTGTATCTTAACTTAAATCTTGAGTGAACATCACCTGTCGCTTTAAATGGTTTAACAACATCAAGAGATGTATACCACTTATCGTTGAAATCAAATCTTGTATCAATATCGACACCTGATGAACGAGCAGCCATACCAACAGCGCCCAATGATTTTGCGCTTTCTTGAGAAACAACACCTGTTCTTTCCATTCTTGAAATACAAGATGGAGTTCTTAGCATAACTTTAGTTGTTCTATCAACCGTTTTAGCTACACCGTCAAGCATTTCTATAATTTTATCTGACATTTTTTCATCAATATCAAAATTAACACCGCCAACATTAATCAAACCTCTACCGAAACGGCTTCCTGAGATTTCCAACATTGTGTTAATTACTAAAGTTCTTGTGATACCAAAAATTGATGCGCCCATCAAATATGCCATGTCACCGCCGATTGCACCCATATCACCGATATGAATTGCCATTCTTTCCATTTCTAAAGCGACACGTCTTATTATTTGTGCTTTATTAGAAACTGCAGAATCTGACAAAGCTTCCATTGCTTGAGAATAAGCCATGTTATAACCGATTACAGAATCACCGCAAACTGATTCAGCCAATCTATTATTATAACCTTTACCCTTCAAGAATAATTCTTCAACGCCTCTGTGTTGGTAACCAAGCATGATTTCCAAATCATAAACCTTTTCACCTTGGCACATAAATCTAAAATGCCCCGGTTCAATAACACCTGCGTGGATAGGTCCGACAGCAACTTGGTGAACATCTTCGCCTTGCATTTCAAAGAATGGGTATTGGTCTTGGTTCTTTCTCAAAGGTTTTAACCAAGGGTGGTGCAATGGCTCAATTCCAAACTCTTCATAAAATTCTCTTTCAAAAATATGAAAAGCTGGGACTTTTTGTGTAATAGACTCATAAGATTTAACATCAGGCGTAAACAATGTTGAAGTTACGTACAATTTGCCAACCTTATCATCAGCCATTACAACATATAATCTTACATTTGCGAATTCTTGTTTTCCGAAGAAACCAACAACTCTCATTTTCATTTTCTCAACGTCTGCTCTAATTTCGTCTATCGAAATAGTCGGAATATCAAACGCATTTATTTTTTTGTTGTTTTCAGTTATTATCCAATTCATAATTACCTTCTTTTAATATTATCATTAAGAGGATAAACCCTCACCCGAATTTCTAAGTTTCGCCAACTTGAAATTCTACCCTCTCCCTAGGAGAGGGTAATTAAGTATTAAAATCCTGCAACAGTTGCAAGAATTGCTTGAGTCAAACCTTGTGGCATGTAAATACCAATTACGAAAGCCAAAATAAGCATTACAACTTGTGGCAAATACATTGTCCAACTTAGTTTAACAGGCTCAACTTCATGAGTTGGTGCTGAGAAAGACATCTTAATAACAGCTTTACCCAAACCATAAAGAACAATTGTTAATAATAGCAAGAACAATGCACACATAATAAAATGACCTTTCAAGAACATTGTCTTAACCATTAAAAATTCGCTTATAAATAAAACTGATGGTGGAAATGCAACTATTCCCAAGAATGATGCAACCCATAACCAAGCAGTCTTTCTATCAGTTTTCATAAGTCCTGTTACTGATTTAATTTTCTTTGTTCCATAAATTTCAAGAACGTTTCCTGAAGTTAAGAAGAAAGATGCTTTAATCAATGAGTGACCGATTAAGTGAATTATAGCAGCCAACATACCAACACCGCCTAAAGCAGTACCGATAGCCAAAATACCCATATTTTCAATAGATGAGTATGCTAACATTCTCTTATAATTATTGATATGGTAAACAAAAACTGCTGTAATAAACAATGACAAAAAGCCCATTGCCAAAAGCATTAATCTTGCGAAACTGTCACAGCCTGAAAGCACCATAATTCTAAATACGTTTACAATCATCAAAAATGCTGAATTTAACAAAGTTGCTGAAAGTAAAGCTGAAATTGGTGATGGTGCTTCTGCGTGAGCATCAGGTAACCAAAAGTGAACAGGTGCAAGACCCATTTTTGTACCAATACCAAATAATATAAATACAAAAGATAGTTGAAGCCAGAAGTGATTGAATAATGGTGCATTATTAAATAATTCACTATAGAATAATGTATTCAAGTTACCGGTTGCAACTGTCATTAGAATTATACCAACGAACGCTAAAGCAATACCAATTGAACAAATAAATACATATTTCCAAGCTGCTTCAATTGAATGTTTTGTTTTGTGGAAATAAATTAAATACGCACTTGCTAATGTTGTACCTTCGATGAATACCCAAGAAGCACCCAAGTTTGTACTTAAAACAGCACCAGTCATAGAAAATACAAAGAACAATACCATATATGTATAATGTCTTAGTTTTCTGGTCAAAGACGCTTCGTTTTTTGTATAACCGTTGTTATAAATAGCAACTGCAAGGAACACTATTGACATAACCATCAAGAAAATCTTGTTAGTGCTATCAACAGCAAAGAACTTACTTGGTTGCCACATTGGCAAGAAGTCAACGTTTAAGCAGAATGCCAATGAAACAACGAAGTGCAACAATGCGTATAAATTAATCATTAAATTGTTTAAGAATTTGCTCTTGAATAAGAACAATATAAGACACGCTAAAAGCGGAAATAATAAAATTAAATTAATCATTGTACTCGTAATCCTTCAAATCTGATAATTGTGAAACTTCCAAATCGTCAAATTCATTGTTAATTTCTTTAACTAACATACCTAAGATGAATACGGCGATAAAGATATCAAGTAAAACGCCCAAGTTTACAATAATCGGCATTTCTTTTGCAACAGATAATGATAGCAAGAAGATACCATTTTCCATTGTGATGAAACCAATTACGTTTGATAAAACTTTGTGTTTAATTGTAATTAACCACAAGCTTGTAATAATCATTGCAATTGAAACTCCAAAATACATTGGTGATACCAATTTGAATTGAGGTGCATCAATATTTGCAACCAAGAAGCCTGCAAACAAAATTACGCTTGATATTACTAAACAGTAAAAGTGAGGAATATTCGCATCTGTATCCCTGTGAGCATGTGTTTTTTTCACAACTTTTTTAAGGAACAAAGGAATAACGAACGCTTTTACGATTAACGTTTCAACTATTACAAATAATAAACCTATGATGTGCGGCATATTTGCTATTATTGATTCCGGACCTGAAATCATTGTCCAGTTGAACCAAGGTTCTTTAGCAAATCCTGACAAACATACAAAGAACAACAACCAACCTTGCGCAATAAGCATATTTACGTGCGCTGCCAAACGGCTTGTTGCAGCTATGTATATCATAGATAAACCTAATAAAATTATAAATATGTTTTCCATAATATTTACCTTTTAAACTACCTTTTTCGACTTTAGTTTAGTGATAAATAGTGCAATTAAAATTGCACTATTTATCAGCCACCGTATACTCTATAAGTAACTAGAGCAAGAATTAGAAGTGCTGTTAAAGACATGATGAAAATAAATTCAAACACGTGAGTCATTCTGAATCTTGCCATAGATGATTCTACAGTACCTATTATTACTGAAAGAACAAATATAACTGCAACATAAGCCAAGATAGCTTCAATTCCTGTCCAAGAAGAAGGAATTATTAAGTTTGCAATCAAAGATTCAAACAATAATAGTTTAATAGCAGACGCCCAAGTGATTAAACCTAAATCCATACCTGAGTTATCAAGAATCATAACTTCGTGAATCATAGTCAACTCTAAGTGAGTTGTAGGATCATCAACCGGAACTCTGCAACCTTCAATCAGTAACATAATAAACAAAGTTACTGCAAGAAGGATTATAATTAGAACGCCATAAACACCGGCATTTTCTAAAATCATTCTTAAGTTTGCGAAACTAAAGTTTCCTGTTAGAGCAACAACAGATGCCATTGCAATAAAGAAAGCAGGTTCAACGATTGTTGAGAAGCAAGCTTCACGAGCTGCACCCATACCTTCAAAACTGCTGCCTGTATCCATTGCGGATAACAAAGCAAAGAATTTACCCAAACTTAGTGAATAAGCGAATACAATAAACGCACAAGGAATGTTTATAATAGACATTCCGTTAATCATTGGAACAAACAATGCTGCAAATATTGTTGTAGCAAATCCGACTACAGGAGCAAACTTAAATACCCAAGAAGTTGTTGTACTGATTACAAATTCCTTCTTCATAAGTCTTAAGAAGTCCCATAATGGTTGCCAAATGCAAACACCTTTTCTTCCGGCGAAAAATGCTTTTGTTTTTTTGATTACGCCAATCAATAAGAATGGAGCTATTAAAAGAACTAATATATTTATTAATAATATGATTAAATTCATTAGTTTAATCCTCCAAACCAAACAAGACATACAATAGTCAATACAAGAAATGCTAAACCGTAAGCAATGTATTGTTGAATGTTACCGCTCTGAATTCTTTCGAATTTAGAAAGTAATTTTTCATCCCACTTGATAAGCGGTTTAACAATATAAGCTTCTTCAATGTCTTCAATATCTTGTTCATAATGAGCTTCCTTAGGGAATAATTCCTTAGGTTTCTTAATATGTGTAACTCTCTTGAACAAAGGTTTTAATGTTGATAAGAACAAGCTTACGTAAGATGCGCCTGTATATTGAACATGAGCGTTGCCTCTATTATATCCGCAACCCCAAGTCGTATGTTCTGCAACTTTTTTGTGTGCCAACATTTTGTATGCATACAATGCAATAATTAGAACTGCCAAGATAAAGAAACAAATTGAAAGAATTTGCATCATTGTTAAAACAGTCATTGGAACAACAGCGTTTGATACATTTACAAACATACTAATTGGTCCCATAATTAATGCTACGAATACTTGTGGCATCATACCAATAGCAAGAGCAGCAACAGCAAGTAATGCCATTGGAACCCACATGCATTTTGGTACATCTTTTTCTACATGGTTGTAGATTTCTTCGTTTCTTGGTTGTCCCAAGAAAGTAATACTTGCAGCTTTAGTGAAGCAAAGCATTGCCATTGTTCCAACCATAGCCAAACCTGCCATAGCTAAAATTAATGTAATCAACAACGCAATATTACTTCCCAATGTACCTTTTAACATACCGAAGTAGATTAAAAATTCACTGATAAAGCCGTTAAATGGTGGCAAACCGCTAATAGCCGCTGCGCCAATTATGAATAAAGAAGCTGTGTTAGGCATTTTTTTAATCAAACCGCCCAAAACTTCCATATCTCTTGTATGAGTTCTGTTATAAACTGAACCTGCGCCAAAGAACATTAATTCTTTGAAAATTGAGTGGTTCAAAATGTGTAAAATACCGCCTGCGAAACCAAGCATTGCAACAAGTTGGTTTCCATAAGCTAAGCCTATCATACCTAAGCCGATACCTAAGCCGATAATACCGATATTTTCAATTGACGAATAAGCCAAAAGTTTTTTCAAATCTCTTTGAGCCAAAGCGTACAAAATACCATACAAAGCAGTTACCAAAGCAACTACAAATACAGTATATGCAATACACTTTGAAGGTGTTCCGATAAGAAATAATATTCTCAAGATTCCGTACAAACCTGTTTTAATCATTACACCTGACATAATTGCTGAAACATGTGATGGTGCAGCAGGGTGAGCGTCAGGCAACCAATTATGAAACGGAACAAAACCTGCTTTTATACCAAAGCCCAAGAAAGCAAGGAAGAAAACAATATTTGCAAATTGTTCGCGACCTTGAAGAGCAGGAGCAAAATCAGCAAAGTTCAAACTGTTTGACTGTATGTTTAACATTACAAATGCAGCAATAATAAATATTACTGACAAATGCATATAAACCAAATACTTAATACCTGCAGAAATAACTTCTTTCTTTTCACCCTCGAATATTACAAGGAAGAATGATGACAATGACATCAATTCCCAAACGATAAGGAAGAACAAAGCATTCTGCACTGTTACAACCATTGTCATTGACATAATCAACATCATCAAGAAGAAACAGTGTGATGAAACATTCATGCCCTTATCAAAATAAGGTTTCATGTAACCATTCGCATAAACTGTTCCCAAGAAGCTCATAATTGAAATAACAATTACGAAAAATGCTGATAATGGGTCAATTACAAAATTTACATCACCTAATATCGGTGACATGTAAACTGTAGTGCTTAGAGGTACTCCGGTAAGCATTACAGCCGCTGCCGGCAATAATAATAAAACGGCTGACAGCAATGAAAATACTGAGCAAACTTTGAATTTAAAGCGCTCTTTTACTACTACGGACAATAAAGCTCCCAATAGCAGTAATCCTAATGCTAAAAAATAAATTTCCATACTATTTACATTCCCAAAACTGTATATACCATCTATCGTTATATTGCTAACAAAGTAAAAATTCAAGCCCTACTTTTTCTGTAAAAAAAGTAGGCAAAAAGACTTTTAATACATTGTGGGGTACTAAGTAAAAACAACAAAATCATATTAATATTAACAACTCCGCCTCGAAGAAAAATCTACTAATAGCAAGCAAAAAGAAAGAACACATTGGCGGATGACATTTAATGTTACAGCATGGGTAATTTTGGATAATGAAACAATCCCGCTTTAAATACGCATGTTACCAATCAGCCCCCTCTCTAGCCCTCCCCCCAAGGAGAGGGAATGTGCTAAAGTCGCTCTATAAACACAAGTATTCTCTCTCCATTAATAGACACTACTGTCCTGTAAAAATTTAAGTTGAAAAAATATATGTTAATTTGTATTTATACAATGGATTGCTTCGTCGCCAATTTTAATCGTTGCTCCTCGCAATGACCGGGCGTCAGACTTTTTAGCGTGCCGTCATTGCGAGGGCGATTAGCCTGAAGCAATCCAGCATTTTATTAACTTTTATCTTTTGTCTTGACATTATTAATAAATTAACCCCTTCTTACAATTATCCTGAATACATGTTGATTAAAAAAAAAAAAAAATGATATTATATTTGTATTTAAATTGAGAATTACAACTCAAACAAAAAAGAAGGGAACTTTTATGAAGAAGAAATTTGGATTTACTTTAGCAGAAGTTTTGATAACACTGGGTATCATCGGAATAGTATCCGCACTAACTGCTCCTGCACTATCTACAAACACACAAAAAGCAAAAATTGGACCTGCACTTGCTAGATTTTCGAGTATTTTAGGCAGTGCTATTCAAGAATATATGGTGAATAATGATCTTACTGATTTAAGTGACGAAACAGTCGGAGATGATTTCCTTAATAAATTGTCTAACTATATGGTAATGGAAAAGTTAGATGCGAGTCAATGTAGTTACAATGTCATGCTTGGTAGCTCTACAAATTACAAGGTTCAAGGTTGTTATCAATTAAATGATGGTACTATTATTAGCAGATTTAAGTCTGATGCGAATAATTATTGGGCATATATCGATATAGACATAAATGGAACTAAAAAGCCTAACCAAATTGGAAAAGACTGTTTTGAATTTATTATATATCCGGATGGGCGAGTTCTTGCATTTGGTTCAAATGCAATGAAAAATAAAACTCCTGCTTACAAAAACTATTCTTGTAACCCAAACTATAATGGTACAGATAGCAACTACCGTTGGGCTTGCACCGGTGCGGTTGCTGATAACAATTGGAAAGCAGAATATTAATTTTTACAGAAAGTATTAAACATTATTAAGCAATAATCTTGATTTTTATACTTTTCTGTAATATATTTAATCCTGTAGAGTGCTTACGCCAATATGTCACTCACACGGTTCGGCGGAATTTGTAGTCGATAACAAGTTTCCAAAGACCACAAACAAAAGGAAATACAATAATGAACTTAAAGAACAAACAAGAAATTATTGAAAAATTCGGTGCTAATGCAAAAGATACTGGTTCTGCAGAAGTACAAATCGCAATGTTGACTAAAAAGATTTCTGAACTTACTGAACACATGAAATCTAACAAAAAAGACTTCGCTACAAAACGTGGTCTTTTGATGATGGTTGGTAAGAGAAAAAGACTTCTTTCATTCTTGAAAGATAGAAATCTTGAAGGTTACAGAAGCCTAATTAAAGAATTAGGAATCAGAGGTTAATCAAAAAAGAACCGCTCAATGAGCGGTTCTTTTTTTTACTTTTATTATTTAACCCGTCACTAAAAACAATCGCCAGTTCTCGCAAAAACTGCGCGCAAGACTGCCAAATGAGCTGTTATTCCTCGCAATAACTGGAAGCATAACTTACAAGCCGGTCGTCATTGCAAATTATTTCTGCACCTAAACATTAGAATTAATAATTCTATCCACACAAGCTTTTGGCGAATACTGCCATTCTCGTTTTGAAATTCTTGAAACTTTCAAGCCTGAACGTTCAATAATCGCTTGCTTTTTCATATTTGTAACTTTGCAAGGCGTCTTATCTTCAACACCATCACACTCGATTACAAATTTGTTATCAACAACCAAATCTGCGCTCAAACCTGCAATATCAACACCGCAAGTAACCTCATGTCCTAAATCTCTAAATGCTTGAGCAACTTCTTTTTCAAACGCATTTTTATAAATATTTTCATCGAAATCATCAGATTTTGAAAGCGCATATCTATCTTCATACTCTTGAACAAAACCTAAATAACTTCTCAAAAGTCCTTCCGGTAATTCTCTCGGATCTTTTGAAATAAAATTAATCATTTGATATCTTGCTCTTGTAATAGCAACATTGAACAAATTTGGTTTTTGCAAGAAAATCAAACTTTGCGGAAAACTATTGTTTGCATAAGCCCAAGAAGTCAAAATTATATCACGTTCATCACCTTGAAAAGTATGCGCTGTACCGATTTCAATTTGGTGTTTTTCCATCATGTGTTCAGAAAGCACTTTTGCAACTGAAATTTTCAACTGTTCAACCTGCGCCCTAAACGGTGAAATAATACCTATTGAAACAGGATTATCAGGGTTTTTGCGCTCATCTTCAACCACAATTTCATGCAAACGTTTTACCAAGGCTTCTATTTCAGGTAAATTTCTTGTTGCATCAAAATCAACCTTGCCTTCAGGAACAACAACCGTTTCAAGAACTTTCTTAGAATTATCGTTTCTGCGCATAACCTTAATTCTGCCACCATAAAACTCTTTGTTTGAGAAATTAATAATAGGCGGCAAACTTCTAAAATGTTCGTCCAAAAGCACAGGGTGCATTGAATAATAATTTGCCAAATCAAACATTGAATTAGTTCTAAAACGCCACATTAACTGATATCTATCGTTAATTCCATATTGAGATAAAAATGATTGTTCTTTAGCCTTCTCCAAGAATGACAAGTGCGGTAATTGTTTATCATCACCTACAACCACAGCCTTTTTCGCTCTGTATAAAATTGGAAAACAGCTTGCAATATCACATTGAGAAGCTTCGTCAATAATAACTACGTCAAATAGCCCCGGTTTCATCGGCAAAGAACCTGACACAGCGTAAGTTGTAACACACCAGCAAGGAAAAGCTTCCAAAAGCGGTTTAAAATCTTCTGTTTCAAGAAGTCTGTTTTGTAAATTCTTTTTCTTTTCAACCAAAGATTTTGAATGTACAAAAAGTCTTTGACGCTTAACAGGGTCTTGCATTAACCCCTTCAAAGCTTGTCTGCGTTTAGTTTTAAGAATATCAATCGCAAGTTTTTTTTGTTTACGTTTCAGATTTCTTATTTGTTCAGAAAGTACATGAATATTTCCGATTGTCTGAATTTCGGTTTCGATTTTACGAGCATTGCAAATTAATTTTGCAAACTCTAATTCATTACTTAAAACAGCCAAATTTTCGTTATTCACATCAAAACCGTTAATCTTCAAAGTTTTTTTCAAATTGCCGATTGCAGACATGTTTTTTAAACCACTAAAGAAACCTGATTTTTCAAGGTTTTGACTTAAAGAATTTATACAATTTTCAACAAGCTTAATCTCATCTTCTTTTAAAATATTTTTAATGAATTGCGGATTTGAATGCATTGGTTTTTCTAAAGCAATTTCATTATCCAAATTCGTCCATTCATTTTCCAATTTAATTATGCGTTCTGATTTCTTTTCCATATCAGCAATTGTTTTCAGAAGTTTTTCCATATCTGAAACATCACAAAGAATAGAACTTTCAGTACCTTCATCTAAATCTACTTTGTTTGCAAGTAAATCTTGAAGTTGCATACTCAATTCTCTTTGATAATTCAAACGTCCTGCTCTCAAAGCTAAAAATGGTGCGCCTAAATCATTCAAACGTTCAGCTACAACGTCAACAGCCTTATCCATTCTTGAAGCTACAAGAACAGTTTTGCCGTTAGCAATTAAATGCGCCGCAAGATTTACAATTGTTTGAGATTTACCGGTCCCCGGAGGTCCGAAAACTGACACTAATTTTGCGTTTTCAACATTTTTAACAACGTTCAATTGCGCGTCTGATAAAGACAAAGGTGTCACAGGAAAAAAGTCTGCAAGTGTTTTTTGCTGAGTATCAGTAGGTTTTGATTGAGTATACTCTTCATTAATCAAATTCAAAACTGTTTCACGATAAACACCACTAGGTTTTTCAGCTATTTGAGTAAGTTCGTGCAAAACACCTGCCGTAACAGACGGACGCTTTGTCAAAATAATTGCGCACTGCTTAGTCAAACTGATTTTATCCAATTTAATTTGCGATTTTTTATTATTTTCTTCCTCTTCAATTATTTCATCAATGTTTTCTGAGGTAACTTTTTCATTATAAAAATCTTTTGTAATATTATCTTCTTTAACCATGTTTTCTGGATTCAAAGACACGTCAATATCAGGAACAATAGACTTCAAAGTCGTTAAGAAGATATCCATTTTTTCTTGTGTAATAGGAACAGTCGGCACTACGTCGAGTAAACCTTCTAAAAGCTGTTCTGTTTCATCTTCGTCATCGGATTTTTTCATCAATGCAGTCAAAGCACCTGTATTAAGCGACAAAAATTCATCAGTCAACATACAATTGATGTTTACACCGTTACGTTCAAGCTTACAAGGCGCATACAAAAGCGGAGTCAAAAATTCGTTGCGTTTTCCGGTTTTAGATTTACCAACCAAAAACAAATAGCCGTAAATTAAATATTTATCTTTTTGGCTTGTTTCGGATTGAATCATAAGTTCTGTTAATTTAGAATCAGAACCCTCTAAACGTAAATATTCAAGTCCTTGCGTAAATAAGGTATCTTCACCATCTAAAAATATCCATTTATTATCTTTATCGGCCTTTAAGTTTCTGAAAGTTGAACTCTTAACCTCTTCACGAACACAGTCGTGAAGATATTGGCTCAATTTTTTTATAAAACTGTTGTTGAATGCTGAATTTATTGCTCTTGTTGCCTCTTGTAACATGTACTTTCTCCGTTTGATTTTTTCTGTGGGAACCGCTCCGCTTTTCCCACCCTATGCTGTTTGGTTTGTTTATAAAATTTTCAAGTAATTAAGCCTTGGTCATTCCCTCTCCGTTCAGAAGAGTTTTTTATGGATTGCCACGTCGCTCCTCGCAATAACCTGGCGTGTGATTTTCAAGCGTGTCATCATTGCGAAGGCGTTTAGCCTGAAGCAATCCAGCTTTTTAAAAACTATTATATTGTTATTTTAGTTTTTGTTGGGGTGAAACCCCAACCTACATTTTTAATGCACCCTAAACATCACCTATTGAAAATTGATTCTACCACTTATAATCGTGATTTTGTTTTGTGTATTTATATACAGCAAAAATACCCATTCCAATATATGCTAACACAACAAACCATTCTATAAAAACATGTGTATCCATTTTATACCTCCGAATATTCTTTCTTAGAAGTTTGTTTCAAATTTTTAAGAATATTCATAACTTCTGTCCTTCTGATAAAATAAGCATTAATCATTACTAATGATAACAGTGTCCCAAATATTATAAAAAATAATTTTAATATATTGAATTCACTTAAGACCAACGCTATGACTCCACCTGATGTTGCGAATATTGAACCCCACAGGTGTGTCATTTCATTTCTAATACAATTTAGTTTCTCAGCTTCAAAAATTTCTTCCATTTTCCCTCTTGAAATCAATTATATCATATTTTTTCAATAATTAATACTGTTTATGTATGAGTTAGTCCACTACAACTTATGTTAAACTTGATTTGTGAGGAGAAAAGATGAAAAAAGTTATATTGTTTTTAGCTTTGTTATTAATTCCAACGGCATTTGCAGTTGAACAACCGAGACCTGCAAATCCGACACCGCCGATTACAGTTCCGCAAAACATCATGTTTCAGAACTGCACAAAGATTTTTGCTGTAAACAAAGAAAAACTTTTTTATCTGACTCTTGCATCACTATCCGCAAACAGATTTACAGTTGACGAAATTCAGACTGCAAACGGATATATAATTTTCACGGTAAATAGAAACAAATATTTAGCGACAGTTGCAAGCGTCGACAGTGCTAATTCAATCTTAAAAATCACACCTTGCAACAATGTTTACAATTTTCCGCCCGGAATTTTGTTGAATACGTTTAAATATATTGATTTAAATTTGAATACGGAGATTAAAAGTTAACAAGTCTTGGTCATTCCCTCGCCTTACAGGAGAGGGCTAGGGTGAGGTGTCTATACAATGAAAAAACTTTTCGCATTACTAATAATAACACTATCAATTCTCGGCTTAACCGCCTGCTCTATTCATAAAGAAAACGAGCAAAAAGTCGTGACACTTTGGACGCTTCAGATGGGCGATTTTTCGGATTATATGTATAAAATAATTCGCTCATACGAACAAAACCATCCAAACATCCAAATTAAATGGGTTGATGTACCATTTTCAGAAGGTGAAAAAAGAACACTAGCTGCCGTTATGACAGACAATCCGCCTGATTTAATTAACCTTAACCCTGATTTTTCAGCACTTTTAGCACAAAAAGGAACTTTAGAAGAAATCGACGAAACAGCGGTTTCTGATTTTAATCCCGAAATAATCAAAGCATTAAAATACAACGACAAGCTTTATTCAATTCCTTGGTACGCAACAAGCGCAATTACAATCTATAACAAAGATTTGTTCCAACAATCAGGAATTATAAGACTACCTAAAACATACAAAGAACTTTCTGCAATTTCCGAAAAAGTTAAAGAAAACACAGGCGCATACGCTTATCTGCCAACTATTACCGAAAATGATACAATGGTTAAAATCTTAAACAAATACGGAATAGCGGATGCTGAAGACTATCCGCAAGCGCAAAAAGTTTTTGAAATGTTTAAATCCCTTTATCAAAAAAACTTAATTCCGCCAGAAAGCATTACTTTTACTCACAGAGAAGCTCTTGAACAATATATGGCAGGAAAAATTGTGTTTTATCAAGGCGGCGCAAATTTCTTAACAATGATTAAAGAAAACGCACCATCAATTTATGAACAAACCGATGTAACCGAACAAATTAAAGGCCCTGTTGGTCAAAATGATTTTTCAGTGATGAATTTTGTTATCCCTCTTAGAGCAAAACACAAAAAAGAGGCGTTGGATTTTTGTTTATACTTAACAAACGAACAAAATCAATTAGAACTTGCAAAAATGACAAACGTTATCGCAACAAATTCTAACGCATTAAAAGATAATTTTTATAATGATGACTCTACATTAGAAGCTAAAGCGCGTTCCATAAGTGCAAGACAAATTAATAAAATTACACCACAATTGAAACAAAAACGCGGTCAAAAAGAAATCAATACACTGGTTAATTCTGCTGTTCAATCAACTTTGCTAAATAAAGATTCTATTGAAAACATTTTAAACAAACTTTCTAGAGATATCGGCGGATTGGAAGAATAAAATTGAAACCATCTTGCAAATACGTTGCAATGATAATACATTGTATGAACATTAGCGAGGTAAAAAAATGACACAAGCAAATATTAGTATAAGATTAAATAGTGAACTAAAACAAAACTTTGACAACTTATGCAATGAACTTGGTTTTAATATGTCTACTGCAATCACAATGTTTATTAAAGCAGCCGTCAGAGAACAAGGAATCCCATTTGCACTTTCTATTAATGACTATAACAAAGAAACCAAAAAAGTTATTGAAGATGCAAATAAAGGGATTGGATTGTCCAAAGCATATAGTTCTGTTGATGATATGATGAACGATATTTTAAAGGAAGATTAATGTACCATAGAGTTAACGAGTTTCGAATTTGTTATCTGATAATGTTGCATAATATATACTATCACTGCCTAGCGGTAAAAGTATTACCGCATCCAATGTCATTAAGTTTCAGTTAAAAACTGAATAAAGCTACATAAAATACAGTTTTTACGTATTTATGATAATATTAATACGTAAAAGGAGTGAATATGAAAAAGTTTATTATCTCATTATTGATTATATTAAATATTACTGTTACATTTTGCTTTGGTGCTTCATGGGTACAAGTAGATGATAACAACTTTATAGACAAAGACAGTATTAAAATTTATGTAGATAATTATGGTTATATGAATCATAATAAACGTATTTTCTGGACAAAATACGAGGGAAATGGTATATATAAAGATTTAGAAAAAGCAACTAATAAAAAAATTGAATATGGTTTATCTCAATATATTATAGATTATTCAAATAACACAATAGCAGTAAAAGCAGGAATGACATACGACAAAGAGGGTAAACCTGTTTCAAGTTATTCTTATAAAGATTTTGAATTGGGATATCAGGCAATAGCACCAAGTAGCAATGCTGAATTATGGGCGGAATTAATAAAGAAACCAAGATTATTAAATAAAACATATAAGTGGCAACAGTCTCAACAATAACAAACTTTGCAATAAAGTAAGCATGGAAGATATAACTTCTGCAACGAGGCATTGAACTACCTACAAGAAATAATAAACGAAGAATTGATAATATTGTTACTAACAACTGGTTCGCATAGTGATTTCTTTTAAAATTTTCACCTTCTAATCGTACTTCTTTCCAAAGCTCTTACAAACTTTGTCGGCAAATTTTCTTTCGGATTAATTGAACCCACTAAAATTGTTTTGCAACCTAACAATTTACCTGCCAAAATATCAGTCAAAGGTCTATCACCAACCATAACCGCATTTTTAGGTTCAACGCCTACAGATTTCAAATATTCACCCATAATTTTAGGGTTTGGCTTGTTTGCTTTGCCAATAACTCTGCAAGGAGCAATTTTAGAAGCATTTGCAATATATTCTTCACTCTTATTATTAGAAATAATCGCAACTTCAAAATCTTTCAAAAACGAATTAAACCATTCGACTGTTTCAGGCAAAAAATCAGCGGATTTAGACACCATAACTGTACTGTCCAAATCAAACATAACACATTTTATGCCTTGTTGCTTCAGTTCTTCAAAATTAATTTCATATATATTTTTTAAATTATAATCAGGTTTTAATAACATTTTTGTATTCCGTATTTGTTTTTGTTGGGGTGAAACCCCAACCTACAATCAGCATCCCTCGCCCCTTGCAGGAGAGGGTAGAAAATCAAAGTTAAGAGCAATTTAAAGCTCGAAGCTTAGATTTTCGGGCAAGAGGTGCAAATAAACTACACTCTCTTTATCCCAACCGTCCTAGCCAACGCAAACTCCGCATCCTTCGGCGCATTTGTTAATTTAACCAAAAGCTCATCATTTGTATTTGCAAGTTCCAGTTCTTCACCCTTCATATTCTTAATTTCTGTAACTTGTGTAACAAATTTTTCTTCAGGTGAAATAACTTCAATATCTTCATTTTTATTGAATTTATTTTTTGTTTTTATCTTGTAGTAATCGCCTTCTCTGCCCCAAAATTCACACAGAAAATCGGCACCAGCAAGACCTTTTGAAATATCATAGCTATATCCGTCTTTCGGATAGCCTTCACCAAGATAAAATCCTGTTGTATAGCCTCTATTACCGACTTTTAAAAGTTCATCATAATAAGGCTGCATATCTGCGTTTGGATTTTTAAGAACAGTGTCTATTGCTTCTCTATAAGCTTTGGCTACTGCTGAAACATAATAAAGACTCTTTGTTCTGCCTTCAACCTTAAATGAATCAATGCCCGCATCTATCATATCTTTTAAATGTTTTACGAGGCACAAATCTTTCGTACTTAAAATATGAGTGCCTTTTTCGTTTTCTTCGATTTCATAATACTGCCCCGGGCGAGTTTCTTCAACAAGTTTGTAACTCCACCTGCAAGGTTGAGAACAATTGCCGGAGTTGGCTTTTCTTTCGCCATTTGTCATATAATCACTCAACAAGCATCTGCCCGAAAATGACACACATTGCGCGCCATGGATAAAACATTCCAATTCCATCTCAGGAACTCTTTGCTTAATTTCAGCAACATCTTTTATAGGAAGTTCTCTCGCTAAAATTGCACGAGTTGCGCCCATATCTTGCCAAAAACGCACAGCTTCATAATTAAGAATATTTGCTTGTGTGCTTACATGAATATCAGTATTTGGCATATATTTTTTTGCTAATCTCATAATTCCAACATCACTTATAATAAGTGCATCGGGATTTGAATCCGCAATTACATCCATAGATTGCTCTAAAGCTTTTATATCGCTATTAAAGCCAAATATATTCAATGTCAAATAAGCTTTTGCGCCCATTTGTTGCGCGGTAGAAATAGCAGTTTTAAGGTTTTCTAAAGTAATAAGTTCACCTTTTCTCATCGCTCTTAAGCTAAAATCTACAACTCCCAAGTATACGGCATCAGCTCCGTATTTAATCGCATATTTTAATTTTTCAACATTGCCTGCCGGCATCAATAATTCAGGTCTATTCATACAACAATTTTAACACAAAAAGGGAGAGTTTTACAGAATCATAACAGAATTGTCACGAGAAACAAAATTATTCCTCGTGACAATTACAAAAAAAGATTATCCTCCTTACTTGTTTTATAAATTTCCATAAGCTAAAAATTTTGAAGCTATACGATTTGGTATGTTATTTTTCCCTAATTTAATATATTGATTTCTTTCGTATTTCTTTTTTCTATGTATTCTAACTATTTTTCCGCGTAAAAAATATTAAAATAAATGTTTTTTAGGAGAATAAATGTATATGTAAAGAGTTTCATGTGAAATTTTGTGTGCAAAACGTTCTTCTAATAAATGACTGATTATTGCTGGTGAATAACCATATTTCAAATATTTTAGAATAAAATCTTGAACATTTCTTTGTTTTAAAAATTTATTTTTGAGAACTTAGTGTTGCGATTACTTCTTGAACTCATTCAATTGAATATGTTTTGAAAAATATTATTAAGTTTTCTTTATATCAGCTCCGTTCAGCTTCTCCCCTCAAAAGGAGAAGCCGTTACTTGCGTTAAATCAACTTATTTATGGCTTCGCCCTTGAGGGGAGAAGCTGAGCGGAGCTCTGATGAGGGTGATACAGAAAATATGTTAAAGGTAGACTAACGTCTACCGACCGAAAAATTAATAATGCCCAAAATATAAATTTTACCTGTAACTTATCCTTGCGAAGCTTGTAAATTTTTAGTATACTCTAGTTATGAAAAATAAGCAGAAACTTTCTCTTGCCGTTTATTGGCACATGCATCAACCGGTTTACGAGTTGGAAGGCACATATTTGATGCCTTGGGTTAGGTTACATGCAGTAAAAGACTATCTGGACATGGTATTATTTTTAGAAAAGTTTCCTAAACTGAAATTAAATTTTAACATTGTTCCTGCGCTTTTGGATGCTATTCTTGATTATACAGAACAAGGGTACCACGACATTCATTCTGAATTAACGGCATCTGACACCGAGCGTTTGACGGACGAAGAAAAAGCGTTTATTTTAAATAACTTCTTCAGTTCAAAATTCGAAACAATGATTTATCGTAGTGAAAACTACAAAAATTTATACCAAAAGCGTTTTTCTAAAGATGTTGCGACATTAGAAGATTTTAGCGCACAAGAACTTTCAGATTTGATGGCTTTATTCAATCTCGTGTGGATTGACCCTGTTCATTTTGCGCGCTATCCTCGCTTAGAAGAGTTGTGGGAAAAGCAATATAACTATACTCAAGAAGACAGAATTGAAATTTTATCAATTCAAAAAGCAATTATCAGAGAAATTATTCCAACTTATAAGAAATATATAAAAGAAGGCAGAATAGAACTTTCGACAAGTCCTTATTATCATGCTATTTTACCAATTTTAATTGATGTCAAAGCTTCCGTAAAATCAGTTTTAACAACAGAAGGTCTGCCTGCTAATTTAGGAATGCTTGATGACGCTAAGTATCAAATCAAAAGTGCATTAGATAGAATAGAAGAAATTTTTGGCGTGCGTCCAAAAGGAATGTGGCCACCTGAACTATGTTTAGGTCCAAAAACTCTTGGCTTATTATCTAAAGCGGGCGTAAAATGGACGATTTCCGATGAAGGAGTTCTTGCAAATTCTATAAACTTTGATTTTATCAGGGATTTTAAAGGTAATTTAAACGATCCTTATCATTTGTTGAAAGTTTATGAATATCAAACAAAAGAAAATAGCATAGATATTATTTTCAGAGATAGGTCAATTCCAAATCTGATAAACTTTGAATACGCAGGCATAAACCCGAAAATGGCTGCCGGCGATTTGTACGAAAAAATTAAAATGATACAAAATAAACTTCTTGTATCTCCTGATAAGACCCATCTTTTAACAATTGCTTCCGACTGTGAAAATTGTTGGGAAAATTATCAAAACGACGGTATCGAATTTTTAGAAAATATTTATTCGCTTATAGAAAATGATGAAAGCCTTGAAACGGTACTTATCAGTGATTATATCGAAAATGATAAACACAAAAAAACTTTGAAGAAAATTTTTTCAGGTTCTTGGATTGACAAAACTTTCCAATATTGGATTGGTGAACCAGAAAAGAATAAGGCTTGGGCTTATTTAAAACAAACAAAAGATGATTTTGATAATTTTGTTAAGGGAAATAAAAACCATCCACAAATCAAACTTGCAAAACGAGAATTGCTTATTGCAGAAGGCAGTGATTGGTTTTGGTGGTATGGTGAACCGAACAATTCAGGTCAAGATTTTATTTTCGACTATATGTTCAGAGAACGCTTAAAAAATGTTTATTTAATTTTGGGCTTAAAGTATCCTGATTATTTGGACAAAACTCTTATCACAACACTTGATGTACCATTTAAGCATCCGAAACGTCACATTACACCGCAAATGGACGGTTTAAATAAAAGCTCTGATGATTGGTATAATTCAGGTACAATCAGCATGATTGACGGTCCTGTTTTTAGAGAAAACAAAAATGTTGACAAAATTAATTTCGGTTGCGATAAAGATAATATTTATTTTAGACTCCATATAAACAAAGGTTCCGGTGAAATCAGTTTTGTTGATAGAATTAATCAGTTTTATATTTATACTAGAAATGCAAGTAAAACTAATGATAGAGCATATATTAGATTAATCAGTAAAACCGATAATCCATATCCTATTTTACTTGAAAAATTTGAACATGAACTTACGCTAACATTAGTTAAAGATACGCTTTATCCGCCAAGATTAACCGCAGTTTTACATCCTAACATGTGGACGCTTGATAACCCTGATGGCATAAAAATTGTATATAACGATGTTATTGATGTTTGTATTCCGTTTGAAAAACTCGGTATTGATTTTGGTGAAACGGTCGAATTCTTTATGGCAAATACGGATTCAGGGGTAAAAAATACGTATATTCCGCAAGAAATATTACTTTCTATGACAAGAGAAGAGTAGGTAAACTACCCTTCTATAACTTCTACACCGTCATCTGATACAAACTGAATTCCAAATTTTGCACGGAATAAATATCTAACAGTGTTACTTTGAATTTCAAACATCATTTTGTTGAACAAATCGTAAGCTTCTTTTTTATATTCAATCAATGGATCTTTTTGACCGTAAGCACGCAAACCAATACCGTCTTTCAGCATATCAATATTGTGCAAGTGGTCAATCCATTGATTATCAACAACTCTCAAAAGGATATCTCTTTCTAAAGAGCGCATGATATTGTCAGATGAGAATAATTCTTGTTTCACAAAAGAAGGGTCATACTGTTCAGAAATTGAATTATAAAATCCTATAATTTCTTCTTCATGTTCTTTATAAGCTTTTTGAGCAGCTTCTTTTAAAGAATCGTAAATTCTATTAAATCTTTGACCTTTAATATCATCCATTGTAATATAAGACATTTGCGGAATTGTTGCATGTAATTCTTTTATAAGAGTTTCCAAATCCTCTTGGATATATTCTTCAGGATTCATCTCCGGAGTGATATAGCTTTTTAAAAGTCTGTCAACTTCTTTATCAATCATAAATTCAATATCACTTCTCAAATCTTTGCCTTCCAATACTTTACGTCTTTGAGCATAGAATTTTTCTCTTTGAATATTCATAACATCGTCATATTGAAGCACGTTTTTACGAATATCAAAGTGATAAGTTTCAACTTTCTTTTGAGCAGATTGAATTTGACGAGTAATCAAAGAAGATTCAATCGCCATATTTTCTTCTACATTAAGCATATTCATTAAGCCTGTAATCTTATCACCGCCAAAAATTCTCATTAGATTATCTTCCAAAGATAAGAAAAATCTTGTAGAACCAGGATCGCCTTGACGAGCTGCACGACCTCTTAACTGGTTGTCAATTCTTCGTGACTCGTGTCGTTCTGTACCGATTACGTGAAGTCCGCCTAATTCAATTACCTTTGCGTGTTCTTTTTCAGTAATGGCGCGGGCGTTAGCGAGCGCTTCGTCTTTCAATGCTTCGTAGCTTTCATCTTCAGGAGATATTCCTCGTTTTTCTAATTCTTCTTTTGCTAAAAATTCGGCGTTACCACCTAATAGAATATCTGTACCACGACCCGCCATGTTTGTTGCGATTGTAACCGCACCTACACGACCAGCTTGAGCGATAATGTAAGCTTCGCGTTCGTGCTGTTTAGCGTTTAATACATTGTGTTTAACACCTTTTTTATTTAAAAGTGCTGAAATATATTCAGATTTTTCAATACTAACCGTACCAACCAAAACAGGACGACCAAGTTTATTTTGTTCAATAATATCCTCAACAACTGCATCATATTTTGCTTTTTCGGTTTTATAAATAACATCAGGATAATTTATTCTGATATCAGGCTTGTTTGTAGGAATAACAGTTACTTCCAAATTGTAAATTTTACCAAATTCGGCTTCTTCTGTCATTGCAGTACCTGTCATACCTGATAATTTAGGATAAAGTCTGAATAAGTTTTGGAAAGTTATACTTGCTAAAGTTTGAGTTTCGTCTTGTATTTCTACGCCTTCTTTAGCCTCAATTGCTTGGTGTAAGCCGTCTGACCAACGTCTACCAGGCATTAAACGTCCCGTAAACTCATCAACAATCATGATTTCGCCGTCTTTTACGACGTAATCTGTATCACGAGTAAATAATTCTTTTGCTTTTAGTGCGTTTAATAAATCGTGCGCGTATTGATTATTTATATCAAACAAATCTTTGCAACCGATAATTTCTTGCGCCTTATCAATACCATCTTCAGTTAGAATAACGTTTTTATTCTTTTCGTCAACTTCATAATCTGTATTCTTTTCTAATTGTGGTGCAACTTTTGCCATTAAAGTATATGTATCGGCAGATTTTTCAACACGTCCGCTAATGATAAGAGGAGTTCTTGCTTCGTCAATTAAAATACTGTCTACTTCATCGATAATCGCGTAGTTAAAAGGTCTTTGAACAAGCATATCTTTAGAAGCTGCCATATTGTCACGCAAATAGTCAAAGCCGAATTCGTTATTTGTACCGTAAGTGATATCACAATTGTAAGCAGCACGCTTGCGATTAAATTCGTCTGCATCGTGCTGATTAGAAAGAATCACACCAACCGATAACCCTAAGAACTTGTAAATCTTACCCATCCATTCACTGTCACGTTTTGCAAGGTAATCGTTTACTGTTACAACGTGAACACCTTTTCCTGTAAGTGCGTTCAAATAAGCCGCAAGAGTTGCCACAAGAGTTTTACCTTCACCGGTTCTCATTTCGGCAATATGACCGTTATGCAAGAAATACGCACCAATTAACTGAACATCAAAGTGACGCATATTTAAAACACGCTTACCCGCTTCTCTTACAACCGCAAAAGCTTCAGGTAAAATTTTATCCAACGCTTCTTTTTCTAAAATCTTATCTGCTTTTTCATTGTCAGAAGTTGGACGAGCGTCCAAAATCTTCTTAAATTCAGCAGTTTTTCCTCTTAGTTCTTCATCTGAAAGCTTTTCAAATTCAGGTTCTAAAGCATTTATATGGTCTATAATTCCTAATATTTTTTTTACTTTTTTTTCGTTCGGGTCACCTAATAGTTTTAATAAAAAATTTATCATAATAATCCTCTCCAATTACAATAATCATAGCATAAACAAGGGAAAATAAAAAATACTCCGGTTGAGGAATTGCAGAAATGCGTTCTGCAAGCACAATTGCGCAAACCCTCTCCACGAGCACTACTATTCGGTAAAAATTTCAAGTTACAGTGTTAGGATTTCGTAATAACCTTCGTCATAAAAATCTTAAATAATATCAAGACAAAAGATAAAAGATAATAAAAAGCTGGATTCTTCGAAACACAGTTTCTCAGAATGACGAAAAGTGAAACTATCGACTTGGCGTCATTTTGAGGTGCGATTTTTACACTTCACGTCCAAGCCTGTAGTATTAAATACAAGTTTGGAAGTGTATTATAATACGAGAAATCCAGCCTTTTGATAACTATTTTTATTGTATCAAAATTTTATTTGGACAGTAGTGCCCCTTGTGGGAGAGGGTAAAAAATCAAATTGAACAGCACTTCGTGATGCGAAACTTAGATTTTCGGGTGCAGGGTAATTAAATTTATATACGGAAAGTTTAGTCATAAAATACCCACCAGAGCAGGCTTTTAGTCCCCCGAAATGCAGAATTTCAGAGAGTTTGAGTAAGTTCAGCGGGTTTTTATTTATACCTTTTACGCTAAAGCCTCTCATCTTAAGCATTACATATCCTTATGTCTTTAATTATACAATGTATATTTTTCATGTACCACATTTATAAAACTTTATAACGTTTTTAATACGATTTCGTAACATTCCTTTACACTTCGATTCATAAAAGGCAATTTTTCAAAAAATAAATACTTTATATATACATAAGATATAAACAAGAGAATATGGGAGAGAAACATTATGGCAATTGGCGCAAAAGATTTTATTGACAAATTATTAGTAGAAAAGTATGCACAAGAAAAAGTGGATAATCACAATGATGACG